>NZ_JBIANZ010000015.1:131320-188964 GCF_042875075.1 Streptomyces sp. NPDC003720
TGGTGCCCTCATCGGCAGCCGTCGACGCCCGGTGCTGTGCGACGGTCGCGCCGCGAGCCGTACCGTCCGCCTCCGCCCGGGCGGCCGGGGCCACGCCGTCGGCCGTCCCGCCGCCCGTGTCCGTGCCGGGCCGGGCGCCCTCGCCGGCAGCCGTCGGCGCCCGGTGCTGTGCGACGGTCGCGCCGCGAGCCGTATCGTCCGCGTCCGCCCGGGCGGCCGGGACCGTACCGTCGGCCGTCCCCTCCCCCGTCCCGGTGCCGGGCCGGGCGCTCCCGCCGGTGTCGTCCGGGCGCGCGGAGGGGGCCTCGTGCCCGGCGCCCGGCCAGGCCCGTGCCCGTTCGGTCAGGGACGGCCAGGGCGCGGCCGCGGCGTCCAGGACGTCCAGGGCGGCGGCGAGCTGGTCGCCCTCCGCCGTCAGACGCCACAGCTCACGGCGGCAGGAGGCCAGTTCCAGCGCGGCCTCGGCGCGTTCACGGCTGTCGGCGCCGGCCGCCGCGTGCGCCGCGGCGAGTTCGGCCGCCGCCTCGCGCAGCAGCTCGGCGCGGCGCCCCGCCGCACGTGCGGCCGCCGTGCCCGCCTCGGCGCGCAGGACGCGACCGAGGACCAGGTGGGACCGGACGGCGGCGCCGGCGCCCGGGAGGACGGCGTGGGCGGGGGCGGTAGCCGCGCGGGCCTGTTCACGGGCGCGGCGCAGCACCTCCGGGTCGGCCAGGTGGCGCCACTGGTCGAGCAGGCGCTCGGCCTCGGTGAGCGGGTCGGGCGTGACGAGGTCGGGCAGGTAGAAGCGCAGGACGCGGGCCGGGATCCGGGCGAACAGCTCGGCCTCGACGCTGCCGCCGTCCTCGGGGCGGACGCCGTCCGGTGGGACGTGACCGGCGCCGGCGGACGGGTCGTGGTCGGCGAGCCGGGCCGCGGCGAGCGCGGCGAAGTTGCGGGTGCCGCGCCCGAAGTGCCGCTCCACGTACGCCGAGCAGTGCTTGAGAACGAGTCCGGCGGTGTCCTGGTCGAGGGAGGACAGCAGCAGGTTCTGCACCCGGCCCGAGTAGGCGAAGCAGGGCTGGTCACCGGTGCCGGGGAGCTGCCTGAGCAGCCCGCCGAGCAGCACCTCGGCCAGTTCCATGGGCCCGGTGTCGGGCAGCATCGCCCGCTGCACCAGTTGCATCACGGGCAGGGTGAGCGGGGCCGCGGCGAGATAGACGGCGAGCCGTACGGCGCCGGGCGAGGCTCCGGCACGGAAGGCCCGCAGCAACTCGTCGTCGCTGCGCGGCTCGTCGTGGACGCGCGACCGGTCGCCGCCGTACGGATCACCGTCGTCGTACGACGGGCCGTCCTCCCGCGCGGCCGCACCGGCGGGCGCCGGGGCCCTGCCCGGGTCGGTGAACGCCGCCCAGGCCCGCTCGCTCACCGGACCGCTGCCGCCGAGCAGCCGGGCGAAGGCCTCGAAGGCCTCCGGGGTGGGCTGCAGCACCGGCACCGGCCGGGCGCCCGGCGCGGGTTCCTCCCACGGCTCGTCGTCGGGTTCGAAGGAAAGCTTCCCGGCCACCCCGTAGGGGCGGACCAGCAGGCCCGGCTCGGCGGGCAGCTCGGTACGGCCCCACAGGCGGGGCGGCAGCGGCTGGACGACGGCCAGCGGGGCGGTGCGCGGCCACTGGTGCAGCAGCCGCTGCGCGCTGCCGTTCTGCCACAGCGGGCCCACGCAGTCGCTGATGACGAAGGTGAGCCGGCGGCCGGTGGGATCGTGCAGTTCGTCGGCCGGGCGCAGCCGGGTGTGCCGTCCGGGACCGGTGGTCGTACCGACGAGGAGGGCGCCGGAGTCGTCGGCGTACAGCTGGTGGACGCGGACCGAGGCGAAGGCGCCGGACTGCTGGCAGGCCTGCCTTAGTTCCTCGACCAGTTGCCCCCAGACGGCCATGTTGGGTCCGGTGTCCATGAGCAGCTGGACGTCGCAGCGCCGGCGGCGGCCGGGCCGGGTGACCGGGAGCAGGATGCCGCTGGCGGCGGCGCGCTCGGCGGTGGCCTCCTCGTCGATCCGCTCGTCACGGGGCGGGGCGGCGGCGACCTGGTAGCGGCCGAGGGCGCGCAGCGCCTTCTCCAGGCCGAGCAGCCCGGGCAGGGCGCCCGCGGCGGGCGCCCGGACCGGGAAGGCGGTGGGCGCGCCGGCGTTCCCGTGCGGGCGCGCCGGGAGGCCGGGGGTGAGCAGCGGTACCGGGGCTGCGGGGGCGTCCGCCCGGGTCCGGGGCGGTTCGGCGGCCGGCGTCTGCGTGCCGGCGTCGGCGTCGGCGTCGGCGTCGACGGGAGCTGCGTCCGGACCGGCGGCGGGCGGGTCCACCGGGCCGGGGCCGGGCTGCCGCGCGGGCGCGTCGCGGGGCGGCGCCGCGCCGAGCCGCCGGGCCAGCCAGACCGCGTCGGCCACGTCTTCCGCGGTGAGGTCGAGCCCGCCCTGGCGCAGCTTGCCGATCAGCTCGTCCAGGCGCATCCCGGGCATCCGTCCCTCACCTCGTACGGTCGAGCGGCTGCATGAGCATCTCGGCGATCCGCTCCCGGGTGAGGCTCTGCGCGCGCGGGTCGTGGCGGGTGAGGAAGAGGGCGTTGAGGAGCTGGTCGGCGGCGAGCACCTCGCCGGGTTCGCGCTCCAGGAACCTGCGGATGAGATCGGCCCCGCCGGCCACACCCTCCGTGCCGAGGTGCGCCTCGACCATCGCGGTGAGCTGCTCCTCGCCGGGCGGGTCCAGCTCGAGCTGGACGCAGCGCCGCAGCAGCGGGGCGGGGAAGTCGCGTTCGCCGTTGGAGGTCAGGACGATCACCGGGAAGGCGGTGCAGGCGATACGGCCGCCGTGCACGGCGACCCGGCCGCCGTCGTGGGTCAGCACCTCGACGACGGGTTCGCGGTCGGCCAGCCGCTCCAGCTCGGGGATGGAGAACTCGCCCTCCTCCAGGGTGTTGAGCAGGTCGTTGGGCAGGTCGAGGTCGCTCTTGTCGAGTTCGTCGATGAGCAGTACGCGGGGCTGCTCGGCGGGCAGCAGGGCGGTGCCGAGCGGGCCGAGCCGGATGTAGGAGCCGATGCCGGGCGCGGCCGTGCCGCCCTCGCCGCCGCGGGCCCGCTCGAGCTGCACGTCCTGGAGGCGGCCTATGGCGTCGTACCGGTACAGCCCGTCCTGGAGACCGGTGCGGCTGACGATGGGCCAGCGCAGCACCTTGCCGAGACCGAGTTCATGGGCGATGGCGTACGCCAGGGTCGACTTGCCCGTGCCCGGGTTGCCGGTGACCAGGAGCGGCCGGCGCAGGTACAGGGCCGCGTTGACCGCGTCCACCTCGGCCGGCCGGGGCGCGTAGCTCTCCACCAGGCGGCGGCGGACGCCGAGCCGGCGGGCGCTGCTGGGGTCCTCGGGGCCGGCCTCCGCGTCGTCGCCCCGGGCGGACGTGAAGTCGCGCCAGGGCGGCGGGGGCGGCAACCGCCGCATGCCGTCGTGCGGCTGACCCACTCCGCAGTAGATCCGCCAGTCGTTCACCTTGGGCTCCTCCCAAATCCGGTGATCATGCAGCGGGCCCGGCCATGCGCGCTACGAGGCTACCGTCAGGCGGCCGTGTCTGCCGAGGTTCGAGCGGCCCGGCGTTCACTTCCGGACCTTCGAACAGCCGTGTTGCGTACGGGGTTTGACGGGATGTCCGGGCGCGCCGGGCGGATCCGCCGTGGGGTGGCGACCGGACCGGCGGGCGGCCGGGGCGGGCGGGGACGGCGGCAGGGCCGGGGCCGGGCCGGCCGTGGGACCGGCCGGCCATCCGCGGGCGTCCGCCGGGCCTGTCCGGCGGGACCCTCCGCCGCGCTGTCCGGCGGGGCGGTCCGCCTGGCTCTCCGGCGGAACTCTTCGCCTGGCGCTCCGGCGGATCCGTCCGCCTGGCACACGCCATGCGTCAGCCGTCCGGAGCGGCCAGCGGGGGCGGGCGCATCGTCCCGGCGGATCGTGGCGGGCGGTCCGGCGGATCGTAGAGGAGGGCCAGTTTCCCGCGCAGGCCCTGCGCCCCGGCAGCGTCGGGGTCGTACAGCCGGATGCGCAGCTCGCGCACCGGTTCGTGCAGGCCGTCGGCGTGCCGGGCGGCGCCCACCACATGGGCGGCCTGCTCGTGGAAGTCCTTGCATTCGTCGTGGTCGTGCCGGTCCCGGCGCCACAGCACCACCGGGTGGCCCGCCGTCAGCGCGTCCCTCATCGCCGCCTGCCCCTCCCCGCTCGCCACGGGACCGCAGTAGACCGGGACGCAGGTGTCGTCCAGCGCCGTCAGGGTGCCGTAGTACGGGTAGCGGCTCCCCGAGCGGGGCATGGCGGCGTGGCCGTCGGCCGGGGCGCGGCCGTGCAGCGGCTCGTGCGTGAGCGGTCCGCGGGCCACCGCCCGCCAGCGCCTGCGCCACTCCGGGGAGGGCGGGCGCTCGTTGCGCCGCAGGTCCCGGATGACGACGGTCCGGCGCATGCCGAGGGGCATGGACCGCTCGTCCACGAAGTCGTCGTCCTCCTCGTCGTCCCGGCCCTCGTCCCCCGGCGCGCCGGGGTGGTCGGGCAGCAACTGCCACTCGTCCACCGGCAGGTCGAACAGCTTGCGGGGGAGGAAGACCTCGATCCCGGCGAGGTGCTCGCCCTGGTCGCCGAGGTCCAGCGCGCGGCCCAGCGGCGCGCGCAGCACCGCCGCGAGTTCGCCGACGGGCACCCCCCGGTCGTCGGACGCGACCGGGGTGACGTCGAGGCCGTCGTGGACCAGTTCCACGCTCCAGGGATGCAGCCCGCCGTACATGGACGCGCCGACCCTGACGAGGACGTCGGTACGGCCGGTGGCCACCGCCTCGGCCGGCGTGGCCCCCACCCCGTGGGCCTCGGGGGCGACCCGGGGGTCGGGGACGAACGGAAGGTCCGGCGGGGCCGGGGGCTCGGGTATGGACGGGAGCACGGGCGCGGGCGGGGCCTGGAGTCCGGAAACGAGGGGAGGGACGGTCACGGGGGCGGGGGGCGCGGCCGTGGCGGCGGCCGTAGTGGCGGCTGCGGCGGGCACGGGGGTGCTCGTGGGGGTGCGGCCGGCGCCCGGCCCCGTACCCGTCACCCCTCCGGCCGCTCCACCCGCCGCCGCGTTCGCTCCTCCGTCCGGCCACCGGCCGTCGACACCGTCCAGCAGTCCCCGGATGGCCCCGCTCACCGCCCAGTGCCGGTGCCTCCCGGCCTGCGCGCCGAGCCATTCGGTGAACGCGCGCAGCAGGGCCGGGTCGGTCTCACCGGGGCGCTCCCGCACGGTCCTGCGCACCACCTCCGCCGCGTACAGCAGGACGGCGTCGAGGTCGACCAGCGTCCCGCCGCCCTCCTCGTCCAGGGTGCGCAGTCCGTACAGCAGGGCCGCGCCCTCGCGCCAGGTCCGCACGTTCCGCGGCACCAGCGAGCGCAGCCGTTCGCCCCGCACCCGCTCCTTGACCTGCTCCACGAGGTGGACGATCTCGCCCGCCCCGGCGGGCGGCGGCAGCTCGGCGAGGTGGCCGTAGAGCCGCGCCCGGAGTTCGGCGGTGATCCCGGAGACGGGCGGCGCGAGCGCGGGCAGCGTGGCCTGGAGCATGGTCCAGTTCGGGTACGGCGACGGGTCGTCCAGGAGCCGGAGATGGTGCCGATCGTGCGCGCGCAGCACGTCGCGCAGGACGCCGGCCGTGTCGCGCCGGTCCAGCAGCTCGTGCAGCGCGGTGACCGGGACGGCGACGCCCTCCTCCCGGCGGCGGCCCTTGATGACGCCGACGACGGAGCCGTGCCGCAGGTCGAGCACGGGTCCGCCGGACAGTCCGCCGATCGGCAGGCTGCCGCCGAGCAGCAGTGCGCGGGCGTCGGAACCCGCGAGTTCGCCGGTGCCGTGCCGGACGCCCAGCTCGCCGGTCTGCAGGGACCAGCCGTACAGCCCGAGCGGGGCGCGGGCGCCGGGTTCCCGGTCGCCCAGCCAGAGGCACCGCACGTCGTCCGCGCCGTCGACCCGGACGAGCGCCAGGTCGGGGAACGGCCAGGGGTCGCGGAGCGACTCCGGTTCCTCGGGCCGGGGCGCCAGGAGCACCGCGGTCCCGGTGCCCGAGCGTTCCTGCCAGGCGTCGGCGGCGGCGGGTTCGGTGGAGCGTTCCTGCCAGGTCACGCGTAAGGCGCTCGCCCCTCGGCACACCGCGGCTCCCCCCTTCCCCACGACGTGGGCACAGGTCAACAGCCAGCCCGGGGCGATGAAGAACCCCGATCCCCAGTACGGGTCACGGTCCGTTGCATACCCGTCACCCGCTGCGCCGATGCGCGCGAGGGAGGGGCGCACCATCTCGTCGAAGGCGCTCATGCCGAGCCGGGGGCCGGCGGGCGCGGGGCGGTGTCCCCGCCGCCGGGCGCCGCGGGATCCGCGCCGCCCGCCGCTGTCGCGGGTTCGGTCCAGGTCAGGGACACCGTCAGGGAGGACGTGCCGCCGCCCTGCGCGATGGCGCTCACGATCCGGCCGGCCTGCGCCGTCAGTTCAATGCCGAAGCTGACGGACACCTCGACCGCCGCGGGCGTGTCCAGACCGGCGCGCAAGGAGCGCACGACGCCGCCCACCGTGCCGGCCAGCCCGCCCGCCATGTCGACGACCCGGTCGCCGAGGCTCGTGTCCCAGTAACCGCCCTCGTCGGGCGCGTCCTCGCCGCGCCCGCCGATCCTGGCCCAGACGACCGTTCCGTCGTCGAGCCGTACGCGTTCGACTCCTCCACCCATGACGCCCCCGTTCACCGAATGGAGAAGAAGGCTAACTCCGGTGACAGGTGAGGGGGAGGGGCAACGGACGACAAGGGCCGTTCATCACCCTCGCCGCTCTCGGCGCCGGATCGCCGGCGTCGCCGGGTTACTCGTCGTCCTCGTCGTCGAGCCGGGCGAGCCAGGTCGCGAGCCGCTCGACGGGCACCTCGAAGTCCGGGTTGAGGTCGACGAACGTGCGCAACTGCTCGGCGAGCCACTCGAAGGTGACCTCTTCCTCGCCGCGCCGCTTCTCGAGCTCCTCGATCCCGCGGTCGGTGAAGTACATGGACTGCCTCTCCTGCCTGTCCGCCCAGCCCTGTGGGCGCACCTACAGCCTATGCAGAGACGCCTTGACTTTCCCCATCCACGATATATCGTGTTTCTCAGAAGACGCGATATGGCGTGTCCGTGTCCGGCCAAGGAGGCCTCATGTCCGAGTGGTCCATCGCCGACCCCCAGAAACTGACCTTCGACACCCCGGTACGCGACCTGCACGTCCGCATCGTCAACGGAACGGTGAACGTCGTCGGCACGGACGAAGGTTCCGCGCGCCTGGAGGTCACGGACATCGAGGGTCCACCCCTGATCGTCACCCACCAGGGCGGCACGCTCACCGTCGCCTACGACGACCTGCCGTGGAAGGGCTTCCTCAAGTGGCTCGACCGCAAGGGCTGGCGCCGCAGCGCGGTCGTCTCCCTCGCGGTGCCGGCCGACACCCGCGTGGAGGTGGGCGTGGTCGGCGCGGGCGCGGTCGTCTCCGGGACGAGCGGCCCCTCGGTGATCAAGGGCGTCACCGGTGACACCACCCTCGTCGGCCTCTCCGGCCAGGTCCGCGCCGACACCGTGTCCGGCAACCTGGAGGCCCAGGCCGTCACGGGCGATCTGCGGTTCAACTCCGTCTCGGGCGACCTGACCGTGGTCGAGGGCTCGGGCCCCTCCGTCCGGGCCGACTCGGTCAGCGGCTCCATGATCATCGACCTGGACCCGGACGGGCCCACCGACGTCCGCCTGACCAGCGTCTCCGGCGAGATCGCGATCCGCCTGCCGCACCCGGCGGACGCGGAGGTGGAGGCCAACACCGCGAGCGGCACGATCTCCAACGCCTTCGACGGACTGCGCGTGCACGGCCAGTGGGGCGCCCACAAGATCACCGGCCGGCTCGGCGCGGGCAACGGCAAGCTCAGGGCGACGACGGTATCGGGCTCCATCGCGCTGCTGCGCCGCCCGCCGGGCGAGGACGAGCCCGACACCCCCCGCGAGGCCGGCGCCGGCTCCCCGGCCGGCGGCACGACCGACGGCACGACCGACAAGAAGGTGCTCTGACATGCCCCCCGTCTTCGCCCACGGCCGTCTGCGCCTGTACCTGCTCAAGCTGCTCGACGAGGCCCCGCGCCACGGCTACGAGGTGATCAGACTCCTCGAGGAGCGCTTCCAGGGCCTGTACGCCCCCTCGGCGGGCACGGTCTACCCCCGTCTGGCCAAGCTGGAGGCCGAGGGCCTGGTCACGCACACCACGGAGGGCGGCCGCAAGGTCTACGCCATCACCGACGCCGGCCGCGCCGAACTCGCCGACCGCAGCGGCGAGCTGGCCGACCTGGAGCTGGAGATCCGCGAGTCCGTGGCGGAGCTCGCCGCCGAGATCAAGGCCGACGTGCGCGGCGCGGCAGGCGATCTGCGGCGCGAGATGCGCGCCGCCGCCTCCGAGGCCCGCCGGGGCTCCGGGCGGACCGGCGGCGAGACGGGCCCCCTCGGGGACAGCGGCGACCTCGGCGACAAGGAGGCCTGGCGGGCCGCCAAGGAGGAGATGCGCCGGGTCAAGCAGGAGTGGAAGGAGCAGGCCCGCCGCGCCAAGGACGAGAGCCGCCGGGCCCGCGAGGAGGCCCAGCGGGCCCGCCACCAGGCCCAGGAGGCGCAGGCGCGGGCGCGGGCCCAGGCGCAGGAGGAGATGCAGCGCATCGCCCACCGGGTCCAGGAGCGCGTGCAGGACCACTTCACCCGTGGCGACTGGCCGACCGGGGTACGCGAGGGGCTGACCGAACTCGCCAAGGAGTTCGGCGAGTTCGGGAAGGAGTACGGCAAGGAGTTCGGCAAGGACCGGGGCTTCGGCCGGACCGCGGAAGGGGCGGGCGCCACCCCGCGCAAGTCGGCCCCCGCGCCGGAGTACTCCACGCCCCCGGAGGACTTCCCGGCGGAGTACGAACCGTCCTGGGCGCACGAGGCCCCCACCGGCGAACCGGCCCGCGACCTGGACCGCCTGCTGGACCGCTTCCGCGACGACATCCGCGACGCGGCCCGGGACCACGGCGTCACCGCCGACCAGCTCCAGGACGCCCGCGGGCACCTGTCCGCGGCGGCGGCCCACATCGGCGCGATACTGCGCCGCCCGAGGGTCTGACCCGCGGGCGGCCGGGGCCCGCACGGCGGCGTGGCCCCGGCCCTCCCCCGGGCCACGCCGCCGGCGGGCTCGATCACTCGTTGGTCAGGACGATCTTGCCGAACTGCTCGCCGGATGCCAGCCGTTCGAAACCCTCACGGGCCCGGTCCAGCGGCAGGATCTCGTCGATGACGGGGCGTACGCCGGTGGCGGCGCAGAAGGAGAGCAGGTCCTCCAGCTCGTCCTTGGTGCCCATGGTGGAGCCGACGACCTTCAGCTCGAGGAAGAAGATCCGGGTCAGCTCGGCGTGCGAGGGACGGTCACCGCTGGTGGCGCCGGAGATCACGAGCGTGCCCCCGGGCCGCAGGGACTTCACCGAGTGGGACCAGGTGGCGGCGCCCACGGTCTCGATGACGGCGTCCACGCGCTGCGGCAGCCGGGCTCCCGACTCCACCGCCTCGACCGCGCCGAGTTCCAGTGCGCGCTTGCGCTTGGCCTCGTCCCGGCTGGTCGCGAAGACCCGCAGGCCGGCCGCCTTGCCCAGCACGATCGCGGCGGTGGCGACACCGCCGCCCGCGCCCTGCACGAGGACCGAGTCACCGGGGCGGACCCCGGCGTTGGTGAACAGCATCCGGTAGGCCGTCAGCCAGGCCGTCGGCAGACACGCGGCCTCGGCGAAGGACAGTTCCTTCGGCTTGGGCAGGACGTTCCAGGTCGGCACCGCCACCTGCTCGGCGAACGTGCCCTGGTAGCGCTCGGTGAGGATGGAGCGGGGCTCCTTGGGACCGACCCCGTGGCCGCTCTGGCCGATGACGGAGTGCAGGACGACCTCGTTGCCGTCCTCGTCGATCCCGGCGGCGTCACAGCCGAGGATCATCGGCAGCTTGTCCTCGGCCAGGCCCACACCGCGCAGGGACCAGAGGTCGTGGTGGTTGAGGGAGGCGGCGCGGACGTTCACGGTGCTCCAGCCGGGCCGGGCCTCGGGGGCCGGACGCTCCCCCAACTCGAGTCCGGTGAGCGGCTGGTCGCGGTCGATTCGGGCGGCGTAGGCAGCGAACATGGGCTCGACGATAGGTGCGCCGTGCAGCCGGCGGAACCGCGGGGGGCTGTGACACATGCCCTCTTGCGCAAGGGCACCCGACCGGCGCAGCCCGGCCCGGCATGCCTCCGGGGCACCGCTCCGTCCCGCGGGCCGGTCGGGCAGGCAGTCGATCGGGCAGTCGGGCGGGCGTGCAAAAGGGAATGGCCCCGCCCGAAACGGGCGGGGCCATTCCGGCGCGACGTCAGCGTCGGGCCACGCCCTCGGCCCGGGCGGCGGCCGCCACCGCCGCCGTCACCGCGGGGGCGACCCGCTCGTCGAACGGCGAGGGGATGACGTAGTCGGCGGCGAGGTCGTCGCCCACGACGGCGGCCAGCGCCTCGGCGGCGGCGATCTTCATACCCTCGGTGATCCGCGAGGCCCGCACCTGCAGCGCGCCCGCGAAGATCCCGGGGAAGGCCAGCACGTTGTTGATCTGGTTCGGGAAGTCGGAGCGCCCCGTCGCGACGACCGCCGCGTACTTGTGCGCCACCTCCGGGTGCACCTCCGGGTTCGGGTTGGCCATCGCGAACACGAAGGCGCCCTCGGCCATGGAGGCGACGGCCGCCTCCGCGACCGTGCCGCCGGAGACGCCGATGAAGACGTCCGCGCCCGCGAGGGCGTCCTCCAGCGACCCGGTGATGCCGGCCTTGTTGGTGAAGGAGGCCACCTCGCGCTTGACCGGCGTCAGGTCCTCCCGGCCGGCCGACACGACGCCCTTGCGGTCCGCCACGGCCACGTCCCCGATGCCGGCCTCGATCAGCATCTTGGCGATGGCGACACCGGCCGCGCCGGCGCCCGAGATGACCGCCCGGAGCTGTCCGATCTCGCGCCCGCTCAACCGGGCCGCGTTCCGCAGCGCCGCGAGCGTCACGACGGCCGTGCCGTGCTGGTCGTCGTGGAAGACCGGGATGTCCAGGCGCTCCTGCAGCCGGCGCTCGATCTCGAAGCACCGGGGCGCCGAGATGTCCTCCAGGTTCACTCCGCCGAAGGAGGGAGCGAGCCGGACCACGGTCTCGACGATGTCGTCGACGTCCGTGCAGTCGAGCGCGATGGGCACCGCGTCGACCCCGCCGAACTGCTTGAACAGGATGGCCTTGCCCTCCATCACGGGGAGGGAGGCCTCGGGTCCGATGTCCCCGAGTCCCAGCACGGCCGTGCCGTCGGTCACGACGGCGACCACCGAGGACTTCCATGTGTAGTCGTTGACCAGGTCCGGCTGCTCCGCGATCGCGGTGCACACGCGCGCGACGCCGGGCGTGTACGCGAGGGACAGGTCGTCCTTGTCGCGGACCGGAACGGTGGCCTGCACGGCCATCTTGCCGCCGCGATGGAGCGCGAACGCGGGATCGAAGGAATCGAGGGGCTCGGCCCCGTCCTGATCCGTTGTGTTGTCGCTGCGAGGATTGACGATCTCCGCTGCCACTTTGTCTTACCCCTTAGGTATGCATGGTTTGAGGGTCGACCACTCCTGGTGAGGGGTGGGCGGGCACCGCGCAGGCCCGGTTGCCGATACGTACGGGCGGCTGCGCGACGGGCGCGCCGCACACGCGCCCTGAGCCCCGGATGAGGGGTGTAAAGAACCTTCTTACCGGACGGACGGCGCTGACGACGAGTCCATTAGGTGCAAGGTCACATCTGGGAACCAGAAAGCCACACAGGGGTGACACGGGGCTGACAGGACGCTCACGCCCCTGGCAAGGGCCCTGCAGGATGGGAAAAACCACCGTCTTGGCCGACCACATCGTGAGACGGGTAGAAGTTCTTGCGGCCAGAGGGCGGGATCTCCGCAGATGATCCGGGGTGCGGGGCCGGGGAGGGCCCGTCCTGACGTGATGGGGGGATCGCCCGTTATCCGATTTTGACATTGCGACTCCACTGAATGGGCTAACCCGAATGGCAAGATGCCGTAAACCCACGAGGTCGCGACACCCGAAGGTGTGTGTTTCCGTCGACCCATCGGCACCTCTCTCCACCCGCCGGAGGAACCACCATGACCGCAAGCTCCACCCGTCGTACTCCCGCCCGCGCCCGGACTGCAGCGGTCGGTGCGATCGCGGTCGCCGGCGCCCTGATCCTCACCGGCTGCGGTGACCAGACCAAGGACAGCGGCAACGACTCCGGCAGCTCGGCCGCCGGCAGCGCGCCGCTGGCCGGCAAGCTGCCCAAGGACATCCGCAGCAGCGGCGTTGTCAGAGTCGGGTCGGACATCGCGTACGCCCCGGTCGAGTACAAGGACAATTCCGGCGCAGTCGTCGGCCTCGACCCCGACCTGGCGGCGGCCCTGGGCAAGCAGCTCGGGGTGAAGTTCCAGTTCGAGAACGGCACCTTCGACGGCCTGCTGACCGGTCTGCGCTCGGACCGCTACGACATCGCGATGTCGGCGATGACGGACAACAAGAACCGTCAGGAGGGTGTCGACCCCGACACCGGCAAGAAGGTTGGCGAGGGCGTCGACTTCGTGGACTACCTGACCGCCGGTGTCTCCATCTACACCCGCAAGGGCGACACCAAGGGCATCACCACCTGGGACGACCTCTGCGGCAAGAAGCTCGCCGTGCAGCGCGGCACCACTTCGGAGGACCTGGCCAAGGAGCAGGCCAAGAAATGTCCGAGCGGCAAGAAGCTCGCGATCGAGGCCTTCGACGACAACCAGCAGGCCCAGACCCGGCTGCGCTCGGGCGGCGCGGACGCCGTGTCCGCCGACTTCCCGGTCGCCGCGTACGCGGTGAAGACCTCCGGCGGCGGCAAGGACTTCGAGGTCGTCGGCGAGCAGGTCGAGGCCGCGCCCTACGGCATCGCCGTGGCCAAGAAGGACACCCAGCTCCGGGACGCCCTGCAGGCCGCGATGGACGCCGTCATCAAGAGCGGCGAGTACGGCAAGATCCTGGAGAAGTGGGGCGCGCAGGACGGCGCCGTCAAGCAGTCCGTGATCAACGGCGGCAAGTGACCCGCGGACCCGAAGCGGCCACTGAGAGGCAACACCCGTGACTGACATCGACAAGTCGGCGGCCGGGGAACAGCGCACTCCCCCGGCCGGCCCGGAGGCCATCAAGGCGATCCCGGTCCGGCACTACGGACGGTACGTCACCGCCGTCATCGCCATCGCGATCCTCGTCGCGATCATCTACGCGTTCAGCCAGGGCCAGATCAACTGGCACGCAGTTCCGGACTACTTCTTCGACGACCGGATCATGAGGGGTGTCGGCAAGACCCTTCTGCTGACGGTCCTGTCGATGCTGATCGGCATCGTGGGCGGCATCGTCCTCGCGGTGATGCGGCTGTCGAAGAACCCGGTGACCTCGTCGATCGCCTGGTTCTACATCTGGTTCTTCCGCGGCACCCCGGTCCTGGTCCAGCTGTTCCTCTGGTTCAACCTGGGCCTGGTCTTCGAGTACATCAACCTGATGCCGTTCTACAAGGACTACTGGTCGAACTTCATGACGCCGCTGCTGACGGCGCTGCTCGGCCTGGGTCTGAACGAGGCGGCGTACATGGCGGAGATCTGCCGGGCCGGCCTGCTCGCGGTGGACGAGGGCCAGACCGAGGCGGCGCACGCCCTCGGCATGAGCCACAGCAAGACGCTGCGGCGGATCATCATCCCGCAGGCGATGCGTGTGATCGTGCCGCCGACGGGCAACGAAGTGATCAACATGCTGAAGACGACCTCGCTCGTGGCGGCCGTCCAGTATCCGGAGTTGTTCCGCTTCGCCCAGGACATCGGCCAGAACTCCGGCGCCCCGGTGGAGATGTACTTCCTGGCCGCGGCCTGGTACCTGATCATGACCTCGGTGCTGAGCGTGGGCCAGTACTACATCGAGCGCTACTACGCACGCGGCTCAAGCCGCCAGCTGCCGCCGACCCCGTGGCAGAAGGTGCGGGCGAACGTGCTGTCGCTGGGCAGCCCGAGGGGAGCGGTGGGCGCATGACCGACAAGCTGAGCAAGAGTGACGCCGTTCCCACGGGCACGGCCGCGATGGTCAAGGCGGAGGGCGTCCACAAGTCCTTTGGCCACGTCCAGGTGCTCAAGGGCATCGATCTGGAGGTCAAACAGGGTGAGGTGTTCTGCCTCATCGGCCCCTCCGGCTCCGGCAAGTCGACCTTTCTGAGGTGCATCAACCACCTCGAGAAGATCAACGCCGGCCGTCTCTACGTGGACGGCGATCTGGTCGGCTACCGCCAGAAGGGCGAGAAGCTGTACGAGCTGAAGGACAGCGAGGTCGCGCTGAAGCGCCGGGACATCGGCATGGTCTTCCAGCGCTTCAACCTGTTCCCGCACATGACAGCGGCGGAGAACGTCATCGAGGCGCCGGTCCAGGTCAAGGGCGTCGGCAAAGCCCGGGCCAAGGAGCGCGCGATGCAGCTCCTGGAGCGGGTGGGCCTCGCCGACAAGGCCGGGAACTACCCCTCGCAGCTCTCCGGTGGCCAGCAGCAGCGGGTAGCGATCGCCCGGGCGCTGGCGATGGACCCGAAGCTGATGCTGTTCGACGAGCCGACCTCGGCGCTGGACCCGGAGCTGGTCGGTGACGTCCTGGACGTCATGCGCGACCTCGCTGAGTCCGGCATGACGATGGTCGTCGTCACGCACGAAATGGGCTTCGCCCGCGAGGTGGGCGACAGTCTGGTGTTCATGGACGGAGGCGTGGTGGTCGAATCCGGCCATCCCCGCGACGTCCTGACCGATCCCCAGCACGAGCGGACCCAGTCGTTCCTGTCCAAGGTGCTCTGAGAGAGTTCCTACGGCGGGGTGCGTTCACCGGGACAGGTGAGCGCACCCCGCCGTTGCACTGCACTTCTGTGAGGCTGGCAGAAACCGCGCACACAAAGCTCAGATCTTCCTCAGAGCATGACAGTTTTGATGGTGCTCCTACCGCAACGAGGGCGGCGCTGACCGAGGGCGAGGCCGTCAGGGTCGGCCTCCTCACAATCGCAGTGCTACGGCGGAACATCGATACGGTGGCCGCCGTAGCACTGTTTTCACACGAGGACACCAGGACCGATCGCAGGGCATTCACCCCATCACCTGCGAGCATCGTCCCCACCTACTTCACCGCGAGCAGCAGCGTGTCCGAGGGCGAGCACCACACCGGCCGGGCCTCCTCGAAGCCCTTCTCGCGCAGGGCGCGCGCGTGCCACGCCGGGGACGGCATGTCGCCGTCGGCGTGCTCGCCGTAGATCTCGAAGCGGCGGGCCGTCGGTTCGGCCAGGACCGGGTCCTCCGCGGCCACCCGCCACCACTCGGCCCAGTCCAGCGCGCCGTCCCGCTTGGCCTGATCCATGCGGGCGTGCCGCTGGGCGCGTTCGGCCGCGTTGATCCTCGGGGTGCTCTCGTCGATCATGTGGTCCGCGTTCATGAACACACCGCCGGCGCGCACCAGCTCGGCGAGCCGTCCGTAGAGTGCCGCGAGGGGTTCGCTGTGCAGCCAGTGCAGGGCGGTGGCGGTCAGCACCGCGTCGTAGGAGCCGAACGGCAGCCGTGCCGGCCAGTCGGGGTCCTTGAGGTCGGCGGTGACGAAGGAGACGCGGTCGTCGCCCTCGAAGGTGCCGCGGGCGATGGCCAGCAGGGCCGGGTCGAGGTCGACCCCGGTGCTGGTCGCGTCGGGGAAGCGGGCCAGCAGCCGGGCGGTGATGGTGCCGGTGCCGCAGGCGAGGTCGAGCACGCGCGGCGCGGTGCCGACGAGCGCCTCGACCATGTCGAGCATGATCCGGAACCGCTCCTCGCGGTCCGGCATGTACCACTCCTGCTGCCGGTCCCAGCTCTTCTGCCAGGCGGTCCAGTCGGTTCCGGTGCCGGTACTGGTGGTCATGGAAGCCCCGTCTCCTCACGCACGCGTAATACCCTGGAAGCACGACCGGCTGTTACCCGACCGCAGACATGACCATAGAGCGCCTCCGTAAGGACTACAAGTGGAACTGGCCTATTACTCGGATTACGCCGTACGCCTCGTCAACAGCGAGGAGCCGGTCCGGGGCAAGGACTCCCTGACGTCGGTCGAGGCCGTCCGCGACCTCTTCGGCGCCAACGCCTCGGCGGCCCGCCGCACCACGGACGCCGACGTCACCCGCTTCCGCTCGGTGCGGTCCCGGCTGCGCTCGGTCTTCGAGGCGGCCGACGAGGGCGACGAGACCCTCGCGGTCGACCTCCTCAACTCACTGCTGCTGGAGTTCCCGGTCAGTCCGCAGATCTCCGGTCACGACCACCGCGACGAGGACGGCCGCCCGCTGTGGCACATGCACCTGGCCGACCACCCCTCCAACGCCACCGCCGGCTACGCGGCCATCGCCGCGATGGGCCTGGCCTTCCACCTGACCGAGTACGGCGTCGACCGGCTGGGCCTGTGCCAGGCGGCCCCCTGCCGCAACGCCTACCTCGACACGTCCACCAACCGCTCCCGGCGCTACTGCTCCGACCGCTGCGCGACCCGCGCCAACGTGGCCGCCTACCGGGCCCGCAAGCGCCTGGAGGCCGACCGGTCGGTGAGCAGCGGCCTCGCCGCGGAGAACGCCCAGCGCACGAGCGCCAGCGGCGAACGCTGACCGGGCCGCAGCGGCCGGTAGCGCAGCCGCGCCCTGCCCAGGACCAGCTCGTCGGGCACCACCCCGTAGTCGGTGCTGTCGCCGCCCGCGTAGGGGTTGTCCCCGAGCACCCACCAGCCGCCCTCGCGCCGCTCCACGGCGCGCTTGACGACGAGCAGGTCCTGCTGGAAGGGGTGCCGCAGCACCACGACGTCCCCCGGCCGGACCGCCGCACCGTACTGCAGCAGGAGCCGGTCGCCATGGTGCAGCGTGGGCACCATGGAGGGACCCGTCACCTCGGCGAGCCCGAAGGGCGCCCCGGATCTCCCCCGCTCGCTCTCCTGCGACAGCTCCGGCATCCCGGCACCTCCCCGGTCCGTTCCTCCACCAGTCCCAGTGTGACCCCGGACTTTTGTCCTAAGCCCTAGGGGGCACTCACGAAAACAGGTCCCACAGGGAGTAATGTCGCACCTGAGAAGACGATCACGAGGAAGGAATGCTCCATGCTTTCCCGCCTGTTTGCCCCCAAGGTCAAGGTCAGCGCGCACTGCGACCTGCCCTGCGGCGTGTACGACCCGGCCCAGGCCCGCATCGAGGCGGAGTCGGTGAAGGCCGTCCAGGAGAAGATGGCCGGCAATGACGACCCGCACTTCCAGGCGCGTGCCACCGTCATCAAGGAGCAGCGCGCCGAGCTGGCGAAGCACCACGTCTCCGTGCTGTGGAGCGACTACTTCAAGCCCCCGCACTTCGAGAAGTACCCGGAGCTGCACCAGCTGGTCAACGACACCCTGAAGGCCCTCTCGGCCGCCAAGGCGTCCACCGACCCGGCGACGGGCCAGAAGGCGCTGGACTACATCGCGCAGATCGACAAGATCTTCTGGGAGACCAAGAAGGCCTGATCTCACGATCACGCCCTGTGACCCGTTTTTCCAGGTCGCCAGGTCCGCCTCCCCGCACCCGGATCGTCGGCACGCCCTCCTGGGCGTCCTGACGGTCCGGGTGCGGTATTTTCGCGCCCTCGTCGCGCTTCAGGGCGCCGGTGGCGGATCCTCGCCGAACACCCAGGGGGCCAGCACGACCTGCCAGCCGTCCGGGTCCTGGAAGAGGACGCCGCCGCGTTCGGTCCAGTAGGGGTTCGCGGCGGGGACCGGGCCGTACCCGTGGCCGGCCAGCCGGCGGACGGCGACGGAGACGGCCTCGGGGCCGCGCAGGTAGAGCACCAGCTGGTTCTCGGGGTGCGGCTCGGGGATGCGGGGCGGATCGCCGTGCTGGAGGAGTTCCATGTGCACCGGGGCGCCGGGCAGGCCGAGGACGATCCCGTCGTAGCCCGCGTGACCGCGCCACTGCGCGAGCACGGGCAGGCCGAGGACGTCGCGGTAGAAGACCACGACGTCCTCGAAGTGCGCGGTCGGCCGGGCGAACCGGACCGCTCCGACGTCGAGGTGACCGGGCCAGGAATGCGTCATGGGACGAGGCTGGCACGCACCGGCGGAAACCGGATCGGGCCGCGGACCTACAGCGGGAGACCGATGCCGCCGGGCGGGCGCACCATGAACACGTCGACCGGGTCCTCGGCCTCCATGACGAAGCCGTGGCGCTCGTAGAGCCTGCGGGCGGCGCTGCCCCGCAGCACGTTCAGGGCGACGGCCGTCCCCTGTGCGTCGGCGCGCTCCAGCACGGCGCGCAGGACGGCGGAGCCCAGCCCCCGGCCCTGGTGGCGCGGGGCGAGGTAGAAGTGCTCCAGCCACTGCCTGTCCCCGGCGTCCGGCCGGACCGTGAGGCATCCGGCGAACTCGCCGCCGCTCAGGACCACCGAGGTGTACCGGGTGGAGAAGGCGTCCCGCAGCCGCTGGCGGACCCGGTGCTCGTCGTAGCGTCCGAGGCGTTCCAGGTCCGGGCGCATCACCTCGGCCCGCAGCTCGGCGATCGTCTCGACGTCCTCGGCCGTCGCGGGCCGCGTCGACCAGTCCGCGGGGCGGGCCCGCCCGGCCGTGTCCGTGCGCCGCCCGCCCGTCGCCGTCCCCGTGTCCATGGCTGGAGTATCGCAGCCGCGCCGTGCCAAGCTGTCGGGGTGGATCTGGAGGACCTGGTACGGCTGCGGCGGGTGCGCGACCGCATGGACCGCGAGTACGCCGAGCCGCTCGACATGACGGAGCTGGCCCGCGGCGCCCACATGTCGCCCGGGCACTTCCAGCGCAGCTTCCGCAAGGCGTACGGGGAGACGCCGTACAGCTATCTGATGACCCGCCGGGTGGAGCGGGCCAAGGCCCTGCTGCGGCGCGGCGATCTGACGGTGACCGAGGTGTGCTTCGCCGTCGGCTGCACCTCCCTCGGCTCCTTCAGTTCCCGGTTCACCGAGCTGGTCGGCCAGACGCCGAGCGCCTACCGGGCCGGCTCGCACGAGGAGAGCGCGGTGATCCCGTCCTGCGTGGCGCGCTCGTTCACGCGCCCGCGCCGCCGGCCGTACTGAACGGCGCCGGCCCTCACTCCGGCGATCGGTTCGGCCGGGACTTCCGCGCGCGGCGGCCCGGCTGGGCCTAGCGTGAGGCCATGGACCTGAAACTCAAGCAGTGCTTCATCGCCGTGGACGACCATGACAAGGCGCTCCACTTCTACTGCGACGTGCTCGGCATGGAGGTCCGCAACGACGTGGGCTTCGAGGGGATGCGGTGGGTCACCGTGGGCTCGCCGTTGCAGCCGGACGTGGAGATCGTGCTGGAGCCGCCGGGCGCCAGCCCGGACATCTCGGCGGCCGACAAGCAGGCGATCGCCGAACTGCTCGCCAAGGGGCTGCTGCGCGGGGTCATCTTCACCACCGCCGACTGCGACGCGCTGTACGAGCGGGTCCGGGAGGCCGGCGGCGACGTGCTGCAGGAACCGACGGACCAGCCGTACGGGGTGCGGGACTGCGCGTTCCGGGACCCGGCCGGGAACATGCTGCGGTTCCTCCAGCGACCCGCCGGCCCGCCCCCCGGGCGCTGGCCCGTGGACCCGGAGGCGGGCTGAGGCGCCCCGCGTCCGCCACGGTCGCCGGACCGCGCCCGGCGTCCGCCGGGGTGAGCCCGGTCAGCGGGAGTCCGGCCGGCCCCAGGGCTCGACGTCCACCACGGCGCCGACCGGGACGGGCCCGTACACGTGCGGGAACTCCTCGCCGTTCGGCGGCATGGCCTCGTACCTCACCGGCACGCCGAGCAGGGCCGGGTCCACGACCAGCACGACCAGCTCGTCGGGGCCCTCGTACTCGCCGTACAGGAAGGCCGCGATGCGCGGGAGCTGCTCGCGGGTGGAGAAGTGGACGAACCCCTCCTCCTCGAGGGTGCGGCCGCGGGTGGACATCTCGTAGGCGCCGCGGGCGCGGGCCTCGTCCCACAGTGCGCGTTCGGTGATGTGGACGATGTGCGGGAGCTTCGGCATGCGGCCACGCTACGGCCCCCGCCGGGCCGCGCGCACCGGGGAAAGGCGGCCGCTGCGCGGGTTCACGTCCGGCGCGCGGCGTCCCCACCGGACGGCGGGCCCTCCGCCCCGGTGTCCGGGGCGGCCGGTACGTCGGCGGTCCCGGTGTGCTCCGCGCGGGACGCGCAGCCCGGGTTGCGGCAGGGGCCGGGGCCCCACTTCGGCACCCACGCGCCCAGCGTCTTGTACCGGCTGACGACCGTTTCGACGGCCTGCCCGCAGACGGGACAGACACTGCTCTCGCTGCCCATGTCCTCAGGGTAGGGCGGCCGTGGGCTCAGCGCTCCCTGCGGTACGTCCGCACGATCACGCCGTTGCCGAAGGTCCGGACCGAATCGAGGGCGAACTGCGTGATCCGCGCCCCGGTGCCGAACATCGGCATACCGGTGCCGTAGATGATCGGGTAGCTCTTGACGACGAGTTCGTCGATCTCGTCGACCAGGGCGCCGGCGAGCCGCGAGCCCCCGCACAGGTAGATGTCCAGGCCGCTCTGCTCCGCCTTGAGCTCGCGCACGCGGCCGACCACGTCGTCGGCGACGATCTCGACGTTCGGATCGGGCGAGGCGCCGAGGGTGCGCGAGGCGACGAACTCCCGCATGTGCGCATAGGGGCTGGTGATGCCCTCCTTCAGCGCCAGGTCATAGCTGTGGCGGCCCTGGATGACGGTGTCGAACCGCCGGTTCTCCAGGTGGTCGAGACCGAGCTGGGCCCGGGCATGACTGGCCAGGGTCTCCGGGAACTCCGTCCGGAGGAAATCGAGGTACTCCTCGTCGAGGAAGCGGAACATCGCCGAGGCGTCACCCTGTTCGTCGCCGATGAAGCCGTCGAGCGAGCAGGCGACGAAGTACGTGAGCTTTCGCAAGCGGGTCTCTTTTCGTAGGCTGCGCAGCGGCGGGATGACCACTGCGCTTGTAGTGCTCCATTTGTAGTACTCCAGTCGTAGTGGTTGCAAGAGACTTCCGGGACGGAATCCCGTCCGGGGTCAACTGAGAGAAGGGGCTCCGCAATGGCGGGCAATCCGGAGCGGCGTGCGGCGCTGGTGGACGCCGGCATCGCCGTACTGGCCAGGGAGGGCGCGCGCGGGCTGACGTTCCGCGCGGTGGACGCTGAGGCCGGCGTGCCCACGGGCACCGCCTCCAACTACTTCGCCAGCCGTGACGACCTGCTCCGCCAGATCGACGCCCGGCTGCACGTGCGGCTCGCGCCCGACCCGAAGGTGCTGGAGGCGCTGCTGTCGCAGCGCCGCGACCGCGCCCTGGTCACCGCCTTCATGCGGGACCTCATGGACCGCGCGGTCCGTGACCGCACCGGCTACCTGGCCCTGTTCGAGATGCGTCTGGAGGCCACTCGCCGCCCGGAACTGCGGGCCTCCTTCACCGCGTCGGTGCGCGGCGACCTTGAGCAGGGCATGGAGTTCCACCGCGCGGCCGGGCTCCCCGGCGGTGACGAGACCGTCGCCGTGCTCTACCTCGCGATGCTCGGCCTCCTCCTCGAACACCTCACCCTCCCCGGCGTCCTGGACGGAGCCCTGGAGGGCGTGACGGTGCCGGAGGGCCTGGTCGACCGCATCGTGAGGACGGTCGTACCGGAGGCGTGAACCGGGGGCGCGACCCCCTCCGGCTGTTCACCCGCCGGCGGGCAGGCTGGCAGCGCGACCTGACGGACGAGCGACGGGACCCGCGCACGGTGGGGGTGCGCGGGTCCCGCCCGAGCCGGAGCCCCGGTGACCGTGCGGGGTCAGGAGCCGCACGGTCCCGGTGGCCCCGGGGTCCTCGGCCGGCCGCCGGACGGCGGCCGGTTCAGCTGCTGCGCCGGGTCACGAACTCGGCCAGGGCCAGCAGTCCGCCCGCCCTCTCCGGCGCGGGGACGGCACGGGCCAGCTCCTGCACCGCCCGGGCCATCCGGTC
The DNA here is from genome assembly GCF_042875075.1 of Streptomyces sp. NPDC003720. Taxonomy (NCBI): domain Bacteria; kingdom Bacillati; phylum Actinomycetota; class Actinomycetes; order Kitasatosporales; family Streptomycetaceae; genus Streptomyces; species Streptomyces sp. NPDC003720. The sequence continues at coordinate 153,407 of NZ_JBIANZ010000015.1, forward strand.
GGCCGCCTCGGCCTGCGCCCAGTCCCGGCCGCCGGCCCGTTCGACCGCCAGGGCCGTACGCGCGATCTCCCCGCCGTCCCCGTCCTCTCCCTCGGCGTACGGTCTGCCGTACAGCGCGGCGAGTTCGGCGCCCGCCGGGGTGCCGGAGGTCAGCGCCGCCACCACCGGCAGGGACTTCTTGCGGGCGGCGAGATCCGCACCGGCCGGCTTGCCGGTGCGCAGCGGGTCGCCCCATATGCCGATCACGTCGTCGATGAGCTGGAAGGCGAGCCCGGCCTGGCGCCCGAAGCCGTCCAGCGCCGCCGCCTCCTCCTTCCCGGCGCCCGCGTACAGCGCACCGAGCGCACAGGCGCAGCCCAGCAGCGCGCCGGTCTTCGCCTCGGCCATGGCGAGCACCTCGTCCAGGGTCACCTCCCCTGGAGCGCGCCGCTCCAGTGCCGTGTCGGTGTGCTGCCCGGCGCACAGCTCGACGACGCAGTCGGCGAGCCGGGCGACAGCCGGCCCGGAGGCCGGGTGCGGGTCCGCGGCGAGCAGCCGCAGGGCCAGTGCCTGCAGCGCGTCACCGGCGAGGATCGCGTCGGCGTCGCCGAACACGGTCCAGGCCGTGGGCCGGTGTCTTCGGGTGGCGTCCCGGTCCATCACGTCGTCGTGCAACAGCGTGAAGTTGTGGACCAGTTCGACCGCCACGGCCGCCCGGACGGCCGCCGTCCTCGCTGCCGGGCCGCCGAGCGCCGCGGCGGCGGCGAGGACGAGCGCCGGCCTGATGGCCTTGCCCGCGTTGCCGGCCGCCGCGGTGCCGTCCGCGTGCTCCCACCCGAAGTGGTAGCGGGCGATCCGGCGCATCGAACCCGGCAACGAGTCGACCGCCGCGCGCAGCTCCGGGTCCACGAGGGCCCGGGTGCGCTCCAGCAGCTCCGTCGCCTCCTGCCCGTCCGGCGGGCCGGCCGCGGCGCCGCCGGTGGACTCGCGCGGCTCACGCGGTCCGGGTGCGCGCTGTCTGGTCTCCGTCATGAAATCGGCCATGGCTCCCCCTCGCGATGCCCGCGGACGGCGGCGCTCGCGCCCCCGCTGAACGCGTACCCCGGAGATGTACCCGCCCCGGAGGGCGGGGACACGGCGGGGCGGTGCGCGGAGGTCACCTCCACCGGCCGATCTCGACGTTCTCCAGCACGCCGAGCGCGTCGGGCACCAGGACGGCGGCCGAGTAGTACGCCGTCACCAGGTATTTGATTACCGCCTGTTCGTTGATGCCCATGAACCGGACGGACAGGCTCGGCTCGATCTCGTCCGGGATGCCGGACTGCCTCAGCCCGACGACACCCTGGTCGGCCTCGCCGGTACGCATGGCGATGATCGAGGTCGTGCGCTCCGCGGTGACGGGGATCTTGCTGCACGGGTAGATCGGTACCCCGCGCCAGGTGGGGATGCGGTTGCCGCCGATGTCGATGGTCTCCGGGACCAGGCCGCGCTTGTTCAGCTCACGCCCGAACGCGGCGATCGCGCGCGGGTGGGCGAGGAACAGCTTGGTGCCCCGCCGGCGGCTGAGCAGCTCGTCCATGTCGTCCGGGCCGGGTACGCCGTCGTGCGGCTGGATCCGCTGGTCGTACTCGCAGTTGTGCAGGAGCCCGAACTCCCGGTTGTTGACCAGCTCGTGCTCCTGGCGCTCCTTGAGCGCCTCGACGGTCAGCCGCAGCTGCTGCTCGGTCTGGTTCATCGGCTGGTTGTACAGGTCGGCCACGCGCGAGTGGATGCGCAGCACGGTCTGGGCGATGCTGAGTTCGTACTCGCGCGGCCGGGCCTCGTAGTCGACGAAGGTGTGCGGGATGTCCGGCTCGCCGCTGTGGCCGGCCGCCAGCTCGACCTCCTTCTCGCCGTACTTGTTGGTCCGCTGCGCCGGGATGGAGCGCAGCCGCCGCAGGTGCTCGCGCAGCGAGTCGGAGCGCTCGGCGACCTGCTCGAAGTCCTCCCGGCCGAGGACCAGCACCGTGCACGCGGTGTCCGCGCGGGCGGTGTACTCCCAGATGGAGTCCGGGTCCAGCAGCGCCGCCTCGCCGAAGTAGGCACCGTCGGCGAGGACGCCGAGGACCGCGTCGTCGCCGTAGGGGCCCGAGCCGATCTTCTCGACCCTGCCGTGGGCCAGCAGGTAGACCTTCTCGGTCCGCGCGCCGAAGGAGGCGATGACCTCTCCGGGCGCGAAGTTGCGCTGGCGGCAGCGCCGCGCCAGCTCGGTGAGGACCTCGTCGTCCTCGTACGACCGCAGCGCCGGCAGCTCGCCGAGTTCGGCCGGGACGACCTCCACCTGGTCCCCGGTCTTCACGAAGGTGATGCGGCCGTCGCCCACCGCGTACGTCAGCCGCCGGTTCACCCGGTACGTGCCGCCCTGGACGTCCACCCAGGGCAGTGTGCGCAGCAGCCAGCGGGAGCTGATCTCCTGCATCTGCGGAACGGACTTGGTGGTGGTGGCCAGGTTCCGCGCTGCCGCCGTGCCGAGAGACTGCTGCGGCTTGCCCTGCTCCGTGCGGACCTCTTCGCCTACCGACATATGGGAATGCCCTCTCATGTATGCCCGGCGCCGAGTCGCACACCGGTCTCACGAGCAAGGTTCCACTACGTAACGTGGCCGTGCCATTACCCGAAAGAGCGGGAATGGATCATCGCACTACTGGGCAGAAAGTGGGATCTTGTCCGACGTCGCCCCGGATGCGCCGCCTGTCCGGATCGGCTCGCACAGTGTGCGAACGAGGTAGTCCGGGACGTCCGGTTTCGGTAGAAGCAGCTTGACGAGTGGGCCGCGACCGGCGGCCGACCGCGCACAGCACGAAGGAGGCGGCCATGGCCCCACCCATGTCCGCGAGCGGATTTCTGGCCGCGTTGCGAGCGGAGGGCGCGACCGTCGTCGAGGTCGGCGACTGGGAGCACCACAACCGCAACCACAAGGGCCCCTGGGGCCCGGTCCACGGCGTGATGGTCCACCACACGGTGACCCGGGGCAGCGCCCGCACCGTCGAACTCTGCCGCGACGGGCACGCGGCCCTGCCCGGCCCGTTGTGCCACGGCGTCATCACCAAGGACGGCAGGATCCACCTGGTCGGCTACGGCCGCGCCAACCACGCCGGGCTCGGTGACGACGAGGTGCTGCGGGCCGTGATCGCGGAGAAACGGCTGCCGCCGGACAACGAGGCGAACACGGACGGCAACCGGCACTTCTACGGCTTCGAGTGCGAGAACATGGGCGACGGCGACGACCCGTGGCCCGAGGCTCAGCTGGACGCGATCGCACGGGCCGCCGCGGCCGTGTGCCGCCACCACGGGTGGACGGAACGCTCGGTGATCGGCCACCTGGAATGGCAGCCGGGCAAGGTGGACCCGCGCGGCTTCTCGATGGCGTGGCTGCGGGAACGGGTACGCGATCGCCTGAAGTGACAGCCGTCCGCGACCGCGCCCGCCGCCGGGCGACGATGAGGGCGTGACCAGCGCCGACCCGCACACCGACCCGCTCGCCCCGCGCCTGCCCTCACCCCTGGAGGAGGCGCGGGACGACCGGTTCGGCCGGCGCGGCCTGCGCCTGCTGCTCAAGCGGGACGACCTGGTCCACCCGGAGCTGATCGGCAACAAGTGGCGCAAGCTGGCTCCCAACATCGAGGCGGCCGGGGGCCGGGCGCTGGTCACCTTCGGCGGGGCCTACTCCAGCCATCTGCGCGCGACGGCGGCGGCGGGCCGGCTGCTGGGGCTGGCGACCACCGGCGTGGTCCGGGGCCAGGAGCTGGCCGGCCGGCCGCTCAACCCGTCGCTGGCCCGGTGCGCGGCCGACGGGATGCGGCTGCACTTCGTCGACAGATCGACATACCGTCACAAGCACGAGCCGGAGACCCGGGCCGCGATCCTGCGCGCAGCCGGCGCCGAACACGCGTACGTCGTCCCCGAGGGGGGCAGCAACGCCGCGGCCGTGCGCGGCTGCCGGGCCCTGGGCGAGGAACTGGCCGGGCACGCGGAGGTCGTCGCGGTGGCCTGCGGCACCGGCGGGACGCTCGCCGGACTCGCCGCCGGGCTGCCCGCCGGCAGCCGGGCGCTCGGCATACCGGTGCTGAAGGGCGGCTTCCTCGCCGCCGACGTCCAGGCGCTCCAGGAAGCCGCCTTCGGCGCCCGCAGCGGGAGCTGGTCCCTGGACGACCGCTTCCACTTCGGCGGCTACGCCCGCACGACGCCCGCGCTCGACGCCTTCGCACAGGACTTCGAGCAGCGGCATTCGCTGCCCGTGGAGCGGCTGTATGTCGCCAAGATGCTGTACGGGCTCGTCTCCCTGGCCGAGGAGGGCGCCTTCGCGCGCGGGACGACGGTCACGGCGGTCGTCACCGGCCGGCCGTTCCCGTAGCCCGGCGCGATCCGGGCGGCCTCGTTAGGCGGCCTCCCGGTAGGCGGCCGCCTCCTCCAGGTCGAGCCGGCGCAGCAGCGCGCGCAGCATCTCGTCGTCGATGTAGCGGTGGTCGCGGAGCCGCACGAACACCTCGCGCTCGGCGCTGATCATGTCGCGGGACAGCCGGCGGTAGGTGTCGTCGACGGACTCGCCGGTGACCGGGTTGACCTGGCCGAGCCGCTCCCAGACGGCGTTGCGGCGCCGCTCCAGCACCGAGCGCAGGCGGTCGGCGAGCGGCGGCGGCAGGGCGTTGCGCTCGTCCGCGAGGAGTTCCTCGAGGCGGCTCTCCGCGGCCCGGGAGGCCTGCGCCTGGGCGTTGGCCTCGGCCAGCGTCTCGGCCCGCCGGTCGCGGCTGGGGAACTTCAGCAGGCGGATCAGCGGCGGCAGGGTCACCCCCTGCAGGACCAGAGTGCCGATGACGGTGGTGAAGGTCAGGAAGAGGATCAGGTTGCGCTGCGGGAAGGGATGGCCGCCGTGCACGGTCAGCGGGATGGAGAAGGCGATGGCGAGGGAGACCACTCCGCGCATCCCGGCCCACGAGGTGACCATCGCCCCCCGCCAGGTCGGGTTCTCCTCCCGGGTCCTGATCCGCTCCGACAGCATCCGGGGCACGAAGGCCGCCGGGTAGACCCAGATGAACCGGGCCAGCACGACGACCACGAAGACCACGACCGCGTACCAGGCGGCCGTGACGCCCTCGTACTCGCCGAGGCCCCTGAGGACGACCGGGAGCTGGAGGCCGATCAGGGCGAACACGGCGGACTCCAGGATGAAGGCGACCATCTTCCACACCGCGTCCTCCTGGAGCCGGGTGGCGAAGTCGACCTCCCACGCGCGGTGCCCGAGGTAGAGGGCGACGACCACGACCGCGAGGACGCCGGAGGCGTGCACCTGCTCGGCGACGCTGTAGGCGACGAACGGGATGAGCAGGGACAGCGTGTTCTGCAGCAGCGGCTCCTTCAGGTGCGTGCGCAGCCAGTGCAGCGGCGCCATGAGCAGCAGGCCGACGCCGACACCGCCGACGGACGCGATCAGGAACTCCTCGATGCCGCCCGCCCAGGTGGCGCCCTCACCGATGGCGGCGGCCAGCGCCACCTTGTAGGCGGTGATCGCGGTGGCGTCGTTCAGCAGCGACTCCCCCTGCAGGATCGTGGTGATCCGGGACGGCAGCCCGACCCGGCGGGCGACCGCCGTGGCGGCGACCGCGTCGGGCGGCGCCACCACCGCGCCCAGCACCAGGGCGGCGGGCAGCGGCATCCCTGGGATGACCAGGTAGGCGGCCCAGCCGACGACGACGGTCGCGAACAGCACGTACCCCACCGACAGCAGCGCCACCGGCCTGAGCTGGGCGCGCAGGTCGAGGTAGGAGCTGTCGCTCGCCGAGGTGTACAGCAGCGGGGGCAGCACGAGCGGCAGGACCACCTCGGGGTCGAGCCGGTAGTCCGGCACGCCGGGGATGTAGGAGACCGCCAGGCCGACCGCCACCAGCAGCAGGGGCGCCGGCAGCGGCGTACGCCGGGCCGCCCCCGCGACCGCGGCACTCCCCGCCACCAGCAGGAGCAGCGGCATCACGTCCATGGTCCTCGCCCACCCTCGTTTTTCCGCGCGGCCGACCGCGCGCCCGTCGTAACCTGGCAATCATGAAACAGTGCACGCACTCCGACGCGCTGCCGCACCCCCAGCCCGAGCCGCTGAGCGAGACGTGCCCGGAGTGTCTCGCGCAGGGCACGCATCCGGTGCAGCTGCGGCTCTGTCTGACCTGTGGCCACATCGGCTGCTGCGACTCCTCGCCGGGACGGCACGCCACGGGGCACCACACGGAGACCGGTCACCCGGTGATGCGGACCTTCGAGCCGGGCGAGGACTGGCGCTGGTGCTTCGTCGACCACGTACTCGTGTGACACTTCAGTGAGCGGCCGCCGCCGACGCGGTTCGGGCGTGTGACGCCGGGGTACGTCAACCCGGCGCGCGCTCTTCCCATTTGGGCTCGCAGACCCTCTAGACACGGAGCGTATTCGCAGCTTTACTGTGAGTGACGCCAGGGGGTTGGGGCCCCGGGGACAGAAACGTTCGGAGCGCGATAGCGTCACCGCGGAACCACGTACGCGTTACCCCGGGGGGCGACCCTCGGCCCCGTGAAGCTTGTACCACCATGGAGGTGAGGGTGTCCCAGATCGCAGGCGAGCCCGCGACCCAGGACTTCGTGGAAGTCCGGCTGCCGGCTGCGGGTGCCTACCTGTCGGTGCTGCGGACGGCCACGGCCGGTCTGGCGGCCCGCTTGGACTTCACCCTGGACGAGATCGAGGATCTGCGCATCGCCGTGGACGAGGCCTGCGCGATCCTGCTGCAGCAGGCCGTGCCCGGCTCCGTGCTCAGCTGTGTCTTCCGGCTCGTCGACGACTCGCTGGAGGTCACGGTGTCGGCGCCGACCACCGACGGCCACGCCCCCTCGCGGGACACCTTCGCCTGGACGGTGCTCTCGGCGCTGGCGGGGAAGGTCTCGTCCGCCGTCGACGAGGACAAGACCGTGTCGATCAGCCTCTACAAACAGCGCGGCGCGGGCCCCGGGCCGGCGTGAGGAACGGGGACGGGCCGGTGCGGGACGAAGAGCGCGGCACACGGGAGCTGCCGGCGGAGGGCCGAGGCCCCACGGACGGCGCCCGGCGCATGGCGGACGGCGTCGACGGCATCCCCGAGCAGGCCAGGCCGCACCCGGAGGACGACTCCGCGGAGGCCGCCGGCGACGGTGCCGTGCAGAGCGCGCCTCCCGGGGCGCGCGGCGGATCCGGGTCCGCCGCCCGCGCGGGGGCGGGGGCTCGGGGAAGGGCTACGGGCGGGACGATGAGCGAGCACGAGCGAAACGCGGAGGACGACGCGGTGGGCGCCGAGGCCGTGCACGCCACCCGTCGCGATCCCCAGGACCGCAGCGGGGCGCGTGCCATGTTCCTCGAGCTGCGCGGGCTGAACGCGGGCAGCGCGGAGTACGCGGAACTGCGCAACCAGCTCGTCCGTATGCACCTGCCGCTCGTCGAGCACCTCGCCCGCCGCTTCCGCAACCGGGGCGAGCCGCTGGACGACCTCACCCAGGTCGCCACGATCGGCCTGATCAAGTCCGTCGACCGCTTCGACCCGGAGCGCGGCGTGGAGTTCTCCACGTACGCCACCCCGACCGTCGTGGGCGAGATCAAGCGGCACTTCCGCGACAAGGGCTGGGCGGTCCGGGTGCCGCGCCGGCTGCAGGAGCTGCGCCTGGCGCTGACGACGGCCACCGCAGAGCTGTCCCAGCTGCACGGCCGCTCGCCCACCGTCCACGAGCTGGCCGAGAAGCTGGCCATCTCCGAGGAGGAGGTCCTGGAAGGCCTGGAGTCCGCCAACGCGTACTCCACGCTGTCCCTGGACGTCCCCGACACCGACGACGAGTCCCCCGCGGTGGCCGACACGCTCGGCGCCGAGGACGAGGCGCTGGAGGGCGTCGAGTACCGGGAGTCCCTCAAGCCCCTGCTGGAGGACCTGCCGCCCCGCGAGAAGCGGATCCTGCTGCTGCGTTTCTTCGGGAACATGACCCAGTCGCAGATCGCGCAGGAGGTCGGCATCTCCCAGATGCACGTCTCCCGGCTGCTGGCCCGCACCCTGGCCCAGCTGCGGGAGAAGCTGCTGGTCGAGGAGTGACCGGGTCCGCCTGATCCGGGCGCCGCGAGTGACCGGACCGAGCGGGCCGCCTACTCGGCCCGGCCCGGGCCCCTGATCCCGAGCGCCCGGGTCGTCGCGGGGCTCACGAGGAGCACCAGGGCGGCGACCGCCACGACGGCGAGCGCGATGCCGCCCGGGATGGCCATGCTGTCGGCCTGGAGCAGGTTGTAGGCCACCGGCAGGGCCATGAGCTGGGTGATCACCGCCGGTCCGCGGCTCCAGCCGCGCCGCAGCAGCAGGCCGCGCGCGGCGAGCAGCGGCAGCAGCGCCAGTACGAGCAGGGTGATCCCGCCGGTCACCGCCTGCTGCCGGTCGTCCGGGGCGCCGGTGAGCGCGAGGACCAGGATCCACACGCCGCCGATCACGAGGGCGGCCCCCTCCAGCGCGGTCAGCGCGGCCGCGCAGGTCAGGCGGCGCGGGCGCGGCCCGGCGCCCGCGGGGGCTTCGGCGGTGTCCGGGGCGGAGTTCTGCTCACTGCTCACCCCTGAAGGGTATCCGCCGGCCACCCACGGCAGCCGGGGAGGTGCCGGGCGCGGGCCGCCGGTCCGAGGGCCCGCGTGGGCAGGCTCACGTCCCCTCCTCTTACCGGATCCCTACCTCGGTCTGGGCCGGGTACCCCCCAGTAGGTACGCTGCAGTCCATGCGTGCACTTCTCGTGGTCAATCCGGCGGCAACCACCACAAGCGCACGCAGGCGTGATGTGCTGATCCACGCGCTGGCGAGCGAGATGAAGCTCGAGGCGGTCACCACCGAGTACCGCGGCCACGCCCGCGACCTGGGCCGGCAGGCCGCGCAGAGCTCGGACATCGACATGGTCGTGGCCCTCGGCGGCGACGGCACCGTCAACGAGGTGGTCAACGGCCTGCTGCACGCGGGCCCCGACCCGGACCGGCTGCCCGGTCTCGCCGTGGTGCCGGGCGGCTCCACCAATGTCTTCGCCCGTGCGCTGGGTCTGCCCAACGATCCGGTCGAGGCCACCGGCGCTCTGCTGGACGCCCTGCGCGAGAACAGCCAGCGGGTCGTCGGCCTGGGCCTGACCTCGGGTACGCCCGGCACCGAGGACGAGTCGGTGCCGGCCCGCTGGTTCACCTTCAACTCCGGTCTCGGGTTCGACGCGGGTGTGGTGGGCCGGGTGGAGCAGCAGCGCGAGCGCGGGAAGAAGTCGACGCACGCGCTGTACGTCCGCCAGGTGATGCGCCAGTTCCTCGGCGAGCAGCACCGCCGGCACGGCACGATCACGCTCGAACGGGCCGGTGCGGATCCGGTCACCGATCTCGTGGTCGCCATAGCCTCGAACACGTCCCCGTGGACGTATCTCGGCAATCGCCCGATGTACACGTCACCTAAGGCCTCGTTCGACACGGGCCTCGACGTACTGGGTCTCAGCCGTCTGTCCACGGCCGCGGTTGCCCGGTATGGCACCCAGTTGCTCACTTCGTCCCCCGAGCGGGGACCCCATGGGAAGCATGCCGTCTCACTGCACGACCTGGACCGGTTCACCTTGCATTCGAAGGTGCCGCTGCCCCTTCAGATGGACGGTGACCACCTGGGGCTGCGTACGAGCGTGACGTTCACAGGCGTACGCCGCGCACTGCGTGTGATTGTGTGAGCGGAAGAGGCGAAAGTCCTTTCACTCGAACGTTTAGGCCAGGATCCACCCCATGGAAGTACGGCTGTGACCCAGTCGACACCGAGGAATCAAAAAAAACTTTCCGGAAGGGGTTGTATCCGCCGCTGAGGTTTGCGAGTCTCTACGTGGCGATCGGGACGGCCCGCAGGAACGGCCTCCACTGATCACCGGAACCCCTCTACAAACCAAGGACCACGCCGGGGAAGACTCGGCGGTCGGCCCTTCACTTGTTGAGGGATTCGTGAAAGCGTTCACATTCACAAGCAACGTGCATGTAATACCAAGGAGAGGTAGCAGCCATGGACTGGCGTCACAACGCCGTTTGCCGCGAGGAAGACCCCGAGCTCTTCTTCCCCATCGGCAACACCGGTCCTGCGCTGCTGCAGATCGAGGAAGCCAAGGCCGTCTGCCGTCGCTGCCCCGTTATGGATCAGTGTCTGCAGTGGGCGCTCGAGTCCGGTCAGGACTCCGGCGTCTGGGGTGGTCTCAGCGAGGACGAGCGCCGCGCCATGAAGCGCCGCGCCGCCCGCAACCGGGCTCGTCAGGCCTCCGCCTGACATCCCCACCCCGATGACAGCCTGAGCTTGGCGGCGCGTACACCGCGTACGCATCTCCCGCCCCCGAGCCGCAGCGCGCAGTACCCCCGATGCGCATAGCTTCGAGCTTCAGCCCCGGATCACCAAGTGGTCCGGGGCTCAATGCTGTTCGGGGACGAGCGGGCTCACTTCTGCGCGCGCACCGGGATGTCGAGGATCACCCGGGTCCCCCGCTCCGGCGCCGGGACCATGTCGAAGGTTCCGCCCAACTCGCCCTCCACCAGCGTCCGTACGATCTGCAGGCCGAGGTTGCCCGAGCGGTGCGGGTCGAAGCCCTCGGGCAGGCCGACGCCGTCGTCCTGGACGGTGACCAGCAGGCGGGCCTCCTTGGAGGTGCCGCCGCGGACCGCGGAGACCTCGACGGTGCCGGTGTCGCCCTCGCGGAAGCCGTGCTCCAGGGCGTTCTGCAGCACCTCGGTGAGCACCATCGACAGCGGGGTGGCGACCTCGGCGTCGAGTATGCCGAAGCGCCCGCTGCGCCGGCCGGTCACCTTGCCCGGTGAGATCTCGGCGACCATCGCGAGCACCCGGTCGGCGATGTCGTCGAACTCCACGCGCTCGTCCAGGTTCTGGGAGAGCGTCTCGTGCACGATCGCGATCGAGCCGACCCGGCGGACGGCCTCCTCCAGCGCCTCCCGGCCGCGCTCGGACTCGATGCGCCGGGCCTGCAGCCTGAGCAGGGCCGCGACGGTCTGCAGGTTGTTCTTCACCCGGTGGTGGATCTCCCGGATGGTCGCGTCCTTGGTAATCAACTCGCGCTCGCGGCGGCGCAGTTCGGTGACGTCCCGGCACAGCACCAGCGAACCGATGCGGGTGCCCTTGGGCTTGAGCGGGATGGCCCGGAACTGGATGACCCCGTCGTGGGCCTCGATCTCGAACTCACGCGGCGCCCAGCCGCTCGCCACCTTGGCGAGCGCCTCGTCCACCGGCCCCCGGGTGGGCGCGAGTTCGGCGGTGGTCCGGCCCAGGTGGTGACCGACCAGGTCGGCGGCGAGGCCGAGCCGGTGGTAGGCGGACAGGGCGTTGGGCGAGGCGTACTGGACGGTGCCGTCCGCGTCCAGCCGGATCAGTCCGTCGCCGACCCGCGGCGAGGCGTCCATGTCGACCTGCTGGTCCGGGAAGGGGAAGGAGCCGGCCGCGATCATCTGCGCGAGGTCCGAGGCGCTCTGGAGATAGGTCAGCTCCAGCCGGCTCGGGGTGCGGACGGTGAGCAGGTTGGTGTTGCGGGCGATGACGCCGAGGACGCGGCCGGCCCGCCGCACCGGAATGGACTCGACCCGGACGGGGACCTCCTCGCGCCACTCCGGGTCGCCCTCGCGCACGATCCGGCCCTCGTCCAGCGCCGCGTCCAGCATGGGCCGCCGGCCGCGCGGGACGAGGTGGCCGACCATGTCGTCCTGGTACGAGGTCGGGCCGGTGTTGGGGCGCATCTGGGCGACCGAGACGTACCGGGTGCCGTCACTGGTCGGGACCCACAGCACCAGGTCGGCGAAGGAGAGGTCGGAGAGCAGCTGCCACTCCGAGACCAGCAGGTGGAGCCACTCGAGGTCGGAGTCGTCGAGGGCCGTGTGCTGGCGTACGAGTTCGTTCATGGAGGGCACGATGCGAGCGTACCCGGGGCCGCACGGGTGACCGAAAAACACCCGCGGGCCGCGGCGCCTGGAAGGGACCCTCAACCCTTCCGGCACCGCAGCCCGGAGCATCATCGGCCGCGGGGTGTGCGGTCCCGGCCGGCCGAAGGCCGAGGAGCCGGGGCAGTCAGGGCAGAGAGCACCGGGTCCTCGGTCCGCCCTCCTGTGCGGGGAGGGCGGAAGCTGTTCAGTTTTCCGGGGGAATCCCCCCAGGCATTGTGGACTAGACCACGAGCGCGTGTCCATGAGCGCGAGAGCATGCGTCCAGACGGCACGCGATGCCACGCAGCCTAGCCCGACCGGCTCAGCCGCGGGGCCAGATAACCATGGCAATTTCGGCGAGCGCCCGGAGCTGCGCCTGGCTCGCGCCGTCCCGGGCCTGCTGGGACATGCCGTGGAGCACCGCGGTCGTATGCCGGGCGAGGGCCGCGGCGTCGGTGCCGGCGGGCAGCAGGCCGGCCGCCACGTCGCCCAGGACGCGGGACTCCAGGGCCGCAAGGGACGCGCCGCGCCGGTCCCGCAGCAGCCCCTCGACCTCGGGGCTCGTGCAGTTGGTGGCCGCGTGCGCGACCAGACAGCCGTAAGGGTGCTCGGGGTCGGCGTAGCGGGCGGCGGCCTCGCGCAGGATGCGCTCGACGGCGGCCCGGGCGGTGGGCTCCTCGGCGAGGGCCCGGTCGGCGAAGGCGCCATGGGTGCCGGCGTAGACCTCGACGACCTCCTCGAACAGGGTCCGCTTGTCGCCGAAGGCCGCGTAGAGGCTCGGGGCGCCGATGCCCATGACCCGGGTGAGATCGGAGACCGACGTCGCCTCGTAGCCGTTCCGCCAGAAGGCGGTCAGCGCCTTCTCCAGGGCGGTCGTCCGGTCGAAGGAGCGCGGGCGCCCCCGTGATCTCGACGGCCTGGCCTGCGCGTTCGTCTCCTGACCCGTCACCATGGAGTGCATTCTATAGCGATCCCTAGAGAAAGGTCCGTGCCGCGTAGTACAGTTTTAATGTAGCGATCGCTAGAAAACAAGACGTGCGGCTCGCACCCCTCTGCCCGCGACCGCGCATTCTGTTAGATTGGTCTAAACCACATGGCACGTTTCCCAGACTTCAAGCCCTCTTGAGAACGGCAGGCCCAGCGTGGAAGTTGTCATCGTCCCGGACGCCGCGGCGGGCGGCGAGCTGATCGCCGAGTCCATGGCCGAGCTGCTGCGACGCAAGCCCGACGCGCTGCTCGGTGTGGCCACCGGTTCCACTCCGCTGCCCGTCTACCAGGCACTGGCGCTCAAGTGGCGCTCCGGTGCGGTGGACACCTCCGGGGCGCGCATAGCCCAGCTCGACGAGTACGTGGGGCTGCCCGCCGACCACCCCGAGTCCTACCGCTCGGTGCTGCGCCGGGAGGTGCTGGAACCGCTCGGCATCGGGATGGAGGCCTTCATCGGGCCGGACGGCACCGCCGAGGACGTCCAGGCGGCCTGCGAGGCCTACGACCGCGCGCTCGCCGAGGCGGGCGGCGTGGACCTGCAGCTCCTCGGCATCGGGACGGACGGGCACATCGGGTTCAACGAGCCGTGCTCCTCGCTCGCCTCGCGCACCCGGATCAAGACGCTGACCGAGCAGACCCGGATCGACAACGCGCGCTTCTTCGACGGCGACATCGCGCAGGTGCCGCACCACGTGATCACCCAGGGCATCGGCACCATCCTGGAGGCCCGCCACCTGGTGCTGCTGGCCACCGGCGAGGGCAAGGCGGACGCGGTCGCCGCCACCGTCGAGGGACCGGTCGCGGCCGTCTGCCCGGCCTCGGCGCTCCAGCTCCACCCGCACGCCACGGTGGTCGTCGACGAGGCCGCCGCGTCCAAGCTCAAGCTGGCCGACTACTTCCGCCACACCTACGCCCACAAGCCGGACTGGCAGGGCATATAGGGAGCGTCCGGCCCACCCGCCCCGGCGTGCCCCAGGCCTGCCGCCGGGGCCGCTGGACTAGACCAGCAGGGGGTGCGCCGGTATACAGAGGAGATCACGGAGCGTGCGGGTGGAGCCCGACACACGAAGCCGTGCCACGATGTGAGCCGTGGCCGACGGTCGGTCGGTCGCTTTCGGCACCCGGAGCCGGGAAGGCAGAGCATGAGCACCGACGTCAGCAGTGCGGAGCACGAGGCCGGCACGACCGTCCGTACCGCGCGCGTGCCCAAGTACTACCGCTTGAAGAAGCACCTGCTCGACATGACGGAGACGCAGGCGCCGGGCACGCCCGTCCCGCCGGAGCGCACGCTGGCGGCCGAGTTCGACACCTCCCGCACGACCGTCCGGCAGGCCCTGCAGGAGCTCGTCGTCGAGGGCCGGCTGGAGCGCATCCAGGGCAAGGGCACCTTCGTCGCCAAGCCGAAGGTGTCCCAGGCGCTGCAACTGACCTCCTACACCGAGGACATGCGCGCCCAGGGCCTGGAGCCCACCTCCCAGCTGCTGGACATCGGGTACGTCACCGCCGACGACCGGCTCGCCGAGCTCCTCGACATAACGGCGGGCGGCCGGGTACTGCGCATCGAGCGGCTGCGCATGGCCAACGCCGAGCCCATGGCCATCGAGACCACCCATCTGTCGGCCAAGCGCTTCCCCGCGCTGCGGCGGTCGCTGGTGAAGTACACGTCCCTGTACACCGCGCTCGCCGAGGTCTACGACGTCCACCTCGCCGAGGCCGAGGAGACCATCGAGACCTCCCTGGCCACGCCGCGCGAGGCGGGTCTGCTCGGCACCGACGTGGGCCTGCCGATGCTGATGCTCTCCCGCCACTCGCTGGACCGCGGCGGCCAGCCGGTGGAGTGGGTGCGGTCCGTCTACCGGGGCGACCGGTACAAGTTCGTCGCCCGTCTGAAGCGCCCCCAGGACTGACCGGCGAAGAACCTTCACGCTCCGCACGCGAAATCGATATGCCGATATGCGGACGAGGTCTTCCGCTGCCGTGACGGCGTCACCTAGATTGCCTGCGCATTACACAGGTGATCAGCGAGGGGACGGAGCCGTGGCATGTCCGAAACGCAAGAAGTGAGACCACCGGTGGTGACGCCGGTCCGGGTGATCATCGGGCTGTGTCTCGTCGCGCCCTTCGTGGCGATGCTGTGGGTCGGCTCGTACTCCAAGACGGACCCCGCCTTCATCGGGATCCCGTTCTTCTACTGGTACCAGATGCTGTGGGTGCTGCTCTCCACCGCGCTCACGATGCTGGCGTACCAGCTGTGGCAGCGTGACCAGCGCGCCCGCGGCGCCCGGAGCGGGGGTGCGGCGAAGTGAAGGACGGCGTCAACGGCGTCGCACTCGGCGTCTTCATCTTCTTCTTCCTGGCCGTCACGGTCGTGGGCTTCATGGCCGCACGCTGGCGCAGGGCCGACAACGAGCACTCCCTGGACGAATGGGGCCTGGGCGGACGGTCGTTCGGCACCTGGATCACCTGGTTCCTGCTCGGCGGCGACCTGTACACGGCGTACACCTTCGTCGCCGTGCCGGCGGCGATCTACGCGGCGGGCGCGGCCGGCTTCTTCGCCGTCCCGTACACGATCCTCGTCTACCCGCTCATCTTCACGTTCCTGCCCCGCCTGTGGTCGGTCTCGCACCGCCACGGCTACGTCACCACCTCGGACTTCGTGCGCGGCCGGTTCGGCTCCAAGGGCCTGTCGCTGGCCGTGGCGGTCACCGGCATCCTCGCGACGATGCCGTACATCGCGCTCCAGCTCGTGGGCATCCAGGCGGTGCTGGACGTGATGGGCGTCGGCGGCGGCGAGAACACCAACTGGTTCGTGAAGGACCTGCCGCTGCTCATCGCCTTCGGCGTGCTGGCCGCGTACACCTACTCGTCCGGTCTGCGCGCCCCCGCGCTGATCGCGTTCGTGAAGGACGCGCTGATCTACATCGTCATCGCGGTGGCGATCATCTACATCCCGATCAAGCTGGGCGGGTTCGACGACGTCTTCGCCAAGGCGGGTGACGCCTTCAGCCAGGTGAACCCGGCCACCGGCAAGCCGCGCGGCGCGCTCGCACCGCCGGAGGCGGGCCAGTGGACGTACGCCACCCTGGCGCTCGGCTCCGCGCTCGCCCTGTTCATGTACCCGCACTCGATCACCGCGACCCTGTCCTCCAAGAGCCGTGAGGTGATCCGCCGCAACACCACGATCCTGCCGCTGTACTCGCTGATGCTCGGCCTGCTGGCCCTGCTCGGCTTCATGGCGATCGCGGCCGGGGTGAAGGTCACCAACGGCCAGCTGGCGATCCCGCAGCTCTTCGAGAACATGTTCCCGGACTGGTTCGCGGGCGTGGCCTTCGCGGCGATCGGCATCGGCGCGCTGGTGCCCGCGGCCATCATGTCCATCGCGGCGGCGAACCTGTTCACCCGCAACATCTACAAGGACTTCATCAAGCCGGACGCCACGCCGAAGGAGGAGACCCGGGTCTCCAAGATCGTGTCGCTGCTGGTGAAGGTGGGCGCGCTGGTCTTCGTCCTGACGATGGACAAGACGGTCGCCATCAACTTCCAGCTGCTGGGCGGCATCTGGATCCTGCAGACCTTCCCGGCCCTGGTCGGCGGCCTGTTCACCCGCTGGTTCCACCGCTGGGCGCTGCTCGCCGGCTGGGCGGTCGGCATGGTGTACGGCACGCTCGCCGCGTACGGGGTGGCCTCGCCGACCCAGAAGCACTTCGGCGGCTCCGCGAAGGAGATCCCGGGCATCGGGGAGATCGGCTACATCGGCCTCACCGCGTTCGTGCTGAATGTCGTGGTCACCGTGGTGCTCACCTTCGTCCTGAAGGCCGTGAAGGCCCCGGAGGGCCTCGACGAGACCCGGCCGGAGGACTACACGGCGGACGCGGGCGACCCCGGCGTCGAGGTGGAGCTCCCGCCCGCCACCGCGGGAAGCGCCCACTAGCGCGACCGGTCACGGACCACCCGCAGCGGGCCGCCGAGGGCACCTCCCCCGGCGGCCCGCTGTCGTGCGAGTTGACACTGCGGAGCCGTCGCAACACGCAACAGGCACAACATGTGGGGGTGACACGACGGCCCGGCACTAGATGTATGCTCATGCTCGCTGTCGCCGCAGGGGAATCCGGTGCGAATCCGGAACTGTCCCGCAACGGTGTACTCGCGTGTCTCCGCACGCCTGTTCAGTCCGAGGACCTGCCGGCAGCACGCGCCCGGCCGTCCGGTCCGGGTGCTCATCGACGTCCGGGCCTCGTGGAATGGGCCGGGGACGCGACGCCGTGCGCGCTCGCGCTGCCCCCTGCCCTCCGCAAGGCCCCGTGCCGAGCGAGGGAGAGCCCCACGTGACCATCGCGCCAGCCGACCCGGCTTCAGCCACCCCGGCGAGCGGAGCCCCGGTGGAGACCGACGGTCCCGGTGCCGCACTGCTGCGGACCCTGACCGAGCTGACCGCCGACCTCCCCGACGCCGACCCCGGCCGGGTCGCCGCCGCCGCGCTGCGCGGCCGGTCCGCCCGGGCCGACGAGGCGGAGTTGCGCGAGCTGGCCACGGAGGCGGCCGCCGGACTGATCTCCGAGGACCCCGCCTACTCCCGGCTGGCCGCCCGGCTGCTGACCGTCTCCATCCGCGCCGAGGCCGCCTCGCAGGGCGTCACGTCCTTCACCGGGTCGGTCGCCGTCGGCCATCGTGAGGGTCTCGTCGCCGACCGCACCGCGGAGTTCGTGCGGCTGCACGCCGAACGGCTCGACGCGCTGGTCGACCCGGCGGCCGACGACCGCTTCGGGTACTTCGGCCTGCGCACGCTGCACAGCCGCTACCTGCTCCGCCACCCCATCACCCGCCGGGTGATCGAGACGCCGCAGCACTTCATGCTGCGCGTCGCCGCCGGCCTGGCCGAGGACGACACCGCCCGCTCCGTGGACGAGGTCGCCGCGCTGTACGGCCTGATGAGCCGGCTCGACTACCTGCCCTCCTCCCCCACCCTCTTCAACTCCGGCACCCGGCATCCGCAGATGTCGTCCTGCTACCTCCTCGACTCCCCGCTGGACGAGCTGGACTCCATCTACGACCGGTACCACCAGGTCGCCCGCCTCTCCAAGCACGCCGGCGGCATCGGCCTGTCCTACTCCCGCATCCGCGGCCGCGGTTCGCTGATCCGGGGCACCAACGGGCACTCCAACGGGATCGTGCCTTTCCTGAAGACGCTGGACGCCTCGGTGGCCGCGGTGAACCAGGGCGGCCGGCGCAAGGGGGCCGCCGCGGTGTACCTGGAGACCTGGCACTCCGACATCGAGGAGTTCCTGGAGCTGCGGGACAACACCGGTGAGGACGCCCGCCGTACGCACAACCTGAACCTCGCGCACTGGATCCCGGACGAGTTCATGCGCCGGGTCGACGCCGACGAGCGGTGGTCGCTGTTCTCCCCGGCGGACGTGCCGGAGCTGGTCGACCTGTGGGGCGAGGAGTTCGACGCCGCGTACCGCAGGGCGGAGGCCGCCGGGCTCGCGAGGAAGACGATGCCCGCCCGGGACCTGTACGGCCGCATGATGCGCACCCTCGCGCAGACCGGCAACGGCTGGATGACCTTCAAGGACGCCGCCAACCGCACCGCCAACCAGACGGCGACCGCGGGCCACGTCGTGCACTCCTCCAACCTGTGCACCGAGATCCTCGAGGTCACCGACGACGGCGAGACCGCGGTGTGCAACCTGGGGTCGGTCAACCTCGGCGCCTTCGTGGACACGGCGGCCGGCGACCTCGACTGGGAGCGGCTCGACGAGACCGTCCGCACGGCCGTCACCTTCCTCGACCGCGTGGTCGACATCAACTTCTACCCGACCGAGCAGGCGGGCCGGTCGAACGCCAACTGGCGTCCGGTGGGCCTGGGCGCGATGGGCCTGCAGGACGTCTTCTTCAAGCTGCGGCTGCCCTTCGACTCCGCCGAGGCCAGGGCGCTGTCCACGCGGATCGCCGAGCGGATCATGCTCGCCGCGTACGAGGCATCCGCGGACCTCGCCGAGCGCAACGGCCCGCTGCCGGCCTGGCGGAAGACCCGCACCGCCCAGGGCGTGCTGCACCCCGACCACTACGGCGTCGAGTTCACCTGGCCGGAGCGCTGGGCGGCGCTGCGGGCGCGGATCGCCGAGGTGGGGATGCGCAACTCGCTGCTCCTGGCCATCGCGCCCACGGCCACCATCGCGTCCATCGCGGGCGTGTACGAGTGCATCGAGCCGCAGGTGTCCAACCTGTTCAAGCGCGAGACGCTCTCGGGCGAGTTCCTCCAGGTGAACTCCTACCTGGTGGACGAGCTCAAGCGGCTCGGCGTGTGGGACGCCCAGACCCGTGAGGCGCTGCGCGAGTCCAACGGCTCGGTGCAGGGCTTCACCTGGGTGCCGCAGGACGTCCGCGACCTGTACCGCACGGCGTGGGAGATCCCGCAGCGCGGCCTCATCGACATGGCGGCCGCCCGCACCCCGTTCCTCGACCAGGCGCAGTCGCTGAACCTCTTCCTGGAGACGCCGACCATCGGCAAGCTCTCCTCGATGTACGCGTACGCCTGGAAGTCCGGGCTGAAGACGACGTACTACCTGCGCTCGCGCCCGGCGACGAGGATCGCCCGCGCCGCCCGGGCGCAGACCCGAGCCACCGTCCCCGTGCAGCAGATCGCCGACCCCGACGCGGTCGCCTGCTCCCTTGAGAACCCCGAGTCCTGCGAGGCCTGCCAGTGATGACCAGCGAAGCCAAGAACCTGCTCGACCCGGGCTTCGAGCTGACTCTCCGCCCGATGCGCTACCCCGACTTCTACGAGCGCTACCGGGACGCCATCAAGAACACCTGGACCGTCGAGGAGGTCGACCTCCACTCGGACGTCGCCGACCTCGCGAAGCTGACGCCGGCCGAGCAGCATCTGATCGGCCGTCTGGTCGCCTTCTTCGCGACGGGCGACTCGATCGTCGCGAACAACCTGGTGCTGACCCTCTACAAGCACATCAACTCCCCCGAGGCCCGGCTCTACCTGAGCCGCCAGCTCTTCGAGGAGGCCGTGCACGTCCAGTTCTACCTGACGCTGCTGGACACCTATCTGCCCGATCCGGACGACCGGGCGGCGGCGTTCGCGGCGGTGGAGAACATCCCCTCCATCCGGGAGAAGGCCGGGTTCTGCTTCAAGTGGATCAACGAGGTCGAGAAGCTGGACCGGCTGGAGTCCAGGGCCGACCGCCGCCGCTTCCTGCTGAACCTCATCTGCTTCGCCGCGTGCATCGAGGGTCTGTTCTTCTACGGCGCCTTCGCGTACGTCTACTGGTTCCGCAGCCGGGGTCTGCTGCACGGTCTGGCCACCGGCACCAACTGGGTGTTCCGGGACGAGACGATGCACATGTCGTTCGCCTTCGACGTGGTCGACACCGTCCGCAAGGAGGAGCCGGACCTGTTCGACGACGAGCTGCGCGGGCAGGTCACGGACATGCTGCGGGAGGCCGTCGAGGCCGAGCTGCAGTTCGCGCGCGACCTGTGCGGTGACGGCCTCCCGGGCATGAACACCGAGTCGATGCGGCAGTACCTGGAGTGCGTCGCCGACCAGCGCCTGACGCGCCTGGGCTTCGCCCCGGTGTACGGCTCGGAGAACCCCTTCTCCTTCATGGAGCTGCAGGGCGTTCAGGAACTGACGAACTTCTTCGAGCGCCGCCCGTCGGCGTACCAGGTGGCCGTGGAGGGCACGGTCGACCTGGACGAGGACTTCTGAGCCTCCTTCTCCCGGCTCACCACGCCCCGGGCCTCCTGAGCCTCCCTGAGCTGCCGGTCGACCCGCCTGTCGCGGGCGATGCCGAGCACGGACGGGAGGATCAGGAGGACCAGGATGCCGAGGGTGGCGAGCATTCCGATCAGGCCTTCGATCTGGTTTCCGGTCATGACACCACTGTCGCGCCGGATACACCTTACCGACAGTGGCAGTACTGCCGTACACCCTCGATTTACTGCCAGCTTCGGGGCACACTGGCAGCATGCTGAGGAACGTGGCGGCAGTGCTGCTGGACGGCGTGCACCCCTTCGAGCTGGGCGTGGTGTGCGAGGTGTTCGGCATCGACCGCAGTGACGAGGGACTGCCGGTGTACGACTTCGCGGTCGTCTCGGCGGAGGGCCCCGCCCTGAGCACCCATGTCGGCGGGCTCACCGTGTCGACGCCGTACGGTCTGGAGCGGCTGGAGGAGGCCGATCTGATCGCGGTGCCGGCCGGGAGCGACTACGTGACCCGGGACTATCCCCCCGCGCTGCTCGACGCCCTCGTGCGGGCCGTGGCGCGGGGCACCCGGGTGCTCAGCGTGTGCTCGGGCGTGTTCGTGCTCGGCGCCGCCGGACTGCTCGACGGGCGGCGGTGCAGTGTGCACTGGCGGCAGGCGCGGGAGCTGGCGCTGCGCAATCCCCGGGCGATCATCGAGCCGGACGTCCTCTACGTCGACGAGGACCCGGTGATCACCTCCGCCGGCACCGCGGCCGGCATCGACGCCTGTCTGCACCTCGTGCGCAAGGAGCAGGGCCCGGAGGTGGCCACGAAGATCGCCCGGCGCATGGTCGTGCCGCCGCACCGGGACGGCGGTCAGGCGCAGTACATCGAGCGGCCGCTGCCCGAGACCCCGTGCGACACGGTCGGCGAGGTGCTGGTGTGGATGGAGGGGCACCTCGGCGAGGAGGTGACCGTCGAACAGCTCGCCGCCCGCGCCCACATGGCGCCGCGCACCTTCGCCCGCCGCTTCCAGCAGGAGACGGGGACCACCCCCTACCGCTGGCTGCTGCGCCAGCGGGTGCTGCTGGCACAGGAGTTGCTGGAGGGCACGGACGAGACCATGGACGCCATCGCCTCCCGCACCGGCTTCGGTACGGCGGCGGCGCTGCGCCACCAGTTCGTCCGCGCCCTCGGCACGACCCCCAACGCCTACCGGCGCGCGTTCCGCGGCCCCGAGGCCGCCTGAGCGCGCCGGCAGCGGCGGCCTGGGCGGCCTACCAGGGCACCGGCTTCAGCAGCAGCTTCTGCGGCCGGAGCGTGATGCCCACCCGGGTGGTGTCGTCCGACCCGCCGGCCTGCTCGAAGCGGTACTTCGCCGAGAGCGCCGCGGTGATCAGGGTGAGCTGGGCCATGGAGAAGTGGTCGCTGGGGCACTTGCGGTTGCCGACGCTGAAGGGGCTCATCGCGTACTTCGGCACCTCCTTGGCCCGCTCCGGCAGCCAGCGGTCGGGGTCGAAACCGAGGTGGTCACCGTAGGAGCGGGCGTCGCGCTGGATGGCGTAGGGGCTGTAGACGATGTCCGCGCCCTCCGGAATGCGATAACCGCCGAGCGTGGTGTCGGTGGTCGCGCGCCGCGTCAGAATCCATACGGCGGGACGCAGCCGCATGGCCTCCACGACGACATTGTTGGTGTGCGTGAGGCGGCGGACGTGCTCGAATCCGACGGGCCGGCCGCCGGTCACGGATTCGACCTCCGCGCGCACCTTCCGCGCGTGTTCCGGGTGTTCCGCGAGCACCTGGAGCAGCCACATGATCGTGGAGGCGACTGTTTCGCTGCCCGGGGTGACTATCGCCACCACCTGGTCGTGGATCTCCTGTTCCCCGATGGGCTCGCCATTGTCGTCCTTCGCCTCCAGCAATGCCGTCAGCAAATCGTCCGGCTTTTGACCAGATGCCCTCCGCTCGGCGACGATCTCGTCGACCAGGAGATGCAAATCGGCCAGCGCCCGGTTGAATTCACGGTTGGCCGGGAACGGCAGCCGGTACAGCGGTCCGAGCGGCACGACCATCCTGCGGTACATACCGCGGAAGACGGTGGCGAGGTCGGCGCTCAGCCGCTCGGCGCGCTCGTCCATGTACTCGCCGCGCAGCAGGCAGCGGGCCGCTATGCGCACCGCGACCCGGAAGGACTCCGAGGTGCAGTCGACCGTCTCGCCGGGCCGCCAGCGCTCGGTCAGCGCGTGCGCCTCCTCCTCCATGACCGGCCCGTACGCGGGGACCGCGTCGAGCCGGAACGCGGGCTGGATGGTGCGCCGCTGGCGGCGGTGCCGCGGGCCGTTGGCGGTGGCCACGCCCTCCTTGCCGAGCAGGCCCTCCAGGGACTCCCACAGGGGTCCGTCGATCCGGTAGTCGGTGCTGAGCGCGAGCGCGCCGGTGAGTTCGGGAGTGGTGACGGCGTAGACCGTCTTGGGGCCGAGTTTCAGGCGCACCACGTCACCGTGCGCGCGCAGCCCGGACATGAAGGCGAGCGGGTCGCGGACCAGTTTCAGGCCGTGGCCGAGGAACGGGACGGCGCCGCCGGCCAGGGGCGCCTCGCGCGGTTCGGCCGCGGGGCCCGTCCGGGCCGTCTGGGGCTTCACGGACTCGACGGTCATTGGTCACCTGCCGCTTCGTTGTTGACGTACGGGGGTGTGGACCGGTCCTCCCAGCTGTCGACCATGTACCGGCCCGACTCGTGGTGGAACCAGTAGACGGAGCTGAACCAGTTCCGCATATTGCCGACACAGGCGCGGACGGCGGTGCCGAGTTCCTTTCCCGACACCGTGCCGTCGTCGGCGAGTTCGTCGGCGAACCGCAGCGCCTCACGTTCGGCGACGACGAATTCACCGATGCATTCCTCGACACGCCGCCTGATTTCCTCGACCGCTTCCTCGATGGTCAGCCCCTGGTGTGCGACGAGACTGATTCCGAGATTGTGCACCTCGTCGCCCGCGATTTCCTTGGGCAGCGAGCAGAGGTCGTTGTACCAGGCGGCGAATTCCTGGCTCAGCAACGCCGGACGGCGATAGACCGGGTTTTTCCGCACGGCGTCCGGGAGTTCACGTCCGGCGCTGGGTTCCAGCAGGTCCGTCCATATCCAGTGGGCGAAGGTGAGCCGCCGCAGGGCGAGGTACTCCTCGACCTGCGGGACGTGACCCCGGGTGCGGTTGTGGAACTCGCGGTCGTAGGCGTCGATCACCGTGTGGAAGTGCCGGGCGAACCGCTGGTTCCAGGTGTGCGGCAGGAACGAGAACAGCCGCAGCACGCTGTCCGCGAGCCCCGCGACCACCGGATCGGGATGGTCCAGGTACTGCCGGGGCGCGTCCAGGGCCGCGTGCAGCCGGCGGCGCAGGCGGCGCCAGTCGGCGGCCCGGCCGTGGATGATGTCGCGGTCGTGGCGGTCGTCCCAGACGAAGAACCAGGCACTGTAGTCGGCGATGGCCTGCAGGACCTCGTCGGGGGCGTCGGTGTAGTACCCCGCCATGAGGTCGGTGTAGCACAGGCCGTCGGCATATTCCCGCACCTTGTCCGCCGGCATGAGCCGCTTTTCGAGCAGCCACTGCCGGGTCTTCTCCTGGAGCTTCGGCCAATACGGGTGGAGTTGTCGTGGAAAGGAGTCCTCGATCACCGGAAGTGCGAGAGACGGCGGTACCGCCACCGAGGTCGCCGATGTGGTGCCGTGTGAGAAAGCGTGCACGAACTGTCCCCTCTCAGCCGCCAGGCGCGCACAGCCCTCCTTGTCGTGCCGGGCGTGCGCCGTTGCGTATCCCCGCACTTACCATTCAGCACCACAACTGACCGCCGTGGGAACGGATTTGCTCCAATCACCACCCCTGGTTGCCGGGATTCGTCTGGCGAACAAATGAACGACGCCCGTCCGGGGGCCGGTCCCGGACGGGCGTCGTGACGGACGTCGTCGCTGCTCTGCGCGGTGGCCGGGGTTCCGGCCGGGCGGCTCAGTCGTTGGCGACCACGGGGTAGCGTGGCTCGTTCTCGGCCATCTGCCGCAGCGCGTCCTTGCGGTCACGCTTGGACAGGCGGTCGATGTAGAGGTAGCCGTAGAGGTGGTCGGTCTCGTGCTGCAAACAGCGCGCGAAGTAGCCGGTGCCGCGGACCTTGATCGGGTTGCCCTTCTCGTCCTGGCCGGTCACCTCGGCGTAGTCGGGGCGCGGGAGCGGCGCGTAGGCCGTCGGGACGGACAGGCAGCCCTCGTTGCTGTCGTCCAGCCTGCGCCGGTCGGCGGGCAGGTCGACCAGCTTCGGGTTGCAGACCACGCCGACGTGCCGGACGCCCTCGTCGTCCGGGCAGTCGTACACGAAGACCTTCAGGTCGACGCCGATCTGGTTGGCGGCCAGGCCCACGCCCTCGGCGGTGCGCTGGCTGGCGAACATGTCGGCGACCAGCTGGTCCAGCTCCGCGCCGAACTCGGTGACGTCCTTGCACTCCTTGTGCAGCACCGGGTTGCCGACGACCGTGATCGGCCGCGAGGTGCCGCGCTCGCGCCAGGTCCCCTCGCGCTCCTCGCAGTCCCCCGTGTCGACGACGTAGCCCTCGTCGTCGACGGGGAGCACGCCCGCGTGCTGCTGATCGGTGTCCTGCTGCGCCATGACCGACGTATGCCTTCCTGCAAGCCTTGAATTCTCGGGGTACAGCCTAGGCCCTCCCGTCCGGGCCGGGCCGGGCTCGCGGGGCCGGTGCGGCCGGTCGCCGGCGGTCAGCAGACCTCTTCGAGATCGCGCCAGTCCCTGGAGTCCGGACTGTCCGCGACCCATCCGTCGAGCAGGCCCCGGACGAGCGAGGCCGGCGCGGCGACGCCGCACTCCCGCTCCGGCACCCAGAGCTGCCCGTCGGTACGGTGTCCGAGCGGTCCGGGGTGACCGGGTTCACTGTGGTCGTGGGGGTCGAGGTGCTCGCCGTCGCCCTCGTCGGAGGGCATCTGCGACTCCGAGCACATCCGGCACAGCAGCCGCACCGAGGACGACCAGTCCTCCGCGGCGAACCCGGCGTCCGCCGCGAGCTGTTCCAGGGCGTCCCGGTCGGCCTCCGTGGCCGCCTCCAGCAGCACCACCCAGGTGGGCACGGGCGAGGGCGCCCACAGCTCGATCTCGTCGAACACCGGGAAGGAGTGCCCGGCGGACGTGGTGCGCTCGCCGTGCGGGACCCCGTCGTGCAGCACGACCTCGCCCCAGCGCCGCCCGGACGAGGGCAGCGGAATGGACAGCACCTCGATCCGCGCCGGGTCCAGCCTGCGGCCCCACACCACCTCGGCCTCGCCCTCCGGGGAGAGCCGTACGGCCGCGCTGCCCAGCTCCATGCCGAGCGGCTCGCCCGCGGCGGCGACGCCGCCGGGCACCCGCAGCCCGTAGGCCTGCCAGGCGCGCCGGGCCAGCGGCCAGTCCTGCAGGGCGGTCGCGGCGATGCCGACGTTCCACCAGTCCGGGGCGCCGTTCTCCCGGTCCAGCAGCGCGACGGCCCGCAGACCGGCGGCGCGGGCCTGCTCCCAGTCGTGCCGGAACTTGTGCAGCAGGGCGAGGTTGAACCAGGACTCCGCGAGCCAGGGTTCCAGGTCGGCGGCGCGTGTCAGCAGCTCGCCCGCGTCCTCGTACCGGCCGTCGCCGATGAGCGTGAACGCCCGGTCGGTGGCCTGCCGCCAGGAGGCGGAGGGCCGGTGTCGTCCCTTTCCGAAGATCCTCACGATTCCCGCCTGCCAGTTCCATTTCCGCACAGTGGGCTGGCTTGTGCCCCCGGACACCCTCTCCCTCGCATCCAACCACGTACGGCCTCAAAGGCGCTCATTACCCATGGGTTACCCCGTCACGCGCAGGGTCAGACAGCGCCTGGGAGAGTACCCGGGCGAGGGATTCGACAACCTCGGGAGCGTAGTCCCCGGCGGTGGCCAGGCGCAGCTCCTCCAGGGCCAGCAGCGGGCCCTCGGGTCCGGCGTCGCGGGCCTTCTCCTCGTAGGCGTTCACGGCCCGGACGATCCGCGCGGCCAGCGGCTGCTCCGGGTACGGGTCGGCCTGCCGCTCCACGACCGTGGCGACCGCCGCGTCCACCCCGGTCTGCCGTACGACGGCGCCGCCGAGCAGGGCGATGCGCCGCTGCTCCTCGCCGGGCAGCGTGGCGGTGGCCCCGGCCGGGACCGGGTCGACCAGGCTGAGCTGGCCGATGTCGTGCATCAGCGCCGCGTACTCGAGCACGGTCAGCTCGGGGCGGGACAGGCCCAGGTCGCGGCCGACGGCCCGGCTGAGCGCGGCGACGCGGCGGGCGTGCCCGGCGGGGGTGCAGCCGGCCACCTCGGTGGCCCGCGCGAGGGAGGCGATGGTCTGCCGGTAGGTGGCCCGGACGGCGGCGTACCGGCGGACCGAGAGCTGGGTGAGCAGCAGCGGCAGGCAGAAAACGGGCAGCGCCCACAGTCCGGCGACGGCGACCGCGAGCGCCATCACCGCGCCGGTCGCGCACACGGCGGAGCCGATGCCGAGCAGTCCGCGCAGTTCGTCGCGGAGCAGCGGCCCGAAGCGCCAGCGGGTGCGGGAGTGGGCGAGGGCGGCGGCGAGGACGGCGTCGCACAGGGCGGTGAGGACGAGCAGCGCCACGAGCAGCAGGGCGTAGGCGGGACCGTCCCAGCTCCGGAAGGCGCCGCTGTGGAAGAGGGGTTGGAAGCAGACGGCGGCGAATCCGGTGGTGAGGACGCGGCGGGCGAGGTGGTCGAGGGTGGGGGTGCGGCCGCACCAGATGTGCGGGACACCGCCGAGCAGGGAGGCGGCGAGGACGACGGTGACGACCTGTGCGGCGCTGTGCCCGGTGGGGTGCCCGGCGTCGGGCCCGAGCAGGGCGTACGACAGCGACCCGGCGGTGCCCAGCGGCGCGGTGCGGCGCGCTCCGGCGCCGGACCACCGGGTCAGCTCGCCGACGGCTATGAGCAGGCCGAAGGCGAGCGCGACGCCCGGGTCGGCGATGCCGGTCCACAGGGTGCGGGCGAGGCAGACGGCGGCGGCGACGGCGGCGCAGGCGTGGATGAGCCGCAGTGCGGTCACCGGTGCGCCCCGCTGCGGCGGCCGGCGGCCGGCTGCTGGGCCGGGACCGTGCGCGGGGCGTCGTCGGCGGTGACGGCCGGGTGCCAGCCGTGCCGGCTCAGGGCCCGGACGAGCGCCGTGACCATGCGCGGGTCGAAGTGGCTGCCCGCGCAGCGCTCCAGCTCCTCGACCGCCGCGGCCACCGGGCGGGCCCTGCTGTAGGACCGGGTGGAGGTCATCGCGTCGAAGGCGTCGGCGACGGCGACCACGCGGGCGCACTCGGGGATCTGACCGCCCGCCAGCCCGTACGGGTAGCCGCTGCCGTCGAGCCGTTCGTGGTGGTGCAGGATCGCCGCGCGGGCCTCGCCGAGGAAGGAGATCCCGCGGACCATCTCGTGGCCGTACTCCGGGTGCAGCTCGATGATCCGCCGCTCCTCGGGGGTCAGCGGGCCGTCCTTGCGCAGCAGGCGGGTGGGGACGCCGAGTTTGCCGACGTCGTGCAGGATGCCGGCGAAGCGCAGCACCTCCACGCGTTCGTCGTCCAGGCCGAGTTCGCGAGCGATCAGCACCGAGGCCCGGCCGACCCGCTCGCTGTGGCCGCGGGTGTAGCCGTCCTTGATGTCGACGGCCTGCACCAGGGCGCGGATGGTGGCCTGGTGGGCGGCGCGCTCCCGGTGGTACTGGGCGAAGACCCAGCAGGAGACGCACATCGGCAGCAGCACGAGCAGCGCGGAGACCGGACCGTACCGGCTGCGCCACAGCACGGCCATCATCAGCCCGGCGAGCCCGTGCACCGCGACCGGCGCCAGCGAACGGGACAGCAGCCCGCCCCAGGCCCGGCCCACCGGTGCCCT
The DNA here is from genome assembly GCF_042875075.1 of Streptomyces sp. NPDC003720. Lineage (NCBI taxonomy): Bacteria > Bacillati > Actinomycetota > Actinomycetes > Kitasatosporales > Streptomycetaceae > Streptomyces > Streptomyces sp. NPDC003720. Next base: position 181,948 of record NZ_JBIANZ010000015.1, read on the forward strand.
CCGCCACTGCCTCGAGGGCGTGGGCGGTACTCCCACGCCCGCGGCGAGGAGGCCTCCGTCGAGCGCGGTGAGCACCACGCAGAAGGCGAGCACGGCCGCCCCCGCGGACACGAGGGCGTAGGGGAAGGCGTGGGCCACGACGGCGTCCCGGCCGCCGAGCGCCCCGTGGACCCGGGCCGCGGCCCACACGGCGAGCGCCGGCTGCGCGGCCCGCCAGACGCGCCGGAGCAGCACCGGCCCGTGCTCGACGTGGGCGAGCAGGGCGGCCGGCAGCGGGACCAGCGCGGCGGCGGGCGGCGGCAGCAGGAAGGCGCCGGCGAGCAGCACGGGGTAGAACGTTCCGCCGAAGCGGCGCCGTACGACGTGGTCACAGGCCGCGTACAGCGCGGCGAGCAGGGCCAGCGCCCACCAGGGCGTGCGGGTGGCGTGCACGGGCAGGGCACAGAGCGCGGCGAGCAGGGCGACACAGGCCACGTAGCCTCGCGCTCTCGCCGGAACCGCCGCCTCCATCGCGCCCTCCCCCGACCGTGCCGGTGCAGGCTCGGAGCCTAGGGCGGGATTCGGGGGGTCCGGGGGCCCATGGCCCGAGGATTAGCACGTTCGGGTGACGGGGCCGGCCGGAGGGCGCGGGGTCAGGACTCCTGCGGTGTCACCGGGGCGGCGGGCGCCTTGGTGACGTCGTGCTCGGGGACGGTCTGCCCGGAGCGGATCAGGTCGATCCGCCCCATGACCTTGGCGCGCAGGTCGGCGGGCACGTCGTCATGGCCGCAGCACCGCTTGACGAGCTTCTTCACGGCCTGCTCCAGGCCGTACTTCTCGAGGCACGGCGAGCATTCCTCGAAGTGGTGCTGGAACTTGTCGCGGTCGACGTCCGGCATCTCGCTGTCGAGGAACTCGTAGAGGTGGTCGAGGACCTCACTGCAGTCCGTCTCGTGCGGCTCTCCGCAGCTCATGAGCCCGAGCCTTTCGCTTCGTTCGACTCTCCGGCGCCCGCCGGGACCAGTCCGCGCTCGCGGGCGTAGTCCTCCAGCATGCCGCGCAGTTGACGGCGGCCCCGGTGCAGCCGGGACATCACCGTACCGATGGGTGTCCCCATGATGTCCGCGATCTCCTTGTACGCAAAGCCCTCTACGTCCGCGAGGTAGACGGCGATGCGGAACTCCTCGGGGATCGCCTGCAGCGCTTCCTTCACGTCCGAGTCGGGCAGGTGGTCGAGCGCCTGCGACTCGGCGGAGCGCAGACCCGTCGACATGTGCGACTCGGCGCGGGCGAGCTGCCAGTCCTCGATCTCCTCGGCCGCGCTGCGCTGGGGTTCGCGCTGCTTCTTGCGGTACGAGTTGATGAAGGTGTTGGTCAGGATCCGGTACAGCCACGCCTTGAGGTTGGTGCCCTCGCGGAACTGGTGGAAGGACCCGTACGCCTTGGCGTAGGTCTCCTGCACCAGGTCCTCGGCGTCGGCCGGGTTGCGCGTCATGCGCAGGGCGGCCGAGTACATCTGGTCGAGGAACTCGAGCGCGTCCCGCTCGAAGCGCGCGCTGCGCTGCGCGGTCGACTCGGAGCCGGTCTCCGGGTCCGCGCTCGTGCCCCGGCCCTCGGGCTGCTCCGCCTGGCCGTTGTCGGTCCCTGCGTCGGTACCGGTGACCGGACCCACCTCCTCAAGTTCCCGGACGGGACCGAGACCGGTCCCACCTGTTTCGGAGGATAGAACACGACCCGTACCCGCCGCCGCTCGAATAGGAGCGGTCCTGGCCGCGTGCAGCACCGTCCAGTCCAGGTCAGCGCGACGCTCACGGCTCGGGCAGATGGTCGAACCCATGCGGCGGACTTCCTCTCCTACGACGTCGGTGCCGGTTCCCCAGCACTTTCTGTTCGCCTCAACAGCGCCCCGCCGCCGGGCATTCCCGGGTCATCCGAGTGAGCCGGCCCACCCCGCGACGCCGTCGGTGATGATCTCCAGGGCCCGCTCCTGGGTGATCCCGGCGCGCTTGGGGACGGCGAACCCGTGATCGCCGCCGGGCACCTCGAGCAGCCGGAAATCCCCCTCGGGGAACTCGCCCGGCCTGCCGAAGGGGTCGTTGCCGCCCTGCACGACCAGGGTGGGCGCCCCGGCGCCGAGCAGTTCCGCGGCGCGGGACTTCTCCGGCCGGCCCGGCGGGTGCAGCGGGAAGCTCAGCGCGAGCACGGCGTGCGCGCCCAGCTCGGCGGCGGTGCGGCAGGCGACCCGGGCGCCGGCGCTGCGGCCGCCGGCGACGACGGGCAGTCCTGGCTCCGCCAGCGCGGGCCACAGACCGCGCCAGCCGGTGTCCAGGGTCTTCGGCGCGGGCGCGAGCTTCTTGCCCGCCACCCGCCAGGGCTGCTCGACGAGGGCCACGGTCACCCCGTGCCCGGGGAGCACCCGGGCGAGCGCCTGGAGGTCGCGGGCCTCGACGCCGCCTCCGGCGCCGTGGCTCAGCGCGAGCACGAGCCGGGCCCCGCCGGCCCGGTGCCAGGTGATCCGGGCCTCGCCGGCGTCCGTCGGGACGGTCTGTGTGGTCATGGTGGTCACGTCAGAAGAGTGTGCCGACTTCCGGGCCTTCCAGCTCCTTCAGCAGCTCCGGGCCGCCGTTGCGGACGTTGCTGACGGCGGTGGAGACCGGGTAGGCGCGCATCAGGCCGTGCGGGGGCGGGGCGAGCAGCTCGCGCAGGCCGTCCGGGTCGGTGCGCGCGGGGTCCAGCCAGGCGTCCCAGCGGTCCGGGGTGAGCATGAGCGGCATCCGGGGGTGGATGTCGGCGAGGGAGTGCGGTCCCTCGGCGGGGGCCACGGCCAGCGGGGTCCGCTCCGCCTCCGTGGTGATCACCGAGCAGGTGACCCACCAGGCGGACGGGTGGTCGTCGGGCAGGGTCCGGTCGCGCCAGAACTCGTACAGGCCGGCCATCGCGAAGACCGAGCCGTCGGCGGGCAGCACGAAGTACGGCTGCTTGCGCGGCCGCTTCTTCCTGCCCTCGGTCTCCAGCTCGCGCTCCTGGGCGCCGGTGACCCACTCGTAGTAGCCGTCGGCGGGCAGGATGCAGCGCCGGGCGGCGAAGGCGCGGCGGTAGGAGGGCTTCTCGTGCACGGTCTCGGCGCGCGCGTTGATCATCCGGGCGCCGCCCTCGGGCGTCTTGGACCAGGAGGGCACCAGGCCCCACTTCAGCCTGCGCAGCTGCCGAACCGGACGCGGGTCCTCGGCGTCTTTCAACGGGCGGTCCAGGACGGCGTAGACCTCCTTGGTCGGAGCCACGTTGTAGTCCGGCTCGAGGGTCTCCTCCGGCTCCCACTTCTCGACCTCGAAGATTCCGGCGAGATCCTCGGGCCCACGACTGGATGCATACCGTCCGCACATACGTGCCACACTGCCAGACTCCGTACGAGGACAGGAGCTGCTCGGTCATATGGAAAGCCTCACCGCCGGCCTCTGGGACCGGCTCACCGGCACCCAGCCCGACCCCGACCTGTGGGTGGTGCTGGCCACCGGGGTCGCCGCGCTGGCCGTCGTCGTACCGCACACCCTGTGGCGCATAGCCCGCAACGCCATCACGATCGCGCACGAGGGCGGGCACGGTCTGGTCGCGCTGCTCACCGGGCGGCAGCTCACCGGCATCCGCCTGCACTCCGACACCAGCGGCCTCACGGTCAGCCGGGGCAAGCCGTACGGGCTGGGCATGATCCTCACCGCGGCGGCGGGGTACACGGCGCCCTCGCTGCTGGGCCTGGGCGGCGCCGCGCTGCTGGCCACCGGCCGGATCACCCTGCTGCTGTGGGCGGCCACCGCCCTGCTGCTCGTCATGCTGGTGATGATCCGCAACGCTTACGGGGTACTGACCGTGGTGCTGGCCGGCGGCGCCTTCCTGCTGGTGTCGTGGCTCACGGGGCCGCAGGTGCAGGCGGCGTTCGCGTACGCGGTGGTGTGGTTCCTGCTGCTCGGCGGGGTACGGCCGCCGTTCGAGCTGCAGGCCAAGCGCATGCGGGGAGGCGCGGGCGACTCCGACGCCGACCAGCTTTCCCGGCTGACGCACGTGCCGGCGGGGCTGTGGCTGTTCCTGTTCCACGCGGTGTCCCTGTGCTCCCTGATCGGCGGGGGCCGCTGGCTGCTGGAAGGTTGATGCCGGGCCCTCCTTATAAAGTGGCCCCATGGCCCCGAACACCGCGCACCCCGCCCTCTGGCCCGCCCCGCACGCGAGCGGAGCCGTCGACGCGACGGTCCACGTGCCCGGGTCCAAGTCGGTGACCAACCGAGCCCTCGTGCTGGCCGCCCTCGCCTCCGAGCCCGGCTGGCTGCGCCGCCCGCTGCGCTCCCGCGACACCCTGCTGATGGCCGGCGCCCTGCGGGCCATGGGCGTGGAGATCGAGGAGACCGTGTCGTCCAGCTCCTCGGTCGCCGGCGGCCCGGACGGCTCCGGCGAGGCCTGGCGGGTGCTGCCGACCGGCCTGCAGGGTCCGGCCACGGTCGACGTCGGCAACGCCGGCACGGTGATGCGCTTCCTGCCGCCGGTGGCCGCGCTGGCCGACGGCCCGATCCGGTTCGACGGGGACCCGCGGTCGTACGAGCGCCCCCTCCACGGCGTGATCGACGCGCTGCGGGTGCTCGGCGCCCGGATCGACGACGACGGCCGGGGCGCGCTGCCGCTGACCGTGCACGGCGCGGGGGCGCTGGACGGCGGTCAGGTGTCGATCGACGCCTCCTCGTCCTCCCAGTTCGTCTCGGCGCTGCTGCTGTCCGCCCCGCGCTTCAACCAGGGCGTCGAGGTCCGGCACACCGGGGCCTCCCTGCCCTCCCTGCCGCACATCCGGATGACCGTGGACATGCTGCGCGCGGTCGGCGCCCAGGTGGACACCCCGGAGTCGGGCGGCGAGCCGAACGTGTGGCGGGTGACGCCGGGCGCGCTGCTCGGCCGGGACCTGACGATCGAGCCGGACCTGTCCAACGCGCAGCCGTTCCTCGCGGCCGCCCTGGTCACCGGCGGCAAGGTGCTGATCCCGGACTGGCCGGAGCGGACCACCCAGCCGGGTGACCGGCTGCGGGAGATCTTCACCGAGATGGGCGGCTCCTGCGAGCTGACCGAGTTCGGTCTGGTCCTCACCGGCTCGGGCGCCGTGCACGGCATCGACGTCGACCTGAGCGACGTCGGCGAGCTGACCCCGGGCATCGCCGCGGTCGCCGCGCTCGCCGACTCCCCCTCCACCCTGCGGGGCGTGGCCCATCTGCGGCTGCACGAGACGGACCGGCTGGCCGCGCTCACCAAGGAGATCAACGAACTGGGCGGCGACGTGACCGAGACCGCCGACGGCCTGCACATCCGTCCGCGCCCGCTGCACGGCGGGGTGTTCCACACCTACGAGGACCACCGCATGGCCACCGCCGGCGCGGTCATCGGCCTGGCGGTCGAGGGCGTGCGGATCGAGAACGTGGCGACGACGGCGAAGACCCTGCCGGACTTCCCCGAGCTGTGGACCGGGATGCTGGGGAACTGACGGGCGGACTGGGATCATGCGCCGCTACGGCAAGCACACCGACGAGGACGACATCCGCAGCCGTCCCAACCGCAAGGGCAACCGGCCGCGTACCAACATCCGGCCCAAGCACGAGGACGCGGCCGAGGGCATGGTCCTCACGGTCGACCGGGGCCGGCTGACCTGCCTGGTCGGGGACCGGACCGTGACGGCGATGAAGGCCAGGGAGCTGGGCCGCAAGGCGGCCGTCGTGGGCGACCGGGTGGCCCTGGTCGGGGATCTGTCCGGCAAGAAGGACACCCTCGCGCGGATCGTGCGCATCGAGGAGCGCACGTCGGTGCTGCGCCGCACCGCGGACGACGACGACCCCTACGAGCGGGTGGTCGTCGCCAACGCCGACCAGCTGGCGATCGTCACGGCCCTCGCCGACCCCGAGCCGCGCCCGCGTCTGATCGACCGCTGCCTGGTGGCGGCGTACGACGGCGGCCTCGAGCCGCTGCTGGTGATGACGAAGTCCGACCTCGCCCCGCCGGACAAGCTGCTGGAGCTGTACGGCGCGCTGGACATCCCGTACGTCGTCACCAGCCGGGAGGAACTGGAGAACGACGCCGCCGCCGACCGGGTGCGCGCGTTCCTGGACGGGCGGATCACCGCGTTCGTGGGCCACTCCGGCGTGGGCAAGACGACCCTGGTCAACGCGCTCGTCCCGGCGGACCTCCGGCGTACGACCGGCCATGTCAACGCGGTGACGGGCCGCGGCCGCCACACCACCACCTCCGCGCTCGCGCTGCCCCTCACCGGGGCGGCCGACTGGGTCATCGACACCCCGGGCGTGCGCTCCTTCGGCCTGGCGCACATCGATCCCTCCCGGGTGATCCACGCCTTCCCGGACCTGGAGCCGGGCACCGAGGGCTGCCCGCGCGCGTGCAGCCACGACGAGCCGGACTGCGCGCTGGACGCGTACGTCGAGGAGGGCCACGCCGACCCGGCGCGGCTGTACTCGCTGCGCCGGCTGCTGGCCACGCGGGACCGCAGGGAGGGCGACTGAACTCCGCGGGGTTTGCCGGGGGTCGCGTTCGGTAAGTGCATAATCGCACCGAGCCGGAGATCCGGACCTACGGGAGGACCGCACATGGCGTGGCTGCTGGTCATAGTGGCCGGGATTCTGGAGACCGGTTTCGCCGTGTGCCTCAAGCTCTCGCACGGGTTCACCCGGCTGTGGCCGACGATCGCCTTCGCGTCCTTCGCCCTGGGCAGCTTCGGCCTGCTGACCCTGTCCCTGAAGAAGCTCGACGTCGGCCCCGCGTACGCCGTGTGGACCGGGATCGGCGCGGCGGGCACCGCGATCTACGGCATGGTCTTCCTCGGCGACCTGGTGTCGACGCTGAAGATCGTCTCGATCTCCTTCGTCATCGTCGGCGTGATCGGCCTGCAGCTCTCGGGCTCGGCGCACTAGGTCGTGTCCGCAAAGTCGCGTCGTTCGCCCGCAGGGCGGGCGTCGCGGCGTCCGGTGCGTGCTCTGGGGGTCCCCCCGGCCGAAGGCTGGG
>NZ_JBIANZ010000016.1:0-117006 GCF_042875075.1 Streptomyces sp. NPDC003720
CCAGCCTTCGGCCGGGGGGACCCCCAGAGCACGCACCGGACGCCGCGACGCCCGCCCTGCGGGCGAACGACGCGACTTCGCGGACACGACCTAGTCCGCCCGGCTTGTTAGCGTCACCCCATGGTCAAGAAGCCCGCCCCCGACGCCGCCCGGCGCAGTGAGAAGTCCCGCCGGGCGATCTACGCCGCCGCCCTCGCCCTGGTCGGGGAGACCGGATACCGGAAGACCACCGTCGAGGGCATCGCCGCCCGCGCCGGGGTCGGCAAGCAGACCATCTACCGGTGGTGGTCGTCGAAGGCGGACGTGCTGCTGGAGGCGTTCCTGGACCTCGGGGAACAGGCGGCGCAAGCGGCCGGACAGCAGCCGTACACCCTCCCCGACACCGGCGACCTCGCCGCCGACCTCAAAGCCGTGCTCCGGGCCACCGTGGACGAACTGCTCGACCCGCGCTTCGAGGCGCCCGCCCGCGCACTGGCCGCCGAGGGCCTGGTCGACGAGCAGCTCGGCCGGGAGTTCGTCGGGAAGCTCCTCGAACCCCAGCTCCGGCTCTACGTCGACCGGCTTCGCTCCGCGCAGGAGACCGGCGCGGTGCGCCCCGACGTCGACCCGCGCATCGGCCTGGAGCTCTTCGTCTCCCCGCTGGCCCAGCGCTGGCTCCAGCGCACCGGCCCGATCTCGTACGCGTACACGGACACCCTGGTCGACTACGCCCTGTACGGCCTCGCCCCGCGCTGACCCCGTGTGGGGTGCGTCTCGTCCGGTTTCTCCGGAAGGCCCCGGTGACACCCCGAAGAGCAGGAGAATGGGACGATGAGGCATGCTGTCCGCACCAGGCGAGGCGAAGGGGACGAATGAGCGCGACGTTCGGCGGCCGTAGCGGCCGGCAGGGCAAACTCTCCCAGTGGCTGCGCGGACGCCGCCCGAAGGAGACCGCCGACCCCGGCGGCCGTGAGGCCCTGCTGCTCGCCGCCGCCGCCGCGGGTCTGCCGCTCGCGCCCGCCGCGCACCCCGGAGCCGGCTACGGCTGCTCCTGCGACCGCGTCGGCTGTCCCACCCCGGCCCGGCACCCGGTGTCGTTCGCCTGGCAGACCCAGTCCACCACCGACCGCGCCCAGATCGAGCGCTGGGCCCGGAACCAGCCGCAGGCCAACTTCATCACCGCGACCGGCATGGTGCACGACGTCCTGGACGTGCCCCTGGAGGCCGGCCGTGAGGCGCTGGAGCGGCTGCTCGACGCCGGTGTGGAGGTGGGGCCGGTCGCCGAGAGCGACGACGGCCGCATGATGTTCTTCACCCTCACCCGGGGCACCCCTGAGGACGAGGACGAGTGGTGGCCCTGCGAGCTGGACTGCCACCCCGAGACCATGGACGAGCACCCGGGCCTGCGCTGGCACTGCCGCGGCTCCTACGTCCTCGTACCGCCCGCCCGGCTGCCCGGCGACGGGGAGCGGGGCCTGCGCTGGCTGCGCGGCCTGGAGCACCCGCTGCCCGATCCGCTGACCCTGCTGGAGACGCTGACCGACGCCTGCGCCCGCCACACCGGCGACCCCGCGGGCACCGCCTGGCCCCTGGGGCACTGAGGCGCGCCGGGCGCCGTGCCGGCGCCGGCTACTCGCCCTGCGCCGCCGTCAGCCCCTGGACCCGCCCCAGCACCGACACCCGGCCGCCGCCCGCCGGGTCGAGGGCGGCCTCGTTCGCGATGATCTCCAGCGTCAGCGACTGCTTGATCTCGCCCTTGGTCAGGGCCTGCACGTCCCGGTTCGGGGTGGGCACCGACGTCCCCGCGGCGGCGGTCTGCTTCTCGTAGTGGTGCGTGGTGAAGAACACCAGCGCCCCGCCGTCCGCCGTGCGCAGCGCGAGCGGCGCATAGTCGCCGCTGGTCAGCGGCTCGTCGATGAACTGCCGGACCAGACCCGGCCGCTTCGCCAGCTTCTTGCGGTTCGTGCGCAGGGTGCTGGTGTACGGGCCGTCCGCGAAGGTGTTGCCGCCGTTCTTCAGGTGGCCGGTGTACCCCTTGCTCAGCTCGGCGGGCGGCACGGCGAGACCGGTGGAGCCGGCCGGCACGGCCTCGGCGTAGCCGTCGGCGTCCGTCCTGAACTCCGGTACGTCACCCTGGGCCACCAGCGTCAGATACGCCACCCGCCACGGCTCGCCGAGGCCGTCCCGGGTGAAGACCAGCAGCCAGCGGGCGTTGCCGCCCTTGTTGCCCTTGGCGTCCGCGACGAACCAGCGCGGCCACCCGGCCTTCTTCGGGATCGTGAACTTCGCGTCCGTCAGCTCCAGCGGGGAGTGGTTCGCGTTGCCCGACGGGCTGTTGGCGTGCCCGGCCTTCAGCCGGGCGCCGTCGATGTCGGCGAGGGGGCCGGTGACGTACTTCGCGTCCAGGGAGCGGTCGTAGGCCTTGTCGGCCCTGTTGTAGGCGTCCGTGAACTGCCGTAGGGCCTTGGCGGCCTCGGCGCGGCCGGCGGCCGGGAGCACCTCGCGTTCCCCGTGCACCACCACGCATCCGCTCGCCGTCAGCGACAAAGCGGTCAGCGAGGCCGCTATGAGTGCGTTCCGGTCACGCCTGCGAAGCCCGCGACGACTGCGATCCCTGCTCATGAGGTGCCTTCACCCTCCCCTTCCCGGAGGCGAACCCTACCGGGACGGGAAGGCGCGCGGACGGCCGGTTCCCTTACTGTGCCGTCCCGTTGCCCGCGCCGGTCACTCGGACGCCGGCACCTTGCCGCGGGCCGGAGCCGCCGCGTCCCGCCGGCCGCCGCGCAGCCGGGCGCGGAACTCCGGCGTGAGCAGGAAGACGGCCAGGGTCGGCACCAGGTAGAGCGCCCACACCGTGAGCTGGACGACCGTCGGGTCCGGCTGGAAGTTGAACACGCCCTTGAGCAGGGTGCCGTACCAGCTGTCCGGCGGGATCGTGCCGCTGATGTCGAAGGCCAGGCGGTTGATGCCGGGGATCCAGCTCGCCTCCTGCAGGTCGTGGAAGCCGTACGCCAGCACGCCCGCCGCGACCACGACCAGCATGCCGCCGGTCCAGGTGAAGAACTTGGCCAGGTTGATCTTCAGGGCGCCCCGGTAGAACAGCCAGCCCAGCAGGACGGCCGTGACCAGGCCCAGCGCCACGCCGATCAGCGGGCGCGGGGTGCCGTCGCTCGCCGCGTGCACCGACGCCCACACGAACAGGGCGGTCTCCAGGCCCTCCCGGCCGACGGCCAGGAACGCGGTGGCGACCAGCGCGCCCGTGCCCATCGCCAGGGCCGCGTCCAGCTTGCCGTGCAGCTCCGACTTCAGGTGCCGGGCGGTGCGCCGCATCCAGAACACCATCCAGGTCACCAGGGCGACGGCGACGACGGACAGCGAGCCGCCGAGCGCCTCCTGCGCCTGGAAGGTCATCTCCTGGGAGCCGAACTCCAGGGCGCAGCCGAAGCCCATCGCGATGGCGACGGCGATGCCGATGCCGATCCAGATCGGCTTCAGGGCGTCCCGGCGGCCGGTCTTGACCAGGTAGGCGATCAGGATGCAGACGACGAGCGACGCCTCCAGACCCTCGCGCAGACCGATCAGGTAGTTGGAGAACACGGGCTACGCCTCCTTCTGGAACAGCGAGCGGCCCCACCAGTCGCCGGTGTCCCGGACGCCGGGGGGAACCGCGAAGACCGCCGAACCCACGTGCTGGATGTACTCGTTGAGCGCGTCGTGCGCGGCCAGCCTGCGCTGCAGCGGGATGAACCCCTTGCGCACGTCCCGCTGGTAGGCGAGGAAGAACAGGCCGGCGTCGAGGCGCCCGAGGCCGTCGGTGCCGTCCGTGAAGGAGTAGCCGCGGCGCAGGATGGTGATGCCGTCGTTGGAGTCGGGGTGCGCGAGCCGCACGTGCGAGTCCGGCTTCATCGCCTTCAGGAACGGCTCGTCGTGCTCCTTGGCCTTGCCGACGGGGGCGCCCTCGCGCTTGTCGCGGCCGAAGACGTCCTCCTGCTCCTGCAGCGAGGTGCGGTCCCAGGTCTCGACGTTCATGCGGATGCGCCGGGCGACCAGGTAGGACCCGCCGGTCATCCAGTCCGGACCGTCCCCCTCGCCGGCCCACACGAACTTCTTCAGGCGGTCGCTCTCGGTTCCGGCGATGTTGCGGGTGCCGTCCTTGAACCCGAACAGGTTGCGCGGGGTCTGGGCGCCGGGGGTGGTCGAGGAGGTCTTGCCGAAGCCGAGCTGCGACCAGCGGATGGCGACCTTGCCGAAGCCGATCCGGGCCAGGTTGCGGATGGCGTGCACGGCGACCTGCGGATCGTCCGCGCAGGCCTGGATGCACAGGTCGCCGCCGCTGCGGGCCCTGTCCAGGTTGTCGCCGGGGAAGGCGGGCAGGTCGGCCAGGGCCGCAGGACGCCGGTCGTGGAGGCCGAACTTCTCGAAGAGCGAGGGCCCGAACCCGATGGTCAGCGTCAGCCGGGACGGCTTGAGTCCGAGGGCCTCGCCGGTGTCGTCCGGCGGCGCCTCGGCGAGCCCGCCGTAGGCGCCCTCGCCGACGGTCCGGCCCGCGGTCATCCGCCGGGCCGCGTCCGTCCAGTCCTTCAGCAGTCGCACGAACGCTTCGCGGTCGTCGGTCTTCACGTCGAACGCGGCGAAGTGCAGCCGGTCCTGCACGGGGGTGGCGATGCCGGCCTGGTGGGCGCCGTGGAACTCCACCGCTCCGCCCGCCTCGGCGGAGGCGGGGTCGGCGTCGTCGCCCGCCCCGGCCATCGCCATCCCGCCGCCGGCCGCGGCGGCCCCGAGCGCCAGCCCGGCGCCTCCCCAGCCGATCAGCGCCCGGCGCGACGGGCCGCCGTCGCGGGACTCCTCGGTCTGCACGGTCTCCTGGGTCTCGGTCATCGCCTTGTTCCCCCTGCTCACTTCACGACGGCGGCGGCGAGCTTGGACAGCGGCTCGGCGAGCGCGTTCACCGCGTCCGACAGCTCCTTGCGCTGCTCCCCGGTGACCTTGTCGTAGGAGGTGAACTCGTAGGAGTTCTTGTCGGAGCGGTACTTGTCGAGCACGGCGTTCAGCGCCGTGAACTGCTTGTCCAGCTCCTTGGCCAGCTCCGGGTCGTTCTTGGCGGCGACCGGCTTCAGCAGCTCGTAGGCCTTCTGCGCGCCCTCGACGTTGCCCTTGAAGTCGACGAGGTCGGTGTGGGCGTAGCGGTCCTCCTCGCCGGTGACCTTGCCGGTGGCGACCTCGTCGAGCAGTTCCTTGGCGCCGTTGGCCATGGAGGACGGGCTGATCTCCGCCTTGCCGACGCGCTTCTGCCAGTCCTCGAGGTCAGTGACGAGCTGCCCGGCGAGGGTCTTCTCCTCGGCGCCGATCCTCCCGTCCTTCCACAGGGCCTTCTCCAGCCGGTGCCAGCCGGTCCACTTCTGGCCCTCCTCGAGCCCGTCCTCGCGGACGTCGACCTTCGGGTCGATGTCGCCGAAGGACTCGGCGACCGGCTCGGTGCGCTCCCAGCCGAGGCGGGAGAGCGGGTACGCCTTCTTGGCGGCCGCCACGTCGCCGGCCTTGACCGCCTTCACGAAGGTCTCCACGCGCGGCAGCGTCTCGTCCGCCTGGTCCTGCGCGTACTGGCGGTAGTCGGCGACCGCCTTGTCCAGCCTGGGGTCGCGCTGGGCCGTCTTGTCGCCGCCGGTGACGGTCAGCTTCTGCCGGACGCCGTGGCCCTTCATGCCGGGGCGGCAGGCGATCTCGTAGGTGCCCGCCTTCACCTCGGCGGTCAGCGTGTACTTGGTGCCGGGGCCGATGTTCTCCTTCTCGGAGACGATCCGGTCGTCCGGGAAGACGATCTCGACCTCGGTGGCCTTGGAGCCCTTGTTCTCTATCTTCAGCGTGACCTGGCCGGCCGGCACGGACTTCGCCGAGGTGTCGCACTTGGAGTCGGCGGCGGTGACCTCGATGGCCTTGCCGTCCTCGGCATCGCTCTTGGCGGTGCAGGCCGAGAGGGCGGTCAGAGCGGCCACGGCGGTGGCGGCGGTGACGGTCAGTCGGACGGCTCGCATGCAGGCTCCAAGACGGATCTGGTGTGGTGAGGCTGACCTAACATAACTGAGGCTTACCTCAGCGATACACACCCGGGTCGTGATTCGGCTCTCACGGAAAGATCACAGACACGTCTTGGTCTCGGCGTCTCCAAGGGGGCGCCAGCGCGAGGTAAAGGGGAGGTCAAGGGGTGATTCAATCTTCTCGTGACTGACTACGACGTGCTCCGCGTGTTCTGCGGACCGGGCGGCGGCTACGGCAACGAGCTGGGCGTCGTCCGGGACGGATCGGTGCTGCCGGAGCGGGACGACCGGCAGGCGCTCGCCGCCAAGCTCGGCTTCAGCGAGACCGTGTTCGTGGACGACCCCGAGCGCGGGGTGATCGACATCTACACGCCCACCCTGCGCCTGCCCTTCGCCGGTCACCCCTGCGTCGGCACGGCCTGGCTGCTGGACGTCCCCGAGCTGGTCACGCCCGCCGGGCTGGTGGGCGCCCGGCTGGACGGCGAGTTCAGCTGGATCGAGGCCCGCGCGGAGTGGGCCCCGCCGCGCACCCTGCGCCGGTACGGCACGGCCGCCGAGGTCGACGCCCTGGAGGTGCCGCCGCCCGGCGAGTGGATCTACGCCTGGGCGTGGGAGGACGAGGCGGCCGGACGGGTCCGCGCCCGCGCCTTCCCCGGTCGCGACGACGGCATCGAGGAGGACGAGGCGACGGGGGCGGCGGCGCTGCTGCTCACCGAGGAACTGGGCCGGGCGCTGAACATCACCCAGGGCAGGGGCTCCCAGATCCTCACCGCACCCCAGCCGCACGGCTGGGTGGAGGTCGGCGGCCGGGTCCTGCTCGAACGCTAGCCGCCCGCGGGGCGCCCCGGCGTCCGCCGCCTCAGGCGCTCCGCGCGAACTCCTCGCCCAGGGCCTCGAAGACGGCCGTGTTGAGGGCGAACGCCCGCTTGCACTCCGCCACGATGCGCTGCCGTTCCAGCTCGTCCGCGTCGACGGCGTCCAGGTGCTCCCGGTAACTCCGCTTGAACGCCGCCGGGTTGGCGATGTCCTCGAAGACGTAGAAGCGGACGCCGTCGCCCTTGCGCGTGAAACCCCAGGTCTTCTCCGCCCGGTCCCGGATGATCTGGCCGCCGGACAGGTCGCCCAGGTAGCGGGTGTAGTGGTGGGCGACGTAACCGCCGGGCCAGCGCTCGGCGCACTCCCGGACCCGGTCCGCGTAGGCCTCGGTCGCAGGCAGGGCGGACGCCCGCGAGCGCCAGCGCGGGCCGCGCAGATGCGCCAGGTCCCGCTCCAGCGCGGGCAGCCGCAGCAGCTCGGACCGGACGAAGGGACCGGCCACCGGATCCGCCGCCAGCCGCCCGGCCGCGCTCTCCAGCGCCTCGTAGACGAACCAGAGCTGCTCGGTGTAGCGCGCGTACGCGGCCACCCCCAGCCGCCCGCCGAGCAGGTCGCTCATGAACGACGAGGTCTCCGCGGCCACGTGCTGCTGGTGCGAGGCGGTGCGGATGACGGTCGAGAACGACTCCATGGGCTCTCCCGGGACTCGGGCGCGCGGCGGTTCGCCGACCCGCTGCCGGCAAGTTTACCGACACGGTGTCGGTAACACGCCGGCGGGCCGCGCGGAGCGCCGGGCAGGAGGTCCGCCCCCACCTGGTGGGAGCGGACCTTCAGACGATTCGGGCGGCCGGGGTCACGGCAGGGTCAGGATGTCCGCGCCGGTCTCCGTCACCACCAGCGTGTGCTCGAACTGCGCCGTCCGCTTGCGGTCCTTGGTCACGACGGTCCAGCCGTCGTCCCACATCTCGTACTCGTACGTCCCCAGCGTCAGCATCGGCTCGATGGTGAAGGTCATGCCGGGCTGCATCACCGTCGTCGCGTGCGGGCTGTCGTAGTGCGGGATGATCAGGCCGGAGTGGAACGACGAGCTGATGCCGTGCCCGGTGAAGTCCCGCACCACCCCGTAGCCGAAGCGCTTGGCGTAGGACTCGATCACCCGCCCGATGACGTTGATCTGCCGGCCCGGCCGGACCGCCTTGATCGCGCGGTTCAGCGACTCCCGGGTCCGCTCCACCAGCAGCCGCGACTCCTCGTCCACGTCCCCGACGAGATAGGTGGCGTTGTTGTCGCCGTGCACCCCGCCGATGTACGCGGTCACGTCCAGGTTCACGATGTCGCCGTCCTGGAGGACCGTCGTGTCCGGGATGCCGTGGCAGATGACCTCGTTGACGCTGGTGCACAGCGACTTGGGGAAGCCGCGGTAGCCGAGGGTCGAGGGGTAGGCGCCGTGGTCGCACATGTACTCGTGGGCGACCTTGTCGAGCTGGTCGGTGGTGACGCCGGGCGCGATGAGCTTAGCCGCCTCCTCCATCGCCTGCGCGGCGATGCGGCCGGCGAGACGCATCGCCTCGACGGTCTCGGGCGTCTGCACCTCCGGACCGGTGTACGGCGCCGGCGCGGGCTTGCCGACGTACTCGGGACGGCGGATGTTCCCGGGTACCGAACGGGTGGGGGAGATCTCCCCTGGTACGAGCAGCGACTGGCCTGACATGCCAAGGAGTCTATCCAGCGGCCATGGGGGAATATGAGCGTGGCGAGAGGAGCTGTCCATGGCCTTGTTCAAGAAGCGCACCGCCGGCAAGCCGGGTGAGTGGTACTACTGCCTGGAGCACAAGAAGGTCGAGGAGGGCCCGGACTGCCCGGGCAAGGACCGCTTCGGCCCGTACGCCAGCCCGCAGGAGGCGCAGCGCGCGATGGAGACCGCGCAGGAGCGCAACCTCGAATGGGAGACCGACCCCCGCTGGCACGACGCCCCGGCGGGCGGCCGGGACGCGGACGAGGACTGACTCACACCGGCGTGGACGCGGTGGCGGCGCGCTGCTCGCGCAGCCGCACCGCGTGCTCGCTGGTCCGGGCGTCGTACGCCATCAGCCCCGGCAGGCACAGCGCCAGCAGTCCCATCGCGCCCGCGCACAGCGCCCCGCCCGACCACACGGACGCCCGCACGCCCGCCCAGGCCGCGACGCCGCCGGAACGGACCTGCCCGAGCTGCGGGCCGACCGAGTAGGACAGCAGCTCGATGCCGGCGAGCCGGCCGCGCAGCTCGTCGGGGATCGTCTGGTTCCACATCGCGCCCCGGAAGATCCCGCTGACCATGTCGCAGCCGCCCGCGACGGTCAGGAGCAGCAGCACCAGCCAGACCTCGCCGGCCACTCCCGCGGCCGCGACCGCCAGGCCCCACAGGGCCGCCGACAGCACCACCATCCGGCCGTGCCGGTGCACCCGCGAGGTCCAGCCGCTGGTCAGGCTCACCAGCAGCGCGCCCAGCGGGAAGGTCGCGTACATCAGCCCGAGCGCCCACTCGGCGTGCAGTTCGTCGGCCAGGAACGGCAGTACGGCGAGCGGCATGGCGAGGAACATCGCCGCCAGGTCCACCGCGTAGGTGCCGAGGAGTTCCTTGCGGCTCCAGGCGTAGCGGGCGCCCTCCGCGACGGCCCGCAGGTCCGGCTTCGCCGCCTCGTGCGAGGCGGGGGAGGGGGCGAGACGGGCGACGAACAGCAGCGACACGGCGAACGTCAGCAGGTCGGCCGCGTACGCCCAGCCCAGGCCCGCGTAGGCGACGACCACGCCCGCGACCGCCGGGCCGGCCACTCCGCCGACCGTCCAGCGGAGGGAGTTCAGCGAGGCCGCGGCCGGCAGGTGCTCGTGGGCGACGATCCGCGGGAGCAGGGAGTCCAGCGCGGGCCGCTGGACGGAGACGAGCGCGGAGGAGAGAGCGGCGATCAGGTACAGCGGCCACACGGCGGGGCGCGGCAGCAGCGCGTCGACCAGCAGGGCGGCGCTGAGCAGGCCCTGACCGGCCTCCGTCCACACGATCAGCCGGCGCTTGTCGAGGGCGTCGGCGAGGGCGCCGCCGTACAGGCCGAAGACGATCAGCGGTACCAGTTCCACGGCGCCGATCGCGCCGACGGCCGCCGCCGAGCCGGTCAGTTCCTTGAGCTGGACCGGGAGCGCTACGAAGGTCAGGAAGCTGCCGAAGTTGCTGACCAGGCCGGAGGCCCAGAGCCTGCGGAAGTCGGCGGAGGCCTTCCAGGGGGCGAGATCGGGGAGGAGAGCTTTGGGCACCCGGGCATGCTGCGCGGGGCCGGGCCGGCGGGCAACCGGTTTTCCGCGGACCCGGCGCGCGTCACCAGGGGGCGGCCGGCGGGGCCGTGAGGATGTCCGCCAGGCGGGACAGCCGGTCCCGGAAGCCGCGGCGGGCCCGCGGCGTGCTGTTCTCGCCGGCCGCCGCGCTGACCAGGTGCTGCACGCTGTCCAGGTCCAGCTCCGCGCCCTCGGGCACGGCCAGCGTGTCGTGGGCCATCGCGGCCAGCTCGCCGCCGCCCGCGCCGAGCGCCAGCACCGTCACCCCGGCCCGGCGGGCCCCGTGCACCCGCTCCAGCAGCTCCGCCGGCTCCTCGGGGGCGACCACGAGCAGGGTCTCGCCCCGCCGCGCCGCCTCGATCCGGCCGGGTCCGACGGCCAGGTGGGCGGGGTCCGCGGGGCGCGCGTGGTGCCGTACCAGCGTGGGCGCCAGCTCGGGGGTGCCGGACCAGGCGGCCTCGTCCACCAGGTGCGCGGCCAGGTGCCAGGGCTCGTACTCGGGCGTGCCCACCAGCAGCAGCCCGCCCCCATGCGACACCACCGACCCGCGCAGCACCCCCGCGAACCGCCGGGTGGCGCCCAGCCACTCGGTCCCGGCGAGCACCTCGCGCAGCAGTGCGACACGTACGGCGTCCATGCGGCCGCATCCTGCCGCAACCGTCCGCCCGCGGCCCGCAGTTCACGCCGAATTCGCCCGCCCGGGTACCGGACGGCCGGCCCCTGACTCCGTGGCTCACCCGACCCGCTGCGACCGCCCCCGCGGACGTAGAGTCGGCCCATGACCTCTACCGACAGCGCACAGACTCCCGCCAAGGCCCCCGCGAAGGACCCCTGGGACCTGCCCGACGTCTCCGGGCTGGTCGTCGGCGTGCTCGGCGGCACCGGCCCGCAGGGCAAGGGCCTCGCCCACCGGCTCGCCCAGGCCGGCCAGAAGGTGATCATCGGCTCGCGGGCCGCCGAGCGGGCCCGGGCCGCCGCCGAGGAGCTGGGGAACGGCGTCGAGGGCGCCGACAACGCCGAGACCGCGCGCCGCAGCGACATCGTGATCGTCGCCGTGCCCTGGGAGGGCCACGGCAAGACCCTCGAGTCGCTGCGCGCGGAGCTGGCCGGCAAGCTCGTCGTGGACTGCGTCAACCCGCTCGGCTTCGACAAGAAGGGCGCCTACGCCCTGAAGCCCGAGGAGGGCAGCGCCGCCGAGCAGGCCGCCGCGCTGCTGCCGGACTCCCGGGTCACCGCCGCCTTCCACCACCTGTCGGCCGTACTGCTCCAGGACCCGGAGATCGAGCGGATCGACACCGACGTGATGGTGCTCGGCGAGGACCGGGCCGACGTGGAGACCGTGCAGGCGCTGGCCGGCCGCATCCCCGGCATGCGCGGCGTCTTCGCCGGGCGGCTGCGCAACGCCCACCAGGTGGAGTCCCTGGTGGCGAACCTGATCTCCGTCAACCGCCGGTACAAGGCGCACGCCGGGCTCCGCGTCACCGACGTGTGAGCCGTCCCGGGCGATGGGGGACACTGGTCGGCGAAGCAGTACCGAGCAGTGTCCCCCGACAGGAGCCGAGCCCCATGCCCCGCATCGCCCTCTACACCCTGATCGTCTGCGTCCTCGCCGTCGCCGCCGCGGTCGTCTCCTTCGTCCAGGGGAGCTGGCTGGGGATCGTGTGGGTGCTCCTCGCGGGCCTGTCGTCCAACATGACGTGGTACTACGTCAAGCGCGGCCGCGCCGGCGCCGGGCAGGGCAGGTCCGTCACGGGCTGATCGCGCACACCTGCGGGCTCTCGCGCCAGAACTGGTAGAGCTCGTGGCCGCACGCCTGGGAGAAGTCGTCGACGCCCAGGCCGCGCAGGATCGCGTCGATGGCGTCGAAGAACGCGATGTTCACCGACGGCACCCACAGCAGCGCGAACACGAACAGCAGCCCGAACGGCGCGAACGGCTCCACCTGCCGCTTCACGCCGTACGGCAGCCACGGCTCCAGCACGCCGTAGCCGTCCAGGCCGGGCACCGGCAGGAAGTTCAGGATCGCCGCCGTCACCTGGAGCAGGGCGAGGAACGCCAGCGCGTAGCGGAAGTCGCGCGGCACGCCGTCCAGCGCGTGCAGCCAGAAGGGCGCGGTGCACACCGCGGCGAACAGCACGTTCGTCAGCGGGCCGGCCGCCGAGATCAGGCTGTGCCGCCAGCGGCCCCGGATCCGGCCGCGCTCGATGAACACCGCGCCGCCCGGCAGGCCGATCCCGCCCATGATCACGAACACCACGGGCAGCACGATGCTCAGCAGCGCGTGCGTGTACTTCAGCGGGTTGAGCGTGAGATAGCCCTTCTCGCCCACCGAGATGTCCCCGGAGTGCAGCGCGGTGCGGGCGTGCGCGTACTCGTGCAGGCACAGGGAGACGATCCAGGCCGCCGTCACGAACAGGAACACCGCGACACCGGGCTGCTCGGCGAAGCCGGTCCAGGTGGCCCAGCCGGTCACCGCCGTCACGGCCATGATGCCGACGAAGACGGGACTGACCCGGCGGTCGCCGCGGCTGGTGGTGGCGGTGGTCATGGGCGGCTCCTGTGGACGGGGCGGTCGGAAAGGCCGACCGTACCTGGCGGCGGACACGCCGGGAAAACGCTTAGCGGTGGCCGTCGGGTTCCGGGATGGTGGGGCGATGGCACTGAAGACGGTGTTCTACGAGGAATGGCAGCTCGGCTGCTGCGGGGAGCCCTTCTCGGTGGGCGACGAGATCGACTGGCCGCTGGTCGCCCTGGACGAGGAGCGGCTGCGGGCGGGGGACTGCCACGGCGCCGAGGCGTGGGTGGAGAACCACGGGGACACCGCGCACCCGACCGCCGGCCGGGTCCGCGCCATCGACCTGGTGCACCAGGAGTTCACGGTCGACATGGACCTGCGCGACCTCCAGCGCGCCTCGCCGCCGTACGGGAAGGTGACGCTCCTGGCCTCGGGGCACTCCCTGGAACCGGTGCCCGGCTCGGTGACCCTGGAGTCCGCCGGCCACTGCCCGAAGTGGTTCGCGGAGGAGGACTACGCGCCGCCGCGGGGTCCGCACCGCGTCCGCCGGGTCCTCGGCGCCCTCGTCACCCTGGAGGTGCCGCCACCGGGCGCCGCGCGCACCCGGTGACCGGCGCTGACCGCTCCGGAGAGAATGGACCCCGTGCGCTATCGCCTCCTCGGAACCACCCAGGCCCACCGACCCGACGGCACGGCCGTCCCGGTCGGCGGAGCACGGCTGCGTGCCCTGCTCAGCGTGCTCGCCCTGCGGGCCGGCCGGACCGTCCCGGCGGGCGTCCTGGTGGACGAGGTGTGGGGCGCCGACCCGCCCGCGGACGCGGCCGGCGCGCTGCAGGCGCTGGTCGGCCGGCTGCGCAGGGCGCTCGGCGCCGGCGCCGTGGCCTCCGCCGAGGGCGGCTACCGGCTCGTCGCCGCGCCCGACGACGTCGACCTCACCCGCTTCGACCGGCTGACCCGCGAGGGGCTCGGCGCGCTGGCCGACGGCGACCCGGCGAAGGCCGCCGCCGTCCTGGACGACGCGCTCGCCCTGTGGCGCGGCCCCGCCCTCGCCGACCTGCCGGACCGCACCGCCGAGGCGGCCCGCTGGGAGACCCGCCGACTGGACGCCCTGCGCGCCCGGCACACCGCCGCCCTCGCCCTCGGCCACGCCGAGCGGTCGCTGCCGGAGCTGGCCGCGCTGTGCGACAGCCACCCGCTGGACGAACCGCTGCAGGCGCTGCGGCTGCGGGCGCTCCGGGACCTGGGCCGCCCCGCCCAGGCGGTGGCCGCCTACGACGACGTACGGCAACTCCTCGCCGACCGGCTCGGCTCCGACCCGGGCCCGGAACTGCGGGCGCTGCACGGCGAGCTGCTGCTCACCGAGACCGTCCGCACCGCACCGCCGGCCGCGCCCGCCGCCGTGGAACCCGGCGGCACTTCGGCCGCCGGCGGCCTCGGCAACCTGCCGGCCCGGCTCACCTCCTTCGTCGGCCGCGAACCGGACATCGCGGCCATCGGCGCCGATCTCGGGGCCGCCCGGCTGGTCACCCTGCTCGGACCCGGCGGGGCCGGCAAGACCCGGCTGTCCCAGGAGGCCGCCGAGTCGGTGCGGCACACCGCCCGGGACGGGGTGTGGCTGGCCGAACTCGCGCCCGTGGACGACCCGGACGCCGTGCCCTGCCCCGTTGCTTCCCCGGCGCCCATACTCAGCCGGAGGCCACCACGAGTTCTCGTACGGGATAGGGCGTGAGCGCGGTGGACTCGAGTGCCTGGGGGTCCTGGAGGCGTTTGTGCACCACGAGCCCGTGCTCGGCGAGTTCGCGGACGAGCCCGACGGAGCTGCCCACACGGAAGCGGAACCCGGTCAGGTGCCGTTCAGTGCGGCCGTCCGCGTCGACGATCTCGGCGTACATGTTCGTGAGCTGAACACCGTCCGCAGGCTGGCGCCGGGCACCGAGCAGCACGAACCCGCGCCGCTCACCGAGGGTCAGCGGCAACGTGATGACGTGTTCCGTGGCCGACTCGTCCTCCTGGGCGGGCGTGTGGTCGAGCAGCACCCTTCCCCCTGGCGCCAGATGCCGGCGTACGACCTCCAACAGGGCGGTGCGCTGTGAACCGTCGAACAGGGTCAGGCTCAGGCCACCGATGACGACGGTGTCGAAGGTGCGGCCGAGCCGGAGGTCGGTGACGTCGGCGGTGAGCCAGGTCATGCTGTCCGCCACCCCGTGCTCCGCCGCTCGTTTCTCAGCGGCCGAGATCTGGACGGGTGATAGGTCCACCCCGGTGACGCGATGGCCCGCAGCGGCCAGGGCGACGGAGGTACGGCCTCCGCCGCAGCACAAGTCCAGGACGTCGCCGGGCGCGGAGTCCGTGTGCGCCACGAACCAGGCCGGGTCCTGCGGGGACATACTGACGAGCTTGGTGTAGAAGATCCCCAGCAGCCCGTCGAAGGGCGGGCTCACCACCGTCCGGGGAAGCGCGAGCGCGTGGATGCCGGCAAAGGCACCGAACAGGTCGTTGGCGATATCCGCTTCGATCATGGCTGTGGTGTCTCCCAGAGATCGGTCAGGTGCATTCGGGTCAGCGTCGAGGTGCCGTGGCTGTCGATCAGTTCCGGCATGCTTTCGATGTACGGCACGAGCAGCTCGCTCCAGCCGACGTACGACGCGTAGTCGATGACGTGCATCAGGCGGCGGAGGACGACCACTCGGCCCAGGCGCCCGAGGTCGACGCGGGGCCCGGCCGCGCACAGCAGTGCTCGGCCCAGAGCGTCGAGTGGCGTGTCGTCCTCGGCGGCGAGGTCGGACCACTCGGCCAGTTCTCCCAGCACCCAGCCCACGTCGTACTCAAGAGGCCCTCGTGCCACCGTCTCGCCGATCAGGAGGCGGACCGGTCCGCCGTCCCGCCCCGCGACCAGGGCGGACAGTGAGAACTCGCCGTGCAGCGGCACGGAGTCCTTCGCCGGACGCGTCAACTGGTCGACCCAGGAATCCAGCTCACCCATCCGGGCCGAGCCGATCGAGTCCCGCATCGCGACGTGCAGCCGGTGACGCGCGCCTGGGTCGGCGCGGTCGGGGTGCCGCAGCCAGTCGCGGAGGTGTGAGGCGCCCAACGGCGGCGGCCAGGACGAGGGAGCGGGCGCGGACGTTCGTACCCGACGCAGCAGGGTGCCCACCTCGGTGAAGCACGCCGACAGAGCGGACATGTCGTTCTTGTCCCAGGCCTGGAGAACAACCTCGCCCAGGGTGAAGGGCACCTCGAGAAGGTAGGCGAAGGTATCGCCCTGCCGGGTGCCGGGGACGAGGGAGGCGTTCCCGGTGAAGCAGCCGAGCGGGTCGTCGGCGGTGGTGCGGTGCATCCGCGTGCGATGCCACAGGAAGCCATGCTCTCGTCGGTAGACGCGGGTGCGCACCTTCAGCGAGCCGTACTCCCGGATCGGGCGCGGAAGTTCGTGGGGGAACAGGGCGAGGGGCATACGGTCACCGTCCGTCGAGCGAGGCGACGACGACCGACCAGGCGGCGGAGAACGGACTCGGTGCGCCCGGGGTGTCCTCGCCGTTCCCCACACTGAGTCCGGAGACGGTCGGCAGGACGGTGACGTTCTTCCGCGCGTCGAGGGCGGAGAGGAGGTCCGTGACATACGGGTTGCCCGCACAGCCGGCGGGCAACGACGGGGCGACGACGACCGGCTTCTCTGTGCACTGAACGGTGAGTAGCGCGGGGGAGTCCGTGATGCACTGGGCGAACTTGGTGACGAAGTTCGTGGTGGCGGGGTACACGAGTACGGAGTCCGCCCACTCCGCCATTTCGACGTGGAAGGCTCCGTAGTGCTTGGGCAGTGACTCCCAGGAATCCTCGATCACCTCGCATCCGCCCAGAACTCGGAGTGCTTCGGCGGAAACGAATCGGGTCGCGCTCCTTGTGAGGAGGATCTTGAGTTCGACCTCGGGATTGGATCTCCTGGCCCAGGAGACCCAGATCGGCAGGCTGGACACGGCAATCGAACCGGTCCCCACCAGAAGCATTTTTTTCGTGGGTGTCATCTTTTCCCGTCCGCCCAGGGAAGCGGGTGCGGGAGGGAGACCCTCCCGCACCCCTAACATCGGCCGTCGTCAGCAGTGCGCGATGAGCGTGACACCGATCGTCGTCGGGGTCGGGAAGCTCTGCGGATTCAGTTCGTCCTCCGGAATCTGGAGCGAGTCGGCCTCCTCGGCGGTGATGTACGTTGCGTAACCCTCGATCAGTTCGACGGCAGCACCCATTTCTCATCCCTCCTGTTGTGCATTACTTGATGGTCTCCCGGAGGGAAATCTCCGGGGAGTCTGTGTTGCGGTGGGCCGCGGAGGGATCGATTCCCTCTGCCAGCAGCTGTTCGCCAGCGTGGTCCGCGAAGCTGGTTGTGGGGTTCTCCGCGTGGGCGAAGAGGGCCTCCGTGACGGCCGTGAGTCTGTGCTGGCCGAAACTGAGCTGCGGTCGAGCGCGTTCCGTCCTCGGCTCCCAGGCGTAGGCGACGCCGGGGCCGACCCTGCGGGTCAGCAGGGGGACCGGGGTCTCCCATGGCTCCTGCGCGCAGGCCAGGGCGTCGACCAGGCCTGCCAGTGCGGAGTGCGCGTCGGCGTCCAGGTAGACGACCATGCCGTCCCGTCGGGCCATCAGGCCCGGACGCGAGATCGCCTTGGCCTGATACGGGAGGCCTGCGCTCTCCAGATGCCCCAGCGCCGCTTCCCAGGCGCACAGCATCCGGGCTTCCGTGCCGGCGCTTACGTAGACCCGCAGGATCGGCGCCTTCTGGATTCGCCCACGGCTTCCGAATGTGGTGAAGAAGCCGGGAGAGAAGTTCGGCCGGGCGGAACCTACGGAAAACTCGACGGATCGGCCGTCGGGCTTCCCGACGGATGCGGCGGGGACGCGAACGCGTACGCCGTCGATGGTGATCACGCGGTCGCCGTCCTGATCTTCGACGAGTGTTCCGGCCGATCGGACGGTCCGGTGCGGGAGGCGAGCCGCATAGCGTTCCTCCAGTTCGGGGTCGCGCTGCTGTGCGCCGTTCCCCCGCGCGTCGTTCCCCGGTGCGCCCAGACCGGTGTGAAATTCGTCGTACAGAGCCCGTGACACCTTGCTCCGCAGAGCCTCCCTGCTTTTCGCATCGAGCTTTCTGCCGGCCACGTCTGCCCGTAGAAACTCGACAGAGAGGGAGACCTGCTCGCGGATCTCAAGCACCCGTGGATCGATCACCGCAGCAGTCATTCCTCTCCCTCCAGCCCGAGTGTCTGTGCGAATTTCTGGGGAGTCCTGAGCGCGGTGCCGCCAATGCCGATGAGCATCCGGTCCAGCGTGCCCAGGATGGCCCGTGACTCCGAAGCCGCGAGGATGCGTTCGATGAGATGCCAACCCGCGTACGCGGTCGCGCGCACGGCCAGTTCGCCACCGATCCGTCCGGCGGACTGCGCGTATCCCTCTCGGAAGGCGAGGACTTTTTCCTGCGTCGCGGCGACGGCGGCCAGACCACGCTCCATGATGCGTCGGTGCGCGTCCGCGTGCGGATCTCCCGGAGGGGCGTCCTCGGAGAGGTCGTCGGACTCGGTCCGAGGGATCGTCAGCAGGCTGCGGAACAGCCATTCGCCGATGAACGCCCCGATGTCGCACGCCGCGTCACCGGCTCGGAATTCCTCCCAGTCACACAGCACCGGTCCGTCGATGTCCACGAGGAACTGGTCCAGACGCAGGTCCCCGTGGATGGGAACGGCCGGAGCCGGACGACTCGCCTTCCGTAAGGCCCTCAAGGATGCCGCGACGGTCCCGTCGCGGTGCAGGATGCGCCACACTTCCAACTGGGCACCGCTCGCCTGCTCGTAGTGGGACAGGGGGAGCGCGCTGAACAGATCCGGTGTGCGAGAGGTGACCGGACCGTTCGACACGGGTAGGGCAGTGCCGAGCGTCGAGCCGTGCAACAGCCCGACCGCCTGCCCACAGCGCCAGGCGAGGACGTCGTTGAAGGCCTTCCTGTCCACCAGGGTGTGCCCTGACTCGGCGTTGCGCAGCCAGTCGAAGACGATCGTGTTCCGATCGGTGTCCCAGCCCAGGCAGGACGGTGTGCGCAGGGACGGAGCCAGCAGTGGCCGGTACGTCTCCTCGAAGGCGACCAGTCGCTTCATGCGGAGTGCGGCGTCCTCGCCCGTCAGCTTCTTGACGAAGACATGCAGGCCTCTGCTGGTGGTCCCGGTGATGTTGTCGTTGCGCCCGCTGTGCGGTCCGGCGTCGACAGGCTCGAACGTTCCTAGGCCAAGACTCGTCGTGACATGTCGGGCGTTCTCAAAGACGTAGGTCATGCCGCGTCGCCCTCGGTTATCTTCTTCGCCGCGGCCACGCGCTCGTCGATGTTCTTGCGGACAGCGGTGAGAGTGTCCCGGTACTCGGTCACGACTTTGCCCTGGTAAATCTCGGTGAGACGGCCGACGACTCCGAGATAGTTCACCTCTCGCTGGCACGAGGCGTCCTGCTGGGCCAGCCGCCGCTCCGCTCTGGACGGACCGCCGGAGACCGTCGGCGGCATATGCGTGGCCGCGTTCTGGGTATCGGCCGGGGTCGCGTAGTCGTGGCCCGCCCTCCGCATGCACGATGCCCACGAACGAATCATGGACCGATAGCGCGGATCAGCTTGCGTCTTGTCGGACGCCTCGGATTTCAGGGCCAGGAGGAGATTCAGGATCTGCGTGGACGACGTGACTCGCTGGCCGCCGTTGATACGTGGACGTGTCGTGTTCGTCATGAGCCGGGCGTCGGACTCTCCGATGCATCCGGTCCTACTCACCGTGCGACCACGATAGCTGTGCAGCGCGTTCTCCTTGGGCGTGTTCGCCCAGCCGTTCATGATCGCGTCGATCGTCCGTCGCTTGTGCGCCGACAATGGGCGCTTGGCGTCGTCACCGGACCCGGACGGCGCGGAGGATCCTTGCGCGGGTGCTCGGTAGCCGTACGTCGCGGCACCGCGTTCGGAGAGATACAGGGGTACGGGATTCCGGACCATCGCTGTGACGGGATCGGTCAGCTCGCCTTGCCGCGGGAGTCCGTAACGCTGCACACAGTGCCCCGCCAGTATGGACCGTGCCTTGAGGATGATGGAATCCTCTTGTGGTGTCTGGACGTACTTATTCAAAGGCGCTTCAACCGCACTGGGCGAAGCGATCCGCGGAATCTCATCACTGGATTTGGAACTGTCGGTGGCGGCACATCCGGCAATGGTGGAGAGCGATATGAAACCGGCCACGACCATCCCGATGCCTGCGCGTTTCTTCACCTGTTCGCTCCCTTACCAGCTGACTTCCGGCGGGGGCCCGCCCCGGAGAGCGGGCCCCTGATTGGTGCGTTCACCTGCTACGAGACGGCGGACACCAGGTCAGAACACGACTTCATGTTGTTGTGCTTGTCGAACGTGCAGGCGCGATACCGAAGCGGCAGGTTCTCGCTCAGGTTGTACTTGACCGGCACGCCGGTGTTCGCGCCCTTCTTGTTCATGGCGAAGTTCGGGCACGGGGGGTTGAGTCCGCCGCACGGCGTCATCACGGCCCACACCGCGCCGGTGGAGTAGCCGTCGGCCTTCCAGTCGCCGACCCAGAACGTGTCGCCATTCGCCTGGAACCAGGCGGAGGCCGAGCCGTTCGGATTCTTCACGAGAGGTCCGTCCTGGCTGGCGGAAGCGGTGCCGGCGCCGATGGCCAGCGTGGCCGCGGCCGCAGCGCCGACGAACGCGAAACTTACCTTGCGGGCGATGGTACGCATGTGTCTCCCTCGTTGATGTGCCGCCGAACAGCCTTTTCAGCGACGATTCCCGCGCTCGCGGCACCCTGCTTCTGCCGATCGACCTCACTTGTCGGGTCGACGGAAAATCGCGACGCGATGCGTGTGCCGCAGCGCAGGGTTCGCCAAGTTTCCACCAGCGTGGCCATGTATCGGTTACGAAAGCCGCGTGCGGAAAAAGAAACTGCTGTGCGCAGGTGAATTTTGAATGTGTGCGAACTGCGTGATTGTTCACATCCGACGCCGTGGCGTCATGGCGGGCATTCAGTACGAGGGGTCAGCTCGTACGGCCGCGCCCTTCCCCGTTTCCCCCTGAGTGTCGGCTCGATGGCTGGCGAACTCAATTATGTGCGAGTTCGCTGCCGCGATCAATAAAAATGAGCTCAGATGAAGCTCAAATCTCAGCTGCCGCAGGTTGAATATTGAATGGGTTGTCGCGGTCGGTATTGGTTGATCGTTCTCCGCTAGAACGCGCCCCCGTCCGCGACGACCGAGCCGGGCTGCCGGCGGCGCCTGACCGGTACCGCCCACCCCGCTGGCCGCCCAGGTCCGGCTGGAGGTCCCCCGGCGAAGAAGCCGACAGCCCCGCCGACGGGGGAAAATCGGCGGGGCTGCCTCGGTGCGGGTGGTGGCTCAGTGGACGGAGTGCTCCTCCAGCGGGAAGGTCCCGCCGACGACGTCCTCGGCGAACGCCTTCGCCGCGTTGCCCATGACCTCACGCAGGTCCGCGTACTTCTTGACGAACTTCGGCACCCGGCCGGACGTGAGACCGAGCATGTCGGTCCACACCAGCACCTGTGCGTCCGTCTCCGGTCCGGCGCCGATGCCGACGGTGGGGATCTGCAGCACCCGCGTCACCTCGGCCGCCAGCTCGGCCGGGACCAGCTCCAGGACGACCGCGAACGCGCCCGCGTCCTGCACCGCCTTCGCGTCCCGCAGCAGCTGCGCCGCCGCCTCCTCGCCGCGCCCCTGCACGCGGTAGCCCATCGCGTTGACGGACTGCGGGGTCAGCCCGATGTGGGCCATGACCGGGATGCCGGACTCCACCAGCAGCCGGATCTGCTCGTGCGAGCGCTCGCCGCCCTCCAGCTTCACCGCGCCCACGCCGGCCTCCTTCACCAGCCGGGTCGCCGAGCGCAGCGCCTGCACCGGGCCCTCCTGGTAGGAACCGAACGGCAGGTCGGCGACGATCAGGGCGCGCTGGGTGCCGCGGACGACGGCCGCCGACAGCACGGCCATCTCGTCGAGGGTGACGGGCACGGTGGTCTCGTACCCGAGGTGACAGTT
This sequence comes from Streptomyces sp. NPDC003720, assembly GCF_042875075.1. Classification (NCBI taxonomy): domain Bacteria; kingdom Bacillati; phylum Actinomycetota; class Actinomycetes; order Kitasatosporales; family Streptomycetaceae; genus Streptomyces; species Streptomyces sp. NPDC003720. The sequence goes on from NZ_JBIANZ010000016.1 coordinate 21,712, forward strand.
GCCCGCCGAGTCGCCGACGAGCATCACCGGGATGCCGGCCTCGTCGAACACGGACGCGGTCATCGCGTCGTAGGCGGTGAGCATGGGCCACTTCTCGCCGCGCTCCTTGGCGAGGGCGATGTCGCGGACGGTGATGCGGCGGGTGCCCTTCCCCCCGTACAGCGCCTTGCTGCCGTCGGAAGGCTTGGTGTGGGCAGCCGAAAGCTGCGTCATTGCAACGGCTCCTTCGGTCATCTCGAGGCGCCCTGACGGCGTCCCCGGATCGCCTCCATGGTGGCACCTGGTGCCGCCGAGGGCCAGGGGACCCCACTGTGATCCCTTCCGGCGGAGCCGTCGGCGCGGGACGGAAGCCTCCGGCGCGTAAGGTCTCGGTAAAGAAATAAGATACGAGACGGTTCCGTATTGAAATGGCCCTAGGCTCGAACACATGACAACTTCCGTCCCTGCCTCCCGGATACCGGAAGCGGTGCACCGGCGCCGCTGGGCGATCCTCGGCGTGCTGATGCTGAGCCTGCTGATCGTGGTGCTCGACAACTCCATCCTGAACGTCGCCATCAAGACCATCTCGACCCCGGCGCCCACCGGCCTCGGCGCCACCCAGAGCGAGATCGAGTGGGCGATCAACAGCTACACCCTGGTCTTCGCGGGCCTGCTGTTCACCGCGGGCCTCATCGGCGACCGGCTGGGCCGCAAGAAGGTCCTGCTCGGCGGCATCGTCGTGTTCGGCATCGGCTCGGCCCTGGCCGCCGAGTCCGGCACCCCGAACGAGCTCATCGCCTACCGCGCCGTGATGGCCCTCGGCGCCGCCTTCGTGATGCCGGCGACCCTCGCCGTGCTGATGAACGTCTTCGAGCGCGAGGAGCAGCCCAAGGCCATCGGCATCTGGGCCGGCGGCGTCGGCCTCGGCATCGCCATCGGCCCGATCACCGGCGGCGCGCTGCTCGACCACTTCTGGTGGGGCTCGGTCTTCCTCATCAACGTGCCGATCGTGATCCTCGCGGTCGTGCTGATGGTGTGGCTGGTGCCCGACTCCCGCGACCCGAAGCCCGGCCGCCTCGACCCGGTCGGCGTGGTCCTGTCCGTCGTCGGCCTGGTGCTGCTCGTCTACGGCATCATCAAGGGCGGCGAGCTGGCCGACTTCACCGACGCCAAGGTGCTGGCGACGATCGTCGCCGGTCTCGCCGTGCTGGCCGGCTTCGTGATCTTCGAGAAGCGCAGCGACCACCCGTCGCTGGACGTCACCTACTTCAAGAACAAGGTGTTCTCGGCCGCCATGGCCGCCATCGCGCTGGTCTTCTTCGCGCTGATGGGCGTCACGTTCTTCTCGGTCTTCTACATGCAGAGCGTGCGCGGTTACTCGCCGCTGAAGTCCGGTGTGATGATGCTGCCGCTGGCCGCCGCGCAGATGATCTTCGCGCCGCGGGCCCGGCTGGTCGTCGACCGGTTCGGCAACAAGGCCACCACCACCGCCGGTCTGGTGCTGATCGCGGCGACGCTGGCCGCGTTCGCCACCTTCGAGGCCGACACGCCGATCTGGCTGCTGGAGGTCGTCTTCTTCCTGATGGGCACCGCCATGGCCCACATCATGACGCCGACCTCGGTGGTCATCATGCAGGCCCTGCCCCGCGAGAAGGCCGGCTCCGCCTCCGCGCTCAGCAACACCTTCCGCCAGGTCGGCGGCGCGCTCGGCATCGCCGTCCTCGGCTCCGTGCTCTCCACCGCCTACCGCAACGGCGTCGAGGGCAAGCTGAACATGCTGCCGCCCGCCCTGCGGGACACGGCCGGCGAGTCCATCGAGGCCACCCTGGGCATCGCCGAGAAGCTCGGCGCGCGCGGCCAGGCCCTGGTCACGCCCGCCAACGACGCCTTCCTGCACGCCATGCACGTCACCGCGCTGTGCGGTACGGGCGTCGCGATCATCGGCGCCGTGGTCGTGGCCCTGTTCCTGCCGGGCAGGCCGCCCGCCGGTCAGCGGGGCGAGCGGGAACCGGAGTTGGTGTCGGCCGCGGACTGACCGGGAAGCAACGGGGACGGCGGTTCCACGGGGGAAGGAGGCGGCTGCGGGACAATTCCCGCAGCACAGTGGAAGGACGGACGACGTGAGCCTTGCCGACAGCCGGCCGCGACCGGACGGACCCGTACGGGGCCGCCCGCGCAGCGAGGCCGTGGAACACGCCATTATCGAGGGAGTGATGAAGCTCCTGGAGGAGGGCGTCCCGCTGGCCGAACTCTCCATCGAGCGCGTCGCGCGCACGGCCGGGGTCGGCAAGGCCACGATCTACCGCCGCTGGAGCGGCAAGGAGGAACTGTTCGTCGACGTCATCCGCGCCGCCGAACCCCCCGACCCCGAACTCCCCGGCACCTCCATGCGCGACGACCTCGTCGTGCTGGTCGAGGCACTGCGCCGGCGGGGCCTCGTCAGCCGCTCCTCGGCGATCCTGCACAACGTGTACGCGCAGATGAAGTCCAGCCCCAAGATCTGGGTGGCGTACCACGCGAGCGTCATAGCGCCCCGCCGCGACCTGGTCATGGACGTGCTGCGCCGCGGTCAGGAGAGCGGCGAACTCCGGCCGGACATCGACCTGGAACTCGCCAACGACATGTTCGTCGGCCCGATGCTGGTCCGCTCCGTCATGCGCCCCGACGCCGACCTGCCCGAGGGGCTGTCCGAGCGGATCGTGGACACGGTCCTCGCGGGCCTACGCCCCGTCAGCCCCTAGGCCGTGTCCGCGAAGTCGCGTCTGCGTCACGACGCCCGGCACGCACTCTCGCCGCACCGGCCGAAAGCCCGAGTACACCCAGTACGAGGGCATCCGGCCGGCACTCCCCCAGCCTTCGGCCGGGGGGACCCCCAGAGCACGCACCGGACGCCGCGACGCCCGCCCTGCGGGCGAACGACGCGACTTTGCGGACACGACCTAGGCGCCGCCGGTCCAATGTGCGCGTTTCGTCACAGACCCCGTCCGCCCGGGGGACAACCGGAACCTCCGGCGCCGCCTCGTTCGTCCTCGTCTTGCGTACGGCCGTCATGGGACGGCGGGAACGAGCCGATCATCCCCTAGGGTCGAAGAAGCACGGGGGAGCGACGGCGTGCACGGCAGGCAGTGAGGCAGACGGTATGGCGCAGCAGGCGTACATGACGGAGACGGACAACGGCGGCTCGGGGCCCGAGCGACCCGGATCCCGGCTTCGGCGCCTCACGCACCGCCTCGTCACGGGCTGGCGCGGCGACCCACGCATCTGGCGGCGGGGCATCGTGCTCGCCGTCCTCGCGCTGCTGCTCGCCCTGGTGATGCTGGTGCACTCGCGCATCCCCAACCGGCTGGGCAACCTCGGCAGCCTCACCGAGACCTTCCTGCCCTGGCTGGGGCTGGCCATCCCGGTGCTGCTGGTCCTCGGCCTGCTGCGCAGGTCGGCGACCGCGCTGATCGCGGTGCTGCTCCCGGCGATCGTGTGGCTGAACCTCTTCGGCGGCCTCGTCTTCGACAAGGCGGACGGCGGCGGCGACCTCATGGTGGCCACCCACAACGTCAACGCCGACAACCCCGACCCGGCCGCCACCGCCCAGGACGTCGCCTCCTCGGGCGCGGACCTGCTGGCCCTGGAGGAGCTGCCGGCCCCGGCCGTCCCGGTGTACGAGAAGGCGCTGGCGGCGACGTACAAGTACCACGCGGTCGTCGGCACGGTCGGCCTGTGGAGCAAGTACCCGATGACCGGCGTCGAAGCGGTCGACATCAAGCTCGGCTGGAAGCGCGCGATGCACGCCACGGTGACGACCCCCGAGGGCCCGGTCGCCGTCTACGTCGCCCATCTGCCCTCGGTGCGGGTCAAGGTGGAGGCCGGGTTCACCGCGCGCCAGCGGGACAAGAGCGCCGACGCGCTCGGCGAGGCCATCGCCGACGAGACGCTGAAGCGGGTGGTCGTGCTCGGCGACCTCAACGGCACCATGAACGACCGCGCGCTGAACGCCGTCACCTCCCAGCTCCGCTCCACCCAGGGCGCGGCGGGCAGCGGCTTCGGGTTCAGCTGGCCGGCGTCGTTCCCGATGGCGCGGATCGACCAGATCCTGGTCAAGGGCGTCCAGCCGGAGAGCTCCTGGACCCTGCCGCGCACCGACAGCGACCACCTGCCGATCGCCGCCCGTGTGAAGCTCGACACGTCCGCGTAACCGGTTGGAATAGCCGGCGCGGGAGACTTTGTTCCGAACGAGAACATAATCTGCAACGGAACTCCGCTCTCCCTTCGAAAGGCACAGGCCCTTCATGCCCCTGGCCCTGCTCGCACTGGCCGTCGGCGCTTTCGGTATCGGCACCACCGAGTTCGTGATGATGGGGCTGCTCCCCGACGTCGCGGACGACCTGCACATCTCCATCCCCGCCGCCGGGCACCTGGTCTCGGCGTACGCGCTCGGCGTGGTCATCGGCGCGCCGCTGCTGGCCGCCGTGACCGCGCGCATGTCCCGGCGCACGGTCCTCATCGCCCTGATGGGGCTCTTCGTGGCGGGCAACGCGCTCTCCGCCCTCGCCCCCGGCAACGACGCCCTGCTGGCCGCCCGCTTCCTCAGCGGCCTGCCGCACGGCGCGTTCTTCGGCGTCGGCGCGGTGGTCGCCACGAGCATGGTGGCGCCGGAGCGCAAGGCCCGCTCGGTGTCCCTGATGTTCCTCGGCCTGACTGTCGCCAACATCGCGGGCGTCCCCGCCGCCACGCTGATGGGCCAGCACCTCGGCTGGCGGGCGACCTTCCTCGGGGTGAGCGCGATCGGCCTGGCGGCGATAGCGTCGCTGGCCCTGCTGATCCCGCACGACCGGGCCGCCGCCCCCACCACCGGCCTGCGCGGCGAGCTGGCGGCGCTGCGCTCGGTGCCGGTGTGGCTTGCCCTGGGCACCACGGTGGCGGGCTTCGGCGCCCTCTTCGCCGCCTACAGCTACATCACCCCGATGCTCACGGACGCGGCGGGCTTCGCCGAGACCAACGTGACGCTGCTGCTGGCGCTCTTCGGCGTCGGCGCGACGGCCGGCAACCTCCTCGGCGGCCGCCTGGCGGACCACTCCCTGCGCGGCACCCTCTTCGGCGGCCTCACCTCCCTGGCGGTGGTGCTGCTGCTCTTCCCGGTCCTCATGCGGGCGGAGTGGAGCGCTGCCCTGTCGGTCGCCCTCCTCGGCATGGCGGCGTTCGTCACCGGCTCCCCCCTCCAGCTCATGGTCATGGAGAAGGCCACGACGGCCCCCTCCCTCGCCTCCTCCGCCAACCAGGCGGCCTTCAACCTGGCGAACGCCGGCGGCGCCTGGATCGGCGGGATCGCCCTCGCGGCGGGCTTCGGCGTGACCTCACCGGCCCTGGCGGGAGCGGCCCTGGCGGTACTGGGCCTCGGCGTGGCCGGCGTCGCCTACGCGGTGGACCGCCGCCACGAGGTCGCCCGTGAGGGCCGCGTGGTCGCCACACACGTGCCGGAGCACGCGGGGGCGCTGCACCGCTGAGACGCCGTCCGGGCGGGTGGAGGACCTCGGCCCTCCACCCGCCCCGGCGCCTCCGGTCCGCCTATGACCGCGGGCGGCTGCTCCAGACGACGCTGCGGTCCTCGCGTCCGGGACCGGATCCGACCGGGTCCTCCCCGCCACGCTCAGCGGTGACGCTTCGGCACAGCACGAACCCCGACCCGCTTCCGGAGCGGAGGACGACAGGCAGGTGGAGCTCCCTGCCGGACGGGCCGACACCGGAGAAACCGAAGATCTTCTCGGCCTCGGTCACGTTCGCGGAGCACAGCTCGATCGACTTGTACTGCTGGACCAACTGCATGGCGCTCACGCCCTCGAAGCGCAGATCCAGGCAAGCGGGGTTCCCGCTGTCGGGAACCGCCCGAAGCAGCAGTTGGGAATGACCGATCCCATAACGCCAGACCCTGAAGGTCCGGTCGGACTTGAACATGACGGCGGGATCGACGTCATCATTTGCAGGGGTTGGCATCCACCCTTCCTCCCTTGTACCAGGCTGATCTTGTAGAGCTCCCAGTTCGTCAGACTCTCCTCGAAAACCTGTTGAGCGGTACCGCTGGCTGTAACTACCGTGCTGCCGAACCGAGTCGCCCAGGCAAGGACGTGCCGTTGTACACCGTGTGAGACCCCCCGAGTGCTGATTGGTCGCGCGTCGCGCGTTTCGCGCCGCGCTGCTTTCTGCTGCGGACTTCTCACTGAAGACGGTGTACTTCTGTGCTCAATAGCTGGGTGGTCATGCCCACCTGCCTGCCGACGGTTCTCCGGCGCTGTCACGCCTGCGCGTCCGAACGCTTCCGGACGACCGGCAAGTTCCGGGTCAACGCGAACCACAAACTCATCGACGTCTGGCTCCTCGCGCTCTGCGCCGGCTGCGGGGAGACGACGAAAATCACGGTCCTGGAGCGGGCGAACGTGCGCTCCGTACGGCCCGAACTGCTGGACCGGGCCCACGGCAACGACCCCGCCCTGGCGGCCGAGTCGCTCCGGGACCCGGTGGTGCGGCGACGCAATCGCATCGCCCTCGACTGGGACGGCGCCTGGCGGCTCGACACCGGCGGCTCGGATCACCTGGACCGCGAGGTGATCGACGTGTCGGTCCGCTTCGCGGCGCCGATCCCCGTCCGGCCCGTGCGGCTGATCGCCGACGGCTGCGGTCTCTCACGGGCCGAGGTGGAGCGGCTCATCGCTGCCGGGAAGCTCGTCTCGGCGGTCCGGCTGAACGGCAGGATCTCCGGTGACTTCACCTTCACGCTGAAGCGCTGAGTCCTCCCCGGGACCAGGGGCCTGCCCGGCGGGATCCGCCGGGCAGGCCCCTGCGCGCGGCGGGGCCGCGTGACCGTACCGATGCACCGACGTGACGTCCTCCTGGCAGGGTGATCCCGGTGGACATGCGTGAGGGAGTCAACTGCCGCCAGGGGACGGGGCGGAGGAGGGGCGCCACCCCGACCGAGCTGCTTCGTGCGACCGTCGGGCCCGTCCTCCTCCTGGTCGCGGTGCTGGCGGGTCTCGCCGGCTGCGCGCCCTCCGACGAGCCCGAGCTCGTCGTGCCGTCGGTCTTCTACGTCTCGCGCGACCCCGACAGCACCGACAAACTCGACGTCCAGGAGCGGGGGGCCGCCCGCGTCACGGTCACCTTCGACGCCCGCGACCTCGAGGGCGTCGCCGTCGTCAGAACGGCGATGGACATCTGTCCCGTCCGGCTGCCGGTCTTCCGCTGCACCGGGCAGGACGACATCTCCCGGAGCGGGATCCACCAGCACTTCCGCCTCAGTCCCGCGCGGGGCGCCACGGCGGGCGAGTCGGCCGTGCTGCGCTACCGGGTGACCTCGTCCGGCTCGCCCGCCGTCACCGGAAGCACCCGCATCGTCGTCGGCAAGCCGGTTCTGGCGGTCGACGCGCGCCCCGACCGGCACGACGTCGACCCGGGTGGCACCCTCGGCGTCTCGCTCACCCTGCGCAACACCGGCGACGTGCCCGCCCGCGGAGTCGCGCTCTTCATGAGCACGCGGGACGGCCTCGCACCGGCCGTGAAGCACGGCAACTGCCGCTACCGGGGCGCCACATCGACGTGGTGCCGGCTGCCGGCCGCCGACGTCGTCATCCCCCCTGGCGCGTCCTACCGCCTCGGTGCCCGGGAAGTCCTCAGGGCCGGCCGTGACGCCACCTACCCCAGCGTCTCGTTCCAGGCCGCCGCCCTCGGCACCGACTACGTGCCCCCGGACGAGTTGGCGTCGCAGTACGAGCCGGGCGACGGCGCCGCGCTCCGCCTGGTGCCCGCCGGCGGCCGGGGCGGCGCGGGGAAGGCGGACGGAAGCCCGTCGGAGCTGACGGTGCCGGTGCGCAACGAGGCCGACCTGGCCGCCGTCGCCGGCACCGCCAGAGGACCCGTCGGCAGCCTCGCCGACGTGCGGGTCGGCGTGCGCAACGACGGCCCCGGCGCGCTGCCGGCCCCGGTGCGGGTCGAGTTCACCGTGCCGTCGGGCACCACCGTCGTGTCCTCCCCCTACGAGTTCGACAGGGACGAGGAAGTGATCGACCAGGAGTGCCGCGCCCTCGCCCCGGACGGCACGCCCCTGGCCGAGCCGTCCCTGAGACAGCCGACGGCACGCCGGTACGTGTGCACGGCGAGCAGCGCGGCGGTGGGCGCCACGAAGACCTTCCCCTTCACCCTCCGCATCGACCGGGGCGGCCCCCACCACGGCGGACGGGTCACCGTCTCCGGCGGCGAGGCCGGGCGCCCCGCTCTCGACGCCACGACCGCCAACGACACCGCCGAGGTGGCCGTGGCGGTCTGGCCCGGCCCCTCCTGGGCCACTCCCGGCCGCTACGAGGCCGCGGCGGTCGTCCTCGGGGTACTCCTCCTCGCCGGAGCCGTGGGCGTGCGGCGCCGGAAGCGCCCGCGCCCGCACGGCGGCGGCACGTAGAGCGCGGGACGGCTCAGTGAGCGCTCCGTTCGAGGACCTTCGGGAGGACCTTCTCGGCGATGTCGACCAGGACCCCGTCGTCCGGGAGGGCGCCGGACTCGCTCCACACGGTGAGGTCGTAGAAGCCGCCCCGGTCCTTCCGCTCCAGGGCGACGGACAGCGTCCTGGCGAGGGGGCCCTCCTGGACCGGTGCGCTCTGGTGCTCCTTGCTGAAGTCGATCTGGAACTTCATGGTGTGGTCCGAGGAGAAGAACGCGGGCCGGCCGAGGACCTTGAGCGTCTTGACGTCCTTCTCCATCCTGTCGCCCGCGATGTCGAACAGCCTCACGTACTGCGCGGTCGACAGGTGGTTGTAGGTGGCCGAGAGGTTCACGGTGTACGTGTCGAACTTGATCTCCGCCTCCGGCTCGGCGACCTTCCCGTCGGTCAGCGCTGCGGTGCCGTTGCTGCCCGAAGCCGTGTCCGCGATCTCCCGGGGCGTGCCCAGGAGCCGGGCCAGATCGGGCCGGTTGAGCGCCTCGCACAGTTCGTCGCCGGTCACGGGCCGGGGCGTCTTCTCGTACGCCTTCGGCAGCTTCTCGTGCTCCGAGTCCGAACACGAGGCGGGCTGCGGCGTGTTGTCGGCGGACGGCATCACACGCGGGCCCAGCCACACGGCGGCCGCGAGGGCGCCGAACACACCCACGGCGGCGAGGGCCTGGCCCCACGCGTTGTGGTCCTTCTCCGGCGGCCCGGCGGCGGGGCGCGGGGTCGCCGCGGCCTGAGCCGCAACCTGCCCCCGGGCCGGCGCCTGGGCCGGGACGTGCACCGGTGTCGGCACCTGCGCCGGAACCCGCACCTGAGCCGGGTCCGGGACCTGCGCCTGAGCCGGGTCAGGAACCCGCACCTGAGCCGGGGCGGCCGGACCCGGACCCGGGTTCCGGCGCGCCTGAAGTGCCCGTACCACCGTGTGGACGCGTATCGCGGTGAACACGAGGAACACCGCGCCGATGCCGGCGGCGACCCAGCTGCGCTCCACGACGGCGAGGTACATGATGCGTACGCCGAAGACGGAGCCGACGACGATGAGCAGGGGTTCGCGGACCCAGAAGGGCAGGACGCGGAGGAGTAGACCGAGCACCCGGTGATCTCATCAGGGACATGACCATCTCCGCCATGGTGGAGGCCACAGTTCCGCGCACCATCCCATCCGGCCTCACGGGCCGCCCTCCGACGCGCGTCCTCAACGCGCACGAACTCCGCGGTCTCCCGGTAGCTCGCACCAGACCGTCTTGTGGCCCGGGCCCTGGTCGACGCCCCAGCGCCGGGCGAGGGCCTCGACCAGGACCAGGCCCCGGCCGGACTCGGCGGTGTCGGTGGCCGGCCGCAGGACGGGGAGGGCGTGCGCGGCGGGGTCCGTGACCTCGACGCGCGTGTGGCCGTGGAGCGTGCCGGTCACCCGGACCGTGACCGGAGTGCCCGCACCGAGGTGGTCGATGACGTTCGTCAGCAACTCCGTGGCACAGAGCTGCACTTCGTGGTCGAGGTCGCGCAGGCGGTGGCGCAGGTCCGGTACGGCCTTCGGCGTGGCGAGCAGGTCGAGTTCGAAGGTCACCGCTCCGCCGCCGTCCCGTGCGGGGCGAGGGCGCGCAGGTTCTCCGCGCAGAGGGTGACGTCGTGGGCGGTGGGGGAGTGGTCGGGCATGGGGGGCTCCGGCCTTCTGTGCGGTGAGTTACGAACACCTCACAGAGTGTCGCCCGGCTCGCTACCGTGGAAGAGGTCTCGCGTCCGCGACGCGAGCAGCGGAAACGGCAAGGTGAGCTACGGCGGTGAGCACGTGGTCCGACGCAAGGACATCGACGGTTCGGTCAGCGTCCCGGACTTCTACGGCAAGGAGTTGAGGTGGCAGCGGGAGGCCGCGGGGCTGTCGCTGGAAGCGTTCCTTGAGGGCAGCTTCTACGGCAAGACGTATCTGAGCGACATCGAGCGCGGTGAACGACGCATGCCGATGGACCTGGCCCGGCATGCGGACCGGGTGCTGGGCACCGACGGGTTCTTCGAGCGGCGTTGCGAGGATGTGCGGAGGGCGCGGCGGGCTGGGCATCCCGCCTATTTCGAGAAAGTTTTGGAGGCGGAGAAGTATGCCCTGACCATCGAGGAATGGTGCCCGACGCTCTTTCCTGGGCTGCTCCAGACTCCGGCCTACGCGCGGGCCGTCATCCTGGCGGGCCTCCCACTGTCGTCCGAGGCTGAGGTGGAGGAGAAGGTCAGCGCCCGGAAGGCGCGCGCCGACCTTTTCGAGGCGGACCATCACACCCCGGAGTACTGGGTGATCCTGCATGAGTCGGTGATCACCGAACCACTCCTGGCAGCCCAGGACATGACCGCGCAGCTTGACCGCATCGCGGAGTTGGCGGACCGGCGCCGGATCACTCCGCAGATCATTCCGCGGAAGCAGAGGTCGTATCCCCTGATGGCCGCATCCATCCTGGCCATGACGTTTCCCGATGCCCCACCACTGGTGTACACCGAGGCTTCGTACAGTGGGGACACCATCGATGATCCGGCCCTCGTGGAGCGGTACCGCAAGGCATACGATCGGCTCAGGGCCGTAGCGCTGTCACCAGACGCGTCCCTCGCCATGATCAAGGCAGCGGCAGAGGATTACCGAAATGGCAAGCACCCGGACCGATTTGAGTGACGCTCTCTGGTTCAAGAGCAGCTACAGCAACGAAGACGGCGGCAACTGCCTGGAAGTCGCCCGGAACCTCCCCGGCCTCGTCCCCGTCCGTGACTCCAAGGTCCCGGACGGCCCCGCCGTCCTGCTCGGCGCGGCCGCCTGGGCTCCCTTCGTGGACGCGCTCAAGTCGTAGGGTCGTCGAAGCGGGCCAGATCCCGCAGCCACACGCGCGCGTTGCCGTCGGACGGAGCGCGCCAGTCGCCGCGCGGGGAGAGCGAGCCGCCGGCGGAGACCTTGGGCCCGTTCGGCATGGCCGAGCGCTTGAACTGCGCGAAGGCGAAGAAGCGGCGGCAGAAGACCTCGAGCCAGCGCCGGATCTCCGGCAGGTCGTACGCCACCCGCTTGGCCTCGGGGAAGTTCGGCGGCCAGTCGCCGGCGTCCGGGTCGTGCCAGGCGTGCCAGGCCAGGAAGGCGATCTTCGACGGCCGGAAGCCGTAGCGCAGCACGTGGAAGAGCGTGAAGTCGTGCAGCGCGTACGGGCCGATCTTCGACTCCGTCGACTGCATCTCCTCGCCCGGGACCAGCTCCGGGCTGATCTCGGTGTCGAGGATCGCGGCGAGCGTCCGGCCGGTCTCCTCGCCGAACTGCCCGCTGCTGATGACCCAGCGGATCAGGTGCTGGATCAGCGTCTTCGGCACGCCGGAGTTGACGTTGTAGTGGCTCATCTGGTCGCCGACGCCGTACGTGGACCAGCCGAGCGCCAGCTCGGAGAGGTCACCGGTGCCGAGCACGATGCCGCCGCGCTGGTTGGCCAGCCGGAAGAGGTAGTCGGTGCGCAGGCCCGCCTGCACGTTCTCGAAGGTGACGTCGTACACCGGCTCGCCGGAGGCGAACGGGTGGCCCATCTCCTGCAGCATCAGCCGCGCGGTCGGCGTGATGTCGAGCTCGGCGGCGGTGACCCCGAGCGATTCCATCAGCTTGTGGGCGTTGTCCTTGGTGTGGTCGCTGGTGGCGAAGCCGGGCAGGGTCCAGGCCAGGATGTCGCTGCGCGGGCGGCCCGCGCGGTCCATCGCGCGGGCGGCGACGATCAGCGCGTGCGTGGAGTCCAGGCCGCCGGACACCCCGATGACCACCTTCGGGCCGCCGATCGCCCCCAGCCGCTGCTGAAGGCCCTCCACCTGGATGTTGTACGCCTCGTAGCAGTCCTGGGCGAGGCGGTCGGCGTCGGACGGCACGAACGGGAAGCGCTCCAGGCGGCGGCGCAGGCCCAGGTCGGTGAGGGGCGCCTCGAGTTCGAAGGCGATGGTGCGGAAGTCGTCGGTGCGGGCCTTGTGGGTACGGCGGTTGTCGTCGAACGTGCCCATCCGCTGCCGCTCCTGCCGCAGCAGGTCGAGGTCCACGTCGGCCACCGCGTAGCTGTCGCCGAGCGGGAAGCGCTCGGTCTCGGCCAGCAGCACGCCGTTCTCGTAGACCATCGCCTGGCCGTCCCAGGACAGGTCGGTGGTCGACTCGCCGAGACCGGCCGCCGCGTAGACGTACGCGGCGAGGCAGCGGGAGGACGCCGAGCGGCACAGCAGCTTGCGGTCCTCGGCCCGGCCGACCGTGATGGGGCTGCCCGAGAGGTTGACCAGGACGGTCGCGCCGGCGAGGGCCGCCTCCGCGCTGGGCGGCACCGGCACCCACATGTCCTCGCAGATCTCCGCGTGCAGCACGAGACCGGGCACGTCCCCGGCCGCGAACAGCAGGTCCACGCCGAACGGCACGCTCTCGCCGCCGAGGCGGATCGACCCGCCGCGCTCGTCGGCGCCGTCGCCGATCTGCCGGCGCTCGTAGAACTCGCGGTAGTTCGGCGGGTACGACTTCGGCACGACACCGAGGACGCGGCCGCGGTGCACGATCACCGCGCAGTTGTAGACCCGGTTGCGGTGGCGCAGCGGGGCTCCGACGACCAGGACCGGCAGCAGCTCCGCCGACCCCGCCACCACGTCCTGGAGCGCCGTCTCGACCTCGTCGAGCAGCGCGTCCTGGAGCAGCAGGTCCTCGATGGAGTAGCCGCACAGCACCATCTCCGGGAAGACGGCGACCGCGACGCCCTCCTCGGCGCACCGGCGCGCGTGACGCAGGACCGCTTCGGCGTTGGCGTACGGGTCGGCGATGACGGTGTGACCCGTACACGCGGCGACCCGTGCGAAGCCGTGCTGATAGATCGACCAGAAGTTCATCGCAGGCACGGGCCCAGTGTAATCGTCAGAGCGACACGATGGGGGTGCGGGGGTGTGCGCCGCGCCCACGGACGACGAAGGGGCGCGGGGTGCACGCACCCCACGCCCCTCCTACCGGGTCAGCGGATCAGTGACGCCGGTACGACTGGACGTAGCCGTTCGCGGGCGAGCCCACGCCGGTGACGTCGTCGTAGCCCTTCACCGCGGACAGCGAGCTGTCCTTGCCGAGGCTGCGGACCGAGGTCGCGAGGCCGTCGGCGGCGTCGAAGCCGTTCACGAAGTCGATCCGGGCGACCGCCAGGCCGGAGCCCGTCGGGTTGTCCGTGACGTCGTGGAACACGCCGGTCTTGCCGTACTTCGCATAGATCGCCGGGTTGGCGAAGCCGAGCGCCTTGCCGCCGCTCGCCTCCTGGGCCAGGGCCTGGACCGCCGCGATCACCGGGGCGGCCAGCGAGGTGCCGCCGATGCGGTACTCGCTGTACTGCTCGGATCCGTCGGGGAAGGTCTGGGTCTGGCCGACCAGGAAGCCGGTGTTCGGGTCGGCGATGGCCGCGATGTCCGGGACGACGCGGTTGCCGGCGGCGTTGTTGGCCGTGGCGAGCGCCTTCGGGACGACGTTCTTCTGGTAGTACGGCTGCGGCACGGTCTTGCTGGTGCCGCCGCCCGCGCCCGAGGTGTAGGCGCCCGGGAAGCCCGTCCAGCTCTTGCCGTCGGCCGACAGGGACGCCTTCTCGGTGCCCCAGCCGGTCTCCCACTGGTACTTGTCGCCCTTGCCGACGGCCAGCGAGGTGCCGCCGACCGCGGTCACCCACGAGGAGTTGGCCGGGGTGTCGACCTGCTTCACGCCGGTGTTGGCGACCTCGTCGCCGTTGTCACCGGAGGAGAAGTAGAAGCCGATGCCCTGTACCGCGCCGAGCTGGAAGACCTGGTCGTAGGCGGCCAGGAGGTCCGGCGTCTGGTTGGCCTCGACGTCGCCCCACGAGTTGGAGACGATGTCGGCCAGGTGACCGTCGACGATCTTGCTGAGCGAGTCCAGCAGGTCGTCGTCGTAGCAGGACGCGGCGCCCACGTACGTGACGTCGGCGGCCGGCGCGACCGCGTGCACGGCCTCGACGTCGAGGGTCTCCTCGCCGTACCAGCCGGCCGCGCCGCACTCCTCGGTCTTCGTGTAGTTCTTCGGCAGCACCTGGTGGAGCTGACTGGTGTTCCAGGCCGCGTCACCGTTCTTCACCGCGTACTTGCCCGCGTCGAAGGCGATGGTCGGCGAGGCGTACGCGTCCGTGATGGCGATGCGCACGTGCTTGCCGGTGTACGTGCCGGCGCCGTAGGCGGCGCGCAGCTGCTTGCCGGTGTAACCCTTGATCGCGTACGGGACCTTGCCGCCGTACGCGTCCGGCAGCGTGCTCGCGGTCTTCGAGCCGTAGTACGAGGAGAACGGCCCGGAGTTCTTGAACACGGCGTCCGGCGGCGGGAGCTGGTCCTTGTGGTGCGCCTTGTGCGGGGCGTTGTCCAGACCGGTGACGGTCAGGACGGCGCCCTTCAGGCCGGCCGGCGCGGACGCGGTCTTCGCCGGGGCGCGGTAGGTCTTCGAGCCCTTGGCGAAGTTGTGGAACTGGGTGCCGAACGCCTTCTCGGCGGCGGCCACGTCACCGGAGACGGCGACGTAGTGCGAGGTGACCTCGGTGACCGTCAGGCCGGCCGACTTCAGCCAGGTCTTGACGGCGGCCACCTGGGCCTTGGTGGCCCCGAAGCGGGCCTGCGCCTTCTTGGCGCTCAGGAACTTGCCGTACAGCGGCGAGTTCGGGTCCGACACGGCCTTGGCGTAGGCCGAGAGACCGGCCGCGTCCCGTCCCGCCAGATAGACCCGGGCCTTGACCTGGGCGTTGTTCGACGTGGCGCCCTTGTCCGCCTTGGCGGTGGCCCAAGCGGGCCGGGTGCCCTTCAGCGCGTCACGGGCCGGGCCGTCCGCGGCGTGCGCCGTGGGTATGCCCAGCGCCAGCGCGCCGGCGATCATCGGCAGCGTCGCTGCCATGCTCACGCCGGCGCGCACCTTGGCGCGGTTGGATCTCATAGAACCCCCTGCGATGCGGTTCGCATGCACGTAGTGGCTGGTACGTCGTGGAGGAACGCACCGGCCCGCGGCGGTTCGGACCGGCGAATGGATCACACGACGATGGCCACTCTTGCGATGAACCGTTCATGCCAGGGGAACGCGAAGGT
Organism: Streptomyces sp. NPDC003720; assembly: GCF_042875075.1. Classification (NCBI taxonomy): domain Bacteria; kingdom Bacillati; phylum Actinomycetota; class Actinomycetes; order Kitasatosporales; family Streptomycetaceae; genus Streptomyces; species Streptomyces sp. NPDC003720. The sequence continues at coordinate 37,229 of NZ_JBIANZ010000016.1, forward strand.
CAAGAGAAGCTCAAAGAACCTTCATTCAAGGCGATTTGAGGTTTTTAGGATGAGAGCCCGGATGGTGATGCTATGAACGGGGCTGCGCGCCACGCTCCTTGAGCATTCCGGCCATCAGCTCGATCTCCGACTGCTGGGCCTCGACCATGCCCTGGGCCAGCCGCTTCTCCACCCCTACCGTGCACTTGGCGGCACAGCCCTGCGCCATGTGGACGCCGCCCTTGTGATGGTCCGTCATGAGCTGGAGGTAGAGGACCTCCGCCTGCTTGCCGTTGAGCGTGCCGAGCTTCTTCATCTCGGAGTCGGTCGCCATCCCCGGCATCAGCGCCCCGTCCTTGCCGGCGGGCATGTCCCCCATGCCCATCCAGGTCATCGGCGGGTCGGCGGAGACCTTCGGCAGCCCCCACAGGTCCAGCCAGCCCAGCAGCATGCCGCGCTGGTTGGCCTGCGTCTGCGCGATGTCGTAGGCGAGGCGGCGCACCTCCTCGTTCTTCGTGCGGTCCCGCACGATGTACGACATCTCGACGGCCTGCTGGTGGTGGACGGCCATGTCCCGCGCGAACCCGGCGTCGGCGGAGTCGGCCGCCGGCGTCGCCGGGTCCGTCCCGCCGGCGTCCTCGGCCACCGCGTAGGTGATCGCCCCGGCCGCGACGAGCACCGCCGCGGCCGCGCCCGCCGCCCAGCCGACGTGCTGCCGCCTCACTTCATCGCCCCGCCGGTGCAGGAGGCGCCCGGCTCGGGCGTCTGCTTGCCCTGCACGTAGGCGGCGAAGAACTTGTCCACCTCCGGGTCGCTCGCGCTCTTCACGGTCACCTGGTGGCCCCAGGCGGACAGGATGATCGGGGCGGCCTGGTTCTCGTACGGGCTCATCAGCGAGTACGGCGTCTTCTTCACCTTCGCCGCGAGCGCGTCGACGTCCGCCTTGGCGGCCTTGCCGGTGTACGTCACCCAGACCGCGCCGTGCTCCAGCGCGTGCACGGCGTTCTCGTCCTGCACCGGGTCGGTGTAGACGTCGCCGTTGCAGTTGAGCCACACCGGGTTGTGGTTGCCGCCGACCGGCGGGTGCATCGGGTACGACACCTTGCTGGTGACATGGGTCCGCGACAGCTTCCCGGACCAGGTCCGCACCCCGTCCGCGCCGGTGGTGAAGTGCCCCGAGTCGCCGGCGTTCTTGGCGTCGCCGCTCGCGGCCGAGTCCTTCTTGCCGGACTGCGAGTTCACCAGCACCACACCGCCGACGGCGAGGCCGGCGACGACCACCACGCTGGCGGCGACGGTGAGCACCCGGTTGCGGCGCGCGCGGACGCGCTCGGCGCGCCGCATCTCCTCGACGCGTGCCTTGCGCGCGGCGGCGCTGCTGTTCTTCGCGGAACCCATGAGACGTGTCCTTCTGGGGAAAGAGGCGTGGACGTTGCGGCTCGCCGATCGTAGTGCGCCCGGGCGGCCGTTCCCCAGCGAGGGCACGGGACCGGGTAATTTGAACGTGCGATGCGCATTACCTACCCTCGTGGTATGCGGCTGCTGCGCTCCACCGACCTGGCCCTGCGGGTCCTCATGCGACTCACCGTCCCCGACCCGACCAGTCCCACGACCCGGCAGGTCGCGGGGGACATGGACGTCCCCTACACGCACGCCGCCAAGGTCGTCGCCGAACTCCAGCACATGGGACTGGTCGACGCCCGCCGCGGCCGGGGCGGCGGCCTGAGCCTGACCGAGAAGGGGCGCACGGCGTCGGTGGGCGCCGTGGTACGCGCCTTCGAGGGCGACGCGGACGTCGTCGACTGCGAGGGCGCCGGCCAGGGCGTCACACCCTGCCCGCTGAACTCGGGCTGCCGGCTGCGGGGCGCCCTGCGCCAGGCCCAGGAGGCGTTCTACGCGGCGCTGGACCCGGTGACGGTGCAGGACATCGTCGTGGACCCGACGGCTCCGCTGCTGCTGGAGATCGGCCGGGCGCCGCAGCGCCGGTGATCGAGCGGTCCCCGACTTCGGCAGGGGGGCGGGGGACGCACCCGGTGACGCCGAAGGGCGCCTCGGGGGACCGGTGAGGTCCCGCGAGGCGCCCTTCGCGCACGTCCGGGTCAGGCCGCCTTGGCGAGCCAGAGGTCCGGGCCGAACACCTCGTAGTGGATGTCGGCGGGGGCCACGCCCTTCTCGATGAGCTGGGCGCGCACCGCGCGCATGAAGGGCAGCGGACCGCAGAGGTAGGCGTGCGTGCCCGCCGGGACGTCGACGTCCGTCAGGTCGGCCAGGCCGGGCCGCCCGGCGCCCTCGGCGTCCTCCTCGTAGAAGAAGAAGGGCCTCGCGTCCGGCAGCTTCGACGTGTACGCCTCGTGGTCGGAGCGCAGGGCGTGCGCGGCGGGGGAGCGGTCGGCGTGCACCACGGTCACCGGGGCAGGGTGACCGGTGAGGGCGAGCTGCTCCAGCATGGCGATCATCGGGGTGACGCCGATGCCGGCCGAGGCGAGCAGCAGCGGCGCCTCGGTGTCCTCCAGGACCAGGTCGCCGTAGGGCGCGGAGAGCTGCAGCACGTCACCTTCGCGCACGTGGGCGTGCAGGTGGTCGGAGACCTCGCCGTCGGGCGCGGCGCCGGCGCCGGCCACCCGCTTCACGGCGAACCGCCGCTCCGGCGAGCCGGGGGCCGCGGTCAGGCTGTACTGGCGGATCTGCCGGGCGCCGTCCGCGAGGGTGACGCCGACCGAGACGTACTGGCCGGCGCGGTAGCCGGGCACCGGGCCGTCGTCCACCGGGCGGAGCGTGAAGCTCGCGACGTCGGCGGTCTCGTCGGTCCGCTCGACCACCCGCCACTCGCGCCAGCCCCGCTGCTCGCTCTGCGCGTACAGCCGCTTCTCGATGGCGATGAGGGCGTTCGCCATCAGCCAGTAGACGTCGGTCCAGGCGGCGGCGACCTCGGGGGTGACCGCGTCGCCCAGGATCTCGGCGATGGCGGCGAACAGGTGCTCGTGGACGACCGGGTACTGCTCGGGCACGATGCCCAGCGAGGCGTGCTTGTGGGCGATGCGCTCGAGCATCGCGTCGGGCCGCTGCTCGGGGTTATTCACCAGGTGCGTGGCGAAGGCGGCGATGGAGCCGGCCAGGGCCTGCTTCTGGACGCCGGCGGCCTGGTTGCCGCGGTTGAACAGATCCCGCAGCAGGTCCGGGTGGGCCTCGAACAGCCGGGCGTAGAAGCGCTCGGTGATCTCGCCGATGGCCGCGCCGACGGCGGGCAGGGTGGCGCGGACGGTGGCTGCTGACTGCTCGGACAGCATCAGGACTCCTCGATGGGCTCGATCGCTTCGACTCGCTCGATCGCTCGGCTGATCAGAACGGTAGAGAAACTTGCATCTGAGATGCAAATTTAAGAGTGGTGGTGTCGGTCACGCCCGAAGCGGACCGGCCATTACGGATGCCGCCCCGGACAGGCAAGATGGGCGGCAGAGCGGTACACCTGCCGTATGTGAGGCGTTCAGGCCGAGGACGCCCGGGTGATCAAGGTCCGCAACGCACGTGAAACGGTGTTGTGGTGTGATGCTCAGGTGCCCGACCGCCTGCCCCCGCGATGTGGGAAACCGGGCGGCCTGACCAGCAAGGATGGGGAAGCGGAAGATGGACAAGCAGCAGGAGTTCGTGCTCCGGACGTTGGAGGAGCGCGACATCCGGTTCGTACGCCTGTGGTTCACGGACGTGCTGGGCTTCCTCAAGTCCGTGGCCGTTGCACCGGCCGAGCTGGAGCAGGCCTTCGACGAGGGCATCGGCTTCGACGGCTCCGCCATCGAGGGCTTCGCCCGGGTCTACGAGTCCGACATGATCGCCAAGCCGGACCCCTCCACCTTCCAGATCCTGCCCTGGCGCGCCGAGGCCCCCGGCACCGCCCGCATGTTCTGCGACATCCTGATGCCCGACGGCTCCCCGTCCTTCGCCGACCCGCGCTACGTCCTCAAGCGGGCCCTGGCCAAGACCTCCGACCTGGGCTTCACCTTCTACACCCACCCCGAGATCGAGTTCTACCTGCTCAAGGACAAGCCCGTCGACGGCTCCCGCCCGACCCCGGCCGACAACTCGGGCTACTTCGACCACACCCCGCAGAACGTGGGCATGGACTTCCGCCGGCAGGCGATCACCATGCTGGAGTCGATGGGCATCTCGGTGGAGTTCTCCCACCACGAGGGCGCCCCCGGCCAGCAGGAGATCGACCTGCGCTACGCCGACGCGCTGTCCACGGCGGACAACATCATGACGTTCCGCCTGGTCATGAAGCAGGTGGCGCTGGAGCAGGGCGTCCAGGCGACCTTCATGCCGAAGCCGTTCTCGGAGTTCCCCGGCTCCGGCATGCACACCCACCTGTCCCTCTTCGAGGGCGACCGCAACGCGTTCTACGAGTCGGGCGCCGAGTACCAGCTCTCCAAGGTCGGCCGCTCCTTCATCGCGGGCCTGCTCAGGCACGCCGCGGAGATCTCCGCGGTCACCAACCAGTGGGTGAACTCCTACAAGCGGATCTGGGGCGGCTCCGAGCGCACGGCGGGCGCGGGCGGGGAAGCCCCCTCGTACATCTGCTGGGGCCACAACAACCGCTCCGCGCTGGTCCGCGTCCCCATGTACAAGCCCGGCAAGACCGGCTCCGCGCGCGTCGAGGTCCGCTCCCTCGACTCCGGCACCAACCCGTACCTGGCGTACGCCGTCCTCCTGGCTGCGGGCCTGAAGGGCATCGAGGAGGGCTACGAGCTCCCGCCCGGCGCCGAGGACGACGTCTGGGCCCTGTCCAACGCCGAGCGCCGCGCGATGGGCATCGAGCCCCTCCCGCAGAACCTCGGCGAGGCCCTGACCCTCATGGAAAGCAGCGACCTGGTCGCCGAGACCCTCGGCGAGCACGTCTTCGACTTCTTCCTGCGCAACAAGAAGTCGGAGTGGGAGGAGTACCGGTCCGAGGTCACCGCCTTCGAGCTGCGGAAGAACCTGCCGGTGCTGTAGGCGCCGGTCAGCGGTGTCGAGCCTGGACCGTCCCGTGTGGCCGGCCGCCTGTGGCGGCCGGCCACACGGCGTCTCGGCCGGCGATCGGGTTACAGAGGGCTGATCTGCCAGGCGATCACGCCGGTCGATCCTCTGGTGCCGTCGACGTCGACGTGGACCGGCGCTTTCGCGGTGATCCGCTGCTGGACCACTGACCTGTCGCACGGCACCGTGGTCTTCGTGCCGGCGTTCGCGGGCACGAAGGTCAGCTCCGCGGCCCCCCTGCCGGCGCACGCGAGGCTGATCCGGTAGGTCCTGCCCCTGGTCAGGGTGGGTTCGCTGTGAATACCGTCTGTCACGCGTTCCGCGCCCGCCTCGACCGGCGTTCCGCCGCGGGCGGCGGCAAGGGCCGCCCGGGCCTGCTCGCCGAGGTTCTTCTCCGGCCGAGCCGTCGCCGGTCGGGTGGAACTCGGTGCAGGCGGCGGTGAGGAATGCGCACCGCCCCCGTCACTGCCGGACGTCGTGCACGAGGTGAGCAGGAACGCCGACACCAGGACGCAGCAGCCGGCCAGCCGGGCCGTCCGCGGGCTCGAACAGGTCATGACGTGGATTCCCAGTGCTTCCGGCCGGTTTCCGACGTCGGCAGGATCGCCGTACCGACACGTGGACACTAGGCTTGATCGTTTGTGCGCGGCAAGTGCAAGATCCGTTCCCTGAGGGGAACTTGAGCGTTCGGGGGCTTCACGTCGCCACTTCGTCCGGTGGTGGCTGGACCAGGATGTCGTCAGGGTCGTCGAGCGTGGCCGCCCGGCCGGGCGGGGCGCTCGCCCCTCGCGGCGGGGAAAAGCGCTGTCCCGGCTCAGGGGGCCGGTGATAGACAGCCGCAGTGGAAAACAATCTGGAGTTCTCCGGTCTGCTGCGGCTGATCGACGAGCGGTCCGGCGCCTTCCGGGATGCCGTCGCCTCCGCGCCCGGTCTCGACGCGCGGGTGGTCACCTGCCCCGACTGGACGCTGTTCGAGCTGGCCGAGCACCTGGGCGGGGGAGACCGCTTCTGGGCCGGTGTCGTGGGCGCGGGGCCCGCCGAGGTCCCGTCGGCCGAGGCGGTCGCCGCGCGCGCCTCCGTGACCGCGCCGCGCGAGCGCGAGGCCCTCGTGGCCTGGCTGGCCGAGTCGACGGGGCTGCTGCTGGACGCGCTGCGCGCGGCGGGCCCCGACCGCGGCTGCTGGACCTGGTGGGGCGCGTCGCAGTCGCCGCGGACCTCCGGTGGCGTCGCCCGGCACCGGGTCCAGGAGAGCGCCGTGCACACCTACGACGCCCAGCTCACCCTGGGCGCCCCGCGGCCGCTGCCGGACGAGGTGGGACTCGACGGCGTCGAGGAGTTCCTGTCCACCTGCTGCGCGACGACCAGCGCCTGGCCGCACAAGCCCACCGCGTTCGACTTCCACGCCACCGAGGGCCGCTCCTGGCGCCTCACGGTCGACGGCGACGGCGCGCGGTTCGCCCGTCTGCCCGCCACCGGCGAGGGCCCGGACGAGACCGGCGTCTCCGTCCGGGGCACGGCCGGGGAACTGGTCCTCTTCCTCTACGACCGGGTCCCCGCGGACTCCGTGCGGATCGACGGGGACGCCGGACTCCTCGCCCTGCTCCGGGCCTGGGAGCCGGAGGACTAGGCAACTCCCCGACGGGAGCTCAGCAGTTGACGGGCGGGTTGCCGGAGGCGACCCGGCAGAAGTCCGCCCCGGGCCCGCCGTCGACCGTCCCGGCGTTCGGGCCGACGAAGAGGGAGTCGCCGCCGTCGCCGCCGAGGACCCTGCCGCCCGCCGCCGTACCGGAGTTGGCCATGACGGTGTCACCGCCGGCGCCACCGTCGACCGTGCCGGCGACGACGCCGCTGACGGTGATGTAGTCGCTCCCGCCGAGGCCGTTGACGGTGTCGCCCGGGGCGAGGGGGCCGCAGCTGATGAAGTCGGAGCCGGCGGTGCCGCTGACGGTCGTGCCGGAGACGGGAACGCCGTTGACCGTGCACGACGTCAAGGCCTGGGCGGGCGTCGCGGTCAGGGCGACGGGAGCGGCCACGAGGGCGGCGGCGCAGAGCGTGCGCATCGCGTGTCTGATCATGTAATGAATGGTTCACGGGGACCGTGTGATCGCAATCCGGAACCGCCGGTCACACCACCGTCCGGGCGGCGGACCGCCCCGGACGGGCCACCGGACGCCGGTGGCCCGTCGCGCGGGTCATCGGCCCCGGGCCCCCGGGGCGGGACGCTGCCGGTGGCGGGAGATGCGCTGGCGCGGCGGCCGGGTCAGGGTGACCTGCCGGACCAGTTGCTGGAAGCAGGTCAGGGCGGCGAGGGCCGGCAGGACGGCCGCGGCCACCCCGGTGAAGGACCGCTCGGCCTCGGCCACGCAGAGTGTCATGGCGACGGAGGAGAACAGCAGCACCACGCACCAGGAGTGCAGGGCGCGCCGCCGGTGCAGCGCGGTCCGCAGGATGGACAGCGAGGCCACCATCCAGGGGCCGTACACGAGCAGCGGCCACCAGTGCAGCGGGCCGCTCCGGGTGCTGGCCGCGATGTGCTGCAGCGGGGCGTAGGCGGCCAGGCCGCCGAAGACGCTCACCATCGCCACGATGACGGCGGCGAGCGCCGCGATCAGGAAGCTGACCGTCTGCAGCCACGTGATGCGCAGTTTCCGCGTCCGCACCTTCCGGTGCCCGGCGGGATGGCGCCGGATGGGCGGCAGTTCGCTGGCGATCCGCGCCAGGTTCTCCAGCGGGTCGCCGGTGCCGTGCTCGGCCCCGTAGGGGGCCTCGGGGCCCGCCCCGTACGGCGGTTCGGCGCCGGCGCCGTACGACGGCTCGGCGCCGTAGGCCGGTTCGGCCCCGTACGTCGATTCGACCCCGTACACCGGTTCGGCCGCGTAGGCCGGTTCGCCCCGGTACGCCGGCTCACCCCCGTAGACGGTCCCGGTGCCGTACGTCGGTTCACCCCCGTACACGGTCCCGGAGCCGTACACCGGCTCGGCGACGCCGTACACCGGCTCCGAGCCGTACGGATACCCGCTGCGCGGCGGCGGCACGGCGGCCGTCTGCTGTGCCGCCTGCGCGCTCGCCGCGTCCTGCAGCAGATAAGTGAGTTCTTCGACCGGGTCCCAGCTCTCCTCCAGGGGTGCCGTCGAATAGAAATCCGCGTATTCGTTGTTCACGGAAGAGATCCGCCCCCGTCAGCCGGCCGCGTGGCAGCCGCAGCGTCCCTGGTCGTTCCGGCGCCGGCCGAGGTCCCCCTGGGCCGCTTCGAGCACCCTCAAGCGCCTTGCGTTCGTCATATTCCGCTAACGCCACCGGCCTCCTCCGGATGCGCGGCATTCGAGTGAGTCTGATCCGGACGGAGCAGTGGGACGTCATTTCTGATGAAGAGTCGAATACTCCGTTAAAAAGGCGTTCAACGGGGAAAAGCGGCGGACAGGCCCGCCGTCAGCAGGCGCCGGGCGGTGCCGGTCCCGTCCGCCGGGACCGCGTACAGGTCGGCCCCGTAGTCGCCCGGCAGCGCGTACACCACCGTGCGGCCGTCCCGCCACAGCGCCTGGTCGTCCACACTCCGGGTCTCCGCCAGCGGCGTCTCGCGCATCGTGCGCAGGTCGAGGACGTACAGGCGCCAGGGGGCGTCCCGGGGCAGGCCCTCGACCCGCTTCTTGTAGGCGACGCGGGTGCCGTCGGGGGAGAGGGACGGGCACTCGACGTTGCGGTGCAGGGTGGTGACCGTGCGGGTGCGCAGATCGCCGCGCACCAGGTAGGTGCTGCCGCCGGTCGCCAGCGTCGCGTAGAACGTGCGGTCGTCGGCGGCGAACGTCACGCCCCAGAAGTTGACGTCGGCCACCCGGTAGGCACGCCCGTCCTTGACGATCCGGAACGACTCCAGGGACGGGATCAGCCTGCCGGTACGGGTGTCGGCGATGGCCGCGCGGGTGGAGAAGTCGGTGCCCGCGTACGAGTCCCCGCCCACGAACGCCGTCCAGGCGGCGAAGTGCCCGGTGGGGGAGACCCGGGCCCGGGAGGGGATGCCGGGGACGTCGTAGCGCGCCCGTTCCCCGAGGTGCGCGTCCAGGACGAGCGCGCGGTAGGTGTCCGAGACCGGGCCGTGCACGGCCTGCAGGCACACCCCGATGCCGGCGGCGGCGTGGAAGCGCAGGCACTTGACGCCCGAGGCGGTGCGCGGCCCGGACGGGTCGGCGGCCGGGACCGCGACCAGTTCGTCGCGGTGCGGGCCCCACGCCATGTTGCGGAAGACCATCCGGCCGGGCCCGGTCAGTGTCACAGGACCCGGCGCGACCGCGGGGCCGCCGGCCTGGGGGCGGTCGCGGCGGTCGGCGCGCGCCGAGGCGTGCAGCACGGTCGTCAGCGCGACCGCCGCCAGCACCGCGACGGCCGTGAGCAGGATCAGGATGCGGGTGCGTGCGGTCATGCCGTCTTGGTGCCTTCCGGTGGGCCCGGGACGCGGGGCGCGCGCCCGGGACGCGGGGTCGGGGGGAACGCCGCGCACCCGGCCGCCCGCCGCGGCGGACGGCCGCGCACCCGGCCGGGGCGCCCGTCCGCCGCGGCCGGTACCGGGCGGCCGCTCCGCACCGGCCGGGGCGCGGCGGCGTCCGCGGACGCCGCCGCGGCCGTCCGCCACGGGCACGTCACGACGCCCAGACGCCGGTGATGTCCTTGGCGGAGGCCGCGTTGCCCGCGTGCGTGCTCAGGCCCTGGGTGTCCTCCAGGGTGCGCAGCAGGTCGTAGTGGTTGTAGGTGGTGGAGGACGAGGCGCCCGGGGTGACCGGCTGCCCGTACAGGACGGTCGGGATGCGGTTGCCGCTGAGCCGGTTGTCCTCGTCGAAGGTGACGACGAGCAGGCTGTTGTGGGTCCTGGCCCATGTCGCGTACGCGCCCAGGTTGTTCTTGAGCCAGGTGTCACCCGTCGACACGGAGCAGTCGTGCATGTCGCTGCACAGGTTGGGGACGACGAAGGAGAGCTGGGGCAGGGTCGAGTAGTCCGCCGGGAACTGCGCGAAGGTCCTGGCCGTCGACGTCGGCACGTTGCTGAAGCCGAACCACGGGTTGTGCTTGCGCGCGTAGCTGCCGCTGCTGCACGTGGTCGAACCCTGGCTGGGCAGCGTCTCGTTGTAGCTCGCCCAGCTGCGGCCGGCGGCGATCATCTCCGAGGCCAGGTTCGGCGCGGACGTGAAGCCGGGGGTGTAGCAGCTGTCGTCCGTGACGCCCTGCGTCGAACCGGAGAACAGGGCGAAGTAGTTGGGCTGGCTCGGGTGCGTCTCGGCGTACGCCTGGCTCAGGTTGGCGCCGCCGGACTTCAGCGAGTTGATGTACGGGGCGCTGGAGGAGCCGATGACCTGGCTGTAGGCGTGGTTCTCGAAGACCACGACGACCACGTGGTCCGGACTCGGCACGGCGCCCGCGGCGTGCGCGGACTCACCGCCGAGCCCGGTCCACAGGCCGATGGCGGCCGCGGCGAGGGCGGTCGCCGAGGCCACGAGCGTACGGACACGGCGGTGCACGGGACTGCCGGACACATCAACCTCCGGGAGGGGTACGGGGCTGGCGGTGCAGACAGAGCATGCACACGCCAATAACCCCGTGGCCCACGGGCCCGGACCCCGCGGATGAAGAGCGGGTGAACTGCTGGGTGCCGGTCCCGCGCGAGCGGGTACCCACGCGCCCATGACGCGTATTCACGTGGGCACTTGCGGCTGGACCGACCGGGCACTGGTGACGAGCGGCTGGTACCCGCGCGGCCACCGGGACACCGAGGGCCGGCTGCGGTACTACGCCGGCCGCTTCCCCGTGGTCGAGGCCGACTCGCCGTACTACGCGCTCCCCAGCCCCGGCACCACCCGGCTGTGGGCGGAGCGCACTCCGGCCGGATTCCGCTTCGACGTCAAGGCGCACTCGCTGCTCACCGGCCACCCCACCCGTCCGGCCGCACTGCCCGCCGACCTACGGGGCCGCGCCCGCGACGACGGCCTGCTGGACGAGGTGTGGGCCCGCTACGCCGAGGCGCTCGAGCCGCTGCGCGCGTCCGGCCGCCTGGGCACCCTGCTCTTCCAGTTCCCGCCCTCCCTCGCCCCGGGCCCGTCCGCCGAGGCCTTCCTCCGCAACTGCCGTGAACGAGCCCGCGACTGGCCCTTCGCCGTCGAGTTCCGTGACCCCGGCTGGTGGCGGGCGGACCGGGAACGCGCCACGACCGCGCTGCTCGCCGACCTCGACGCCACCGCCGTCGCCGTCGACACCGTGCAGGGCCTGCCCACCTCCATGCCCCCCGTCGCGCCGGTGACCACCGCCCGCCTGGCGGTCGTCCGCTTCCACGGCCGCAGCCCGCACTGGGGCACCGGCAGCAAAGAGGACCGCTTCCGGCACGGCTACACCGAACGGGAACTCGCCGGCTGGCTGCCCCGCGTCCGCGCGCTCGCGGCCCGCACCGAAGAGGTGCACCTGCTGTTCAACAACTGCTGCGCGGACGCGGCGGCGAGGGCGGCGGAGACCATGCGGGGCCTGCTGCACGCCACGGTCCCGCACCAGCCGACCCCCACCTGCCACGAGCCGACCTGAGCGAGGGCCCAGCCGTGTGCCGCCGGCCGGGCTCGGCGGGGCGGGGGCGCCGCAGGCACCCGCGTCGTTCGTATCAGGCGGCCCCGGCCCCGGTGCGGTTAGGCTCGGCGCAGGATGAGGTGCACTGATCGCAGGGGAGGCCGGGCATGACGCCGGGGCGCAGGAGCAGTACCTTCACGCGGCTGCTTCGGCACGGCTTCACCGACCCGTCCGCCGCCGAGCGCCTCCTGGACGGCGTCGAGCTGGCGCCGGTGCGCGACGACCCGGTGCTGCTGGAGGCCCTCGGCGCCACCGCCGACCCCGACCTCGCACTGGAAGGACTGGCCCGGCTCCTGGAGGCGCAGCCCGCCCCGACCGCCCGCCGCGAGCTGCTGGACACCCTGACCGCGGCCAAGCCGCTGCGCGACCGCCTGCTCGGCGTCCTCGGCGCCTCCGCCGCCCTCGCCGACCACCTCGCCCGGCACGCCGGCGACTGGCAGGCACTGGTCACCTACGAGCCCCGGGACCTGCACCCCGGCGTGGAGGAGTTCGAGCGGGGCCTCGCAGAGGCCACCGACCCCGTCTCCCTGCGCGTGGCCTACCGCCGCTGCCTGCTGTCCATCGCCGCCCGGGACGTCTGCGGCACCATCGACGTCGCCGACACCGCCGCCGAGCTCGCCGACCTCGCCACCGCCACCCTGCGCGCCGCCCTGGCGCAGGCCCGGCGGGCCGCCCCGGAGGACGCCGCCGCCTGCCGTCTCGCGGTGATCGCGATGGGCAAGTGCGGCGGCCACGAGCTGAACTACGTGTCCGACGTCGACGTGATCTTCGTGGCCGAGGCGGCCGACGGCACGGACGAGGACAAGGCGCTCAGATCCGCCACCAAGCTCGCCTCGCACATGATGCGGATCTGCTCGGAGACCACCGTCGAGGGCTCCATCTGGCCCGTCGACGCCAATCTGCGCCCCGAGGGCCGCAACGGCCCCCTGGTGCGCACCCTCAGCAGCCACCTCGCCTACTACCAGCGCTGGGCCAAGACCTGGGAGTTCCAGGCCCTGCTCAAGGCCCGCCCGGTGGCCGGCGACGCCGAGCTGGGGAAGGCCTACGCCGACGCCCTCGGCCCCCTGGTCTGGCAGGCCGCCGAACGGGAGAACTTCGTCGCCGACGTGCAGCGGATGCGCCGCCGGGTCATCGCGAACATCCCCGCCGCCGAACTCGACCGCCAGCTCAAGCTCGGCCCGGGCGGCCTGCGGGACGTCGAGTTCGCCGTACAGCTCCTGCAGCTCGTGCACGGCCGCACCGACGCCACCCTGCGCAGCGGCACCACCCTGGACGCGCTGCGGGCCCTCGCGGCCGGCGGCTACGTGGGCCGCGAGGACGCCGCCCGGCTCGACGAGGCCTACCGCTTCCTGCGTTCCATGGAGCACCGCATCCAGCTCTACCGGCTGCGCCGCACCCACCTCGTCCCCGAGGCGGAGGACGACCTGCGCCGCCTCGGCCGCTCACTGGGCCTGCGCACCGACCCGGTGACCAGCCTGCAGCGCGAGTGGAAGCGGCACGCCGGCGTCGTACGGCGGCTGCACGAGAAGCTCTTCTACCGGCCGCTGCTCGACGCGGTGGCCCAGCTCGCACCCGGCGAGACCCGGCTCAGCGCCGAGGCGGCCCGCGAGCGCCTGGTGGCCCTCGGCTACGCCGACCCGGCCGCCGCCCTGCGCCACCTGGAGGCCCTCGCCTCCGGGGTGACCCGCAAGGCCGCCATCCAGCGCACCCTGCTGCCCGTCCTGCTCGGCTGGTTCGCCGACTCCGCCGACCCGGACGCCGGTCTGCTCAACTTCCGCAAGGTCTCCGACGCCCTCGGCAAGACCCCCTGGTACCTGCGGCTCCTGCGGGACGAGGGCGCGGCCGCCGAGAACCTGGCCCGCGTCCTGTCCGCCGGCCGTCTCGCCCCCGACCTGCTGATGCGCGCCCCCGAGGCGGTCGCGCTGCTCGGCGACGGCGACCGCGGCGCCGGCCTGGAGCCGCGCGAGCGCGGGCAGCTCGAACAGGAGGTGCTGGCCGCCGTCCGCCGCGCGGAGAACGCCGCCCAGGGCGTCACCGCGGCCCGCGGCGTCCGCCGCCGCGAGCTGTTCCGCACGGCCGCCGCGGACATCGTCGGCTCCTACGGCACCGAGACCAGCGACGCCGAGGCCGACCAGGGCGCCCTGGTGGACCGGGTCGGCGCCGCGGTCTCCGACCTGACCGCCGCCACCCTGGCCGGCACCCTGCGCGCGGTGGTCCGCGAGGGCTGGGGCGACACCCTGCCGACCCGGTTCGCGATCATCGCCATGGGCCGCTTCGGCGGGAACGAACTGGGCTACGGCTCCGACGCGGACGTGCTGTTCGTGCACGAACCGCAGGACGGCGTCGCCGAGCAGGAGGCCGCGGCGGCCGCCAACAAGGTCGTCGCCGAGATGCGCCGGCTGCTGCAGCTCCCCAGCGCCGACCCGCCGCTGCTCATCGACGCCGGTCTGCGTCCCGAGGGCAAGTCCGGACCGCTGGTGCGCACCCTGAAGTCGTACGCGGCCTACTACCGCCGCTGGTCCCTGGTCTGGGAGTCGCAGGCGCTGCTGCGGGCCGAGCCGGTCGCCGGCGACGCCGACCTCGGCCGCCGCTTCATCGAGCTGATCGACCCGCTGCGCCACCCCGAGGCGGGGCTCGGCGAGGACGCGGTCCGGGAGATCCGCCGGCTCAAGGCCCGCATGGAGTCCGAGCGGCTGCCGCGCGGCGCCGACCCCAAGCTGCACACCAAGCTCGGCCCCGGCGGTCTGTCCGACGTCGAGTGGACCGTGCAGCTGCTCCAGCTCCGGCACGGCGCGCAGGTCCCCGGCCTGCGCACCACCCGCACCCGTGCGGCCCTGGCCGCCGCCCGGGAGGCCGGGCTGCTCTCCGCCGAGGACACCGCCGTGCTGGACGAGGCGTGGGTGCTGGCCACCCGGGTGCGCAACGCGGTCATGCTGGTCCGCGGCCGGGCCGGCGACACGTTCCCCACCGAGCCGCGCGAACTCGCCGCCGTCGGCCGCTACCTCGGTTACGGCTCCGGGCATGTCGGGGACATGCTGGACGCGTACCGCCGCACCACGCGCAGGGCGCGCACGGTCGTGGAGCAGCAGTTCTACGCGGACGGCGCCTGAGCCCGCGCGGCGGCCCGGGACGGCGCCGGCCTGCGCGGCAGCCCGTACGGCAGGCTGCCGTACCAGAGGCGGGCCACCGTGAAGCCGAAGGCCAGGCAGACGGCCCCGCCCACCGCGTCCACCCAGAAGTGGTTGGCGGTGGCGACGATCACCAGCAGGGTCACCGCCGGGTACACCAGTCCCAGCACCCGCACCCACGGCACCGACGCCAGCGCGAAGACCGTCAGACCGCACCACAGCGACCAGCCGATGTGCATCGACGGCATCGCCGCGTACTGGTTCGACATGTGCTTCAGGTCGCCCGAGGCCATCGAACCCCAGGTGTGGTGCACCATCACCGTGTCGACGAAGCGCCCGCCGTGCATCAGTCGGGGCGGGGCCAGCGGGAACAGGTAGTAGCCGGCCAGCGCGGCGCCCGTCGTCGCGAACAGCGCCAGCCGGGTCGCCGCGTAGCGCCCGGGATGCCGGCGGTAGAGCCACACCAGCACACCGATGGTGATGACGAAGTGCAGCGTGGCGTAGTAGTAGTTCATCCCGACGATCAGCCAAGTCACCGCGTTGGCGGCATGGTTGACGGACTGCTCGACGGCGATGCCGGCCTGGTGCTCGGCCCGCCAGACCCAGTCGGCGTTGCGCAGCGCCTTCGCCCGCTGCTCCGGGACCGCGTTGCGGATCAGGGAGTACGTCCAGTAACTCACCGCGATCAGCAGGATCTCGAACCACAGCCGGGGCCGGCGCGGACTGCGCAGGCCGCGCCGACGACCCTGTCTGTCCTCGCCCGTGACGGCCCGCGGAACGGCCACCTCCTCGCGACCTTCCGGCTCTGTCACGGTCGAGTCACTCATAGCCACGCAGTCTGCCAGAAAAGACTTCTCCGACAGATCATCCCAAGCCCGGTTCCCGGCCGCACGTCCTGCGGCCCGCGCGGGGCTCAGCCGCGGGCGCGGTCCCCCGGGGCGGAGGCGGTCGAACCGCGCACCACCAGCTCGGGCATGAACACGAACTCGCTGTGCGGCGCAGGCGTCCCGCCGATGTCCTCCAGCAGCGTGCGCACCGCCGCCTGGCCCATCGCCGGGACCGGCTTGCGGACCGTGGTCAGCGGCGGGTCGGTGAACGCGATCAGCGGGGAGTCGTCGAAGCCCACCACCGAGATGTCCCGGGGCACCTCCAGGCCGAGCTGCCTGGCGGCCCGTATCGCGCCGAGCGCCATCATGTCGCTCGCGCAGACCACCGCCGTGCAGTTCCGCCCGATCAGCGCGGTCGCGGCCGCCTGGCCGCCCTCCAGGGTGTACAGCGAGTGCTGGATGAGCTCGGTCTCCACCGTCTGCGCGGGGAGCCCGAGCTGTTCCTGCACCGCGCGCACGAAGCCCTCGATCTTGCGCTGCACCGGCACGAACCGCTTCGGGCCGAGCGCCAGCCCGATCCGGGTGTGGCCCAGCGACGCCAGGTGCGTCACGGCCAGCGACATCGCGGCCCGGTCGTCCGGCGAGATGAACGGCGCCTGCACCTTCGGCGAGAACCCGTCCACCAGCACGAACGGGACGCCCTGCGCGCGCAGCCGCTCGTAGCGCTGCATGTCGGCGGTGGTGTCGGCGTGCAGCCCCGAGACGTAGATGATCCCGGCCACCCCGCGGTCCACCAGCATCTCGGTCAGCTCGTCCTCCGTCGACCCGCCCGGGGTCTGGGTGGCGAGCACCGGGGTGTAGCCCTGCCGGGTCAGCGCCTGGCCGATGACCTGGGCCAGGGCCGGGAATATCGGGTTCTCCAGCTCGGGGGTGATCAGCCCCACGAGCCCCTCGCTGCGCTGCCGCAGCCGCACCGGACGCTCGTAGCCGAGCACGTCCAGCGCGGCCAGCACGGACTGGCGGGTGGTGGCCGCGACGCCCGGCTTGCCGTTGAGAACGCGGCTGACGGTCGCTTCGCTCACCCCCGCCTGCGCAGCGATGTCCGCAAGCCTTGTGGTCACGGCACCGGACTGTACCGGCCGGACTCCTCCTTGCACACCGACGGGACGCCGTGCGCGGGCGGCTGATCGGCCTGCGGTGGATTGCTGCCTCATCGCGCTCCTCGTCCTTCACGGTCCCTTGTGAGGTCCTTGTCGAGCCGGTGTCCGCTCGCAAGGGGATGATTCCGGCGACGGAGACGGATGGCAAGGCCTTGCAGAGTCTTGCACAAGTGTCCGTCAACCCGCGTACCGGCGACGGATCAGGGTTTCGGTGGGATCTAGCGCAGGTCACGGCGAGGTAACCCTCGTGTTCTCTTGCACTTTTTTGCTGCAAGGTCTTTCGCGGGGCTTACATCGCTGTTACGTTCCTGGTCGCCCGGCCGCGGCAACGGCGCAGTCGGCAAGACAGCAGGGCCGGCGGACGGGACCGCCCCTGCATCACACGGGCTTTAACCCTCAAGGAGAACTCATGCGGCGTGGCATAGCGGCCTCCGCGCTGGTGGCGTCCCTCGCCCTGGCGGCGACGGCGTGCGGCGGTGGCGACAGCGACAGCAAGTCGGACGGCCCGGTCACCATCACCTGGTGGGACACCTCCAACGCCACCAACGAGGCACCGACGTACAAGGCCCTGGTCCAGCAGTTCGAGGCTGCCAACAAGGACGTCAAGGTCAAGTACGTCAACGTGCCCTTCGACCAGGCGCAGAACAAGTTCGACACGGCGGCCGGCTCCAAGGGCGCCCCGGACGTGCTGCGCTCCGAGGTCGGCTGGACCCCGGCCTTCGCCAAGAAGGGCTACTTCCTGCCGCTGGACGGCACCGACGCCCTGGCCGACCAGGCCAAGTTCGAGCCGAACCTGATCAAGCAGGCCCAGTACGAGGGCAAGACCTACGGCGCGCCGCTGGTCACCGACACCCTCGCCCTGGTCTACAACAAGGCCCTCTTCAAGAAGGCCGGCATCACCGAGGCCCCCAAGACCTGGGACGAGCTGAAGTCCGACGCCGCCAAGGTCCAGGCCAAGGCGGGCGTGCCCGGCTACTGGGGCTCCACCCAGGCCTACTACGCCCAGTCCTTCCTGTACGGCGAGGGCACCGACACCGTCGACGCCGCCGCCAAGAAGGTCACGGTGAACTCGCCGGCCGCCAAGAAGGCCTACGGCACCTGGCTGAGCCTGTTCTCCGGCAAGGGCCTGCACAAGGCCGACACCACCGCCGACGCGTACGCCCACATCCAGGACGCGTTCGTCAACGGCAAGGTCGCCGCGATCATCCAGGGCCCCTGGGAGATCACGAACTTCTACAAGGGCAGCGCCTTCAAGGACAAGAGCAACCTCGGCATCGCCACCGTCCCGGCCGGCTCGTCCGGCAAGGCGGGCGCCCCGACCGGCGGCCACAACCTCTCGGTCTACGCCGGCTCCGACAAGGCCCACCAGGCCGCGGCGCTGAAGTTCGTGAAGTTCATGACCTCGGCGAAGTCCCAGGAGACCATCGCCCTGAAGAACTCCACCCTGCCGACCCGCGGCGACGCCTACACCGACCAGGTCAAGGCCGACCCCGGCATCGCCGGCTACCAGGGCGTCCTCTCCGCCGCCCAGCCCCGCCCGGCGCTGCCCGAGTACAGCTCCCTGTGGGGTCCGCTGGACACCGAGCTGCCCAAGATCGCGGGTGGCAAGGAGTCGCTGGACAAGGGCCTGAGCAACGCCGAGCTGGCCGTCGCCAAGCTGGTGCCCGACTTCAGCAAGTGAGCCCGGGTGGCCGCCGGATCCTCTCCTCGAAGGGGGGAAGGATCCGGCGGCCGCCGCCCTGTGCCCGGCCCAACCCTGATCTTCCAGAAGGTGTCGAACCATGACAGTCGCCATCGACCGCGCGACCGGCAAGCGCCGCGGTGACCGCGCGCCTCGGCCCGGGCTGGGCCGGCGCATCAAGAGTGGCTACCAGAAACACTGGTACGCGTACGCGATGATCGCCCCGGTGGCGGTCGTGCTGGGCGCGCTGGTGATCTACCCGCTGGTGTACGGCCTGTACCTGACGCTCACCGACGCCAACAGCCTGAACACCGCCCGCACCATCGGCGTCAACCACATCGACGCCACCTACAAGTTCATCGGGCTCGACAACTACAAGGACATCCTGTTCGGCCCGACGGCGTACGACCGCTTCTGGTCGCACTTCATCTGGACGATCGCCTGGACCGTCCTCTGCGTCGCGCTGCACTACTGCATCGGCCTGGGCCTCGCCCTGCTGCTCAACCAGAAGCTGCGCGGCCGCACCTTCTACCGGCTGATCCTCATCCTGCCGTGGGCCGTGCCCACCTTCGTCACCGTCTTCGGCTGGCGCTTCATGCTCGCCGACGGGGGCATCATCAACTCGGCGCTCGACGCGCTGCACCTGCCGGCCCCGCTGTGGCTGGAGGACACCTTCTGGCAGCGGTTCGCCGCCATCATGGTCAACACCTGGTGCGGTGTGCCCTTCATGATGGTCTCCCTGCTCGGCGGCCTGCAGTCCATCGACTCCTCGCTCTACGAGGCGGCCGAGATGGACGGCGCGAACTCCTGGCAGCGCTTCCGCTACGTCACCCTGCCGGGCCTGCGGTCGGTCAGCTCCACCGTCGTGCTGCTGGGCATCATCTGGACGTTCAACCAGTTCGCGGTCATCTTCCTGCTCTTCGGCAACACGGCGCCGGACGCACAGATCCTCGTCACCTGGGCCTACTACCTGGGCTTCGGACAGCAGCCGCGTGACTTCGCGCAGTCGGCCGCCTACGGCATCCTGCTGCTGGCCATTCTGATCGTCTTCACCTCGTTCTACCGCCGCTGGCTGAACCGCAACGAGCAGCAGCTCGCGATCTGAGGCAGGAGTCCCCATGAGCACCACGACACCTCCCGAGGCCACCGCCCAGAAGCCGGTGACCCCCCAGGTCCTCGAGGCCCTGAACCGCGGCCCGGCCCCCCGCCGGGGCAAGCGCCGCCCCCTGGCCGCCCTCGCCTCCCACGGCATCCTCACCGTCGCGAGCCTGATCGCCCTGTTCCCGATCGCCTGGCTGATCTTCCTCTCCCTCGGCCCGGACAAGGACGACTACCTGCACCCGGGCGGCATCTGGCACAAGATGACGTTCAGCAACTACTCGTTCGTCCTGCAGCACACCGGCTTCTTCGACTGGATGAAGAGCTCGCTGATCGTCTCGCTGGGCACCACGGTCATCGGCGTCTTCGTCGCGGCCACCACCGGCTACGCCGTGTCCAGGATGCGCTTCCCGGGCTACAAGAAGTTCATGTGGGTGCTGCTCGTCACCCAGATGTTCCCGATCGCCGTGCTCATCGTGCCGATGTACCAGATCCTCTCGGACCTGCAGCTCATCGACAGCTACCTGGGCCTGATCCTGGTCTACTGCTCGACCGCGGTGCCCTACAGCGCCTGGCTGCTCAAGGGCTACTTCGACACGATCCCGTTCGAGATCGACGAGGCGGGACGGGTCGACGGCCTCACCCCGTTCGGCACCTTCTTCCGGCTGATCCTGCCGCTCGCCAAGCCGGGCCTGGCGGTCGCCGCCTTCTACAACTTCATCACCGCGTTCGGTGAGGTCGCCTTCGCCTCGACGTTCATGCTCGACGACACCAAGTACACCTTCGCCGTCGGTCTGCAGAGCTTCGTCAGCGAGCACGACGCCCAGCGCAACCTGATGGCGGCCACCGCCGTGCTGGTCGCGATACCCGTGTCCGCGTTCTTCTACCTCGTGCAGAAGAACCTCGTCACCGGCCTCACCGCCGGCGGCACCAAGGGCTGACGCCCGCCGGAGGAATGCTCCCGCGCGCCGCAGTGCGCGCGGGTAGGCGGCCGCGGTGTCCATCCGACCCCGCCGGCACCGCGGCCGCCTCGCAGCGCACCGGCCCCGCCGCCGTACCCACGCCCATCATTGACCCTTCCCCCACGCCCGGGCCCCGCCCAGGAGGGGGGACCCCCACCGCATCAAGGACGCCATGAGCCAGCAGAATTCTGCAGCCCCGGCCACCGACTCCGCCGTCGCCACCGTCGCCACCAGCCGTGACTGGTGGCGGGACGCGGTCATCTACCAGGTCTACCCGCGCAGCTTCGCCGACAGCAACGGCGACGGCATGGGCGACCTGGAGGGCGTGCGCTCCCGCCTCCCGTACCTGCGCGACCTCGGTGTCGACGCCGTGTGGCTCAGCCCCTTCTACGCCTCCCCGCAGGCGGACGCGGGCTACGACGTCGCGGACTACCGCGCCGTCGACCCCATGTTCGGCAACCTGCTCGACGCCGACGCCCTGATCCGCGACGCCCACGGGCTGGGCCTGCGGGTCATCGTCGACCTGGTCCCCAACCACTCCTCCGACCAGCACGAGTGGTTCAAGCGCGCCCTCGCCGAGGGCCCCGGCTCCCCGCTGCGCGAGCGCTACCACTTCCGCCCCGGCAAGGGGAAGGACGGCGCACTGCCGCCCAACGACTGGGAGTCCATCTTCGGCGGCCCGGCGTGGACCCGGGTGACCGAGCCGGACGGCACCCCGGGCGAGTGGTACCTGCACCTGTTCGCCCCCGAGCAGCCCGACTTCAACTGGGAGCACCCGGCCGTCGGCGACGAGTTCCGCTCCATCCTGCGTTTCTGGCTGGACATGGGCGTGGACGGCTTCCGCATCGACGTGGCCCACGGCCTGGTGAAGGCCGAGGGCCTGCCCGACCTCGGCTCCCACGACCAGCTCAAGCTGCTGGGCAACGATGTCATGCCGTTCTTCGACCAGGACGGCGTGCACGAGGTCTACCGCCAGTGGCGCACCGTGCTCGACGAATACGCCGGCGAGCGCATCTTCGTCGCCGAGGCGTGGACCCCGACCGTCGAGCGCACGGCCAACTACGTCCGCCCGGACGAGCTGCACCAGGCCTTCAACTTCCAGTACCTGGGCACCGAGTGGGACGCCGCCGAGCTGCGCACCGTGATCGACCGCACCCTGGAGGCGATGCGCCCGGTCGGCGCCCCCGCCACCTGGGTCCTGTCCAACCACGACGTCACCCGGCACGCCACCCGCTTCGCCAACCCGCCCGGCCTCGGCACCCAGATCCGCACCGCCGGCGACCGCGACCTCGGCCTGCGCCGGGCCCGCGCGGCCTCCCTCCTGATGCTCGCCCTGCCCGGCTCGGCGTACATCTACCAGGGCGAGGAACTGGGCCTGCCGGACGTGGTGGACCTCCCGGACGAGGTGCGCCAGGACCCCGCGTACTTCCGGGGCGCCGGCCAGGACGGCTTCCGCGACGGCTGCCGGGTGCCGATCCCGTGGACCCGCGAGGGCTCCAGCTACGGCTTCGGCAGCGGCGGGAGCTGGCTGCCGCAGCCGGCGAGCTGGGCCGAACTGAGCGTGGAGGCGCAGACCGGCGTGCCCGGTTCGACGCTGGAGCTGTACCGCTCCGCGCTGAGCCTGCGCCGCTCCCAGCCCGGTCTGGGCGCGGGCGAGTCGGTGGAGTGGCTGCGGGCCCCGGAGGGCGTGGTGGCCTTCCGGCGCGGCGAGTTCGTGTGCGTCGCCAACACCACCGGCGAGTCGGTGACCATGCCGGCGTACGGCCGGGTGCTGCTCGCCAGCGGTGAGGTGACCGAGGCCGGCGGCGAGGCGAAGGTGCCGGCGGACACCACCGTCTGGTGGACCGCGGCGGACTGACGCCCGCTCTGAAATCTCTTGCATCAACTTCACACCGGCCCGCTGCCTTTCAGGCAGCGGGCCTTTAACATCTGCGTCACCGCAAGTTTGCTGAAACATTTCAGCAAGCGCCATCGGCGGTACCCCACACCCTTCGATGAAGAAGGAACCCCACATGGCACGCAGAACCCTCTTCGCGGCGGTCGCCCTCACGGCCGCCGCCCTTGTCATGACCCCGACGACCGCACAGGCGTCCCCGCCCGGCGCCAAGGACGTCACCGCGGTGCTCTTCGAGTGGAACTACGCCTCGGTGGCCCGCGAGTGCACCAGCACCCTCGGCCCCGCCGGCTACGGCTACGTCCAGGTCTCCCCGCCCGCCGAGCACATACAGGGCTCGCAGTGGTGGACCTCGTACCAGCCCGTCAGCTACAAGATCGCCGGCCGCCTCGGCAACCGCGCCGCCTTCCAGAACATGGTGAACACCTGCCACTCGGCGGGCGTGAAGGTCGTCGTCGACACGGTCATCAACCACATGTCGGCGGGCAGCGGCACCGGCACCGGCGGCTCGTCGTACACGAAGTACAACTACCCGGGCCTGTACTCGTCCTACGACTTCGACGACTGCACCTCCCAGGTCGGCAACTACCAGGACCGCTGGAACGTCCAGCACTGCGAACTGGTCGGGCTGGCCGACCTCGACACCGGCGAGGACTACGTCCGCAAGACCATCGCCGGCTACATGAACGACCTGCTCACCCTGGGCGTCGACGGCTTCCGCATCGACGCGGCCAAGCACATCGACAGCGCCGACCTCGCCAACATCAAGTCGCGGCTGACGAACCCCGGCGCCTACTGGAAGCAGGAGGTCATCTACGGCGCGGGCGAGGCCGTCCAGCCCACCGAGTACACCGGCAACGGCGACGTCCAGGAGTTCCGCTACGCCTACGACCTCAAGCGGGTCTTCAACAACGAGAAGCTGGCCTACCTCAGCAACTACGGCGAGGGCTGGGGCTACCTGAGCAGTGCCAGTGCCGACGTCTTCGTGGACAACCACGACACCGAGCGCAACGGCTCCACCCTCAACTACAAGAGCGGCGCCAACTACACCCTCGCCAACGTCTTCATGCTGGCCTGGCCCTACGGCGCCCCGGACGTCAACTCCGGCTACGAGTGGTCCGACGCGGACGCCGGCCCGCCCAACGGCGGCCAGGTCAACGCCTGCTGGCAGGACGGCTGGAAGTGCCAGCACAAGTGGCCGGAGATCATCGGCATGGTCCCCTTCCGCAACGCCACCCGGGGCCAGTCGGTCACCAACTGGTGGGACAACGGCAACAACGCGATCGCGTTCGGCCGGGGAAGCAAGGGCTACGTGGCCATCAACCACGAGTCCTCCACGCTGACCCGCACCTACCAGACCTCGCTGCCCGCGGGCAGCTACTGCAACGTCCAGAACAACACCACGGTGACCGTGAACTCCAGCGGCCAGTTCTCGGCCACCCTCGGCTCCAACACGGCCCTGGCCATCTACGCCGGCAAGTCGAGCTGCTGACGCGATGAGGCCCGTGCCGCCGCCCGCACGGCGGCACGGGCCAACTCGGTTGAAATTGCTTACCGATGCTTTCAAGCCTCTTGCTGCAACCCTTTCGCGGGCGGTACGGTCGCGCGGGCGCCCGGCATCGGAGCCGAGCCGCGGCGTGGGGTCGGACCCAGAAGAGCCGTAATCGCTAGGAGTTCCCGCCTGTGATACCGAGATGGCCGGCGCCCTCGACGCGCCGTACCCCGTACCGGCGCAGGGCCGCGGTCGTGACCGCAGCCGCCCTCGCCGCCGCCCTCGTGCAGCCGGTGTCCGCCCACGCGGACACACCGCCCGCGCCTCCCTCCGACGCCGCGCTGGCCGCCCAGGCCGCCCGGCACGACGACACGCGCGAGCAGTTCTACTTCGTCATGCCGGACCGTTTCGCCAACGGGGACGCCTCCAACGACAAGGGCGGACTCACCGGCTCGCGCCTGAGCACCGGCTACGACCCCACCGACAAGGGGTTCTACCAGGGCGGTGACCTCAAGGGCCTGACCAAGCGGCTCGACTACATCAAGGGGCTCGGCACCACCTCCATCTGGATGGCGCCGATCTTCAAGAACCGTCCCGTCCAGGGCGCCGGCGACAACGCCTCGGCCGGCTACCACGGTTACTGGATCACCGACTTCACCCAGGTCGACCCGCACTTCGGGACCAACAAGGACCTCGCGACCCTCATCTCCAAGGCGCACGCCAAGGGCATGAAGGTCTTCTTCGACGTCATCACCAACCACACCGCCGACGTCGTCGACTACCGGGAGAAGTCCTACGGCTACCTGTCCAAGGGCGCCTTCCCGTACCTGACGAAGGACGGCAGGCCCTTCGACGACGCCGACTACGCCGACGGCACGCGGAAGTTCCCGGCCACCGACGCCGGCTCCTTCCCCTACACCCCGAAGGTCACGAGCAGGAGCAAGGTCCCGGCCTGGCTCAACGACCCGACGATGTACCACAACCGGGGCGACTCGACGTACGCCGGCGAGTCCACCACCTACGGCGACTTCTCCGGCCTCGACGACCTGTGGACCGAACGTCCCGAGGTCGTCAAGGGCATGGAGAAGATCTACCAGCGGTGGGTCGGGGACTACGACATCGACGGTTTCCGCATCGACACCGTCAAGCACGTCGACATGGACTTCTGGACCCAGTGGGCGACCGCGCTGGACGCCTACGCGGCCGCGCACGGGCGGAAGAACTTCTTCATGTTCGGCGAGGTCTACTCCGCCGACACCTCCGTCACCTCCCCGTACGTCACCCAGGGCCGGCTGGACGCCACCCTCGACTTCCCCTTCCAGGACGCGGCCCGCGCCTACGCCTCCCAGGGCGGCAGCGCGCGGAAGCTGGCGAGCGTCTTCGGTGACGACTACAAGTACACGACCGACAAGGCCAACGCGTACGAGCAGGTCACCTTCCTCGGCAACCACGACATGGGCCGCGTCGGGTACTTCCTGAAGCAGGACAACCCCAAGGCCACCGACGCCGAGATCCTCAAGAAGGACAAGCTCGCCAACGAGCTGATGTTCCTCAGCCGCGGCAACCCGGTCGTCTACTACGGCGACGAGCAGGGCTTCACCGGCTCCGGCGGCGACAAGGACGCCCGCCAGACGATGTTCGCCTCGAAGGTCGCCGACTACCTCGACGACGACGAGATCGGCACCGCCCGCACCCACGCGAGCGACGCCTACGACACCGGCGCCCCGCTGTACCGGCAGATCGCCGCCCTCGCGAAGCTCCGCAAGGCCAACCCGGCGCTCACCGACGGGGTCCAGACCGAGCGCTACGCCGCCGACGGCGCCGGCGTCTACGCGTTCACCCGCACGGACGCGAAGACCGGCCAGGAGTACGTCGTCGCCCTCAACAACGCCGACGAGGCGAAGACGGCGACCTTCACCACCGGTTCGGCCGGCATGTCCTACCGCGGTGTCTACGGCGCCGACGACACCCGCGCCTCCGACGCCGACCGCCGGCTCACCGTCACCGTCCCGGCCGGCGCCACGGTCGTCTACAGGGCCGCGGGCGCCCTCGCCAAGCCCGCCACGAAGCCGGCCATCACCCTGACCGCACCGGCCGCCGGGGCGACCGGCACCGTCGAGCCGAGCGCGGACGTCGAGGGCGGGCGGCTCAACCGCGTCGTCTTCGCCGCACAGGTCGGCAACGGCAAGTGGCGCACGCTCGGCTCCGCCGACCACGCCCCCTACAAGGTCACCCAGGCCATCGGGGACGACGTGCCGGCCGGCACCGCCCTGCGCTACAAGGCGGTCGTGATCGACTCGGCCGGACACACCGCGAGCGCCACCGCGAGCAGCACCACCGGCGCCCCGGCCGCCCCGGAGGTCCCCACGGCCTCCTCCCGCGACTACGCGGTCGTCCACTACAAGCGCACCGAGGGCGACTACGCCGACTGGGGCCTGTACGCCTGGGGCGACCTCGCCGACGGCGAGGCGACGAACTGGCCCGCCAGCCACCCCTTCGTCGGCCGCGACGCCTACGGCGCCTTCGCCTACGTCAAGCTCAAGCCCGGCGCCTCCAACGTCGGCTTCCTGGTCATCGACAAGGACGGCAACAAGGACGTCTCCGCCGACCGGTCCATCGACGTCACCCGGACGGGTGAGGTCTGGATCGAGCAGGGCAAGGACGGCGTACTCACCGAGAAGCCCGACTACCCGGCCCAGGACACCGCCAAGGCGGTCGTCCACTACCACCGCGCCGACGGCGACTACGACGGCTGGGGCCTGCACGTCTGGACGGGCGCCGCGAACCCCACCGACTGGTCGAACCCCCTGAAGCCGGTGAAGACTGACGCCTATGGCGCGGTCTTCGAGGTTCCCCTCACCGAGGGTGCCACCAGCCTCAGCTACATCATCCACAAGGGCGACGACAAGGATCTCCCCACCGACCAGGCCCTCGACCTCAAGGCCGACGGGCACGAGGTGTGGCTGTTGAACGGGCAGGAGCAGCACCTGCTGCCGCAGCCCGCGGGCAGCGCCGCCGCCCTCGACCTGACCACCTCCAAGGCGGTCTGGATCGACCGGGACACCGTCGCCTGGAACGGCGCCGACGGCGCCGCCTCCACCCAGCTCCTGTACTCCCCGCACGGCTCCATCGCCGTCAAGGACGGGGCGCTGACCAGCGACGACGAGCACTGGCTGCGCCTGACCAAGACGGCGCTCACCGACGCCCAGAAGGCGAAGTTCCCGCACCTGAAGAACTACACCGCCTGGTCCGTCGACCCGCGTGACCGGGACCGGGTGCGCGCGGCCCTGAACGGGCAGCTCGTGGCCTCGCAGCGGGCCGCCAACGGCGCCGTGCTGGCCGCGACCGGCGTGCAGATCGCCGGGGTGCTGGACGACCTGTACCCCGCTGCGACGAAGGCCGCCCTCGGGCCGACCTTCCACGACGGCAGGCCGACGCTCGCCGTCTGGGCGCCGACCGCGCAGAGCGTCCACCTCGACCTCGACGGCAAGGCCGTGAGGATGCACCGCGACGCCGCCACCGGCGTCTGGTCCGTCACCGGCCCGGCGTCCTGGAAGGGCAAGCCCTACCGGTACGTCGTGAAGGTGTGGGCGCCCAGCGTCCGCAAGCTGGTCACCAACAAGGTCACCGACCCGTACTCGGTCGCCCTGACCACCGACTCCGAGCGCAGCCTCGTCGTCGACCTGAACGACAAGTCCCTCTCCCCGAGCGGCTGGGCGGGGCTGAGCAAGCCCAAGGCGGTGCCGCTGAAGGACGCGCAGATCCAGGAGCTGCACATCCGGGACTACTCGGTCGCCGACAAGACGGTCCCGGCCAAGGACCAGGGCACCTACCTGGCCTTCACCGACAAGAACAGCGACGGCTCGAAGCACCTGCGCGCGCTGGCGAAGTCCGGCACCTCGTACGTGCACCTGCTGCCGGCCTTCGACATCGCCACCATCCCCGAGAAGAAGGCCGACCAGGCGAGCCCCGACTGCGACCTGGCCTCCTACCCGGCCGACTCCGACAAGCAGCAGGAGTGCGTGGCGAAGACCGCCGCAAAGGACGCCTACAACTGGGGCTACGACCCGTACCACTACACGGTCCCCGAGGGCTCGTACGCCACCGACCCCGACGGCACCGCCCGTACCGTCCAGTTCCGGAAGATGGTGCAGGCGCTCAACCAGGATGGCCTGCGGGTCGTCATGGACGTCGTCTACAACCACACGGCCGCCAGCGGCCAGGCCGACACCAGCGTGCTGGACCGGATCGTGCCCGGCTACTACCAGCGGCTCCTCGCCGACGGCTCGGTCGCCAACAGCACCTGCTGCGCCAACACCGCGACCGAGAACGCGATGATGGGCAAGCTGGTCGTGGACTCGATCGTCACCTGGGCCAAGGAGTACAAGGTCGACGGCTTCCGCTTCGACCTCATGGGCCACCACCCGAAGGCCAACATCCTCGCGGTCCGCAAGGCCCTCGACGCGCTGACCGTCAAGAAGGACGGCGTCGACGGCAAGAAGATCATCCTGTACGGAGAGGGCTGGAACTTCGGCGAGGTCGCGGACGACGCGCGCTTCGTGCAGGCCACGCAGAAGAACATGGCCGGCACCGGCATCGCCACCTTCTCCGACCGGGCCCGTGACGCGGTCCGCGGCGGCAGCCCCTTCGACTCCGACCCCGGCGTCCAGGGCTTCGCCTCCGGTCTGTACACCGACCCCAACTCCTCCACGGCCAACGGCACCGAGGCGGAGCAGAAGGCCCGGCTGCTGCACTACCAGGACCTGATCAAGGTCGGCCTGAGCGGCAACCTCGCCAAGTACCGCTTCACCGACTCGGCCGGCAAGGAGGTCACCGGCGCCCAGATCGACTACAACGGCGCCCCGGCGGGTTACGCGGCCGCGCCCGGCGACGCCCTCGCCTACGTGGACGCGCACGACAACGAGTCGCTGTTCGACGCCCTGACCTACAAGCTCCCCAAGGACACCTCCGCGTCCGACCGGGCCCGCATGCAGGTCCTGGCGATGGCCACGGCCGCCCTCTCGCAGGGCCCGGCGCTCTCCCAGGCGGGCACCGACCTGCTGCGCTCGAAGTCGCTGGACCGCAACTCCTTCGACAGCGGCGACTGGTTCAACGCCATCCACTGGAACTGCGCGGACGGCAACGGCTTCGGGCGCGGACTGCCCATGGCGGCCGACAACGAGTCCAAGTGGCCGTACGCCAAGCCGCTGCTGAGCACGGTGAAGGTGGGCTGCCCGCAGATCACCGGTGCTTCGGCCGCCTACCAGGACCTGCTGCGCATCCGTACCTCGGAGAAGGCCTTCTCCCTCGGCACGGCCGCACAGGTGCAGGACCGGCTGTCCTTCCCGCTGTCGGGCAAGGACGAGACGCCCGGCGTGATCACCATGCGACTCGGTGACCTGGTCGTCGTCTTCAACGCCACCCCGCAGCGGCAGGAGCAGCGGATCGGCGCCCTCGCCGGCGGCCACTTCCGGCTGCACCCGGCGCAGGCCAAGGGCGCCGACCCGGTGGTGAGGACCGCCTCCTTCGCGACCGGTACGGGCACGTTCAGCGTCCCGGCGCGGACCGTGGCGGTGTTCAGCCGGCCGGCCGAGTAGGGTCGGGCCGACGCCGAGAACAGGAGTGCTCATGCCGCAGATCACCGTCGACTACTCCGGAACGCTGGAGGACGCCTTCGACCGCGCCGGCTTCGCGCGGGCGCTGCACGAGGCGACCGTCGGGATCGCGACGGCGAAGCCGGAGGCCTGCAAGACGCAGTTCCGGCCGAGCGCGCACACGGCGTACGGGTACGAGGACCCGGCGGACCACGGGCACGCGATCGTGCACGTGACCATCGGGCTCCTCGCCGGCCGCAGCGACGAGACGAAGGCACGGCTCACCGAGGCCGTGCTGGAACTGCTCGGTGAGCACATCGGCGAAGGGGGCCCGCGCGTGCACGGGTCCGCCGAGGTCCGCGACCTCGACCCCTCCTACCGGAAGTTCGACCGGTAAGGATCTGGCGCCCCGGCCTAGGAGGCCAGGGCGATGAGCCGGCCGACGAGCTCCGCGAAGGGGCCGTCGGCCGGTTCGTTCCGCACCATCGTGCGCAGCAGCCGCCCCATGTCCGCGTCGTGGGCGGCGCTGACGGCGGCCAGGGCGGCGAAGTCGTGCACGAGCTGGACCTCCAGTTCGGCACGCGGGACGCGCCGGCCGTCCAGCCAGATCAGCGCCGTCGCCTCGGCCAGCGAGATCCAGCTCCGGACGACCAGTTCCAGGCGCGGGGGAGCGTCGGTGACGCCGAGGTGCGCGAGCATCTGCTCGTACGCGGCCTGGCGCACCGAGTCGATCAGCGCGTTGGTGGTGGAGGAGCCCACCGCCGGGCCGCCGCGCATGAGCGCCGAGAAGCCCGGGCCGTGCTCGTCCACGAAGTCGAAGTAGCGGCGCATCACCCGCAGCAGCCGGGCGCCGAGCGGGCCTTCGTGCGGCTCGGCGAAGCGGCTCGCCAGATCCTCCGAGGCGCGCTTCAACGCGGCCTCGTACAGGCTGAGTTTGCCGGGGAAGTAGTGGTAGACCAGCGGGCGCGAGATACCCGCGGCGGCCGCTATCTCGTCGATGGAGACCTCGTCCGGCGAGCGCCTGCTGAACAGGTCCAGGGCGACACCGATCAGCTGCTGCCGCCGCTCCTCCACGCCCATCCTGCGGCGAACCCCGGTAGTCATACGAACACCTTACCGATCGAATTCGGCCGTCGGCGTTCACATGTCGAGCACCAGCCGGTCGCTCCTGGCCCGTGACACACAGATCAGCATCGAGTCCGCACGCTCCGCGTCCGTCAGCAGCTCGTCCCGGTGGTCCACCTCGCCCTCCAGGACCCGCTGTTGGCAGGTCCCGCAGAAGCCCTGCTCGCAGGAGTAGGCGGTGTCCGGCAGTTCGCGGCGCACGGCGGCCAGCATGGAGGAGCCGGCCGGCACGGTCAGCGTCCGCCCGCTGCGCCGCAGCTCCAGCTCGAACCCGGCGTCCCCCGCGGCGGACGCGCCGGCGGCGAACCGCTCCAGGTGCAGCGCGGCGCCCCGGGGCAGCCGCGCCTCCACCGCCGCCATCAGCCCCTCGGGCCCGCAGCAGTACACCGCCGTGCCCTCGGGGACACCGGCGAACAGCGCGTCCAGGTCCGGGCGTCCGTCCTCGTCCTCGGCGACGAGCGTCAGCCGGTCCCCGGCGAGTTCCCGCACCCGCTCCAGATACGGCATCGAGGCCCGCGTCCGCCCGCCGTACAGCAGCCGCCACTCGGCGCCGTCCGGCAGGGCGCTCAGCATCGGCAGGATCGGGGTGATGCCGATGCCGCCGGCGACGAACACGTACGAGGGCGCGGGGCGGAGCGGGAAGCGGTTCCGGGGGCCGCGCACCTCCAGTTCCATCCCCTCGGCGAGCCGCTCGTGCACCTCACGCGAGCCGCCCCGCCCGTCCGCCACCAGCCGGGTGGCCAGCGTGTACGAGGAGGCGTCCGCCGGGTCGCCGCACAGCGAGTACTGCCGTACCAGACCCGACGGCAGCACCAGGTCCAGATGCGCACCGGGCTCCCAGCGCGGCAGGCCGGGCCCCTCCAGACGGAGCTGCACGACGCCCTCGGCGATCGTCTCGATCCCGGTGAGCAGCGGCCGCAGGGCGCCGGCGCGGGGACGGCCGGAGACCGGCGGGTCCAGGGCGGGCAGCGGCCACAGCGGAGAGGCCCGCACGCGGCGGCGCAGCGCCCGCCGGGTCAGCACGGCGGCGCCCGCGACCAGTGCGACGGTCAGCGGCTTCGGCATCACGACCCGCCCTTCCGCGCGGCCGACGCGGCGGGGGAGACGGCCAGATAGGCGACGGCCTGGGCCGTGGAACCCTCCTGCGAGGGATGGTAGGAGCGGCTGAGATAGCGGGGGACGGAACGCAGCATGGCGCCGGCGGTGGGCAGCGTGCCCCGGCGGCCGCTGCGGTAGAACTCCCCGAAGGAGGCCCTGCCGTCCACGAGGGTGGGGTCGTTCTCCATGAAGAAGCGCGCCCCGCGCTGCCAGAGGAACACCAGCGCGCCGAAGGCGGCCGCCCAGGTGCGCGCCCGGCGCCGGTAGCCGCCGTCGAGGTGCTGGAAGAGGTCGAAGGCCACCGAGCGGTGCTCGACCTCCTCGGCGCCGTGCCAGCGCAGCAGGTCCAGCATGGTCGGATCGGCGCCCCGCCGGTCCAGTTCACCGGCGTTCAGCACCCAGTCGCCGAGGAACGCCGTGTAGTGCTCGATGGCCGCGATGAGCGCGACCCGCTCCAGCAGCCACCACCGGCGCGCCCGGCCCGGCGGCAGGGTGCGGTCGCCGAGCAGCTTCTCGAAGAACCAGTCGACCTGCGCGGTGTACGGCGTCGGGTCGAGCCCCTGCTCCCTGAGGTGCGGCAGGACCTCGTCGTGGGCCTGGGAGTGCATCGCCTCCTGGCCGATGAAGCCGATGACGTCCTCGCGGAGCCGGTCGTCCCGGATCAGCGGCAGCACCTGCTTGTACACGTGCACGAACCACCGCTCACCGGCGGGCAGCAGCAGGTGCAGCACGTTGATGGTGTGGGTGGTGAACGGGTCGCCGGGCACCCAGTGCAGCGGTGTGTCCTGCCAGGAGAAGGACACGTCGCGGGCCTTGAGAGGTATCCGCTCGGACTCCACCGGCCGGGCCTGCTTGTTGGACATGGCGTCAATGTACTGACGGGTAGGCCCGCTGAGAACCCCTTCGCGCCGCCTTGTTGACGCCACTGTCAACTAGCTCTCCCGATCACCGGCCTAGCGCAGCCCGCCGATCGTCCTGCCGTCCTTCAGCGTCCCGTTCAGATCGGCCCGCGTGCCCTGGCCGGCCTTGACCGCCAGCAGCGGCCCCTGGCCGGCCGCGGTGATCCCGCCGCTCGCCCGGATCGCGGTGACGTCCGGGCCGCCCGCGGCCAGCAGGTACCAGTCCCCGGTCCTCGCCTTCCACAACACCCCGGCCAGCACCTGCGGATCGCGGGGGCCGCAGGCCGCCACATCGGCGCCCTTGGCGACGACCGCCCCGGCAGTCCGGCCCGGCGTCCGGAACTGGGCCAGCGCCGCCGTACCGCCGCCGCGCCAGGTCTCGGCCCTGGTGCACACCCACTGGCCCGCACCGCTCCCGTCGGGCAGCCGCTGCTCGGCGAACGCCCAGGCGTTGACGCCCCGCACCCCCACCGAGCGCTCCGTGGCCAGCGAGCAGGCGAACGGCGCCCAGGCGTGCAGCCCCTCGGCCCCGGCCGCCTCGACGGGGGCGCCCGGGCGTCCGGCGGTGAGATGGGCCGGCACCAGCTCGCCCAGGTCGGTGTGGAGCTGATCGCCCGAGGGGCCGGTGAGCTGGAGGACGTTCCACGAGGTGCAGCCGCCGGTCCGCAGCGCCGGGCTGGCCAGCGGCGCGGTGACGCCGTCGGTGACGGGGAGCGGCAGCGGGGCCGCGTCCGGCTTCATCAGGTCCCGCTGCGCGGCCCCGCGCACCCAGGGAGCGGTCAGATAGCGCACGTTGCCGTCGGAGCGGCCGAGCACCAGCGCGCTCGCCTCGGTGCCGGTCGCGCCGTCGACCCGGGCGAAGTCCAGGGCCGCTCCCACCGTGCCGTCCCTTGGCTCGGCGTAGCGGGCGATGCGCAGCCCGTCGTAGAGGATCACGACGCGCGCGCTGTCCACGTCGCCCGCGTACAGCAGCTGGGGCGGTCCCGCCGGACCGCCGGTCCGGGTGCCCGGCGTCGCGGAGACCCGGACCGTCTCGCCGGGCCGGGCCCAGACGGCGAGGGCGCGGCGCAGCAGCGCCCGGTCGCCGGTGAGCGTGCCGCGTGCCGGCCACACGGAGAAGTCGGTGCGGGCGGCGGACCGCCAGGCGGCCGGGGCGACCCGGACCAGCTTGCCGGGATCCAGGGCCGCTTCGGCGGCCGGGTTCCGCGCGTAGAGCGGCGCGGCGGCGCCGTCGGGGCCCCAGCCGCCGCCCGGCAGGGTCACCAGCGCCCCGCACACCGCGAGCGCGGCCGCCGCGGCGAGCGCCGCCTTGGTGTGCTGGCGGCGGCGCACCAGGTCGGTGGGCCTGGCCTGCAGCGAGCAGGGGTCGAATTCCGGGGAGTGGAGCAGGGCGTCCTGCGCGGGCACCCCGTTGGCCTCGGTCAGCGCGGCCTCGGGCCGGTCGGCGCCGGCGGACGCGAGGATCCCGCGGACGGCCGAGTCCGGCAGCCGCTCCAGGCCGCGCAGCACGTACGCAGCGCGGGCCGGGCCGGAGAGCGCCGAGAGCCGCTGGTCCAGTGCGAGTTCGTCGGCCCCGCCGGACCTCGGGAACAGCCGCAGGCCCCACACCCGGGGGAGCAGCGGGGGCGGTGTCGACAGCCGCGGCCGGCGCCTGCGGGCCGCCGCCAGCGCCGTACGCACGACCTCCTGCCGGACGAACGCGTACCCCGGGTCGCCGTCCCGGCCCGCGGACTGGGCCGGGATCACGGACTTCCGCCGGCGGCCCCGGGGCAGGGCGCGCTGGACGAGGGCGTGTGCCGTCAGCACCCGGCGGCCGCGGCCGAGGCCGGGTGGCAGGACCAGGTAGGCGAGCCGGACCAGCCGCGGGTAGTGCTCGACGAGCGCGGCCTCGGCCTGGTCGACGCCGACCTCCGGACCGGCCGCGGTTTTCGTGTGACGCTGGGCTACATCCTGTGACTGCACATCCCGGTGAACGAGCGAGCCGTCGGCAGGTCACCGCGGGGCGGGCGGCGTACCGCGGGCGGGCCGCCGGGGCGGCTCACTCCTCCGGTTCGACCAGCAGGCGCGCGTAGTTGGCCATCGACCGCTGGTAGCGGGGCAGGTGCGGGGCGAGGGCGCCGAGCACCAGGGACAGGCCCTCGCGGTCGCGGCCCAGGCTGGACAGGCACAGGGCGAGACAGGCGCGCACCGCGTCGTCCAACTCGTCCGACGGGGCGTCGAGTTCAGGAGTGAGCAGGGCGACCCCCTCCTCCGCCCGCCCGGTGTTCCGCAGCGAGCTGGAGAGCTGGATCCGCGCCCGGCGGCCCTTGTAGCCGTCGAGCCCCCGCGCCAGCGCCTCCCGGTACAGCGGAACCGCCCGGTCCGAGTGACCGGTGGAGTCCCAGGCGCAGGCCTGCTCGAACGGGCCCAGCGGGCTGCCCTCCGGCAGCTCGGCCACGAGCTTGTCGATCAGGTCGCGGAACTCCTGCGCGCGCTCCTCCGGATAGTCGTCGAAAGAGGCCCAGGCGGCGGTCACGCGGTCTTCCCAGTCTTGGTTCACCGGAGCACCCTCGCACATCCGTGCCCGTCACCGCGCCGCATTTGAGCGCACCGGGCGCCGCGGCCGTATCCGTTGGGCGGGGCCCCGTGCCGGGGCTCCACGCGGCATGCTGGGGCGTACCAGGACCGGAGGAACGATGAGGGTGACACGTGCGGTGCTCGGCGCCGCGGCCGTACTGGCGCTGGCGGGCTGCGGGGCGGGCGGGGAGGGCGAGAAGGTGCCGCCCACCGCGACCGGCAGCCTGGAGAGCCTGGCCGCCGAGGTGCGGTGCAAGCCGAACATGCAGACCGACGCCGACGAGATCCGCCAGGCCCTCTGCCGCAACGGCGACGGCAGGTTCGTCCTCGCCACCTTCGCCACCGACCGCGGCCAGCGCGAGTGGATCAACGACGCCAAGGACTACGGCGGTTACTACCTGGTCGGCCGCAAGTGGGTCGCCGTCGGCGACGACGGCGTCGTGAAGGCGCTGCGCGGCACGCTCGGCGGCGACGTGGAGATCGGCACGGACCACCACGCGCACAGCGGCTGAGCCGGCCGCGCGGACACGGCGGAGGCCGGTGGCGGGAGGGACCCGCCACCGGCCTCTTTCAGTCCGCGCGCCTCGGGGGATCAGGCGCAGTTCTGACCGCGGTTGACGCAGTTCGCGATCTTGTTGGCCAGTCCGCCGGTCGTGACGCTGATGAAGTCGTCGTGGTCGGTGGCCGGCTTGTGCAGCTGTTCGGGGAAGCCGTCCACCGCGTAGGCGTTCTTCACCTGGCCGTTCTGGACGGTCGGCGGGGTGATGTTGTACACGAGGCGCATCGTGAGCTGCGGAATGGCCTTGAAGCCGTTCTGGCAGTTGCCGTTCGCGTCGGCGAAGGCCACGTGCGTGCGGTGGTTGGCGCTGTCGACGTTCTGCCCGTCCCAGCAGCTCTGGAAGGCGAACGTGCGCACCACCTTGCTGCCCTGCGGGCAGATCGGGTACTGCGTGGTCAGCTGCACCTTGTTCTCGAAGCCGGTGCAGCTCCAGTGCGCGTTGGCGTTGGCCAGGCCGTTGGTGGTGGTCTTGGCGTCACCGGTGATGATCCGCAGGAACTGCGGCATCGCGACGACCTTGGAGGTGGGGCTGCCCACGTACTTGATCTGGGCCTGGGCCGGCACCAGGATCTTGCCGACGTTGCCCTCCTTGCCGCCGCCGTCCGCGTTCTGGTCGAAGTCCTGCGAGCCGTCCTGCACCCGGACCACGGGCCAGTAGTACGACGACAGGTCGTTCCTGTTCTGGCAGCTCGTGCCGCCCTGGAGGAACGTGTTGTTGCTGGAGAACGCGTTGACCTTCTGGTTGCCGACGTAGTCGTGCAGGTGGTGGGCGCCGTTGGTCACGCCGGGGGCCACGATCACGTTGTCGGTGTTGTGGTTCTTGTTCGCGTTCACGCCGCAGCGCGTGGTGAACGTGCCGGTCGACGCGTTGCGGGACTTGCGGGGCTTGGCCTGCACGTTCGCCTGCACCTTGGTGATGTCGACGAAGTCGGCCGCGGCCGGGCCGTTGCCGGCCTGCCCGCCGTTGTTCTGCTGCTGCCCGTTGTTGCCCTGCTGCTGGCCGCCCTGTTGTTGACCGCCCTGCTGCTGGCCACCGTTCTGCTGCTGGCCGCCCTGCTGCTGCCCGCCTTGCTGCTGGCCGCCCTGTTGTTGACCGCCCTGCTGCTGGCCGCCGTTCTGCTGCTGGCCGCCGGTGGTCTGGTTGGCGTTCTGCGCCGTGCAGGTGGCCAGGGTGTCCAGGTCGCCGGGGGCGGTGCCGCCGACGCGGGTGATCTCCAGCCTGATCCGGTCCAGGATGGCCTTCCGCCGGTCCTGGAGCGGCTGCAGGATGGAGTTCTGGACGAAGCTGGTGTCTCTGGCCTGCGCGTCCCGCGTGGTCGCCAGACGCTGGTAGGCGTCGGTGATCTGGCGGTCGAGGTTGGACAGCTCCCCGGCGACCTCGCCCCGCGCCTGGTTCGGCACGTTGGTCAGCTTCTGGCCCACGTCCGGACACGAGATCGTCGCGACCTGCGCCGTCGCGGCCTTGGTCTGGTTGCCTCCCCACGACTGGTTGTTCGACTCGTGCGCCGAGGCGTAGAAGTTCGCCCAGATCAGCCCGCCCCCACCGAGCGCTAGGGCCGCCGATGCGGCTATGGCCTTGTTGGCCAGCGGCGTACGGCGTTTTCGTGTGTTGCGTCCCATGGAACTCCTCTGACTTCCTTGCGGGGCAGCATCGAGGCGCCCGACAGGAGTGAAGCGGCGTCCTTCCATACGGACGCCGCCCCGGAGGTGTTCAGCCGTCTCCCGAAACAGCCGGCGGAACGCCATGCGACTCGGGCCTCAAATGGCCTATGACCAGCGGTAGTTGACTTTCGAATCACCGGCCGCGGTCGAGGTACGCCAGCACCGCCAGTACGCGCCGATTGTCGTCGTCCGACACCTCGAGACCCAATTTGGTGAAGATGTTGGAGGTGTGTTTGGCGATGGCCCGTTCCGTCACCACGAGCTGACCGGCGATCGCCGCGTTCGAGCGGCCCTGCGCCATCAGCTCCAGCACCTCCAGCTCGCGCGGGGTGAGATGGGCGAGCGGACGGTCGTCCGCCGCCCGCCGCGACAGCAGCTGCTGGATCACCTGCGGGTCCATCGCCGTGCCGCCGGCGGCCACCCGCCGGACCGCGTCCACGAACTGGTCGGCGTCGAACACCCGGTCCTTCAGCAGGTACCCCACCGCGCCGCTGCCGTCGGCCAGCAGCTCACGCGCGTAGAGCTGCTCGACGTGCTGGGACAGCACCAGCACCGGCAGCCCGGGCCGCTCCCGCCGGGCCCGCAGCGCGCACTGCAGGCCCTCGTCGGTGTGCGTGGGCGGCAGGCGTACGTCGACGACGGCGACGTCCGGCTTCAGCTCCGCGAGGGCGCGGTCGAGTTCGGGACCGGACTCGACGGCCGCCACGATCTCGAAGTCGTAGGCCTCCAGCAGCCGGACCAGTCCGTCGCGCAGCAGGAAGAGGTCTTCGGCTAGGACAACGCGCACGGGAGCTCCATGGTGACCAGGGTGGGGCCGCCGGCGGGGCTGCTGACGGCCAGGACGCCGTCGAATGTACCCAGCCGCCGCTCCACCCCGGCCAGCCCGGACCCCGCGCCGATCGCCGCGCCGCCCCTGCCGTTGTCGGTGACCGTGATCCGCAGCATCCCGTCGGCGTGGTGCAGGTCCACCCAGAGCCGGTCGGCGCCGGAGTGCTTGACGGCGTTGGTGAGCACCTCGCTGACCGCGAAGTAGGCGGCGGACTCCACCGGCGCGTCCGCCCGGCCGGGCAGCTCCACGGCCACCTCGCTCGGCACCGGCAGCCGCAGCGCCAACGCCCGCACCGCGTCCCCGAGTCCGCGCTCGGCCAGCACCGGCGGATGGATGCCGCGGACCAGGTCGCGCAGTTCCTCCAGCGCCTCCACGGAGTTGCGCCGGGCCTGGGTGAGGAGCCGCTTGGCCTGCGCCGGGTCCTTGTCGAGCAGCATCTCGACGGTGCCGAGGTCCATGCCCATCGCGACCAGCCGGGCCTGCGCGCCGTCGTGCAGGTCCCGCTCGATGCGGCGCAGCTCGGCGGCCGAGGTGTCCACGGCGTCGCGCCGGGTCTCGGTCAGCACCCGCACCCGCTCGGCGAGTTCGCCCCGGTCCGCGCCGAGGACGTTCCGGGTGAGGCGGAAGTGCGCGGTCAGCAGACGGGGGGCGAGGTGGTAGGCGGCGACCAGCAGGACCACCGCGGTGGCGGCGGCGCCGAGCGCGCTCGGCTGGTCGGTGACCGGCACGAAGCCGTACCAGTACGTCCCGCCGTCCGCGAGCACCCGCCACAGCCCCGCGGCGACCGCGAAGCCCTCGAACGGGTACAGGCACAGCACCGCGGGCAGCAGCGCCGTGACGAAGCCCGCCGTCATGTCCACCGGCAGCCACAGCAGGTCCCGCCGCACCTGGCGGTCCCGGAGCATCGTGAAGGTGCGTGTCCAGGGGTTGGCGCCGGCGGGCAGGGGCCGGTACGCCGACGGGATCGGCACCCCGCCCCACTCGGCCGCGAGCCGGCGCCGGGTGTCCGCGACGTCCCGCACCCCGCCGAGGATCCAGGGGGTCGTGACGATGCCGATGCCGATCGGTATGAGCGCGATGGAGACGAGGCTCAGGGTCAGGCACAGCACCGTGACGGGCAGCGTCGCCACGGCCAGTACGAGCCCCCGTACGGCGGCGAGTGCGGCGTCCCGTGCCCGCGCGCGCACCGTGCCGCCCTTCGTGTCGGTAGTCATGCGGCCAGTCTGGCCGACCCCCGGGCGGCGGTCACTCGCCCGAAGCCCCCGGTCAGGAGGTGGTGCCAGGTACACCCCGGGCCGCGGCGAGCACCTGCGCCTCCACCCGCGGGTCGACGCCCACCGAGGTCCGGTCGGACCGCTGCGGCGCCGTGCCCCCGATACCGGTCAGCCACCGCCAGGTGTCCGCGACGGTCTCGCCCGCGGGCCGGCACTCCAGTCCCGTGGCCAGGGCGCGGGAGACGTCCGAGCGGTGCACGGCGTCGTACATCTCGCCGTCCGGCGGCACCCACACCGGCAGCCCGGTCCACGGCTCGATCCCGGCATCCAGGATCAACCGCGGCTCGGTCCAGCACAGTTCGGCGTCCGCGCCGGTCACCCGGACGCATGCCTCGAGCAGCTCGCCCATGGTGGCCGTGCCCGGCGGCCCGACCAGGTCGTACGGGCCGCTCAGCCCCTGTTCCACCGCGCCCAGCAGCCAGCCGGCGAGGTCGCGCACGTCGATGTACTGCACGGCCAGGCCGCGCGGCCCCGGCGCCAGGACCGGGCCGCCGCGGGCGATCCGGTTCAGCCACCAGGGCAGCCGGCCCACGTTCTCGTACGGGCCGAGGATCAGCCCGGCCCGGACCAGCAGCGAGTCCTCGGCGCCGAAGGCCTCCACCGCCGCCAGTTCGCCGCCCCGCTTGTCCCGCGCGTAGTCGGTCGCGGCGGCGCCGGCGGCGGCGCCCTCGACCAGCGGCGCGTCCTCACGGGCGCCCCTGGGCCACGGCCAGGCGTACACCGACCGGCTGGAGACGTAGACGTACCGGCCGGCGCGGCCGTGCAGCAGCCGCGCCGCGTCCCGGACCGCCCGGGGCGCGGCCGACCAGGTGTCGACCACCGCGTCCCAGGCGCCGTCGTCGCCCGCGAGGGCGGCGAGCCCGTCGGGCGCGGTGCGGTCGCCGTGCAGCGACCGCACGCCCGGGGGAGGCGCGTGCCGTCCCCGGTGGAAGACGGTCACCTCCCAGCCGCGCGCGAGCGCGGCCTCCACGACGGTCCTGCCCACGAACTCGGTCCCGCCCAGCACCAGAAGTCTCATGCCGGCGAGCGTGCCCGGTACCGGCCCGCGGAGGGAAGGGCTGTCTGCCGAGGGCAGACGGCCGGGCTCAGTCCCCGGTGGCCGGTGTGTACTTGTAGCCGACCCGGCGCACCGTCTGGATCGACCGGCGGTGCCGCTCGCCCAGCTTGCGGCGCAGCCGGGCGATGTGGACGTCGACGGTGCGGCCGTCGCCGACGTGGCCGTAGCCCCACACCGTGGTGACGAGCTGGTCGCGGGTGTGCACCCGGTTCGGGTGCGCCACCAGGTGCGCCAGCAGCTCGAACTCCAGGTAGGTGAGGTCGAGTTCGCGGCCGTCGACGCTGACGGTGCGCTGCACCGGGTCGATCCGCACCCGCGGGTCGCCGTCCGCCCCGGCCGCCGGGTCCTGCGCCGCCGCGGGCCCGTCGGGCAGCGCGACCGGGAGGAACGGCGGCCGCTGGTCGGCCGGGACCAGCACCAGGTAGCCGACCATCGGCGGCTGTCCGGGCAGGGTGGGCAGGGTGTGCTGGGGAGCGGGCAGCCAGGTGGCGCCCGGCGGCAGGAAGTCCGCGACGTCCACGACCTCGTCCCGGTCGACGGACCGCAGCCGGTGCCGGGGGCCGCTCTGGGAGGGCGCGGGAAGGGTGGCGGTGGAGAGGGAACGAGTGGTCGCCATGAGAGGTCAGCTCTTTCGCGCGAGGAGTTCGTCGGAAGGTGCGGCGGCCGCGATTCGTGGTCGGGCGCGCCGGGAGACGTACGTCGTTCCGCGCTGGCCGAAGGCCGGGGTGTACGGCTTTAGAGGGCCCGCGCGTTCGCCGCGCGGCAACACACCCGGTCGAAGTCGTGGTGCTGACGGGAGGGCCAGAACGGCTCGAGGTCGTGACGACCCGTCGCGGTGCGGTTCTGGAAGCTGGCCATGGGCCCATTGAAGCAGACGCGGGCCATCGGCAGGAGCCCTCTCTCACAGCTTGGACGCCCGGTCCGCTCGGGGCGGTCTCCGCGTGCGGGCGGCCGGGGACGCCTCAGGGGCGCCCGCCGTCCTGGCGGGCGCCCCTGAGGGGAAGCGGTGCGGATCAGACCTGGCCGGCCTTCTCCAGCGCGGAGCAGCAGGTGTCCACCAGCAGGCGGGTCACCACGTACGGGTCGACGTTGGCGTTGGGGCGGCGGTCCTCGATGTAGCCCTTGCCGTCCTTCTCGACCTGCCACGGGATGCGGACCGAGGCGCCGCGGTCCGACACGCCGTAGGAGTACTCGTTCCACGGAGCGGTCTCGTGCAGGCCGGTGAGGCGGTCGTCGATGCCGGCGCCGTAGTTCTTGACGTGGTCCAGCGGCTTGGAGCCCTCACCGAGGGACTCGCACGCGGTGATGATCGCGTCGTAGCCCTCGCGCATCGCCTTGGTGGAGAAGTTGGTGTGCGCGCCGGCGCCGTTCCAGTCGCCCTTGACCGGCTTGGGGTCCAGGGTCGCGGAGACGCCGAAGTCCTCGGCGGTGCGGTACAGCAGCCAGCGGGCCACCCAGAGCTGGTCGGAGACCTCCAGCGGGGCGAGCGGGCCGACCTGGAACTCCCACTGGCCGGGCATGACCTCGGCGTTGATGCCGGAGATGCCCAGGCCCGCCTTCAGGCAGTTCTCCAGGTGCGCCTCGACCACGTCGCGGCCGAAGATCTCGTCGGCGCCGACACCGCAGTAGTAGCCGCCCTGCGGGGCCGGGAAGCCGTTCTCGGGGAAGCCCAGCGGGCGGGCGCCGTCGAAGAAGGTGTACTCCTGCTCGATGCCGAAGATCGGCTCCTGGGCGGCGAACCGCTCGGAGACCTCGGCCAGCGCGGCGCGCGTGTTGGACCGGTGCGGGGTCATGTCGATGTCGAGGACCTCGCACAGCACGAGGATGTCGTCGCCGCCGCGGATCGGGTCCGGGCAGGTGTAGACCGGCTTGAGCACGCGGTCCGAGGAGTGGCCCTCGGCCTGGTTGGTCGAGGAGCCGTCGAAGCCCCAGATCGGCAGCGCGTCGAGACCGGCCTGAGCACCCGTGATGATCTTCGTCTTGGAACGCAGCTTGGCCGTCGGCTCGGTGCCGTCGATCCAGATGTACTCAGCCTTGAAGGTCACGGGGGGCCACATCCTTAGGGGGCGGGTCGGGTGCGCTCGGGGTGCTCGCGGCGCTGCGGCGCCGGGGCGCCGCGTCGATCTGCCCGGCAGCCTGTCAACAGGCAGTTTCCCGTCCATTGCCCGCATGTGAACCCCGTGTTACCTGCCCGTCCTGTGGCCGGACTCACGCGGTGAGGCGGCGCGCGGTTGCGTACGACGAGGGGTGCGGGAGCCGGTGAGGC
Organism: Streptomyces sp. NPDC003720; assembly: GCF_042875075.1. NCBI lineage: Bacteria > Bacillati > Actinomycetota > Actinomycetes > Kitasatosporales > Streptomycetaceae > Streptomyces > Streptomyces sp. NPDC003720. The sequence goes on from NZ_JBIANZ010000016.1 coordinate 79,976, forward strand.
GGCGCGCGGGCCGCGAGGCGCCGGGCCGGGCACGCCGCCTGTTCCTCCTGTGCCCGGCGTCCTGCTCCGCCGGGCACAAGGCGGCGTACCCCTCGCCCTGCCGGTGCCTCGCGGCCCGCGCCTCACCGGCCGGGCCTCACCCCACCTTCTCGATGAGCGCGCGGCGGATGAGGAACTTGCCGGGTTCCCGGACCTGTTCGAAGGCGGCGTTGTTCAGCAGCGCGCAACTGCCGCTGACCGAGGTGACCTTCACCGTCGTGGACTTGTTGTTGTCCAGGTTGGTGACCTTCAGGGTGGTGCCGGCCGGGAACTGGTTGCTGGACGCGGCCGGGGCGCCCCCCTCGCCGGACAGCGTGACGGTCGAGCCCTTGCACACCTGCTGGCCCGAGGCCGCGGCGCCGCCGCCGTTCCCGCCGGCCGCCGGGTCCGAGGGCGGCGCGGACTGCTGCGCCCCGCCGGCCTGCGCGCCCGCCCCCTGCTGCGCGCCGGCTCCCTGTTGTCCGTTGCCCTGCTGCCCGTTGCCCTGCTGGCCGCCCTGTGCCGCCTGGGAGCCCTGAGCCGACTCCCCAACGGTGCATCCGGCGGCCTTCTGCTGGACCTCGATCTGCTTGAGGACGGCCTCGCGGTTGGCGATCCGGGCCGCCGACTGCGCGTCCGGGTTCGCCTTCTGGTCCGCGATGAACCGGTCGTTGTTGCCGTGGGCCGTCGCCAGCCCCTGGCACACCGTCGAGTCCCCGGCGGACAGCGTCCGGGCGTTCTGCGGGCTCTGCGCGGCGTTCGAGGTGGACGCCAGCGCGAAGGCCCCGCCGCCCGCCACCGCCGCGGCGCTGACGAGCAGCGCGAGCTTCTTCTTCGTGCCGAGAGTTCTCCTGCGCGACATGCGCGCCTCCTGAAGAGGTAGGGGAGCGTACGCCGCTATGTACGAGATCCCGAACAGGGTTACTCAGCGGTCACCGGAGTTCGTCCAAGTAACCTGCGTCACAGCAGGGTTGAGTTTCGTTCAGCCCCTGCTCCGGGACACCGCGTCCCGCACGGCCTCCTCGGACCGGCCCACCAGGGCGGTCCCGTCGTCCGCCGTGATGATCGGCCGCTGGATCAGCTTCGGGTGCGCGGCGAGGGCGGCGATCCACCGGTCCCGCGCGCCCTCGTCCCGCGCCCAGTCCTTGAGCCCCAGCTCCTTGGCGGCGGCTTCCTGGGTGCGGGTGATGTCCCACGGCTCGAGCCCGAGCCGGTCCAGCACGGCCCTGATCTCGTCCTCGCTCGGCACGTCCTCCAGATAGCGGCGGACGGTGTAGTCGGCCCCCTCGGCGTCGAGCAGGCTGATGGCGCTGCGGCACTTGGAACAGGCCGGGTTGATCCAGATCTCCATGCGGCACACCGTACGCGAGGACCGGACCGGCGCCCGCCGCCCGGCCGCCTCGGAGCGCCGGGGATGTTCGATTTTCCGCGACCTCATGCGCACCTTGCGGAACTGCCGTGACGGTGCGACAACTTCCGCTCTCACCTGCGCATTCGAGGTCCGCTCGGACTGCCTGAATGTCAGTGCCCGGCAGTAGAATGGGAGCAGTGTTCGAGGAAATCGCCGGAGACCTTCCGGCGGACGCCCTGACCGCGACAGGAGGATGCCCGTGCCCGCTGCCGCCCTGAAGTCCAAGCCGCTGCCGACCCAGTCCACCGCCAAGCGCGCCGTCCGGCTCGACTCGCCCTACGCGCCGGCGGAGAAGCGCCCGCTGCCGGCCGGGCGGCCCCGCGAGTGGTACGTCACCCACAACCGGCGCCTGAAGGCCATGCGCCTCGCCATAGCCCTGCTCGACACCGGCGTCTACCTGCCGAACCAGGCCCACGACGAGGCGATCCGCGGCACCGCCGAGCGGATCGGCGTGCACCCGCCGTCCGCCACCACGTGCCACATGGTGCGGGCGCTGATGCGCTACACCCGGTGAGGAACGGCGCCGGGTGCCCCGGGCCGGCGCGGGGCACCCGGACCGTCAGGCCGACAACTCCCGCTCCAGCGGGGTGCGGAACCGCGGGGTGACCCTCGTCGCGCCCAGCCAGCCGCGCAGCCGTTCCGCCTCCGCCGCCACCCCCGGCTCCGCCTCCCGGCGAACGCCGGCGTCCGCGATCCGCCACACGATCCCGCCGTCCGCGCGCTGCGCCCAGCCGCCCACCACCCGGCCGTTCCACCACACGGTCGGGCCCACGTTGCCGCTGCGGTCGAAGAGCTCCGGGCGCAGCTCGTCCGGCAGGTACCAGTCGCGCCGCTGCCAGGCCATGGCCGTCGGGTCCAGCGCCGGCAGCAGGGCCGCCCAGGGCCGGCCGGGAGCCGCCACCGGGTCCAGGTCCCCGGCCGCCACGAACCCCGTGCCCTCCTCCAGGGCGACCTCGTGCGCGCCGATCGCGGCCAGGGCGCGGCGCACCTCCGTCACCCGCCACCCGGTCCACCACTTCAGGTCCGCCTCCGTCGCGGGCCCGCAGGCCCGCAGCCAGCGCTCCAGCAGACCGGCCTGCGCCGCCGCCGGGTCCAGCTCCGGGTGCGGCGGCGCCGGCGCCCAGCGGAACCGGCTGGACGTCCAGGAGCCGAGCGGGCGGCCCCGGACCACCTTGCCCTCCACGCCGAGCACCCGCAGCAAGCGCGAGGAGACCGTGTGGACCCCCTCGTAGCTCCTGCCCGCCGCGTACGGGAACTGCACCCGCAGCCTCGGCTCGTCCGCCGTCAGCTCCGCGGCCGTCGCCTGCCCGCGCCGGGCCAGCGCCGCCAGCGCGGACGCCTCCACCTCCGCCAGCCAGGCCGCGTCCGGGGCGCCCGCCGCGGCCATGTCCTTGACCAGCGAGGCGCGTTCCCGCGCGGCCACCGTGAGCCCCGTCGACGCGTGCACCACGGCGGTCAGCTCGGTGGGGAACACGAACACCGTGTGCCGCATGCCGTGCATACGGACCAGCGTCCGGTCCTCGTACAGCGCGCGTTCCGTCTCCGGCACCGCCCTCGCCGCGTCGGCCAGCCGCGCCGCCACCGCCAGGTACACCGTCGCCGGGTCGGTGCCGTGCAGGGCCACCAGGGCGCCGGCCACCTCCTCGGGGACCGCCGCCCGCGCCGTGTCCGCGAGCCGGTGGCGCAGCGCCAGCCGCGCCCGCCGCTCCGCCGTACCGATGCGCCGCCGTCCGTCGCCCATACCGGCCTCCCCGTCGCTCACCGTGCCGTCCCCGGCATCCTCGCCGACCCGGCCGCCGGCCGGTGCCCGGCGCACCCGATTCAGCCGTACCGCTCCATCAGCCCGCCCACGTACGCCGCCAGCCGCTCGCCCAGCACCCCGGGCGTCAGATCGGTGCGGCCCAGCTCGCGCCAGGGCCCGGCCAGCTTGGCCGCGTCGGGGGGGTAGGCCAGCGCGTCGAGCAGCCGCCAGTACAGGTGGTCCGGCCCGTCCGCCAGACCGTGACCGCCGTGCCGCTCGTACCGGTCCCGGAAGGCCAGCCCGCACTCGGGGCCGTGCAGCAGGGCCAGCGCAGTCGAGCAGTGGGCGACGTCCAGGTCGGCCGGACCCCAGGAGGTCTCCACCCAGTCGACGACCCCGCTCACCCGGAGCCCGTCCCCGGCCCCCGTGAACAGCACGTTGCCGGGATGGTAGTCCCGGTGCAGGAACCGGCCGCGGAACGGCGGCGGATCGCGCCGGATCACGTCCACCGCCCGCTCCCACAGCGCGCCCCCCGGCGTGCGCACCCTCTCCGGCGAGGTCCACGCCTGGTACGGGCGGGGGAGCTCCGCCGGCTCGACCGCGTGGATGCGGACCAGCTGGGCCGCGAGCAGGTCCAGCCGCCGGTCCAGGAACTCCCCGTCCTCGTCGTCCATCCGCACCAGACCCGGCATCCGGGTCATCAGCAGACTGGGGTGGTCGCAGTGCTCCGCGGTGGCGTCGACGGCGACCAGCGCCGGGGCCGGAACGCCCTCCTGCCCGGCGAGCAGACCGAGCACCGCCGCCTCCCGGGACAGCAGGCCCGGGGCGTGCCGCCGGAAGAACGGCCGCACGAACGTGCGCAGCACCAGCTCCTCCCCGTCGTCCAGCGTGAGCCCCCGCATCTGCGCGGACCAGCCCCCGGACAGCGGACGGGAGCCCACGACCCCGCGGCCCCCCGGCAGCCGTCCGGCCACCCAGCGCCGGGTCGCCGCCCAGGCGCCGTCCTCGACACCGCCCAGCAGCGCGGCCGCCAGGGCCCGCCGGTCTTCGGCGTGGTCCTGGAACCACAGACCCAACCGGTGCCCGGCGTCCGGCAGTTCGAGCCGGGTGAACTGGGCGCGCGCGGACAGCGCGTCCTGCACCGCCTCCGTCACCTCCGGCGGGATCACGTCGTCCGTGCCCGGCACCGCGAGCACCGCCCGCCCCTCGAACGCGCGCAGCGCCTCCAGCGCCCGTGAGGTCCGCCAGCTCCCGGGCGTACGGATGATCGTGCTGAACCGCCGGTCGCCGCTGCCGAAGGGCTCGTCCCAGGCCTCCGGCGCGTACACGGCGGGCGCGCACAGGCCCACCGCCACCACCCGGCGCCCGTAGTGCCGGACCAGGTCCGCGACCGTCTGCCCGCTCATGCTGAACCCGACCAGCACCAGCGGATCGTCCGCCGGGGCGTGCGCGTCGATCACCCCGACCGCCTGCGCGAACCGCCGCCGCAGGCTCGACTCCGCGAGCGCGCCGCTGCTCCCGCCGTGCCCGGAGAAGTCGAAGGCCAGCGCGTGGGCGCCCTGTCCGGCGAACTCGGCGAGCAGCGGCAGCAGGCGCTCCTTGCTGCCGTTCCCCGCGCCGTGCAGGAGCACGGCCGTCGCCCGTCCGGGCGGACCGGCGCTCACCCCGCTGATCCGCTCGCCGTCGTGCCCGCGCACGAAGTCCTCGTACTCGCTCGTGAACAGCGGGAGTTCGCCCATACGTGCCATTCACTCACGAGCGGCGGACCGCGCGGAAAACGGGGTGCGGACAGGCGATCCGCCTCCCTACTCTGAACAAACGGCGCGAAGCCGACACCCCGCCCTCGCTCACCTCATGGAGGAGGTCCGTCATGCGTGGCATCGTCAGCGCCGGGACCGTCGTCCTGGTGATCCTCGGATTCGGCAACCACACCTGGTGGCTCGCCGCCGGCGCGCTGCTGTACCTGTACGCGAAGTACGGCCGGGGCGCGCCCGCCGCACCGCCGTCCGGCGGCGCGGGCCCGGTGCCCGACTCCTACCGGGCGTACCGGGAACGCCGGGACCGCCAGGCCAAGTGGGAGCGCCGCTACCGCCGCGAGCGCCCCTTCGAGACCCGGCGCCAGGCGCGCGAGAAGAGCAGGTGAGCACAGGCGCCCCCGGTCGTCGCTGACCTGGGGCACCTCGCTCCCGTCCGTCACAGACCGGGGGCGCCCCACACCGGGAACCACCGGCCGAGATCCGGCTCGATCCGCAGATCGCTGCCGAGCGCCGCCTTCACCCGCAGCTCCAGCGCGCTGTCCCGGCGTTCGGCGCCGCCGGGGAGCGGGGCGAAGGGGAAGAAGGTGCCCCGCTTGTACAGGTAGACGAGGGCCAGCCGGCGGCCGGCGTCGTCGGTGAAGGCTGCCAGTGAGCACAGGAGCTGGGGGCCGAAGCCGTTGGCCTCCAGGGAGGTGTTCACCGCGTGCAGGTCGTTGACCAGCTCGATGAGCTGCTCGGGGGGACGGCGGGAGATCAGCCAGGAGTAGCCGTAGCCGTCCTGGGTGAGTTCCACCGGGTTCCCCGCCCGGTCGGCGTCCGCGTCGAGCAGCGCCTGGATCTCGCGGTGCGTCTGCTCGAAGGCCGCGCCCTCGACCGTGGCGAAGCACACCGCGCCGACGCCGGCCGGGCTGAAGCCGGCCGCCGCCTCCAGCGTGATCGCGGCCGAGGGCAGCGCGAACAACTGGTCCAAGTCCGGCGCGACCGGCTTCGTACGGCCGAGCAGGATGTCCAGCAGCCCCATGCTCAGCCCGCCTTGCCCGGAGTGGCCGCCTCACCGAGCTCGGCGGAGATCCGCCCGAGCTGGTCGAGCCGCTGCTGCAGCGTCGGGTGGGTGGAGAAGAACCGCTCGATGCCGGGCTCCCTGCCGGTCGCCGGGGTGAAGTAGAAGGCGTTGAAGGCCTGGGCCGTGCGCAGGTCCTCGGTCGGGATCCGGGCGATGTCCCCGGACACCTTGGTGAGGGCAGACGCCAGCGCCGAGGGCCGGCCGGTCAGGTGCGCGGCGGCCCGGTCGGCCGCCAGCTCCCGGTACCGGGACAGCGCCCGGATCAGCAGGAAGCTGATCGCGTACACGGCCGCGGAGACGGCCATCACGGCGGCGAAGACGGCGGCCGTGTTCTGGTCCCTGCGGCCGCCGCCGAGGACCTGGGAGTAGAACGCGAACCGCACGACCAGTCCGGCGATCACGCCGAGGAACGACGCGATGGTGATCACGGCGACGTCCTTGTGCGCCACGTGCGACAGCTCGTGCGCCAGCACGCCCTCCAGCTCGGCGGGCTCCAGCCGGCGCAGCAGCCCGGTCGTCACGCAGACCACGGCGTGGTCGGGGCTGCGCCCGGTCGCGAACGCGTTCGGCATGCCCATCTCGGAGACGGCGATCACCGGTTTCGGCAAGTCCGCGATCGCGCACAGCCGGTCGACCACGGCGTGCAGTTCGGGATACTCCTCCCGCTCCACGACCCGCCCGCGCATGGCGAACATCGCGATCCGGTCGGAGAACCAGAACTGCGCGACGAACATCGCCCCGACCACCACGACGACCAGCAGCCAGGACTTGAGCAACACGATCAACGCGGCGACGAAGGCCACGTACAGCAGTCCGAGCAGGAACAGCGTGACCGACATCCGTACGGTCAGCCGCCGATCGCTCCGGAAGCGGCTCTGCATCTTGCACCACCCCAGGGTCAGGCACTCGTCCCGCTGTCCAGTGTGCACCTGCGGGTACCCCTGCGGGGGACTGCGGACGGGCCGTTCACGCGGAGTGACGGACTAGTACGGCGAGTGCAGCTGGGCGTAGCCGAGCAGGACTATCACCGCGGCGACGCAGCCGAGGACCACGACCGTCGATATCCACGAGGACCGGCGGGGCGCCGAGCGCTCCGGGTCGGCGCGGAAGGGCGCCGGGTCCGGCGGGTTCTCCTTCCAGCGGGCGGCGAGCATCCGGGCGCGGGCCGAAGGCTCTTTGTGCTCAGCCGAGTTCGCCCACCTGTGATCGAACTCTTTCTCCCAGTCGTCCTGTTCGGACATCCCCGTTCAACCTCTCTCGTCGGACAGAGCCAGGGCGATGATCTCCCGAGAGTAGGAGCCATGGGAAGCCGCAAAGGTTGCCCAGGATGCTGGGTGACCACCGGACGGCTAGCATCGACATGAGAAGCCGCACTGCGGGGTGCTTCATGGTGACGCCCTGCCACGACATTCGTGCGGCCCCCCTACGACCGCGCCGGACTCTCGCTCCGAGACCGCGGCCATCCGACTCGTGCCCGGAAAGCCGCACGAGGGGTGGAAGGAAGGTGGATCCATGAAAGCACATCGCGCGAGGCGTCTCGCCGCAGTGTCCGCCGTCGGCGTCCTGATGGCCGGCGGAGCCGTCGTCACCTCGGCGGCCGGCGCATCGGCAGCCACCCCGAACCACGTCACGCAGGTCAGCACCAACCGGGGCTGCGGCTGGTGGGGCAACTGCTTCGACCGCTTCGACCGGGGCGACTTCTTCCGCAACAACTTCAACAACGGCGGAGTACCGGTCGTCATCGTCGTGGTGAGCTGACGGACGCACGACGCAGGGCCGCCACCCGGACACGCTCCGGGTGGCGGCCCTCCACAGTCCGGCGCGGGAGTCCCACCTCGGGCGGGGCGCCTCGCGAGGCCGCCGGCCCTGGGCCCGCCAGACCAGCACGAGACCGGCCGGCAAGGGCAGGCTCTGACCCCGAGTAAGCCGTAGGCCGTGCTCCCCGGGGTAGGGAAGCACGGCCTACGGCTCACAGACGGCCCAGGTCAGCGCGGGAAGCCACTCTGACCTGGGGCGCTGTCACACGTCGAAGTAGAGCTCGAACTCGTGCGGGTGCGGACGCAGCTGCAGCGGGGCGATCTCGTTGGTGCGCTTGTAGTCGATCCACGTCTCGATCAGGTCCGGCGTGAAGACGTCGCCCTGGAGGAGGAACTCGTGGTCGGCCTCGAGGCGGTCGAGGACGGCGCCGAGCGAGGTCGGGACCTGGGCCACGTTGGCGTGCTCCTCGGGAGCCAGCTCGTAGAGGTCCTTGTCGATCGGCTCGGCCGGCTCGATCTTGTTCTTGATGCCGTCCAGGCCCGCGAGCAGCAGCGCGGAGAACGCCAGGTACGGGTTGCCGGAGGAGTCCGGGGCACGGAACTCGACGCGCTTGGCCTTCGGGTTCGAGCCGGTGATCGGGATGCGCATCGCGGCGGAGCGGTTGCGCTGCGAGTACACCAGGTTGATCGGCGCCTCGAAGCCCGGCACCAGGCGGTGGTAGGAGTTCACCGTCGGGTTGGTGAAGGCCAGCAGCGACGGGGCGTGCTTGAGGATGCCGCCGATGTAGTAGCGGGCGGTGTCGGACAGGCCCGCGTAGCCCGCCTCGTCGTAGAACAGCGGGTCGCCGTTGCTCCACAGCGACTGGTGCACGTGCATGCCCGAGCCGTTGTCACCGAAGATCGGCTTCGGCATGAAGGTCGCCGTCTTGCCGTTCTTCCACGCCACGTTCTTCACGATGTACTTGAAGAGCATGAGGTCGTCGGCGGCGGCGAGCAGCGTGTTGAACTTGTAGTTGATCTCGGCCTGGCCGGCGGTGCCCACCTCGTGGTGCTGGCGCTCGACCTTCAGGCCGGACCGCTCCAGCTCCAGGGAGATCTCGGCGCGCAGGTCGGCGAAGTGGTCGACCGGCGGGACCGGGAAGTAGCCGCCCTTGTAGCGGACCTTGTAACCACGGTTGTTCTCCAGGGCGCCGGTGTTCCAGGCACCCGCCTCGGAGTCGATGTGGTAGAAGGACTCGTTCGCGCCCGTCGCGAAGCGGACGGAGTCGAAGACGTAGAACTCGGCCTCGGGACCGAAGTACGCGGTGTCCGCGATACCGGTCGAGGCGAGGTAGGCCTCGGCCTTCTTCGCCACGTTGCGCGGGTCACGGGAGTACTGCTCGCCGGTGATCGGGTCGTGGATGAAGAAGTTGATGTTGAGCGTCTTGTCCCGGCGGAACGGGTCCACGCGCGCGGTCGACAGGTCGGGGCGCAGGGACATGTCCGACTCGTGGATGGCCTGGAAGCCGCGGATCGACGACCCGTCGAAGGCCTGCTCGTCGTCGGGGTCGAACGCCTCGGCGGGCAACGTGAAGTGCTGCATGACGCCCGGCAGGTCGCAGAAACGGACGTCGATGAACTTGACGTCCTCGTCCGCGATGAACTTCTTGGCCTCGTCGGCGTTCTGGAACATCCAGCTCCTCCTACTCCCGACCATCCCGCCGGGGTGGTAGATCGTTCGTGCGGCCAGTGCGGTGGCACACGCTGCCCTCGACCCTAGGGACGGGTGATTTCTCGGGCGTGACCCGTTTGTTTCGCAGAAGTTAACCGCCTACCCCACCACCCTAGCCCCGACACACCCCTGTGCGCCGTGCCCGAACCGGGGCGCAGTACCGTGGACGGGTGGACAACAGGCAAGCAATGGGATCGTGGCTCTCCGGGCCGCGCGCGGCGCTGGAAGACGCCGGCGCCGACTTCGGATACCGGGGCGAGCAGCTCGGTCTGCCCGAGGAGGGGCCGAACTCGATCGCCCGGCCCGGCAGGCGCCTGGGCGCGCTGGCCGTCGACTGGGGTCTGTGCGTCCTGATCGCATACGCCCTCATCACGCACGGCAACAGCCCGGCGACCAGCAACTGGGCCCTGCTCGTCTTCTTCGCCATGAGCGTCCTGACCGTCGGCACCATCGGCTTCACCCCCGGCAAGCGCCTCTTCGGCATCCGGGTCGTGGCCCTGGAGACCGGCACCGTGAACCCAGGGCGCGCGCTGCTGCGCTCCGTTCTGCTGTGCCTCGCGATCCCGGCGCTGATCTGGGACCGGGACGGCCGCGGCCTGCACGACCGGCTCGCGAAGACCGTCGAGGTCCGCCGGTAGCGCCCGCGACCCCATGACGAAGGGGGCCGCCCGGACCAGGTCCGGGCGGCCCCCTTGCTCGTACGAGGCGTTCTAGCGGGCCTTCGGGCCGCCCCGCGGCATCCGCATGCCCTTGGGCATCGGGCCCTTCGGCAGCGGCATGTTGGTCATCAGGTCGCCGAGGGCGCGCAGCCGGTCGTTGGTGGCGGTGACCTGCGGGCCGGTCAGCACGCGCGGGTACTTCAGCATGGTCGTGCGCAGCTTCTTCAGCTCGACCTGGCCCTCGCCGGTGCCGACGATCACGTCGTGCACCGGGACGTCCGCGACGATGCGGTTCATCTTCTTCTTCTCGGCGGCCAGCAGGCTCTTCACGCGGTTCGGGTTGCCCTCCGCGACCAGCACGATGCCCGCCTTGCCGACCGCCCGGTGCACCACGTCCTGGCTGCGGTTCATCGCCACCGCCGGAGTCGTGGTCCAGCCCCGGCCGATGTTGTCCAGCACGGCCGCGGCGGCGCCCGGCTGGCCCTCCATCTGCCCGAAGGCGGCCCGCTCGGCCCGGCGGCCGAACACGATCGCCGTGGCCAGGACGCCCAGCAGCAGGCCCAGGATGCCCAGGTAGTACGGGTGGCCGATCAAGAAACCGATCGCGAGGAAGACACCGAAGGTGCCGATACCGACAGCCGCGAGTACAAGACCGAGTTTCTTGTCGGCCTTGCGGGTCATCTTGTACGTGAGGGCGATCTGCTTCAGTCGCCCTGCGTTCGCGGCGTCCGCCGCGTTTTCCTTCCTCGCCATGCCACGAAGTCTACGTGGCCGCGGGAGCGCCCACGACGGCAGTGCCCGCGGGGGAGGAGGTTCAGGAGCGGTCGGCGGCCCGCTCGAGCACGAGCTGCGCCTCGAACCGGTCCTTGGCGCGGCGGCGGTCCTCCAGGACGGAGTTCCAGGCGTTGCGGCGGGCGGTGCGCTGCCCACCGCTCATGAGCAGGGACTCGACGGCGCGGAGCGCGTCGGTGAAGGACGGGATGGGTGTGGCGCGAACGGGCGCGGCCTGCATGATCGGGTCCCCTTCGTCACTGTCGGGATACGGGGCGTGATACCAGAGTCACTGAATGGTGTTACCAGGGCGTGACCGGCCGGTCAAACGCCCGTGAAGCCTCGATGTGGAACCCGGGAACGCCGACGCGGCCCCGGTAGCGCCCTCATCAGCGAGGACGGCCGGGACCGCGTCGACTCGGCCATTACTGGCCGGTAGTAACTTGTGCGTGACTTCACACGCTCGGCTCACACGGCCTGGACGGCGATGTAGGAGCCCCGCTTCTCGACGGCCATCTGGTAAAGGCGTCCCGCACGGTACGAGGACCGCACCAGCGGGCCGGACATCACACCGGAGAAGCCGATCTGCTCGGCCTCCTCCTTCAGCTCGACGAACTCGTGCGGCTTCACCCAGCGCTCCACCGGGTGGTGGCGCACGGACGGACGCAGGTACTGCGTGATGGTGACCAGCTCGCAGCCGGCGTCGTGCAGCTGCTTCAGCGCCTCGCTGACCTCCTCGCGGGTCTCGCCCATGCCGAGGATCAGGTTGGACTTGGTCACCAGGCCGAAGTCGCGGGCCTCGGTGATGACCTTCAGGGAGCGCTCGTAGCGGAAGCCGGGGCGGATGCGCTTGAAGATCCGCGGCACCGTCTCGACGTTGTGCGCGAACACCTCGGGCCGGGACTCGAAGACCTCGGCGAGCTGCTCCGGGACCGCGTTGAAGTCGGGGGCGAGCAGTTCGACCTTGGTCCGGCCGGCCTCGCGCTCCGCCGTCTGCGCGTGGATCTGGCGCACGGTCTCCGCGTACAGCCAGGCGCCGCCGTCCTCCAGGTCGTCGCGGGCGACGCCGGTGATGGTGGCGTAGTTCAGGTCCATGGTGACCACGGACTCGCCCACGCGGCGGGGTTCGTCGCGGTCCAGCGCCTCGGGCTTGCCGGTGTCGATCTGACAGAAGTCGCAGCGCCGGGTGCACTGGTCGCCGCCGATGAGGAAGGTCGCCTCGCGGTCCTCCCAGCACTCGTAGATGTTCGGGCAGCCGGCTTCCTGGCAGACCGTGTGCAGGCCCTCGCTCTTCACGAGGTTCTGCATCTTCGTGTACTCGGGACCCATTTTCGCCCGGGTCTTGATCCACTCGGGCTTGCGCTCGATGGGGGTCTGGCTGTTGCGGACCTCCAGGCGCAGCATCTTGCGTCCGTCGGGTGCGACTGCGGACACGACCGGCTCCCTGTGACTTCGATTCCTCGGCGTACACCAGGGTACGCCCGTATTTACTGAGCCCTGCCGCCGAGGCCGACCCCGGGGCCGCAGGGCGCGTGAGCGGGTCAGGCGGACGCCTTCTCCACGACGCGCGGCTTGAGGTCCGCGTTCTGCAGCACGTCCCGCAGGTGCCGCTCGACCACCGGCAGGACGTCCTTCACGGTGATGTCCCGGCCCAGCTCGGCGGCGAGCGACGCCACGCCGGCGTCCCGGATGCCGCACGGGATGATCCGGTCGAACCACTTGTTGTCGGGGTTCACGTTGAGCGCGAACCCGTGCATCGTGACGCCCTTGGCCACGCGGATGCCGATGGCGGCGATCTTGCGGTCCTCGCGGCGCTGGCCGGCGTTGGAGGGGGCGTACTCGGGGCCGTTCAGCCGGGGGTCGAACTCCTCGTCCGTCAGGCGCGGGTCGAAGTCGAGGGAGAGCCCTCCGAGCGCCGGCCGCCGCTCGACCGGGTCGCCCAGCACCCACACCCCGCTGCGGCCCTCGACCCGGGTGGTCTCCAGGCCGAACTCGGCGCAGGTGCGGATCAGGGCCTCCTCGAGGCGGCGCACATGGGCGACCACGTCCACCGGGCGGGGCAGCTTCTGGATCGGGTAGCCCACGAGCTGGCCCGGCCCGTGCCAGGTGATCTTGCCACCGCGGTCCACGTCGACGACCGGGGTGCCGTCGAGCGGGCGCTCGCTCTCCTCGGTGCGGCGGCCCGCCGTGTAGACCGGGGGGTGCTCCAGCAGGATGACCGTGTCCGGGATCTCGTCGGCGAACCGGGCCGCGTGCACCCGGCGCTGCTCGTCCCACGCCTCCTGGTACTCGACGGCGTCCGCACCGAACCCCATGCGGACGAACCGCAACTCACTCACGGCAAGCGCCTCCCTCAGCGAACCGGTGTCAGGCGCGTGACGCGCCCACGCCACTGTACGACCGTCCGGCGTACGTCAGCCCTGCGGGCAATCCTCACACGATCGGATGAATGAACGGGGATCTATGCGATCGTCTGCTCACTCTCCGCTACATTCGCGCCGTCCATGAGGCCATAAGGGCTGCTCACCGGCAATCCGGGCACGACAGCAGAGCCGTAAGGCAGGAGAACGCACCGCAGATGACGGACCGACCCGCGCAGCGCACCCCCAACCGACAGCTCGCCGCGCTCATCGCAGAAGCGGGGTTCTCCAACGCGGGTCTCGCCCGTCGCGTCGACCAGCTCGGCCTGGAGCACGGCCTGGACCTCCGATACGACAAGACCTCGGTCACCCGCTGGCTGCGCGGCCAGCAGCCCAGAGGGACGACGCCGGCGCTGATCGCCGAGGTGTTCACCCGCCGGCTCGGACGCCGGCTCACCGCCCAGGATCTCGGTCTGGACGCGTGCGCGCCGGTGTACGCCGGGCTCGAGTTCGCGTCCACCCCGGAGGAGGCCGTGGACATCGTCAGCGGGCTGTGGCGCAAGGACTCCGGCAGCCACGCCGAGCTGCGCAAGATCGCCTTCACCCCGGCCGGTCTGGTCGTGCCCAGCAGGGACTGGCTGATCGGCAAGGCCGACGACCGGGTGGCCCGCGATGCGGTGGCCCGGGTGCCCGCCCAGGGCCGCCCGGCCGCCGTCCGGAGCCGGCTGGAGGCCGTGACCGCCCCGGCCCGGCCCGGCGGCCGGGCCGAGCGGGCGCCGGGCCAGCGGGTCACCGGCGGGGACATCGCCGCGCTGCGCTCGGTGGGCGAGCTGTTCCGCACCCTCGACGACGCCTACGGCGGCGGCCACGCCCGGCAGGCCCTGGTGCGCTACCTGGAGCACGAGTGCGAGCCGCTGCTGCGCGGCGCCTACGACGAGCAGACCGGGCGGCGCCTGTTCGCCGCGGCCGCCGACCTGACCCGGCTCGCCGGCTGGACCTCGTACGACATCGCCGCGCACGGACTCGCCCAGCGCTACTTCGTGCAGGCCCTGCGGCTCGCCCAGGCGGCCGGCGACCGGTCCTACGGCGCCTATGTGCTGGTCACCATGAGCCGCCAGGCCGTCTACCTCGGGCACGGCAGGGAGGCCGTGCAGCTCGCGCGGGTGGCCCAGCAGGGCGTGGGGACCGGCGCCCCGCCGGTCGTGCAGGCGCTGCTGCACTGCGCCGAGGCCCGCGCGCACGGGGTGCTGGGCGAGGTCAGGGCGTGCACCGGCGCGCTGGTGCGGGCCGAGCGCGCCCTGGAGGCGGCTCGGCCCGGGGACGAGGTGCCGTACTGGGCCCGGTTCTTCGACGAGGCGCAGCTCGCGGACGAGTTCGGGCACTGCCACCGCGATCTCCAGCAGTTCAGGGCGGCGGCGCAGCACGCCGAGCGCTCCCTGCAGCTGCGCGCGCCCGCGTACGCCCGCAGCCGCCTGTTCTGCCGGGTCGTCCTCGCCACCGCCCGGCTCGGCCTCGGCGAGCTGGACCAGGCGTGCGCGCTGGCGGCGGAGGCCGCCGGCCAGGCGGCCCAGATGCGGTCCGTGCGGGCCGTCGAGTACGTCAGGGACTTCGAGCGGCGCCTGGAGCCGTACCGGGACGCGGCGCCCGTGCGGGGCTACCGCGAGAAGGTGGCCGCGCTCGGCTAGCCCGGGTCCGCGACGCGATCTCGCGGACGCGAAGCCACGCCCGCGACGCGACCTCGCGGACGCGGCCCGTCCCGGCGGATCACGCGGACGGGCCCCGGCCGCGGCGGGTCAGGCGGCGCTCGGCAGGGTGGGCGCGGGGTCCGACCGGTGCATCGACCCCGTCGCCCCCAGGTCCGCGAGGACGGCCGCGGCCGCCCGGTGGGCCGAGTGCAGGGCGCCCTGGACGGTGCTGGTGTCGCGGTGGTCGCCGCAGACGTACAGGCCGGCCAGCAGCCGCACCGGGCGGCGCAGGTCGTGCGGCGGGCGCATGGCGGGCACCGCTTCCGGGGTGTGGTGCACGGCCAGCGTCTCCCAGCGCCGGGTCGAGGTGCCGTAGAGCCGGGACAGGTGGATGCGCACGGCCGTGTCGACGCCGTCGGGCGGGGCGCCCAGCACGGTCGAGGAGATCAGCACGCGCCCCGCCGGCGCCCGGCCCGGGTCGACGTTGCTCAGCACCGCCGTGTGCGCGACCGGTCCGCCGCGGTCGGCGTCCAGCAGCAGCGAGGTGCCGGCGGCGAAGGCCGGCGCCGGGTCGTCGGTGGTGTGGTGCAGGACCGTCACCGGGTGGAAGTCCGGCACCCTCAGGCCCGGCAGCAGCTGCGCCGCGGCCCGCGCGTCGGTCGCCACCAGCACCGCGCGGCAGCGGACCTCGCCGTGTTCGGCGGTGGTCACCGAGGTCGTGGACACCGAGGTGACCCGCACCCCGGTGCGCACGGTGCCGGGCGGCAGCGTCCGGGCCAGCAGCTCGGGCAGCGCCTCGGCGCCGCCCTCCGGCACGCACAGCCGGCCGCTCGCGAAGGCGTGCAGCGCCAGGTCCGCGCACCGGCTGGACGTGGACAGCTCCGGATCGCACAGCAGCGCGGCGAGCAGCGGGCGCAGGAAGCCCTCGACGGTGCGCGCCGGCACCCCCCGGGCCGCGAGCGCCTGCGCCGCGGGAAGTTCGGGCCGGGACAGCAGGCGCTCGACCGGGGTGGTGGCGATCCGGCCCAGCGCGGTGCCGAGCCGGGCCTGGTCGACCGCGCCGCCGACCGGCGCGCCGGTCCGGCCCGGCGGGGCCGCCGGACCACGAGGGGCGCTCGCGAGGGCGCGCACCACATGAAGTGCGCCCCTTGCGCTCCCCGTGACCGCCGGTGCGCCCGCGCGGTGCGTGCGCCCGTCGCGATGCAGCAGCACGCCCGGCGCGAACCGGCGCAGGGCGAGCGCGCCCAGCCCCGGCGTCAGCCGGAGTTCGGGATACGACGTGGACAGCAGCTGTCCTATGCGGTCGAGCCGGAAGCCGTCGACCTTCTCGGTCGACATGCGGCCGCCCGCACACGGGGCGGCCTCCAGGACTGCGGTGGTTACTCCTGCGCTGGTGAGCCGGTGAGCCGCCGAGAGTCCGGCGATCCCGGCTCCCACGATGACGACGTCCACCTGGTACGCGGGCTCAAGCACGAGGCCCCTCCTGTGGTTGCGCGGCCGGTGGAGACGTCATGCCCCCAACTGGCTCCGGGGATACCCGAGTTCGGCTTGAGGTTAGGTCCCTGACCGGACAGGAGTGGTCCGCGCATCGACAGGGCACGGTCGCACGGCGGTCGCATACGGTCACAAGAGAACTCAACAGATCACACGAGCCCTCACAAGCCGCCGACGGGCGCCCGGCCGGCGGTCAGGCCGCGCGGATCGCGTCCTCGATGCCCGGGAACGCGAACGTGAACCCCGACTCCAGCAGCCGCTTCGGCAGCACCCGCTGACTGCCCAGCACGTCCCCGGCCATCTCGCCCAGCGCCGCCCGCAGCACCGGCTCCGGCACCGCGAACAGCGTCGGCCGGTGCAGCACCCGGCCCATCGCCTCCGTGACCTCACGGTTCGTCAGCGGCTGCGGCGCGGTCAGGTTGTACGGCCCGGACGCGGTGCCGTCGTCGATGAGGTGCCGGATCGCGGCCACCTCGTCGTGCAGCGCGATGTACGACCAGTACTGCCGCCCGCTCCCCAGCCGGCCCCCGAGCCCCGCCTTGAACAACGGGAACAGCCGGCCCCAGGCCCCGCCGCCCCGCGCCACCACCAGACCCGTGCGCAGGAACACCGTCCGCACCCCCGCCTCCTGCACGGGCGCCGCGGCCTCCTCCCACTCCACGCACAGCGAGGGCAGGAAGCCGTCGCCCGGCGGCGCGTCCTCGTCCACCGCGCGGTCACCGGTGTCGCCGTAGATGCCCATCGCGCTGCCGCTCACATAGACCCGCGGCGGGGTGTCCAGCGAGGCCACCGCCTCCGCCAGCGCGGCCGTGCCGAGCACCCGGCTGTCCCGGATCAGCCGCTTGTACTCCGGTGTCCAGCGCCGGTCGCCGATTCCCGCCCCGGCTAGGTTGACCACCGCGTCGCAGCCCGCCAGCCCGGCCGCGTCCACCTGCTGCCGCTCCGGATCCCAGCGGACCTCGTCTCCGCCCCGGGGCGCGCGGCGGACCAGGCGCACCACCTCGTGCCCGTCGGCCGTCAGGGACCGCACCAGGGCGCTGCCGATGAGACCGGACGCACCGGCCACCGCGATTCGCGAACGTTCCATGCGCCCATCCTTCCCCGCCGCGGCCGTTCCTCCCCGGTCTGCTTAGGGTGAGCCCCATGCCGTCCATACGCATCGCCCTGCCCGCCGACGAGGAGGAACTGGCCCTCCTCGACCGGGCCGCCTGGTCCCCGCTGCACGCCGTACTGCCCGCACCGCGGCCGCCGTACCCGCCCTTCTTCGACGAGCGCCACCGGCCGGGGGACTACCTCGTCGCCGAACTGGACGGGCGCATCGCCGGGTACATCCGCCTCGTCCTGCCCACCGCGCTGGCCGCCAACGCGCACGTCCGCCAGATCCAGGGCCTGGTCGTCTCCGACGAGGCCCGCGGCAGGGGCGTCGGCGGGGCGCTGGTCCGGGCCGCCGTCGAGGAGGCGCGGGCGCGGGGCGCGCGCCGCCTCACCCTCCGCGTGCTCGGCCACAACACCCCGGCCCGGCGCCTGTACGAGTCCCAGGGCTTCGTGGTCGAGGGCGTGCTGCCCGGGGAGTGGCTGATCGAGGGCGCCTTCGTCGACGACGTGCTCATGGGCCGCGCCCTCTGAGGACCCTGCCCCTCCCGGAGTGCCACCGAAGCGCCACCGGCGTGCTCCCGGGCAGGGCGGCCCGCGCGCTACGACGTGACGAGGTGGCCGGTCCCGACCGGCGCCGTCGCCGTGGCCGCGGTCGAGGCGTCGGCCGCCACCTCGTCCGCCGTCAGCGCGTACCCCGTCTCGGCGTCCGAGGTGGACCGGGCGAAGACCATGCCGAACACCCGGCCGTCGGCGGACAGCAGCGGGCCGCCGGAGTTGCCCGGCCGGACCGTCGAGCGGATCGAGTAGATCTCCCGGGTGACCGTACGGGTGCCGTAGATGTTCTGGCCCCGCGCCCGGACCCGGTTCGCCACCGTGGCCGCCTGCAGGTCGAGGCCGCCGTCCTGCGGATAGCCCGCCACCACCGCCGGCTCGCCGCGCACCGCGCCGTGGTCGAACCGCAGCACCGGGGCGCGCAGCCGGGGCACGTACAGCACCGCCACGTCCCGGTCCGGGTCGAAGAGCACCACCCGGGCCCGGTACGCCGCACCGACCCCGCCCACCCGCACGCTCGGCCGGTCGATGCCCGCCACCACGTGCGCGTTGGTCATCACGTGCCGCGCCGAGTACACGAAGCCGCTGCCCTCCCGCCCCTCGGTGCC
Source organism: Streptomyces sp. NPDC003720 (assembly GCF_042875075.1). Lineage (NCBI taxonomy): Bacteria > Bacillati > Actinomycetota > Actinomycetes > Kitasatosporales > Streptomycetaceae > Streptomyces > Streptomyces sp. NPDC003720. The sequence continues at coordinate 98,658 of NZ_JBIANZ010000016.1, forward strand.
GGAGGCGCCCTCGATCTTCACCGAGCTGCGCCGCGCCGCGTTCGCCGCCGCGGACGTGACGCTGTCGCCGGTGGGCCGGGCCACCCGGGCCGTCGACTCGTTCTCGAAGGGGTTGAAGACCTGCGGGAAACCCGCCTCCGTCAGCGCGGCGGTGGCCCGCGAGAACCACACCGGGGTGGTCTCCGGCATCGCCTCCTGCACCGCGCCCAGCACCGCCGAGTTCCGGATCGCCGTGGTCACGGTCTGCGAGGAGGAGGCGCCCAGCACACTCGCCGCGACCCAGGCCACGATCAGCACGGCGGCCGCGTTCGCCACCGCGCCCCCCGCGCCATCCGCCACCCGCAGCGGACCCCGCCCCTCCCGGTCGAGCTGACGCCGCAGCCGCAGCGCCGGCCGGGCCGCCAGCTCGTGCCCCAATACACCCGGCACCAGCACGGTCAGCACCGCCAGCACGGTCGCCGCCGCCGACCCGCGCTCGGCGAGCCCGGTCACCCACGGCAGCGCCCACACGCCGACCGCCGCGCCGCCCACGAACCCGGCCAGGGACAGGCAACCGGCCACCAGCCCGCGCCGGTAACCGGACACCGCGTAGGCGACGGCCACCAGTGCGAGCACCAGGTCGAGCAGGTCCACGGAGCCGCCTTTCTCTCGGACCCCCTGAGATACGGGCCGGGCGGCCCCGGTGATCAGTCGCGTGCGCGAGCGGCCAACCGGACCGCCGACCGGCCACGTGTGCGTATATCCCCAGAAACGGCCTGGACAAGGACGATGGTTCCACCAGGTGGCACACCCCACATCGCGGGCACGGCGCGCCGAGCCGACAGTGGGACCATGCGCGTCCCCCGAAGAGCGCCGGGAACGCAACGACGGCGGCCCGCCCGCGTCCCCGGTGCCGTGCTGGTGCTGCTCGGCTGCCTGCCCGGCCTGATGGCCGTCGTGGCGCTCGCCCTGTGCGCCCGGGGCGTCGAGAGCGCCGCCCCGGTCCGCCTCGCCCGGCCCGGCGCCGACCCGCAGGCCCCGGCCCACCACGCCGCCCGGCCGCGCATCCTGACCCGCTCCGTCTGGCTGGACCGGGCCGCCGCCCCGGCCCGTCAGCCGCCCCCGCGCTACGACGACAAGGTGGTCGCCGTCTTCGTCCACCACACCGACTCGCCCAACGGGTACGACTGCGCCGACACGCCCCGCATCATCCGCGCCCTGTACGCCGGCCAGACCGGCAGCCGGAGCTGGGACGACATCGGCTACAACTTCCTCGTGGACCGCTGCGGCACCATCTACGAGGGCCGCGCCGGAGGCGTGGACCGGCCGGTCACCGGCGCCCACACCCAGGGCTTCAACCACCGCACCGCGGGCATCGCCGCCCTCGGCACCTTCACCGCCGGCGTGCCCGTGCCGCGGGCCATGACCGACGCGATCGCCGCCCTCGCCGCCTGGAAGCTCGGACTCGCCGACGTCGACCCGCGCGCCCGGGCCCGCCTGGTCTCCAGCAACGGACTCAGCCGCTTCAAGGCGGGCACCGCCACCACCCTGCCCGCCGTGGCCGGCCACGACGAGGGGTTCAGGACCACCTGCCCCGGCGCCGCCCTCACCGCCCGGCTGCCGGAGATCAGGCAGCGGGCCGCCCGGCTGCAGGGCAGGACGCCCACAGCGGGGCCGTAGCCGGCCCGCAGCCCGCTCCGAGCCGCGCGCCCTACCGTCCGGGGCACGGCACGGGACGCGGCGCCGGACACCGGCGCGGCACGACCGCGCCGGGCGGGGCAGGGGACGCGGCGCCGGGCACGGGCGCGGCACGACCGCGCCGGGCGGGGCAGGGGACGCGGCGCCGGGCACGGGCGCGGCACGACCGCGCCGGGCGGGGCAGGGGATGCGGTGCCGGGCACGGCGCCGGACGAGTGGAGGCGGGGACCATGAACGGCGGGCGCGGGCGGTTCACCCGGCGGGCGGGACGGACGAGGCCGGCGCGCGGACCCTGGGCGGTGGTGTGCGCGGTCGCGGCGGTGATCCTCGGCCCGGCCGCCGCCACCGCCTCCGCCCTCGACCGGGCCGACGCCGCGCCCCCGCACCACCCGCCGCCGGCCGGCACGTCCGACCGCCCGCCCGCGGACACCACCGGGAGGCGCACGGGCGCATGAAGCGGCGGTCCGGTGCCGTCCGTGCCCGGCCCGGCTACTCCCTGAAGCGCTCCCACAGCCGGGGATAGCGCTCGGCGAGCACCCGCTCGTTCTCGAAGGAGAGCGCGGTGCCCTCCGGCTCGGCCGGCGCCGGGGCGATGCCGAGGTCCGGGGCGACGGTGCCGGTGAGCTGCTCGTAGGCCTCGTCCGCCGCGTAGCCCAGCTCCTCGCCGTCCCCGTCGATCTCCTCGTCGAAGTCCTCGAGCAGGTCGGCCAGGGAGTCCGGGTCGTGCAGGGCGCCCTCGAAGACCTCCCGGCCCTGGCCGATCAGCCAGCACCGGAAGTAGTCGAACGCGTCGTCGCTGGCCCCGCCCAGCAGGACCCAGGCGGCGCCCCACAGGTCCCAGTGGTACGCCCGGTTGTACCGGGCCTCGAAGTGACGGGCGAAGTCCAGGACCAGCTCCGGGTCCAGTTGGAGCAGCCGTTCCACGAGCAGGTCCGCCTGCTCCTCCGGATCGCCCTCGGCGGCCTCGCGGGCCGCGTCGATCAGCTCCCAGAACTCCGTCTCGTCCATCACGGCACCAGCATCGGGCCTCCACCGGTGGGGCGCACGCGGAGTGTGGCGGATCGTTATGCGCCGTCCGCGCGCCCGTAGCGCGCGGCGAGCCGGACCGCGTCCGCCGCGAACCGCTCCCGCAGCCCCGCCGGCGCCAGCACCTCCGCCTCCGGACCCAGCGCCGTCAGCTGCTCGTGCGCCACCTCCTCCGACTCCACCGGCACCGTCACCGTCACCCAGCCCTCGCCGTCCGGCTCGCCCGCGCCCGCGAGCGCCTCGCGCGCGGCCACCGGGTCCACGGCGTACGGCAGCCTGCGCACGCCGCCGGGGGACAGCCGCACGACGACCTCGGCGCGCAGGATCGACCGGGCGAACCGCTCGGCCTGCCCGGCCCAGAAGGCAGCCAGATCGAAGTCCGGCACCCGGTCGAAGCGCTCGCCGAGGGCGTCGACGGCGCCGAACCGGTCGATCCGGTACGTCCGGAAGGCGCCGCCGTCGGTCACCCGCGCGCACAGGTACCAGACGCCGGCCTTCAGTACGAGCCCGTACGGCTCCAGCTCCCGCTCCACCGGCCGCTCCCCGCGCCGGTACACCGCGCGGATCCGCCGGTCGGCCCACACCGCCTCGGCGATCACCGGCAGCGGCGCGGGCGTCTCCGGCTCCTGGAACCAGGCCGGCGCGTCCAGGTGGAACCGCCGGGCGGCACTGTCCGGCGCGTCCCGCAGGGAGGGCAGCAGCGCGGCGGACACCTTCAGCCGGGCGGCGCCCGCCGCGTCCTGCAGCCCCATCTCGCGCAGCGCGCCCGGCACCCCGCTCAGGAACAGCGCCTCGGCCTCGGTGCGCGCCAGCCCCGTCAGCCGCGTCCGGTACCCGCCGACCAGCCGGTAGCCGCCGGCCCGCCCCCGGTCCGCGTACACCGGCACGCCCGCCTCCGACAGCGCCTGCGCGTCCCGGGTGACCGTCCGCTCCGACACCTCGAGCTCCCGCGCCAGCTCGGCTGCGGTCATGGAGGGCCGGGACTGGAGGAGGAGCACCATCTTGATGAGGCGGGCGGCACGCATGGCCCCATCCTGCCGGGGGCCACCGACACCGGAAGGGGTACGGCGACCGCCGTACCCCTTCCGTGGAGAAGCCGGTGACTACAGCCCGTACTTCGCCCGGGCCTCCTTCACCGCCGTCGCCTGGACCTCGCCGCGCTTGGCGAGCTGGGCGAGCGCGGCGACGACGATCGACTGGGCGTCGACGCCGAAGTGGCGGCGGGCCGCCTCACGGGTGTCGGAGAGGCCGAAGCCGTCCGCGCCCAGCGAGGACCAGTCCTGCTCCACCCACTGCGCGATCTGGTCCGGGACCTGCCGCATGTAGTCGGACACGGCCAGCACCGGGCCCTCGGCGCCCTGCAGCGCCTGCCGGACGTACGGCACCCGCTCCTCGCCGCGCAGCAGGGCCGCGTCGGCGTCGAGCGCGTCGCGGCGCAGCTCGCCCCAGGAGGTCGCGGACCACACGTCGGCGGCCACGCCCCACTCCTCGGCGAGCAGCTTCTGCGCGTCGAGGGCCCAGTGGATCGCCGTGCCCGAGCCGAGGAGCTGGATGCGCGGGGCGTTGGCCGGGACGGTCACGCCCGCGGACTCCGCCGTGTTGAAGCGGTACAGGCCCTTGACGATGCCCTCGTCGACGCCGGGCGCGGCCGGCTTGGCCGGCTGGGGCAGCGGCTCGTTGTAGACGGTGAGGTAGTAGAAGACGTTCTGGTCCTCGCCCGGCTTGGCCTCGCCGTACATCCGGCGCAGACCCTCGCGGACGATCACCGCGACCTCGTAGGCGAAGGCGGGGTCGTAGCTGAGCGCGGCCGGGTTGGTGGCGGCGATCACCGGGGAGTGGCCGTCGGCGTGCTGCAGGCCCTCGCCGGTCAGCGTCGTACGGCCCGCCGTGGCGCCGACCAGGAAGCCGCGGCCGAGCTGGTCGGCGAGCTGCCACATCTGGTCGGCGGTGCGCTGCCAGCCGAACATCGAGTAGAAGATGTAGAACGGGATCATCGCCTCGCCGTGCGTCGCGTAGGCGCTGGACGCGGCGATGAAGTCGGCCATCGAACCGGCCTCGGTGATCCCCTCGTTGAGGATCTGGCCGTTCTTGGCCTCCTTGTAGTACATGAGCTGGTCGCGGTCGACCGGCTCGTACGTCTGGCCCTTCGGCGAGTAGATGCCGAGGGACGGGAAGAGGCTCTCCATGCCGAAGGTGCGCGCCTCGTCCGGGACGATCGGCACCCAGCGCCTGCCGGTCTCCTTGTCGCGGACCAGGTCCTTGACCAGGCGGACGAACGCCATGGTGGTGGCGACGTTCTGGGAGCCGGAGCCCTTGTCGAAGGCGGCGAAGGCCTTCTCGGCGGGGGCGGGCAGCGGGGCCGGCGCGTGGACGCGGCGGGCCGGGGCCGGGCCGCCGAGGGCCGCGCGGCGCTCCTGCAGGTAGCGGACCTCGGGGGAGTCGGCGCCGGGGTGGCCGTAGGGGACGACGCCGTCGGCGAAGTCGCCGTCCTTGATCGGCAGCTCCAGCAGGTCGCGCATCGCCTTGAACTCGTCCACCGAGAGCTTCTTCATCTGGTGGTTGGCGTTCTTCGACGCGAAGCCGCTGCCCAGGGTGTGGCCCTTGACCGTCTGGGCCAGGATCACGGTCGGCGCGCCCTTGTGCTCGACGGCCGCCTTGTACGCGGCGTAGACCTTGCGGGCCTCGTGGCCGCCGCGGGACAGGTGGAAGCACTCGAGGATCTTGTCGTCGCTCAGCAGCTTCGCCATCTCCACGAGCGCCGGGTCGGCGCCGAAGAAGTCCTGGCGGATGTAGGCGGCGTCGCGGGTCTGGTACGTCTGGACCTGCGCGTCCGGCACCTGGCGCAGCCGGCGTACCAGCGCGCCCGTGGTGTCCAGGGCGAACAGCTCGTCCCAGGCCGAGCCCCAGAGCGTCTTGACGACGTTCCAGCCGGCGCCGCGGAACTGGGCCTCCAGCTCCTGCACGATCTTGAAGTTGGCGCGGACCGGGCCGTCGAGGCGCTGCAGGTTGCAGTTGATGACGAAGGTGAGGTTGTCCAGTTCCTCACGGGCGGCCAGCGCGAGCGCGGCCGTCGACTCGGGCTCGTCCATCTCGCCGTCGCCCAGGAAGGCCCAGACGTGGGAGGCGGAGACGTCCTTGACGCCGCGGTTGGTGAGGTACCGGTTGAAGCGCGCCTGGTAGATCGCGGAGAGCGGGCCGAGGCCCATCGACACCGTCGGGAACTCCCACAGCCAGGGCAGCCGGCGCGGGTGCGGGTACGAGGGCAGGCCGTTGCCGCCGGACTCCTGGCGGAAGTTGTCGAGGTGTCCCTCGTTCAGCCGGCCGTCGAGGAAGGCGCGGGCGTAGATGCCGGGGGAGGCGTGGCCCTGGATGTAGAGCTGGTCGCCGGAGCCGTCCTGCTCCTTGCCCCGGAAGAAGTGGTTGAAACCGGTCTCGTAGAGCCAGGCCGCGGAGGCGAAGGTGGCGATGTGGCCGCCGACGCCGTGCTTCGCGCCGCGGGTCACCATGGCGGCCGCGTTCCAGCGGTTCCAGGCGGTGATCCGGGCCTCCATCTCCGGGTCGCCGGGCAGGGCCGGCTCGGCGGAGGTGGGGATGGTGTTGACGTAGTCCGTCTCGAGGAGCTTCGGCAGCGCGACGCCGCCCGCCTCGGCACGCTCCAGCGTGCGCCGCATCAGGTAGGCGGCGCGGTGCGGCCCGGCCTCCCTGGCCACGGCGTCCAGGGAGGCCTGCCATTCGGCGGTCTCCTCCGGGTCGCGGTCCGGGAGCTGGTCGAGCGCGCTCGGCTGGATGGCGTTGGGGTCGGTCATGTCGCCGCCTTCCTCAGTCGAAGGGGGTTCCCTCATCGTTTAAGGGTTCGGGGTTGCCCTTGGTCTTTGGCAGGACAGGGCAGCGGACCTCGGTGGAGGTCCGCCGAGACTCTAACTCCGTGATCGATGATCGATCAAAGGTTGGAGGGGGAAAACTTCTCGATATCGAGAAAGTCGGCACGGGGTGCCTCGCGCAGGGGCACCCAGTGTCGTGATCGGTGAGGGGTTTTCGCAGGTCGGACGGCGTATGAGCGGGGGTGTGCTCGACTGGGTCAGGCGCGCGGAGCGCAGCCCAGCACGTGGGCCTTCACCAGCTCGGCGATCCGGGGATCGCGGCGCTGGAACGCCTGCACCAGCTCCTCGTGCTCCTCCGCGTAGCTCTGCTGGACCGTGCCCAGCCAGCGGATGGACAGCGCCGTGAACACCTCGATGCCCAGGCCCTCCCAGGTGTGCAGCAGCACGGAGTTGCCGGCCGCGCGCACCAGCTCCCGGTGGAAGCCGACCGTGTGGCGCACCTGGGCCGTGCCGTCGGCCGCGCGGTCGGCCTCGTACAGGGCCAGGACGTGCGGCTCCAGGGCCGAGCAGTCGCCGGCGAGGCGCTCGGCCGCCAGCTCCGCCGCGATGGCCTCCAGGCCGGCCCGGACGGGGTAGCTCTCCTCCAGGTCGGCGGCGGTGAGGTTGCGGACCCGCACGCCCTTGTTGGGGGCCGACTCGATCAGACGGAGGGACTCCAGCTCGCGCAGGGCCTCCCGCACCGGCGTCTGGCTGACCTCGAGCTCGGTGGCGATCCGCCGCTCCACGATGCGCTCGCCCGGCTGCCAGCGCCCGCTGACGATTCCCTCCACGATGTGCTCGCGGATCTGTTCGCGCAGCGAGTGGACGACGGGCGCGGTCATGGGGGCTCCTCCCAGGGGCTGACGTTTAGACAATACGGCGGGTTCGCGCCGCGCAGAGGGCGCGCGGGGTGCTTTGACGCAGGTGAGACGAGGCTTACACGGCGCGCACCCCGACAAACGCGAACACCCCGCCCGGAACGCTCCGGGCGGGGTGCCGCACTGCCGATCAGGCTGGTCAGAGGCCGAGCTCGACCTCGAACTCGCCGGCCTCCAGGATCGCCTTGACCGCCGACAGGTAGCGGGCCGCGTCGGCGCCGTCCACCAGGCGGTGGTCGTAGGAGAGGGTCAGGTACGTCATGTCGCGGACGCCGATGACCGTGCCCTCCTCGGTCTCGATGACGGCCGGACGCTTGACCGTGGCACCGATGCCGAGGATCGCGACCTGGTTCGGCGGCACGATGATCGTGTCGAACAGCGCGCCGCGCGAACCGGTGTTGGAGATGGTGAAGGTCGCGCCGGACAGCTCGTCCGGGGTGATCTTGTTGGCGCGGACCTTGCCCGCCAGGTCGGCCGTGGCCTTGGCGATGCCCGCGATGTTGAGGTCGCCGGCGCCCTTGATGACCGGGGTCATCAGGCCCTTCTCCGAGTCCACCGCGATACCGATGTTCTCGGCGTCGAAGTAGGTGATGGTGCCCTCGGCCTCGTTGATCCGGGCGTTGATGACCGGGTGGGCCTTCAGCGCCTGGGCGGCGGCCTTGACGAAGAACGGCATCGGGGAGAGCTTGACGCCCTCACGGGCGGCGAAGGAGTCCTTCGCCTTGCCGCGCAGCTTCATCAGACGGGTGACGTCGACCTCGACGACCGACGACAGCTGGGCCTGCTCGTGCAGGGCCTTGACCATGTTGTCGCCGATGACCTTGCGGATGCGGGTCATCTTGACGGTCTGGCCGCGCAGCGGGGAGACCTCGAGCGCCGGGGCCTTCTTGGCCGCGGCCGGGGCGGCGGCCGGGGCCGGCGCGGGGGCCTTGGCGGCCTCGGCGGCGGCGAGGACGTCCTGCTTGCGGATACGGCCGCCGACGCCGGTGCCCTTGACGGCGGCCAGGTCGACGCCGTTCTCGGCGGCGAGCTTGCGCACCAGCGGGGTCACGTAGGCGCCCTCGTCGGTCGCCTGGGTGGCGGTCGGCGCGGTCGGCGCGGCCGCCGGGGTGACCGGAGCCGGGGCCGGAGCGGCCGGGGCGGGGGCCGGAGCCGCCGGCTGGGCCGGAGCGGCGGGCTGGGCCGGCGCCGGAGCGGCGGCGGGCGCCGGAGCCGGGGCCGGAGCGGCGGGAGCGGCCGGGGCCGGGGCCGGGGCCGGAGCGGCCGGGGCAGCGGCGGCGGGCGCCGGGGCGGCCGGAGCCGGAGCGGCACCCGGGGCGCCGATGACGGCGAGCTTGGCGCCGACCTCGGCGGTCTCGTCCTCGTTCACCACGATCTCGAGCAGCACGCCGGAGGCGGGCGCCGGGATCTCGGTGTCGACCTTGTCCGTGGAGACCTCGAGCAGCGGCTCGTCGGCCTCGACGGAGTCGCCGACCGACTTCAGCCAGCGGGTGACGGTGCCCTCGGTGACGGACTCACCGAGCGCGGGCAGGACCACGTCGGTGCCCTCGGCGGAACCGCCGCCGGAGGCCGCCTCGGCGGTCGGGGCGGGGGCGGGGGCCGCCTGCTCGGTGGACGGGGCGGCCTGCGGAGCGGGCTCGGGCTCGGCGGCCGGAGCCGGCTCGGCGGCCGGGGCCGGAGCGGCCGCGGGGGCGCCGGAGCCGTCGTCGATGACGGCCAGCTCGGCGCCGACCTCGACGGTCTCGTCCTCGGCGACCTTGATGGAGGCCAGCACGCCGGCGGCGGGCGAGGGGATCTCGGTGTCGACCTTGTCGGTCGAGACCTCGAGCAGCGGCTCGTCGGCCTCGACGCGCTCGCCCTCGGCCTTCAGCCAGCGGGTGACAGTGCCCTCGGTGACGCTCTCACCGAGCGCCGGAAGGGTTACGGAAACCGCCATGGTTTCGGTTGCTCCTTACGAATTGCGGAAAGTCTGTGTCGTCGCGCCCGTTGACCGAAGGCTCAGTCGTGGGAGTGCAGCGGCTTGCCGGCCAGCGCCAGGTGCGCCTCGCCGAGGGCCTCGTTCTGCGTCGGGTGGGCGTGGATGAGCTGGGCGACCTCGGCCGGCAGCGCCTCCCAGTTGTAGATCAGCTGGGCCTCGCCGACCTGCTCACCCATGCGGTCGCCGACCATGTGGACGCCGACCACGGCACCGTCCTTCACCTGGACGAGCTTGATCTCGCCCGCGGTGTTGAGGATCTTGCTCTTTCCGTTGCCCGCCAGGTTGTACTTCAGAGCGACGACCTTGTCCGCGCCGTAGATCTCCTTGGCCTTGGCCTCGGTGATGCCGACGGAGGCGACCTCCGGGTGGCAGTACGTCACCCGCGGGACACCGTCGTAGTCGATCGGGACGGTCTTCAAACCGGCCAGACGCTCCGCCACCAGGATGCCCTCGGCGAAGCCGACGTGCGCGAGCTGGAGCGTCGGGACCAGGTCACCGACGGCGGAGATGGTCGGGACGTTGGTGCGCATGTACTCGTCGACCAGGACGTAGCCGCGGTCCATGGCGACGCCCTGCTCCTCGTAGCCGAGGCCCTGGGAGACCGGGCCGCGGCCGACGGCGACGAGCAGGACCTCGGCCTCGAACTCCTTGCCGTCGGCGAGGGTGACCTTCACGCCGTCCTGGGTGTACTCGGCCTTCTGGAAGAAGGTGCCGAGGTTGAACTTGATGCCGCGCTTGCGGAAGGCGCGCTCGAGCAGCTTCGAGCTGTTCTCGTCCTCGACCGGGACGAGGTGCTTCAGGCCCTCGACGACCGTGACGTCGGCGCCGAAGGACTTCCACGCCGAGGCGAACTCGACGCCGATGACACCGCCGCCCAGGATGATCGCGGACTTCGGCACGCGGTCCAGGACGAGGGCGTGGTCGGAGGAGATGATCCGGTCGCCGTCGATCTCCAGGCCCGGCAGCGACTTCGGCACGGAGCCGGTCGCCAGCAGGACGTGGCGGCCCTGGATCCGCTGGCCGTTCACGTCGACGGAGGTGGGGGAGGACAGCCGGCCCTCACCCTCGATGTACGTCACCTTGCGGGAGGCGACGAGACCCTGCAGGCCCTTGTACAGGCCGGAGATGACACCGTCCTTGTACTTGTGGACCCCGGCGATGTCGATGCCCTCGAAGGTGGCCTTGACGCCGAACTGCGCGCTCTCGCGGGCCTGGTCGGCGACCTCGCCCGCGTGCAGCAGGGCCTTGGTGGGGATGCAACCCCGGTGCAGGCAGGTGCCGCCGACCTTGTCCTTCTCGATCAGGGCGACGTCCAGGCCCAGCTGCGCCCCGCGCAGGGCCGCGGCGTAACCACCGCTACCACCGCCGAGGATCACTAGGTCGAAAACGGTGCTGGCGTCGTTCGCCACGTCACGTCCTCCATGCATGTGCGCCTTGCGCCGATCTCCGATGACCGGCGGGCGGCTGGTGTCCGGCCGCTTGATGCTTCGGCCCTTCGGTGGGGGCCCTGTCCTGCCGGGCTCCATCTTTGCACTTGTTCGAGGCGGACGAGACGCGGGGCCTCAGTGTGAGACACCCCACGTACCCCCGCAAACCAAGGCGCGCGGGGACGCGGAAGCGGGGACCGCGCGAACGGTCCCCGCGCTCCCGCGGCCGCCCCGCCGGGGGGCGGCCCGGGCTACCGGGCGTTCATCAGCCCAGGTCACCCGCCGCGGTCAGCTCGGCCAGCCGCACCAGCGTGCGGACGGCGGAACCGGTGCCGCCCTTCGGGGTGTAGCCGAACGGGCCGCCCTCGTTGAACGCGGGACCCGCGATGTCGAGGTGCGCCCAGGTGATCCCCTCGCCCACGAACTCGCGCAGGAACAGGCCGGCCACCAGGCCGCCGCCCATGCGCTCACCCATGTTGGCGATGTCGGCGACGGACGAGTCCATGCCCTTGCGCAGGTGCTCGGGCAGCGGCATCTGCCACGCGGGCTCGCCGACCTCCTCGGCGGCCTCGTGCAGCGCGGAGCGGAACGCGTCGTCGTTCGCCATGATGCCGAACGTCCGGCTGCCCAGCGCCAGCACCATCGCGCCGGTCAGGGTGGCGACGTCCACGATCGCGTCCGGCGCCTCCTGCGAGGCCGCCCACAGCGCGTCGGCGAGCACCAGCCGGCCCTCGGCGTCGGTGTTGAGCACCTCGACCGTCTTGCCGCTGTACATGTGCAGCACGTCGCCGGGGCGGACGGCGGAACCCGAGGGCATGTTCTCGGCCAGCGCCAGCCAGCCGGTGACGTTGACCCTGAGGCCGAGCCGGGCGGCGGCGACGACCGCGGCGAACACGGCGGCGGCGCCGCTCATGTCGCACTTCATCGTCTCGTTGTGGCCCGCCGGCTTCAGCGAGATGCCGCCCGAGTCGTAGGTGATGCCCTTGCCGACGAGGGCGAGGTGCTTGTCCGCCTTGGGGTGCGAGTAGGACAGCTTGACCAGCCGCGGGGTCGCGGCCGAGCCGCCGCCGACGCCCAGGATGCCGCCGTAGCCGCCCTTGACGAGGGCCTTCTCGTCGAGCACCTGGATCTTGAGGCCGTGCTCCTTGGCCGCGTTCTGCGCGACGCCCGCGAACGCCTGCGGGGTGAGGTCGTTCGGCGGCATGTTGATCAGGTCGCGGGCGCGGTTCAGCTCCTCGCAGACCGCGACGGCACGGGCCACGGCGCCCTTGTGGGCGGCGTCGCGCGGCTTGCCGCCGAGCACCACGGCCTCGGCCAGCGGGGCCTTGCCGTTCTTGGCCCGCGCGTCCTTGGCGCTCTCCTTGTAGGTGTCGAAGGCGTACGCGCCGAGCAGCACGCCCTCACCGATCGCGCCGATGGCGCCGGGGCCGTCGACGGGCAGCGCGAACGCGGCCTTGCGGGCGCCGGTCAGGGTCCGGGCGGCCACGCCGGCGGCCTTGCGCAGGGCCTCGGCGTCGTACCCGGCGTCCTTCTCGGGCTCCGCGCCCAGGCCCACCGCCACCACGAGCGGCGCCTTGAAGCCGGCCGGGGCGGGCAGCTTCGTCAGCTCGCCCTCGGCACCGGCGGCGCCGAGGGTCTCCAGGACGCCGGCCAGCTTGCCGTCGTACGCCTTGTCCACGGCCTCGGCGCCCGGCGCGACGACGGGCCCCTTGGCACCCTTGGCGACACCGATCACGATCGCGTCGGCCCGCAGGCCGGGCGCCGCGGCGGTGCTGAGAGTCAGAGCAGTCACGGTGGTGAAATCTCGCTTCCGATGTGAAGTTGCAGTGGCCGAAATGGGGTGGGTCGACCGGGCCCGACAGCCGACCCTAGGCCCAGGCCTGGAGGCGGGTGGCAACCGGGGCCTTCACCCTGTCGGCGAACACCCGGGACGAGACTACGCGCGTACGCCCGTTCCCTCAGCCCTGCGGGTGGTCCCCGGGCCATGCCCTGGGGTAATCCCTCGGCCATGTCTTCGGGTAATCCCTATCCCCCGGATCCCCGGCGCGCAGGGTCACCGCGGCGACCGAGGTGCCGGCCAGGCGGTCGGCGAGGGAGCGGCGGCCGGGGGAGAGCACCGGCAGCGCGTTCACCAGGAAGAGCGTCACGGCGGCCGCCCACACCAGCACGGACAGCAGGAACCGGCCCTCTATCAGCAGCACGCAGGCCAGGGCGTACACGGCGACGTCGGCGGCGGTGGTGACGGCGGCCCGGCGCAGCGCCCGGCGGGACAGGCGCGGGGTGACCCGCAGTCCGAGCAGGCCCTTGCCCAGGGTGCGGCCGAGCAGCGCGAGACAGGCCCACTGGTAGAGGAAGGCGGCGAGCACGAGCGCCCCGAAGGCCTCCTCGACGTCCAGCACCGCCTCGTTCCACAGCGAGAGGCCGACCGTCTCGGAGGCGTCGAGGACGTCGCCGCGCGAGGTCAGCAGGTCGAAGCCGCCGCGGGCGGCCAGCTCCGGCACGTCGGTGACGAGCGCGGTGATCCGGTGGAAGGTGAGCGCGGCCAGCAGCCAGGCCGCCGTCAGGACCAGCGCGAAGTCGACCGACCAGGCCAGCGCGCGGCGCACGGTGAGCACGGATGATCCCCCGATCATTCCCGACGTCCGTGTAGGGCCCAGAGACTAGCGGCCGAGGGCCAGCACGACGAGGGCGCTCGTCGCGGCCGTCTCCGCGAGGGCGCCGAACACGTCGCCGGTGACCCCGCCGAAGCGCCGGGTGCAGTGGCGCAGCAGGAGTTCCGCGGCGGCCAGCGCGAGCACCACGGCCGCCGCGGCGCGCAGCGCCCCGTACGGGCCGAGGGCCGCGCCGCAGGCGGCCGAGACGACCGTGACGGCCGCCGCGACGGCCAGCGCGCCCGGCACCGGCGCCACCCCGGCGACCGCCGCGCCCAGCCCCTCCGGCCGGGCGGCCGGCACCCCGGTGCGCGCGGCCAGGGTGAGCGCCAGCCGGGCCGTGACCGCCGAGATCAGCGCGGCGGTGGCGCCCCGGGTCCAGGAGTCGCCGTAGAGCTGCGCCAGCGCGGCCACCTGGGCCAGCAGCACGAGCAGGAGCGTGATGACGCCGAACGGCCCGATGTCCGACCGCTTCATGATCCGCAGCGCGTCCTCGGCCGGCTTGCCGCTGCCCAAGCCGTCGGCGGTGTCGGCGAGCCCGTCGAGGTGCAGTCCGCGGGTCAGCGCGGCCGGCACGGCCACCGAGGCCACGGCGGCGAGCAGCGGGCCGGCGCCCAGCAGGAGCAGCAGCAGTCCCAGCCCGGCCGCGCAGGCGCCGACGGCCAGTCCGGCCACCGGGGCGTTCAGCATGCCACCGCGGGCGGCCTCCCGGTCCCAGCGGTGCACCCGGACGGGCAGCACGGTGAGCGTGCCGAAGGCGAAGCGGAGGCCGTGGAGGGCGGGGGTCCTGGACACCGGCGCAGGCTACCGGGCGCCGGTCCGACCCCCGCCGGGCGCCCGGACGAACGGCACTGAGAGACGGGGTGATTCCGGGTAATGTGCGCACATGGGGCACTGGTGGGAGCGGAACATCCTGGAGCCGGGCAAGCTCCCGCTGCTGCTCGCCCTCGCCGCCTTCGTGCTGACCTTCGTCGTCACCCGGGTCATCACCCGGCTGATCCGGGCCGGCAGGGGCCCGTTCGGCAACGTCAAGGCGGGCGGGCTGCACATCCACCACGTGGTCCCCGGTGTGGTGCTCACCGTCGTCGGCGGGTTCGGCGCGGTCGCCAGCGAGCGCAACGGCGCCGGCGGGGCCCTCGCGGCCGTGGTCTTCGGCATGGGCGCGGGTCTCGTCCTGGACGAGTTCGCGCTGATCCTGCACCTCGACGACGTCTACTGGACCGCGGAGGGCCGCAAGAGCGTCGAGGCGGTCGCCCTCACCGCGGCCCTGGTCGGCCTGCTGCTGGCCGGCTTCGCGCCGTTCGGCGTCAACGACCTGTCCGAGCAGGAGCTGCAGGACCGGGGCGGCGTCATCGGCACGATCGCGATGAACTTCCTCTTCGCGCTGGTCGCCCTGAGCAAGGGCAAGGCCCGCGTCGCGGTGTTCGGGGCGATCGTGCCGCTGGTCGCGCTCGTCGGCGCGGTCCGGCTGGCCCGCCCCGGCTCCCTGTGGGCCCGCCGCTTCTACGGCCGCCGCCCCCGCGCCCGCGCCAAGGCCGCCCTGCGCGCCTACCGCCACGACCGGCGCTGGTCCGGCCCCCGCCGCGTCGTCCAGGACTGGATCGGAGGCAAACCCGACCCCCGCCCGACCCGCCTGCCGGGGCCCCACTGAGCGCTCCGCACGGGCGGGCCGGGGCCGGATCCGTACCGTGCACATGCCGCTGGAGGGCGCCCCGCGACCGAAATTCTTGGCGGGGCTCAGGGGCGGAGCGGGGGCGGGGCGGGCTCGGGGGACGCGGCGGGGAGGGGGCGGCGGGCGCGGCGCCCGCGCAGGGCCGCCGCCAAACAGAGGGCGCCGACGCCCATCAGGGCGGCCAGGTGCTCCTTGCCGGCCAGGTTCTCCTTCAGCAGCACCTCGACCACCATCGCCGTGGTCACCGCGCCCACCGTGACATGGGCCCCGTAGCGCCAGGCCACGTACACGGCGAGGCCGACCACCGCCGCCGAGGGGCCGGTGTCCACCACCCGGGCGTCCGACGCGGGCAGGCCGAACGGGGCGTGCGGGCCGAGGGCGATGCCGATCCGCGCGTACAGCGTCCCGGCGAGCGTGGCGACGTAGGCGACGGCCAGCGTGCGCCACCGGCCCAGACAGATCTCGGCGACCCCGAACACGAACAGGATCTGCGCGAGCGCCCCCCACACGGGCAGGTCCAGCGCCGGCACGAACAGCGACAGCGGCGTCCGTAAGAGCGCCTGCCACAGCGGGTCCTCCGCCCGCGGCGCGCCCACGCCCTGCACGAACCGGCAACCCCACGGCTGGTTCTGCGCGTACTGCAGCAGCGCGGTCAGGCACACCGCCCCGGCCGACATCGGCGCCGCCCGCAGCCGCCGCTCGCGCAGGGGGTCGCGCACGGCGACGTACAGCGGCCCCCACTCGGCGCGGACCCAGCGGGCGGCCCTGCCCATCAGGCGTTCCTCATCTGTGCGTCTCCAGATGCCTGCGGTGCACCCACTTCGGCAGCCCCGGCGCCTCCAGGAACCCCTCCGCGCGCGCCGAAGCGAGGCCGATGCGCGGCAGGTCCGCGCTCTTCTCGAAGAGCAGGAACCGCGGCTCCCAGATGGGCCGGTACTTGGCGTTGGCGCGGTACAGCGACTCGATCTGCCACCAGCGGGAGAAGAAGCTGAGCAGCGACCGCCACAGCCTCAGCACCGGACCGGCGCCGAGGCGCGCGCCACGTTCGAAGACCGAGCGGAACATCGCGAAGTTCAGCGAGACCTGCGTGATCCCGATCTCCCCGGCCCGCCGCAGCAGCTCGATGACCATGAACTCCATCAGCCCGTTGTCGGAGTCCCGGTCCCGCCGCATGAGGTCGAGGGACAGCCCGTGCGGCCCCCAGGGCACGAAGGAGAGCAGCGCCCGCAGCCGGCCCTCGGCGTCCGTGCACTCCAGCATCACGCACCGGCCGTCCTCGGGGTCGGCGAGCCGCCCCAGCGCCATGCTGAAGCCGCGCTCGGTGGCCCCGTCCCGCCAGTCGTCGGCCCGCTCCACGAGGTACGCCATCTCCGCCGCCGGGATGTCCTCGTGCCGCCTGATCCGCACCCGGTAGCCGGCCCGCCGCACCCGGTTGTACGCCTGCCGGACGGTCCGCATCGCCCGCCCCTCGAGGGTGAACTCGGCGACCTCCACGATCGCCTCGTCGCCCAGTTCCAGCGCGTCCAGGCCGTGCCGGGCGTAGACCGTCCCCGCCTCCTCGCTCGCCCCCATCACGGCCGGGATCCATCCGTGCGCCCGCGCCTCGGCCAGCCACGGCGCGATGGCCCCGGGCCACGCCTCCGGGTCGCCGAGCGGATCACCGGAGGCGAGGCTCACCCCGCCGACGACGCGGTAGGCCACGGCCGCCTTCCCGGTCGGCGACCACACCACGCTCTTCTCCCGGCGCAGCGCGAAGTAGCCGAGCGAGTCCCGCTCCCCGTGCCGCTCCAGCAGCGCCCGCAGCCGCTTCTCGTCGTCCTCGGTGAGCGGGTCCACGGCGCGCCGGGAGCGGAAGGCGGCGTAGAACACGGCCAGCACGAGCACGGTGCTGAGCACGTTGACCGCCACGTTGGCCCAGTTGGGCGGGTCGATCCCGGGGAAGCGGCTCTCGTCGGCGGCCACCGAGACCAGCCGCAGCGTGCCGTAGTGCCAGCGCTCGAGGAACGTCGAACGGGCCGCGTCCGGCGCCTGGTTGGTGACCGTGACCAGCGCGCCCGCCAGCAGCGAGGCGAGCAGTCCGCCGCCGACCGCCACGGTCGCGGCCAGCCTCGGGTTCGACCGGTCGCCCTTGGCGTAGAACTCCCGCCGACCGGCCAGCAGCGCCCCGGTGAAGACGGCCGTGAGCGCCAGGGACACCCAGTTCTGCGCGTACTGCCGGATCTCAGGGAACGCCATGGCGAAGGCGAACAGGACCAGGAACGACCCGCTCAGCACGAGGTTCAGGATCCAGGCGGCGCGTTTGCGGCGCCGCATGGTGATCGCCAGGAACGCGGTGAACACGCCCGAGGCGAAGCCGGCGGTCAGCAGGTACGGCGTGAAGAAGTTCTCCTGGTTGTGCCGGCGCACGTCCTGCCCCAGCGAAACCCACACCGCGCTCAGGAAGTTGACGAACGCGACGGCCCGCAGGTACCAGACGGCGAACGCGGCGGCCCGACGGGAGGCGCCGCCGGACCGCCGCCCCGGCTCGGCCTGCTGCTCCACGGCATTTCGGGCATCTCCCATGAGAGGGGATGATATGTGCGCCCTTGCCGTGAACCGCGCAGCCCACCACGACCGGCCACTCCGTCTCCGACCCCGCCCGTCCGCTTCCGGCGGCCCGTCCGTCTCCGGCCACGGCCGCCCGTCCGCTTCCGGCTACCGCTTCGCCTCTGGCTCCGGGCGTCCGCCTCCGGCTCCGCCTCGTGGTCTGTCTCCGGATTCGCCTGCGGGTCCGTCTCCGATGCTGCCTACCGGTCCGTCTTCGGCTCCGCCTCCTGGTCCGTCTCCGGTCCCGGCCGTCCGGGTCCGCCTCCCGGTTCGTCTCCGGCTCCGGCCGTCCGGCTCCGCCTCCTGGTCCGGCTCCGCCTCCTGGTCCGGCTCCGCCTCCTGGTCCGTCTCCGGCTCCGGCCGTCCGTCCGCTTCCGGCTCGGCTTCCTGGCCCGCCTAACGGTCCGCTTCCGGCTCCGGCCGTCCGGCTCCGCCCCCTGGTCCGTCTCCGGATCCGGCCGTCCGTCCGCTTCCGGCTCGGCTTCCTGGCCCGCCTACCGGTCCGCTTCCGGCTCCGGCCGTCCGGCTCCGCCCCCTGGTCCGTCTCCGGATCCGGCCGTCCGTCCGCTTCCGGCTCGGCTTCCTGGCCCGCCT
>NZ_JBIANZ010000016.1:117104-138708 GCF_042875075.1 Streptomyces sp. NPDC003720
CTACCGGTCCGCTTCCGGCTCGGCTTCCTGGCCCGCCTACCGGTCCGCTTCCGGCTCCGGCCGTCCGCCTCCTGGTCCGGCTCCGACCCGGCCGCCCGTCCGCCTGCGGCTCCGCTTCCTGGTCCGCCTACCGGTCCGTCTCCGGCGCCGCCTCCTGGTCCGTCTCCGGATCCGCCTTCCGGTCCGCTTCCGGCTCCGCCTCCTCCGGCAGTTCGGCGGCCAGCGCGGCGGCGGCCCGGACCAGCGGCAGGGACAGCAGCGCGCCCACCCCCTCGCCGACCTTCACGCCCTGGTCCAGCAGCGGCTCGAGCGCCATCCGGTCCAGCGCCTTGGCCTGCCCCGGCTCCCCGCTGTCGTGTCCGGCCAGCCACCAGTCCGGCGCCCGGAACGCGACCCGCTGGGCGACCAGCGCGCACGCGGCGGCCACCACGCCGTCCAGGATCACCGGCAGCTTGCGCACGGCGCACTGCAGCAGGAACCCGGTCATCGCGGCCAGGTCGGCGCCGCCGACGGCGGCGAGGAGCTGCAACTGGTCCCCGAGCACCGGACGCGCCCGCCGCAGCGCGTCCCGGATCGCCGCGCACTTGCGCATCCACGCCAGGTCGTCGATCGGCTGCCCGCCCCGTCCGGTCACCACGGAGGCGTCGGTCCCGCACAGCGCCGCGACCAGCACCGCGGCGGCCGTGGTCCCGCCCACGCTGACATCGCCGAGCACCACCAGGTCCGTCCCCGAGTCGGCCTCCTCGTCGGCGACCGCGACACCGGCCCGGAACGCCGCCTCGGCCTCGTCCGCGGTGAGCGCGTCCTCGATGTCGATACGGCCGCTGCCGCGCCGCACCCGGTGCCGCACGACGTCCTCCGGGAAGGCCTCCGGCAGGCAGTCCAGCGCCATGTCCACCACCCGCACCGGGACCTCCAGGCGGCGCGCGAGCACCGCCACCGGGCTGCCGCCCTCGAGCACCGCCCGCACCAACCGCTCGGCGCCGCCCGCCGGCCGTGCGGAGACGCCGAGTTCGGCGACGCCGTGGTCACCGGCGAAGAGCACCACGCGCGGCCGTTCGACCGGCCGTACCGGCACGGCGCCCTGCGCGGCGGCCAGCCACTCGCCCAGCTCGTCCAGCCGTCCGAGCGACCCGGGCGGCACGATCTGGCGCTCGCGCCGGGCCTCGGCGTCACGGCGAACGCCCCCGTCCGGGCGCTCGATCAGATCGGAGAAGTCGTCCAGTTCAAGGCTGCTCATTCGCCGAACAGTACCGGCAGCGGACGAACGCTCCGGCGTCACATCGCCACCACGCGGTGACGACGTCGTTGCACCAGGCACCGGTATCCCATACGTTCCGGTTTGCCGCGGAATGTCGCCCTGGGAGCCGTCCATGCAGCCCTCGCTCGCCCCCACACAGGTCACCGAGCCCTACGACCCCTTCCTCGAGCCGCGTCGCGAGGACTGCCCCTGGTGCGGTTCCCGGCGGCTGCGGACCCGGATGCGCGCCCCCGACCCGCTGCGGCACCGGCCGGGCAGCCACGCCCTCGACGAGTGCGGGGACTGCGCCCACGTCTTCCAGAACCCCCGGCTGACGGCCGAGGGCTTCGCCTTCTACCACCGGGACTCCTACGAGAGACAGCTCGAGGAGTTCGCCGAGCGCCTGCGCTCCGCCCGCACGGTCCGCCGCCGCCACCGCGCCGCCGCCCACGCCCTGTCGGCACTGCCCGACCCGGAGAGCTGGCTGGACGTGGGCACGGGGCACGCCCACTTCCCCGAGGCGGCGAAGGAGTTCTTCCCCTACACCAGCTTCGACGGCCTGGACCCGACGGCCCGCGTCGAACAGGCCCTGCTGGACGGCCGCGTCGAGGAGGCCCACCGCGGCTACCTGAGCACGCCCGGCACGGCCGCCCGGCTGCGCGCCCGCTACGACGTGGTCAGCATGTTCCACCACCTGCAGCACGCCCCGGAGCCGCGCGCCGAACTCCGCGCCGCCCTCGCCGTCCTGCGTCCCGGCGGCCACCTCGTCGTCGAAGTCCCCGACCCGCGCTGCGCGTTCGCCGCACTCCTCGGCAGGTGGTGGTGGTCCTACGGCCAGCCACGCCACCTGCACCTGCTGCCCCTGGCCAACCTCCGCGCGGAGCTGGAACGGCAGGGCTGCACGGTCCTCGTCACCGACCGCAGCGCCCCCCACGCCCCCTACGACCTGTCAGCGGCCCTCACCCTGGCCCTGTCCCATGCCCACCCCCTGCTGCGAGCAGCCGCGGCCCCGCTGACCGACCTCGCCTGGGCCCTGGACCACGCCCTCGCCCCGCTGACCCGCCACACCCCCTTCTCCAACGCCTACCGCCTCGTGGCCCGCAAGAACACGGACGTCGCCACCCGGCCGCTGCCCTGAAGCGGGGTGCGCCGGCAGCCGGGCCGAAGAGGCCCGGGGAACGGCGCGACCGGCCGGCCGCGGCCCGCACCCGGGAACGGCCGTGCCCGCGGCGGGTGCCCGAAGCCCGGCGCCGGCCCACCGGCGCCTCAGCCGCGGAGCACCACCGCCTGCCCCGCCACGACCAGCAGCACCTGCTCGCACTCGCTCGCGAACGCCGCGTTCAGCCGCCCCAGTTCGTCCCGGTACCGCCGCCCGGAGGCCGTCGCCGGCACGATCCCCGACCCCACCTCGTTGGACACCGCGACCAGGGTCCGCCGAGTGCCCCGCACCGCCGCCGTCAGCTCCCGCACCCGCTCGCGCAGCGCCTTCTCGCCGCCGCCCGCCCACTCCGCGTCGTCCCACGCCCCGACGGAGTCCATGACGTCCGTCAGCCACAGCGACAGACAGTCGACCAGCACCGGCGGCCCGTCCTCGGCCAGCAGCGGCAGCAGGTCCGTCGTCTCCGTCGTACGCCACGACCCCGGCCGCCGCTCCCGGTGCGCGGCCACCCGCGCCGCCCATTCGGAGTCCCCGCCGCGCGTCCCGCCCGTGGCCACGTACAGCACGTCGGGGAAGGCCTCCAGACGGCGTTCGGCCTCCACCGACTTGCCCGAGCGGGCCCCGCCGAGCACCAGCGTCCGGCGCGGCACGTCCGGCACCTCCTCGTACGCCCCCACCATCAGCGTCGTGCCGTCCGGGACCGCCCGCGCCCCGGCCGCCGCGAGCCGCCGCCGCAGCTCCGCGCCCTGCGGCACGTCGTGGTCCAGGTGCACGGCGACGACGTCGGTCGTCGGGTCCACGGAACCCACCGCCCGCAGCCGGGCCAGCGCGTCCGGGCGCCCCACCACGTCGGCGAGGACCATCTGGTACGACTCCGCCGTCGCCTCCTCGAGACCCGCCGGCGCCCCGCCCGGCGGCAGGTACAGCAGCCGCTGCCCGTCGGGACCGGTCACCGCGTACCCGGTGCCGCCCGCGTCCATGGCCACCGCCCGCACCCGATGCCCCGTCAGCAGCGCCAACTCCCGCCCGTCCGGCACCCGGCCGGGCTGCGGCACCCCGGCCGGCACCTCCACCGCCGGCCCGTCGTGCGGGTGCGACAGCAGCACCTGCCGCACCCCGCCCAGCGAATGCCCGGACCGCGCGGCCGCGAACGCCGCGCCCGGCGTCAGGTCGAGCAGCAGGGCCCCGTCCACGAGCAGCGCGGTGGCCGCCCGCGCGTCGGGGCCCAGCGCGGTCGCGCAGACGGCGCAGGGACAGTCGGGGCGGGGCAGTCCCGCGGGGGCACCGGTGCCGAGCAGAGTGACTTCCACGGACCGATTTTCACCCGTCCCAGCAGGTCTTGCGCTTCCGGCTAGTCTTCCGGGGCAGAGTTGGATCAGAGGAGGCCCATATGACGGCATGGACGTGGCGGTTCGAGAAGGCCGACGGGACGGAGGTCCAGCCCGCGGTGCAGCCGGAGGAGTTCACCACCCAGGGGGACGCCGAGTCCTGGATCGGTGAGCACTGGAAGGCGCTGGAGGAGGGCGGCGCGGACCAGGTGCGCCTGTTCGAGGAGACCAGCGAGATCTACGGCCCGATGAGCCTGCACGCCGAGGCGTCGTAATCCGGCCGGGGAGTGAGGAGGGTCCTGCCGACACCCTCCTCACTGCTCTCCCAGCGTCACCTCCACGGTCTTCGCCGCGCCGTCGCGCTCGAAGGTCACCGGGATCCGCTGCCCCGGCCGCCGGGTCGCCAGGGCCTCGGCGAGCGCGGTGGCGGAGGTGACCGGGGTCCGGTCCACCTTGGTGATCACGTCACCGGGCCGCAGCCCCGCCCGCTCGGCCGCGCCGCCGCCGACGACGGTCACCACCGCGACCCCGGCGGGCCGGTAGCCGTCGTCCACGACGCCCCGCACGGTGACGCCGAGCGCGGCCCGCCCCGAGTCGACGACCTTGCCGTTCCTGACGATCTGGTCGGCGACCGTCCGCACCATCGAGGCCGGGATGGCGAAACCGATGCCGGGCGCCGCGCCGCCCAGGCCGGGATCGGAGGCGGCGAGCGTCGGGATGCCGATGACCTGCCCGTCCAGGTTCACCAGCGCCCCGCCGCTGTTGCCCGGGTTGATGGCGGCCGACGTCTGCACCATGTTGGCGATGGTGGCGCCGGGGCCGCCGTCCGAGCCGCCCTCGCTGACGGTCCGCCCGGTCGCCGAGACGATGCCCTCGGTCACGCTGGACGACAGCCCGAGCGGCGAGCCCATGGCCAGCACCATGTGGCCGACCTGGACCGTCTCCGAGTTCCCGAAGACCGCCGCCCGCAGCCCGGCCGGCACCCGGTCCAGCTTGATCACCGCGAGGTCCTGCTCGGGGTAGGAGTACACCAGGCTCGCGGTGAGCGGCTCCTCGCTGCTGGCCGTGGTCACCCGGAAGGTCTTCTCGGACCCGACCACGTGCGCGTTGGTGACGATGTGCCCCTGGGCGTCGTACACCACCCCGGAGCCCAGGTCCCGGCTGGCCTGGATCTGCACGACCGACGGCAGGACCTCCCGGATCACCTTCAGGTACCGGCCCTGCACGTCGTCCAGCGCCAGCGGGAGCGCCGCCCGCTCGGACGCGCCGGGCCGCTCCACCGGCTTCGCCGACGCCGTGCAGCCCGCCGCGAGCAGCGCGGCACACAGCGCCACGAGGGCACGTACGCCCCCGCGACGGGCACGGCCAAGGAATCCGTCCATGTCCCGAGTGTTTCCACGGGGGACCCTGGGGGCCGCCGAATACACCCGAACGGGCCTGGACGCCGTGAGTGACCGCCGCCGGGCCGCCGCTAGGCCGTGTCCGCAAAGCCGCGTCTGCGTCACGACGCCCGGCACGCACTCTCGCCGCACCGGCCGAAAGCCCGAGTACACCCAGTACGAGGGCATCCGGCCGGCACTCCCCCAGCCTTCGGCCGGGGGGACCCCCAGAGCACGCACCGGACGCCGCGACGCCCGCCCTGCGGGCGAACGACGCGACTTCGCGGACACGACCTAGCCGCGCACCCCGCACAGGTGCAGCAGCGCCGCGACCGAGCGGTAGGGGTCCGTGCGGCCGGCCCGTTCCTCGGCCGCCAGCAGGGCCTCCAGGTCGTCCGGGATCTCCGCGTCGTCCGCCGCCGTGTCGGTGAAGACCCGCACGCCGTACCAGGCGTGCAGCGGGGCGGCGATGCCGGCGAGGGTGGCGGTGAGAGCCGAGAGCCGGTCCGCCCGCACGTCGAGGCCCAGCCGGTTGCGGTAGGCCGTGGTGCCGAAGGCGGCCACCGCGCCCGCCCAGTCGCCGGAAAGACCCGGCCGCATGGCGAGCGCGTCGCCGTTGCGCACCAGGAGGGACAGCAGCCCGCCGGGCGCGAGCATCCGGGCCAGGCCCGCCACCAGCGGGTCGGGCTCCTCCACGTACATCAGTACGCCGTGGCACAGCACCACGTCGAAGCTGCCGGGCAGGAAGTGCACCCCGGTGTCCTGGCCGTCGCCCTGCACCAGACGGACCCGCTCGCGGATGCCCTCGGGCTCGCCCGCCAGGGTCCGGCGCGCGGCCGCGATCATCGTCGCGTCCCGCTCGACACCGGTCACCTGGTGGCCGAGCCGGGCCAGCCGCAGCGCCTGTGTGCCCTGGCCCATCCCCACGTCGAGCACCCGCAGCCGCTGCCCGACCGGGAACCGCCCGGCTATCTGCTCGTCGAGCTGCCGGGCGACCAGCTCCTGTCGTACGACATCACGCAGCCCGCCCAGCCTGTTCAGCCAGGCATCGGCCGCACCCCCGGTGAATGCCTCTGCGCTCAGGGCCGCTCTCCGCGCTTGACCTGCGGCTTCGGCAGCCGGAGCCGGCGCATCTGCAGCGAGCGCATCAGACCGTAGGCGACCGCGCCCCGGCGGTTCTGCTCGGGGAAGCGCTCGGCCAGCCGCTTCTTCAGCCGGAAGCCGCTGATCACCGCGTCCACCACGATCAGCACGATCACCACGGCCCACAGCCACAGCGCCAGCGCCTGGATCGACGGCACCCGCACCACGCTCAGCACCAGGATCACCACGGCGAAGGGCAGGAAGAACTCCGCCATGTTGAACCGCGAGTCCACCCAGTCGCGCGCGAACCTGCGGACCGGGCCCTTGTCGCGGGCCGGCAGGTAGCGCTCGTCGCCGCCGGCCAGGGCCTGGCGCTGCCGGTCCAGCGCCTGACGGCGCTCCTCGCGCTGACGCTTGGCGGCGTCCTTGCGGGTCGTCGGCGTGTTGGCGACGCTGCGGCGCTGGGACTGGGCCTCACTGCGCTTGGGAGTGGGCCTGCCCTTGGGGGCCTGCGGGTCACGGGGCTGCTTGGAGAAGTTCACGGCCGACTTGTCGGCGGACGCCTTCTCTTCCTTGGCACGGCTACGGAACACAAAACCCAAGGGTACGGGCTGCACCGGCATGGACCCCAGCCCGGCCGGGAACGATCCGGCAACACCGGACGTCTGTAGGGGGACAGAGGGGACGTCGCGGACGCTTCACCTGGAGGTCACCGGAGGGGCCCCGAGCGGTCCACCCCGGGGATCACCTACTCCTCACGCCGGAGCGGTGGGGTCCGCAGTCGTCCTTGGGGATGAGCGCATCGGTCCCCGAACAGTGCGGTAATGGAGTCAGGGCCCGTACTGTGGGTTCTGTCGCTGGATCGGTGAGCTGGAGTCCGTCAGAAGGGGGCGCGCGAAGCCCATGAGCGGTGTCATGAAGCGTATGGGGATGATCTTCCGCGCGAAGGCGAACAAGGCCCTTGACCGGGCCGAGGACCCGCGCGAGACCCTCGATTACTCGTACCAGAAGCAGCTCGAGCTGCTGCAGAAGGTGCGCCGCGGGGTCGCCGACGTGGCGACCTCCCGCAAGCGCCTGGAGCTCCAGCTCAACCAGCTTCAGCAGCAGTCCGGCAAGCTCGAGGAGCAGGGCCGCAAGGCGCTCGCGCTGGGCCGTGAGGACCTGGCCCGCGAGGCGCTGTCCCGCCGCGCCGCCCTCCAGCAGCAGGTCACCGACCTCGAGACGCAGCACTCCACCCTCCAGGGCGAGGAGGAGAAGCTCACCCTCGCGGCCCAGCGGCTGCAGGCCAAGGTGGACGCCTTCCGTACGAAGAAGGAGACCATCAAGGCCACCTACACCGCCGCCCAGGCCCAGACCCGCATCGGGGAGGCCTTCTCCGGCATCTCCGAGGAGATGGGCGACGTCGGCCTCGCCATCCAGCGCGCCGAGGACAAGACCGCCCAGCTCCAGGCCCGGGCCGGCGCCATCGACGAACTGCTCGCCTCGGGCGCCCTCGACGACCCCTCCGGCATGGCCAAGGACGACATCCAGGCCGAGCTGGACCGGCTCTCCGGTGGTACGGATGTAGAGCTGGAACTGCAGCGCATGAAGGCCGAGCTGGCCGGCGGCTCCCCGCAGCAGGCCATCGAGGGCGGCACCGGCCAGGCGCAGTCCCAGCAGCAGCCGCAGGACACCCCGCGCTTCGACAAGCAGTAGTACGGCGCCGGGACCCCGAGCCGAGGAGGCCGACGTGATCGTACGGATCATGGGGGAGGGGCAGGTGAAGCTGGACGACGCCCACTTCACCGAGCTGAACAAGCTGGACGACGAACTGCTCGCGGAGATGGAGGGCGGCGACGAAGCGGGCTTCCGTCGCACGCTCTCCACCCTGCTGGACGCCGTCCGCCGCCTCGGCACCCCACTCCCGGACGACGCCCTGGAACCCTCGGACCTGATCCTCCCGTCCCCGGAGGCGACGCTGGAGGAGGTCCGGGAGCTGCTCGGCGACGACGGCCTCATCCCGGGCTGAGCGCGGACCCGGGCCGGCCCCGGCAGGAAACGCGGGGCTCCGGGGCCGGGCGCGGACCCGTACTGTTCAGCGGGTGAGCACTCTCGAACGCGCCCGGTGCAGCCTCAAGGCCCACCCCATGGCGCTGGACGCGGCCATCGCGGCGGGCGTGCTGGCGTGCATGGTCGCCGGCTCCTTCGCGGTGCCGCGCGGGGCGAACGGCGTCACCTGGGGCGTGCGCGTCCCCGACCCGCTCGCCCTGGTCCTGATGACCGTCGCGGCCGCCGCGCTGGTGCTGCGCCGCCGCTTCCCCAAGAGCGTCCTCGCCGTCACCGGCACCGCCTCCCTGATCGAGTCCCTCACCGGCGACCCGCGCGCCCCGGTCGCGATGGCCGCCGTGGTCGCCCTCTACACCGTCGCCGCGACCACCGACCGCACCACCACCTGGCGCGTCGGCCTGCTCACCATGACCGTGCTGACCGCCGCCGCGATGCTCGCCGGCCCCCTGCCCTGGTACGCCCAGGAGAACCTGGGCCTGCTCGCCTGGACCGGCATCGGCGCCACCGCCGGGGACGCGGTCCGCAGCCGCCGCGCCGTCGTGCAGGCCATCCGGGAGCGCGCCGAACGCGCCGAGCGGACCCGCGAGGAGGAGGCCCGCCGCCGGGTCGCCGAGGAGCGGCTGCGCATCGCCCGCGATCTGCACGACGTCGTCGCCCACCACATCGCGCTGGTCAACGTGCAGGCCGGAGTCGCCGCGCACGTCATGGACCGGCGGCCCGACCAGGCCAAGGAAGCCCTCGCCCACGTCCGCGAGGCCAGCCGCAGCGCGCTCGACGAACTGCGCGCCACCGTCGGCCTGCTGCGCCAGTCCGGCGACCCCGAGGCGCCCACCGAGCCCGCTCCCGGTCTCAGCCGCCTCGACGAACTCGCCGGCACCTTCCGCAGCGCCGGACTCCCGGTCGAGGTGGCCCGCACCGACCACGGCACCGAACTCCCGGCCGCCGTGGACCTGGCCGCCTACCGGTGCATCCAGGAGGCCCTG
Source organism: Streptomyces sp. NPDC003720 (assembly GCF_042875075.1). Lineage (NCBI taxonomy): Bacteria > Bacillati > Actinomycetota > Actinomycetes > Kitasatosporales > Streptomycetaceae > Streptomyces > Streptomyces sp. NPDC003720. The sequence continues at coordinate 126,323 of NZ_JBIANZ010000016.1, forward strand.
ACCAACGTCCGCAAGCACGGGGGCGCCGAGGTCAGGGCCGAGGTCAGCGTCGTACGCGTCGGCGGCAACATCGAGGTCACCGTGGTCGACGACGGAGCGGGCGCGGACGGTGAACCCGGGGACGGTGGCGGGCACGGGCTGCTCGGCATGCGGGAGCGGGTCACCGCCGTCGGCGGCACCCTGACCACCGGGCCCCGCTACGGCGGCGGCTTCCGGGTCCATGCGATCCTGCCGGTCACGACCCGTACGACGGCTCCGGGGGAGACCGCATGACGATCCGTGTCCTGCTCGCCGACGACCAGGCGCTGCTGCGCAGCGCGTTCCGCGTGCTGGTCGACTCCGAGCCCGACATGGAGGTGGTGGGCGAGGCCTCCGACGGCGCCGAGGCGGTCCGGCTGGCCAAGGAGCGGGCCGCCGACGTCGTCCTGATGGACATCCGCATGCCCGGCACCGACGGCCTCGCCGCCACCCGCCTGATCAGCGCCGATCCCGCGCTCGCCCAGGTCCGCGTGGTCATACTGACCACCTTCGAGGTCGACGACTACGTGGTGCGGTCGCTGCGCGCCGGCGCCTCCGGCTTCCTCGGCAAAGGCAGCGAACCCGACGAGCTGCTGAACGCCATCCGCATCGCCGCCGGCGGCGAGGCGCTGCTGTCCCCGGCCGCAACGAAGGGCCTCATCGCCCGCTTCCTCGCCCAGGGTGACGACGACGGCCGCGACCCGGCCCGCTCCGAGCGGCTCGGCGCGCTCACCGGCCGGGAGCGCGAGGTCCTGGTGCAGGTCGCCGGCGGCCACTCCAACGACGAGATCGCCGAACGGCTCGAGGTCAGCCCGCTGACCGTGAAGACGCACGTCAACCGGGCCATGGCCAAGCTGGGCGCGCGGGACCGGGCGCAGCTCGTCGTCATCGCCTACGAGTCGGGCCTGGTACGTCCGAGGATGGACTGATCTCCACCCGCGTGTACTGCGCGCGGAGTAGGCCTCGAATAAGGAAATGGACCTGGGGGTTACGGAACCGGCGTCCGGCATGGCCCAAGGTGGTGGGGTGGACGCCCGTCCGCGTCCCGCAGCAGCTTCTGCCGCTCACAGAAGAGAGACCCCTGACCCATGTCCTGGCTGTCGAGATTCAGCCTCGCGCAACGGGCCCTGATCGGCCTGATGTCGCTCATCGCGCTCGTCTTCGGGCTGATCGCGATACCCCAGATCAAGCAGCAACTGCTGCCCACCATCGAACTGCCCATGGTGTCGGTCATCGCGCCGTACCAGGGCGCCTCGCCCGACGTCGTCGAGAAGCAGGTCGTCGAGCCCATCGAGAACAACCTCCAGGGCGTCGACGGTGTCACCGGAGTCACCTCCACCGCGAGCGAGGGCAACGCCGTGATCATGGCGTCCTTCGACTACGGCAACGACACCAAGCGACTCGTCTCCGACGTCCAGCAGGCCGTCAACCGGGCCCGCAACCAGCTCCCGGACGACGTGGACCCCCAGGTCGTCTCCGGCTCCACGGACGACATGCCGACCGTGGTCCTCGCCGTCACCTCGGACAAGGACCAGCAGGCCCTCGCCGACCAGCTCGACACCACCGTCGTGCCGGCCCTGAAGGACATCGACGGCGTCGGCCGCGTCCAGGTCACCGGCGCGCGGGACCTGCAGGTCGCCGTCACCCCGAACGACGCGAAGCTGGCGAAGGCGGGGCTCACCTCCGCCGCCCTCGGCCAGGCCCTGCAGGCGGGCGGCGCGACCGTGCCGGCCGGCTCCTTCGACGAGGACGGCGCCAACCGCACCGTCCAGGTCGGCGGCGGCTTCACCTCGCTGAAGCAGATCCAGGACCTCAGGGTGGGCGGCGAGGGCGTGGACGAGCCCGTGCGCCTCGGTGACGTGGCCACCGTGAAGGAGCGGCCGGCCCCGGCGGACTCCATCACCCGCACCGACGGCCGGCCCAGCCTCGCCGTCAACGTCACCATGGACCACGACGGCAGCGCCGTCTCCATCTCCGACGCCGTCCAGGACAAGCTGCCCGGCCTGCGGGCGGACCTCGGCTCCGGCGCGAAGCTCACGGTCGTCAGCGACCAGGGCCCGGCCGTGTCCAAGTCCATCAAGGGCCTGACGACCGAGGGCGCGCTGGGTCTGCTCTTCGCGGTCCTGATCATCCTGGTGTTCCTGGCCTCGATCCGCTCGACGCTGGTCACCGCTGTGTCCATCCCGCTGTCGGTGGTCCTCGCGCTCATCGTGCTGTGGACCCGCGGCCTGTCGCTGAACATGCTCACGCTCGGCGCGCTGACCATCGCCATCGGCCGGGTCGTCGACGACTCGATCGTGGTCCTGGAGAACATCAAGCGGCACCTCGGCTACGGCGAGGAGCGCCGGGAGGCCATTCTCGCCGCGGTGCGCGAGGTGGCCGGCGCGGTCACCTCCTCCACCCTCACCACGGTCGCCGTGTTCCTGCCGATCGGTCTGGTCGGCGGCATGGTGGGCGCCCTGTTCGGCTCGTTCAGCATCACCGTGACGGCGGCCCTGCTCGCCTCCCTGCTGGTGTCGCTGACGGTCGTGCCGGTCCTGTCGTACTGGTTCCTGCGCGCGCCCAAGGGCACCCCCGAGGACGCCGACGAGGCGCGCCGGCTGGCCGAGGAGAAGGAGGCGAAGAGCCGCCTCCAGCGCGTCTACGTCCCCGTCCTGCGCTTCGCCACCCGCCGCCGGCTCACCAGCGTGCTGATCGCGGTGGCCGTCCTGGCCGTCACCTTCGGCATGTCCGGACTGCTGAAGACGAACTTCTTCGACCAGGGCGACCAGGAGGTCCTCACGGTCAAGCAGAAGCTGAAGCCCGGCACCAGCCTCGCGGCCACGGACGCCCAGGCGAAGAGGGTGGAGAAGCTGCTCGCCTCCACCGACGGCGTCAAGGACTACCAGGTCACCGTCGGCTCCTCCGGCTTCATGGCGGCCTTCGGCGGCGGCACCGACACCAACCAGGCGTCGTACCAGGTCATGCTGAAGGACTCGGCGTCCTACGAGGACGTGCAGAAGCATCTCGAGGACGGCCTGAAGAAGCTCGACGGCATCGGCACGACCACGGTCTCCGCCGGTGACGGCTTCGGCAGCCAGGACCTCAGCGTCGTGGTGAAGGCCTCCGACGCCGGTGCGCTGCGGGAGGCCGCCGAGCGGGTCCGCTCCACCGTGGCCGGCCTGGACGACGTCACCGACGTCACCAGCGACCTGGCCCAGAGCGTGCCGCGGATCTCGGTCAAGGCCAACTCCAAGGCCGCGGCCGCCGGGTTCGACGACCAGAAGCTGGGCGCGGCGGTCGCCCAGGCGGTGCGCGGCACGACGGCCGCGAAGGCGGTCCTCGACGACACCGAGCGCGACGTCGTCGTGAGGTCGGCGAAGCCCGCCACCACTCTCGCCCAGCTCAAGGCGCTGCGCCTCGGGCCGGTGAAGCTCGGCGACATCGCCACCGTCAAGGTGGTGGACGGCCCCGTGTCGATGACCCGGATCGACGGCCGGCGCGCCGCGACCGTCACGGCCCGGCCGACCGGCGACAACACCGGCGCGGTCAGCAGCCAGCTCCAGTCGCGGATCAAGGACCTGAAGCTCCCGGCGGGCGCGCGGGCCGAGATCGGCGGTGTCTCCTCCGACCAGGACGACGCGTTCAAGAACCTGGGTCTGGCCATGCTGGCGGCGATCGCGATCGTCTTCATGCTGCTGGTGGCGACGTTCCGCTCGCTGGTCCAGCCGCTGATCCTGCTGGTGTCCGTGCCGTTCGCGGCCACGGGCGCGATCGGCCTGCTGGTCGTCACGGGCACCCCGATGGGCGTGCCGGCCATGATCGGCATGCTGATGCTGATCGGCATCGTGGTGACCAACGCGATCGTGCTGATCGACCTGATCAACCAGTACCGCGGTCAGGGCCACGGCGTCGTCGAGGCCGTGATCGAGGGTGGCCGGCACCGGCTGCGCCCGATCCTCATGACGGCGCTGGCGACCATCTTCGCCCTGCTCCCGATGGCCCTCGGGGTCACCGGCGAGGGCGGCTTCATCGCCCAGCCGCTGGCGGTGGTCGTCATCGGCGGCCTGATCAGCTCGACCCTGCTGACCCTTCTGCTGGTCCCGACGCTCTACGCGATGCTCGAACTCCGCAAGGAGCGGCGCGCGCTGAAGAAGGCGGCCAAGCGGGAGCCCGAGCCCGAGGCGCTGGAGACCGCGGGCGTCTGAGCGAAACGGCGGGGCCCGGTCCACGGCTTGCGTGGACCGGGCCCTGCCGTACGCCGGGGAACCGTTACGGCAGCGCCAGCATCCGCTCCAGGGCGAGCTTGGCGAACGCCTCCGTCTCCTTGTCGACCTCGATCCGGTTGACCAGGTTGCCCTCGGCCAGCGATTCCAGCGCCCAGACCAGGTGGGGCAGGTCGATGCGGTTCATGGTCGAGCAGAAGCAGACCGTCTTGTCGAGGAAGACGATCTCCTTGCCCTCGGGCGCGAAACGGTTCGCCAGCCGGCGGACCAGGTTCAGCTCCGTGCCGATGGCCCACTTGGAACCGGCCGGCGCGGCCTCCAGGGCCTTGATGATGTACTCGGTCGAGCCCACGTAGTCGGCGGCGGCCACGACCTCGTGCCGGCACTCGGGGTGGACCAGGACGTTCACACCGGGGATGCGCTCCCGGACGTCGTTCACCGAGTCCAGGCTGAAGCGGCCGTGCACCGAGCAGTGACCGCGCCAGAGGATCATCTTCGCGGCGCGCAGCTCCTCGGCGGTGAGCCCCCCGTTGGGCTTGTGCGGGTTGTAGACCACGCAGTCGTCCAGCGACATGCCCATGTCCCGCACCGCGGTGTTGCGGCCCAGGTGCTGGTCGGGCAGGAAGAGGACCTTCTCGCCCTGCTCGAAGGCCCAGTCCAGGGCCCGCTTCGCGTTGGACGAGGTGCAGATGGTCCCGCCGTGCCGGCCGGTGAACGCCTTGATGTCCGCCGAGGAGTTCATGTACGAGACCGGCACCACCTGATCGGCGACGCCCGCCTCGGTCAGCACGTCCCAGCACTCGGCGACCTGCTCGGCGGTGGCCATGTCGGCCATGGAGCAGCCGGCCGCGAGGTCGGGCAGGACGACCTTCTGGTCCTCGGACGTCAGGATGTCCGCCGACTCGGCCATGAAGTGCACACCGCAGAAGACGATGTACTCGGCCTCCGGGCGCGCGGCCGCGTCCCGGGCCAGCTTGAAGGAGTCACCCGTGACGTCGGCGAACTGGATGACCTCGTCGCGCTGGTAGTGGTGGCCGAGCACGAAGACCTTGTCGCCGAGCTTCTCCTTGGCCGCGCGGGCGCGCGTCACCAGGTCCGGGTCGGACGGCGAGGGCAGGTCGCCGGGGCACTCGACGCCCCGCTCGCTCTTCGGGTCGGCCTCGCGGCCGAGCAGCAGCAGGGCGAGCGGAGACGGCTGTACGTCGAGCTCCGGGGTCTGGGCGGTGGTCACGACACGCACCCTTTCTACTTTTCGTCTAACTGACGCTATCTATCATAGCCGCTTCACGTCACTTTGACGATGCCCATTGTGTCCATGTGACGTGAATCCCGCCCCGGTCGCCCAACGGGCCGCTGTGCGTGTCCACGCGCGTGTGCGAGCATGAAGAGAGAACGAACAGCGCGACCACGCGAATGCCCGGCCCGGAATGAATCCGCGGAAACGCCGGTTGCACTCGTCGGCAAGCAGTCTCCGTACAACCCGGGAGAGATGTAGATGTCCGTATCGGACGAGACCACCACCGTCACCGACGGCATCATCCTGACCGACGCCGCCGCGTCCAAGGTCAAGGCCCTGCTCGACCAGGAAGGCCGCGACGACCTGGCCCTGCGTGTCGCCGTCCAGCCCGGCGGCTGCTCCGGCCTGCGCTACCAGCTCTTCTTCGACGAGCGCTCGCTCGACGGCGACGTGGTGAAGGACTTCGGCGGCGTGAAGGTCGTCACCGACCGCATGAGCGCTCCGTACCTCGGCGGCGCCACCGTCGACTTCGTGGACACGATCGAGAAGCAGGGCTTCACGATCGACAACCCGAACGCGACGGGCTCCTGCGCCTGCGGTGACTCCTTCAGCTGAACCGGCCACGCCCTGACGGACGAAGCGGCGGCCCCCTTTCCGGGGGGCCGCCGCTTCGTGCGTGGCCGTGGCGCGTTCGTGCGTGGCCGTGGCGCGCGGGCGTCTTTACCGGGCGCCGGTCCCCGGCCCCGGTGCCGCCCGCTTCACCTCGGGGAGCCGCCGGCCGTCGCTGCCGACCACCGCGCGGCCGTCGAGCGGCGCGTCGAGCCGTACGGTCTTCGCGTACAGCTTGCCCATGGCGACGCACATCTCGCCGGGCCGCGACCTCTCCGTCACCGTCACCGTCACCCGGCCCGCGCTCTCCTTCGCCGCCGCCCGGTACTGCGAGCACACCCCGCCCGTGAAACTCACGCTCAGCTCACGGCCGTCGGCGCGGTAGCCGTCCGGCCGCACGCTCCGGGTCCGCGCGCCGGGCTCGGCGGTGGCCGGCCCGCCCGGTGAGGTCAGCGCGTCGGGGTCGACGGCCGGGGCCTGCTCCAGCAGGTACTCCGGGTCCACGGCCGGGTACGCCACCGTGAAGTCGCCGCCGCCCGACGAGCCCCGCACCTCGAACAGCCACGCCGGCACCAGCACCTGACGGCCGCCGGACGAGCGGGCGGCCAGCCCGAACACCGCCTTCTCCACCTTCGCCGCTTCGGCCGCCTTCGGCGCCGTCGTCGCCGCGCCGCACGGCTGCTCGTCGCGGTCCTTCAGCGGCATCGGGCTGGCGCAGCCGCCGATGCCCATCCGGTGGGTGCTCCTCGGCCCCTTGTTCATCAGCTCCAGCGTCCGGGCCGCACCGAGCACCGGGTACGTGTCGCCCCTGACCGGCGCCGCGAGCTGCCCGTGGCCGCCCGCGAGCTCGCCGTTCGCGTCCACGACGAGGCCGGTCGTCAGGCCGTAGGTGGGCAGACCGCCCACCACCGGGTCGGCGTCGACCACCCGCTGGGCGCCCATGACCTGGCTCGCGTCGGTTTTCGCGCCGCCCTGGCCGAGCGCCTTCAGCACCGGTGCGGCCGCCTTCTCGGCGGCGGCCGCGCTCACCGGGTGCGCGGCCGGAGCGGCCGGGTCGGGTGCGCAGACGGCCGCCTTCCGGCAGTCGTCGGTGCCCGGCGCGTACCGGCTGAAGGTCCAGTCGCCCGGCGCGTCCCGGTTCACCCGCAGCACCGGCCCGGACCCGTCCTTCCCGCCGACCCGCCAGCCGCGCCCCTCGGCCACCGGCGCCCCGTCCACGCCGAGCGCCTCGGCCAGCCGTGCCACCCGCTCCCTGCCCACCTCGCCGCCGAACAGGTACACCGGCGCCGAGCCGGGGCCGGCCGGCAGCTCGCCCACCGCCACGTAGGTCGCGCCGTACGGGTTGGGCTCCCCGGGCGCGATGCCCTCCGTGCCGCCCCGCGTCCATCCGTCCAGGCGGAGCGGCGACGGGGTCGCGCCCCCGCCGGGCGCGCCCACGTCCGCACGGTGGCCGGAACCGCCGCCGGCGGCGGCGAGGTACGCGCCCCCGCCGCCCACCAGCAGAACGGCCGCGGCGACCGAGACGATCACCACACGCGAACGGCTCCGCCGGGCCCACTCGCCGCCGTCCCCGTCGGCCGTCGTGCCGAGGTCGCGGGCGTCACCGCCGTCCTTCGCGCGGACCGCGCCGGCGTCCGCGCCGGCCGTCGTGCCGGGGTCGGGGGAGTCCCCGCCGTCCTCCGCGCGGGCCGTACCGGGCTCCCCGTCGGCCGCCGTGCGGGCCGCCCCGTCGCCCGGCGCGCCGGTGCCGGCCGTCCCGCCGCCGGAGACCTCCGGCTCGGTGGAGTCCCTGGAGTCCTCGGGGTTCTCGGGTCGCTCGGTGTTCACCGCATCGCTCCTCGCTGGCTCGTGTCCCGCGTCCCCGGCAGGGGGAACGCCGATGGGACGCGCCAGGGGAGCGCACGGTTCCCGCCCGCGCGCCCCGGCTCAGTCGCCGTAGTCCGACATCGCGTCCAGCAGCCGTGCGGAGCGCGCCGGCACCGTCACCCCGTGGATCAGCGACGGCGGCACCGGACGCGAGCCGGCGTGCCGCGGCGGCGCCCAGTGCGGCACCATCCGGGCGCAGTCCCCGCGCAGCGAGGCGAGGTCGCCCTCGAGATCGGCCGGGGCGGACATGTGGACCTTCGGGTTCGTCATGGCGGCACCGTATGTACGAGGGAGCGACGAAGAAAGACCTACTATCAGGTAGTTTTGCCTGCTTCAGTGTCCCGCGCCAACCGGGTAGCGTGAACTGTCAAACTGTCTCCCACAGGAGAGTCCACGCCGTGCGCATCGCAGTCACCGGCTCCATCGCCACCGACCACCTCATGACCTTCCCCGGCCGTTTCGCCGACCAGTTCGTCGCGGACCAGCTGCACACGGTCTCACTCTCCTTCCTGGTCGACAACCTGGACGTCCGCCGCGGCGGCGTCGGCGCCAACATCGCCTTCGGCATGGGCCAGCTCGGCACCAAGCCGATCCTCGCCGGCGCCGCCGGCTTCGACTTCGACGAGTACCGCTCCTGGCTCGACCGCCACGGCGTGGACACCGAGTCGGTCCGGATCTCCGAGACCCTGCACACCGCCCGCTTCGTGTGCACCACCGACGCCGACCACAACCAGATCGGCTCCTTCTACACCGGCGCGATGAGCGAGGCCCGCCTCATCGAGCTCAAGACCGTCGCCGACCGCGTCGGCGGCCTCGACCTGGTCCTGATCGGCGCCGACGACCCGGAGGCCATGCTCCGCCACACGGAGGAGTGCCGGTCCCGGAACATCCCCTTCGCCGCCGACTTCTCCCAGCAGATCGCCCGCATGGAGGGCGAGGAGATCCGGATACTGCTGGACGGCGCGACGTACCTGTTCTCCAACGAGTACGAGAAGGGCCTGATCGAGTCCAAGACCGGCTGGTCGGACGCGGAGATCCTGGCCAAGGTCGGCCACCGGGTCACCACCCTCGGCTCGCGCGGCGTCCGCGTGGAGCGCTCCGGCGAGGACCCGATCGAGGTCGGCTGCGCGGAGGAGGAGCGCAAGGCCGACCCCACGGGCGTCGGCGACGCCTTCCGGGCCGGCTTCCTCTCCGGCCTGGCCTGGGGCGTCTCCCTGGAGCGCGCGGCCCAGGTCGGCTGCATGCTCGCGACCCTCGTCATCGAGACGGTCGGCACCCAGGAGTACCAGCTGCGCCGGGCGCACTTCATGGACCGGTTCACCAAGGCCTACGGGCACGACGCGGCCGACGAGGTGCGCGCCCACCTGGGCTGAGCGGGCACCGGCGCGAGGGGGCGGGCCCGGCCCGCCCCCGGTCAGCTCACCCGGCGCACCAGATAGGCAGAGCCGCGCTCCGCCGGCTCCTCGCCCACGTACTCCTGGCCCCGCATCTCGCACCACGCCGGGATGTCCAGGCGGGCCGCCTCGTCGTCCGACAGGACCCGGACGGTCCCGCCCACCGGCACGTCCCCGAAGGCCTTCGCCAGCTCGATGACCGGAATCGGGCAGCGCTTGCCGAGGGAGTCGACGAGCAGCTCCCGGACCCCCGCGGCCGACACGGGCGCGGACGCCGGGGCCCCCAGTTTCTCCCGCACGCCGGCCACCACCCGGGGCAGCACCTCCAGGAACCGCTCCACGTCGTCCTCCGCCGTCCCCGCCGGCAGCGACACGCGCACGTTCCCCTCGCTCAGCACGCCCATCGCCCTCAGCACATGGCTGGGCGTCAGCGTGCTGCTGGTGCAGGAGGACCCGGACGACACCGAGAAGCCCTCCCGGTCCAACTCGTGCAGCAGGGCCTCTCCGTCGACGTAGAGACAGGAGAAGGTGACGATCCCGGGCAGCCGTCGCTCCGGATCGCCCACGACCTCCACGTCCGGCACCAGCCGCGGCACCCGCGCCCGGATCCGCTCCGTCAGCTCCCGCAGCCGCAGCGCCTCCTGGGCCGCCTCGGCCCGCACCGCCCGCAGGGAGGCGGCGGCCGCCACGATCGCCGGCAGGTTCTCGAACCCGGGCGCCCGCCCCGACTCCCGCTCGTCCAGCGGCCCCCGCGGCGCGAACCGCACCCCCTTGCGCACGGCCAGCACCCCGACGCCCGAGGGGCCGCCCCACTTGTGCGCGCTGCCCGCCAGCAGCGACCAGTCGCCCTCGACCGGCCCCCACGCCAGCGACTGCGCCGCGTCCACCAGCAACGGCACCCCGGCCGCCCGGCACGCCTCGGCCACCTCCGCCACCGGCTGCACGGTGCCGACCTCGTGGTTGGCCGACTGGAGGCAGGCCAGCGCGGTGTCCGGCCGCAGAGCGGCGGCGTAGGCCGACGGGTCCACCGCGCCGGCCCTGTTCACGGCCACCCGGTGGACCGAACCGCCCTCCGCCTCGAACGCGTCAGCCGAATGGAGGACCGAAGAGTGTTCGACGGCTGACACGATCAGGTGGCGTCCCACCCGCCGCCGTCCGGCCAACGCCCCGGCGACACCCGCGTGTACGGCCCACGTCCCGGAGGACCCGAACACCACCTCGTCGGCCCGGCAGCCCACGACCTCGGCCACCGCCTCACGGGCCGCGTCGAGCAGCATCCGCGCCTTGCGCCCCTCCCGGTAGAGCCGGGCCGGATCGGCCCACCCGTCGTCGAGCGAGGCCCACAACGCCTGCCGGGCGACCGGATGGAGAGGAGCGGCGGAGGCCGCGTCGAAGTAAGCCACACGGCAACGGTAGAACGCCGGACCGCGGAGAGGGGCGCGGGACCGTGTCCGTCTGCGACTGCGGCGCGGTGCGCGACCAGCCACGACGTACCCGCGCCCGCCTGCCAAACCGCGACAACCCGAGCCAATAGGCGCCCGTTCCCGACCTGAAGGAGTGACCAGCGGCGCGTATGGCACCCTCCCCGCGAACGCTCGAAGAGCGTCGGCTAGGGTTTGGTCCGCATAAACATCCAAACCCCTGCCCGACGCAGGGCGGCGACCGACCAGCGAGAAGGCCGCAGCCGTACAGCGCGGGCGAGACTCTCGGGAAGGCGCTACGTGAGTCCCAACGGCTCCGACCGCTCGCCGCGGCGCCCGATGCGGCGGAAGCTGCTGCAGGCACTGACCGCGGGCCTGGTCCTGGCGACAGCCACCGGTTGCTCGTACAACTGGGAAGACTTCCCCCGCCTTGGTATGCCCACCCCGACCACGGAAGAGGCTCCGCGGATCCTCTCCCTGTGGCAGGGTTCCTGGGCGGCTGCGCTCGCCGTCGGCGTGCTGGTGTGGGGCCTGATCCTGTGGAGCGCCATGTTCCACCGGCGCAGCCGCACCAAGGTCGAGGTACCTCCGCAGACCCGGTACAACATGCCGATCGAGGCCCTCTACACGGTGGTCCCGATCATCATCATCTCGGTGCTGTTCTACTTCACGGCACGGGACGAGACGAAGCTCCTGAGCCTCTCCAAGAAGCCCGACGTCACGGTCAACGTGGTCGGCTTCCAGTGGAGCTGGGGCTTCAACTACATCGAGAACGTCCCGGGCTCCACCGGCGACGCGAAGACCGACGCAAACCTGGCCGGTGTGCCGGACCGGTACAAGAAGTACTTCCCGGCGAACGCCGGCGGTGTCTACGACGTCGGTACGCCCGGCACGCGGAATCCGCAGACGGGCAACCCCGGTCCGACGCTCTGGCTCCCCAAGGGCAAGACGGTCCGCTTCGTCCTGACCTCTCGTGACGTCATCCACTCCTTCTGGGTGGTGCCGTTCCTGATGAAGCAGGACGTGATCCCGGGCCACCCCAACGCCTTCCAGGTGACTCCCAACAAGGAGGGCACCTTCCTCGGCAAGTGCGCGGAGCTCTGCGGCGTCGACCACTCCCGCATGCTGTTCAACGTGAAGGTCGTCTCCCCGGAGCGCTACGAGCAGCACCTCAAGGACCTCGTCAAGAAGGGGCAGACCGGTTACATTCCCGCGGGCATCGACCAGACGCCGCACGAGAAGAACCGGGAGTCGAACATCCTGTGAGCATCCTCAATGAACCCCAGGGTGCCGCGGCAGCCGAGGACTCGTACGAGAACGAGCTTCCGGTAAGGCGCAAGCAGCCCGGCAATGTCGTGGTCAAGTGGCTGACGACCACCGACCACAAGACGATCGGCACGCTCTACCTGGTCACCTCGTTCGCGTTCTTCCTGATCGGCGGCGTGATGGCGCTGCTGATGCGCGCCGAGCTGGCCCGTCCGGGCCTGCAGATCATGTCGAACGAGCAGTTCAACCAGGCGTTCACGATGCATGGCACGATCATGCTGCTGATGTTCGCCACCCCGCTGTTCGCCGGCTTCACGAACTGGATCATGCCGCTGCAGATCGGCGCGCCCGACGTGGCGTTCCCGCGGCT
>NZ_JBIANZ010000017.1:0-119286 GCF_042875075.1 Streptomyces sp. NPDC003720
AAACGCCCGGTTACATTCCGAACCCGGAAGCTAAGCCTCACAGCGCCGATGGTACTGCAGGGGGGACCCTGTGGGAGAGTAGGACGCCGCCGAACAATCATTGGGAAAACCCCCGCATCGAAAGATGCGGGGGTTTTCTGCGTTCCGGACCTTTTCAGGTCCCCGAGGGGACCGAAGAGATACGAGCGTCAGAGACGGCCGGCCGCCTTAAGAGCCAGATAGGCGTCCGCCAAGGCCGGGGCCAGTTCGTCGGGCGTCTCGTCCACTACGGTCACGCCGTGCCGACGCAACTGCTCAGCCGTGCGCTGCCGTTCGGCCTGCGCCTGCGCCCCGGCAGCGGCCTCGTACACGGCCTCCGCGTTCCCTCGGGCCTGCGCCATTCGCGCGATATGGGGATCGGCGACCGAGGCCACCAGAACCGTATGGCGCTGGGTGAGTTGCGGAAGCACCGGCAGCAGGCCCTGTTCCACAGGAGCCGGGTCGAGCGTCGTGAGCAGCACGATCAGGGAGCGGCGCGGGGCCGTACGCAGAGCGGTCGCCGTCAGACCGCGCGCATCCGTTTCCACGAGTTCCGGTTCCAGCGTGGCCAGCGCATTGACCAAGGACGGCAGGACGTCGCCAGCGGCGCGGCCCTGGACCCGGGCCCGTACTCGGCGGTCGTAGGCCAGGAGTTGGACGCGGTCGCCGGCACGGGAGGCGAGCGCCGCCAGAAGCAGTGCCGCGTCCATCGAGGCGTCCAGACGCGGGACGTCACCCACGCGGCCGGCCGACGTGCGGCCGGTGTCGAGGACCAGGAGGATGTGACGGTCGCGCTCGGGGCGCCAGGTGCGCACCGCGACCGCGGACTGCCGGGCGGTGGCGCGCCAGTCGATCGAGCGAGTGTCGTCACCGGGGACGTACTCCCGCAGGCTGTCGAACTCGGTGCCCTCGCCCCGGGTCAGCACGCTGGTGCGACCGTCGAGCTCGCGCAGTCGGGCGAGCTTGGACGGCAGATGCTTGCGGCTGGTGAACGGGGGCAGGACCCGCACCGTCCAGGGAACCTTGTGCGTGCCCTGGCGGGAGAAGAGACCGAGCGGGCCGTAGGAGCGGATCGTGACGCGGTCGGCCCGGCGGTCGCCGCGCCGGGTGGGGCGCAGTCGGGTCGTGACGCGGCGGCGTTCGCCGGCCGGCACGGTGACGCGGTGCCGTGAGCCCTCGCCCTCGGTCCCGGGCTGCCAGCTGCTGGGCGGCCATGCGTCCCTCAGGTGCGCCCGCAAAGGGCGGCTGGTCGGGTTGGTGACGGTGAGAGTGACGTCGGCGGTCTCGCCTAGGCGTGCGGAGGTGTCGCCGGAGCGGGACAGGCCGAGCCGTCGTACCGGAGCCGCCAGGGCGAAGTCGCAGGCGCAGGCCAGAGCGACGGAGCCGTTGACGGCGATGATGCCGGTCCAGCCCGGCTCCAGGATGCCGACGGGGATCGAGCCGAGGGCCGCCAGGAGGGCGGCGCGTCCCGTGACGGCCATCAGCGGGGGACCGGGACGTGGGCGAGGATGGCGTTGATGACGGAGTCGGTGGTCACGCCCTCCATCTCGGCCTCGGGCCGGAGCTGGATCCGGTGGCGCAGGGTGGGCAGGGCGAGGGCCTTGACGTCGTCGGGGGTGACGTAGTCGCGGCCGGTCAGCCAGGCCCAGGCGCGCGAGGTCGCCAGTAGGGCGGTCGCACCGCGCGGGGAGACGCCGAGGGTGAGGGAGGGCGACTCGCGGGTGGCGCGGCAGATGTCGACCACGTAGGCGGTGATCTCGGGGGAGATGCTCGTCTTGGCGACCGCGGCGCGGGCCGCCTCCAGGTCGGCCGGGCCGGCGACCGGGCGTACGCCGGCGGCGCGCAGGTCGCGCGGGTTGAAGCCGGCGGCGTGGCGGGTCAGGACGTCGATCTCGTCCTGGCGCGAGGGCAGCGGGATGGTCAGCTTGAGCAGGAAGCGGTCGAGCTGGGCCTCGGGGAGGGGGTAGGTGCCCTCGTACTCCACCGGGTTCTGGGTCGCGGCGACGAGGAACGGGTCGGGGAGCGGGCGTGGTGTGCCGTCCACCGTCACCTGGCGTTCCTCCATCGCTTCCAGGAGGGAGGACTGGGTCTTGGGAGGGGTGCGGTTGATCTCGTCCGCGAGCAGCAGGTTCGTGAAGACCGGGCCGGGCTGGAAGGAGAACTCGGCGCTCCGCGTGTCGTAGACCAGGGAGCCGGTGACGTCGCTCGGCATCAGGTCGGGGGTGAACTGGACCCGCTTCGTGTCGAGTTCCAGCGCGGACGCGAGTGCGCGGACGAGCAACGTCTTGGCGACCCCGGGCACTCCTTCCAGCAGAACGTGTCCGCGGCACAGGAGGGCGACGACGAGGCCGGTCACGGCGGGATCCTGGCCGACCACGGCTTTGGCGATCTCGGCGCGCAGGGCTTCCAGGGAGGCTCGGGCCGCGTCCGGGTCCCCGGTGGTCCCGGCGTTGTCAGTGGTCGGGTCCATCATGAACGGCGAACCTCTCTTTCGAGGGCGTCGAGTTGGTCGGTGAGTGCGATGAGGGCCGCGTCGTCGCCGGGGGGCGGTCCGAACAGCAGGGGGTGCAGGTTCTTCCCGTCGCCGTGGAGTTGGGCGGACAGGGCGGGGAGCAGGGCTTCGGGTGCGTGCGCCTGGGCGGCGGGGACGCCTACGAGCGGGGCGAGACGCGTGCGGGTGGCCGCGCGGAGCGCCGCGGCCGCGCGGTCGCGGGCGTCGGCCTTCCGGTAGAGGCGGGCGCGGCCTTCGGCGGTCTCGGAGGCGCGGATGGCCACGGGGAGGTTCTCGGGCACGAGCGGCCCGAACCGCCGTGCCCGCCAGAACGCGGCGAGCACGGCGGCGACGAACAGCTGCAGGGTGCCCCAGAGCCAGCCGGACGGAAGCAGGTCGAGGAACGTCTTCTGGTCGCCGGAGTCGGCGGCCGAGCCGTCGGAGAGCGAGGGGAGGTACCAGACCAGATGGGGACGGGAACCGAGGAGCTGGAGGGCGAGCGAGGCATTGCCCTGCTCGTCGAGGCGCTTGTTGTAGAGGATGTCGGGCGCGCCGAGCACCACGGTGTCGCCGCTTCCGGATTTCGCCGGGACGCGGAGCAGGGTGGCGAGGCGTTCGCTGGGGTAGCAGGAGTCGGCGCCCAGGTGGGTGGTGGTGTAGCGGATGCCGCCGGTGTCGGCGCTGCCCGCGCGCCGGGCTTCGGGAAGGGCGCAGCCGGGTGCGAGCGTCGAGTCCGTGCTGGTGGCGGGGTCCGCGGTGACCCCGGGCACGAGCCGTTCGACGGACCAGCCGCCGGCCGCGACGAGGACGGTGCGTCCGCCGGAGGCCGCGGTGGCGGAGTGCAGCCGGGTCTGTTGCCGGTGGGTCAGCAGGTCGGGTACGGCGACCAGGAGCGTGGTGTTCGGTCCGGCCGCGGCGCGTGCCGCGCCGAGTGTGGTGACGACGCGCGTGGAGACGCCCCGGTCGGCGAGGAGTTCGGCGACCGCCCGGCTGCCGTAGGGGTCGGCCGAGCGCGGGTCGAGCGCGCCGTGGCGGGTCTGGGAGCGGACGGCGGCGATCGCCACGGCCGCGACCAGGACCAGCAGCACGGCGAGTGCGATGCCTCGCGAGCGGGTCCAGACGTGGCGGGCGGTGGGCGATGCCGAGGTGGCCGGCAGCGAGGTCCCGGTACTCATTCGGCGACCCCCTGGCGGGCGCCGTGGGCCGTGCCGGTGGCGCTCTTCGTCAGGTCGGGCCTGCTGCGTTCCAGGTCGCGGTCGAGTTCGGCGATGCGCCGGTACGCCTGCTCGTCGGAACGGCGGCCGCCGTACGTGACGTCGTCGAACTCCCGGGCGGCGGAGCGCAGCCGGTCGGAGTGCGCGGGGAGGGTGCGGCCGGCCTCGGCGGCGGCCTCGTCCGCGGTGCGGCCGGGGCGCACGTCGAGCAGGGCCCGCTCCTCCAGGGAGCGGACGATGGCCCGCATGCGTTCCTGGACGGCCTGGCTCCAGTGGCCCTGGGCGGCGTGCGCCTCGCCGGCCGCCCGGTGTTCGGCGGCGCTGCGGGGGCGGTCGTCGAACAGGGCGGCGGCGGAGACGGGGGTGCGGCGCGGGGTGCCCAGGCGCCACCAGAGGGCGGCCAGGACGGCCACGACGACCACGACCACCACGACGAGGCCGAGCGCCCCGCCGGGCGTCGCGGACGCCGCGGTGTCCAGCAGGTGGCCGGCCCAGTCCCAGAAGGCGTTCAGGGCCCGCTGGACCAGCCCGGGATCGTTCTCGTGGTACATCCGCTTGGACAGTTCGCGGCGCGCCGCTTCCCGCGCCGGGTCGCGCGGGATGGTGACCGGCGGCTCGTCGCCCGAACCGCCGGCCGTCAGGACGCCGGCGCGGGCTGTGACGCCCAGCAGGCCGCGTACGGCCGATCCGGCGGCGCCCGGCAGCGCCGGTACCGCCGTGAGAACTCCCCCCGTCAGGTTCACCGCATCAGCTCCCCGGTACGGGGCCGGGGGCAGGGGTGGCGGGGCCGTCTCCCTGGACACCGGCGGCGCGGGCCAGCTCGATGTCGAGGGCCTCGCGGCGGATGCGCTGGTCGATGTACAGCAGCACGGTGACGCCGGCGGTGATCGGCAGCGTGATCATGGCGCCGATCACCGAGCCGATGCCGCTGATGATCAGGAAGGTCCAGCCGGCGTTCTGGGCGCCGGTGGTGAAGAACGTGGCCATGCCCCCGCCTGCGGTGGCGCCGGCGATGAGGGCGAAGGGGATGACGACGAGCGACGAGACGATGTTGGCGATGAGCCCGGCCAGCATCTGGATGCCCAGCACGCGCCACCACGAGCCGCGGACCAGCTTCGCGGAGCGGCTCATCGACTTCACGATGCCCTGCCGCTCCAGCATCAGCGCGGGCGAGGCGAGGGAGAAGCGGACGGTCAGCCAGATCGCGACGACGAGGGCGGCCAGCATGCCGAGGACCAGCAGGGCGATGCCGGCTCCCTCGTTCCCGCCGAGGGCGAGGACGATGATGCCGGGCAGCGCGCCGCCGAACATCACGCCGGCGGAGATGAGGCCGAGCAGGATGAGGAGGCCGAACAGCTTGGGCACCTGGGAACGGGCGTCCCGCCAGGCCTCGCCGGTGGTGACCGGCCTGCCGAGAACGGCGCGGCTGGTGACGGTCGTCAGCAGGGCGGTCGCGACGATGGAGCCGATGACGGAGATCACGGCGACGACGAAGGTGCCGGCCATGAGCGTGCCGAGCGCCCGGAGTATCTCGCTTCCGGAGGCGCTGGGGTCGCTGAGGGCGTCGGCGGTCGCGCTGTCGTTCAGCAGGAGGCCCTGCAGCAGGATCAGGCCGAGCTGGGTGACCACCGCGACCGTCAGCGAGATGCCGAGAACCGTGCGCCAGTGGGTGCGCATGGTGGAGACGGCACCGTCGAGGATCTCGCCGACGCCGAGCGGGCGCAGCGGGATCACGCCGGGCTTGGCCGCGGGCGGGGGCCCGCCCCAGCCGCCGCCCCAGGCCGCGCCGTAGCCGCCGGGAGCGCCGTAACCGCCGGGCGGGCCGCCGTACCGGCCTCCTCCGGGGCCGCCGCCCCAGCCCATGCCGGGCGGCGGCGGTGGCGGCGGAGCCTGGCCGGGACTCGATGCGCCCGTGGGCGCGGACCACTGGCCGGGCGGGGGCTGCTCGTTGGACCACTTCGCGCCCGGCGCCTGCGTGTCCGGGCCCGGCTGTGCGGTGGGCTCGGCGGGGCCAGGGCGGTCGGCGGGCTCGGCGGGGCCGGACGCGCCGGGTTCCCGCCCGTCGGGCGACGGGGCGGATCCGGGCGAGGCCCAGCCCGGAGTGTCAGTCATCGAAGCTCCTTCACGGTGCCCGTCCGCGGACGCGGCGGCAGGTTGGCAGACATCGTGCCATGGGGTGGTGATCGGACGACCGGCCGCGGTAGGCGCTGGACTCCTTCAATTGTCCGCCGGTTCCGGGGCAGACTGACCGCATGGCTGATCAGTACGCGCAATCCGGCGAGGACAAGCGGCCGGCCGAGATACCTGCGATCCGATGGGAGGAACCGCCGGAAGGCCCCGTGGTGGTCCTCCTCGACCAGACGAGGCTGCCGGCCGAGGAGGTCGAGCTGGTGTGCACGGACGCACCGGCGCTGGTGGAGGCGATCCGCTCGCTGGCCGTGCGCGGGGCACCGCTGCTCGGGATCGCCGGGGCGTACGGCGTCGCGCTCGCCGCCGCGCGGGGCTTCG
The DNA here is from genome assembly GCF_042875075.1 of Streptomyces sp. NPDC003720. Lineage (NCBI taxonomy): Bacteria > Bacillati > Actinomycetota > Actinomycetes > Kitasatosporales > Streptomycetaceae > Streptomyces > Streptomyces sp. NPDC003720. Next base: position 6,232 of record NZ_JBIANZ010000017.1, read on the forward strand.
GCGTCGAGGAGGCCGCGGCGGCGCTCGAGAGCGCCCGGCCCACCGCCGTGAACCTGTCCCTCGGGGTTCACAGGGCGGCGTCCGCCCATCGCGAGGCGCTCGCCACCACCGGCGACCCGACGGCGGCGGCGATGGCGGCGCTGGCCACGGCACGCCGCCTGCACCAGGAGGACGCCGAGGCCAGCGGGCGGATGGCGGTGCACGGGCTCGCGTTGCTGGACGAGCTGCTGCCCGGCGGCGGGCACCGCATCCTGACCCACTGCAACACCGGGTCGCTGGTCTCGGGCGGGGAGGGGACGGCGTTCGCGGTGGCCCTCGCCGCTCACCGGGAGGGGCGGCTGCGCAGGCTGTGGGTGGACGAGACGCGTCCGCTGTTGCAGGGCGCGCGCCTGACGGCGTACGAGGCGGCGCGGCGCGGGATGGCGTACACCCTGCTCACCGACAACGCGGCCGGGTCGCTGTTCGCGGCGGGTGAGGTGGACGCGGTGCTGGTCGGCGCGGACCGGATCGCGGCCGACGGTTCGGTGGCGAACAAGGTGGGGAGCTATCCGCTCGCGGTGCTCGCCCGGTACCACCATGTGCCCTTCATCGTGGTGGCGCCGGTGACGACGGTGGATCCCGGCACTGCGGACGGGGCGTCCATCGAGGTCGAGCAGCGCCCCGGGTACGAGGTGACCGACATCCTGGCCCCGCAGATGCCGGTGGCGGGAGCCGGTGGCGGCATCGCGGTGGCGCCCCTGGGGACCCAGGCGTACAACCCGGCGTTCGACGTGACGCCGCCGGAGCTGGTGACGGCGATCGTCACCGAGGAAGGCGTGGTCTCACCCGTGACGGCCGGGTCGCTCGCTGAACTGTGCGCGCGGTCGCGCCAGGTGACGTCCGGCTGAGCGACGGAGCGACCTGAGTGGCGGCCCCCTCCGCCCTGCCGTGAGGCGCGGGGCAGGGGGCCGGTACCGGCCGGGACCACCATGCCGGATCCGCCCCGCCCCCGACCGGGGGCCGGACGCCGACCGCGGCCCGATCGGCGGGTCCGGCCGCGGGAACGGCGGCGCCGGGGCAGACAGTGACGGTCGGGTACGACTATCGTCACGGGGCAGTGAGCTCCCTCACCTGCGCCTCTGTCGTCGTTACAAGAATGGGATGATGTCGTTTATGAAGGGACGAGTCCTTGTCGTCGACGACGACAGCGCACTGGCCGAGATGCTCGGGATCGTGCTGCGTGGTGAAGGTTTTGAGCCGTCTTTCGTAGCCGACGGCGACAAGGCGCTGGCCGCTTTCCGGGAGTCCAAGCCCGATCTGGTGCTGCTGGACCTGATGCTGCCCGGCCGGGACGGCATCGAGGTGTGCCGCCTGATCCGGGCGGAGTCCGGGGTGCCGATCGTGATGCTCACGGCCAAGAGCGACACCGTCGACGTCGTCGTGGGCCTGGAGTCCGGCGCTGACGACTACATCGTGAAGCCGTTCAAGCCGAAGGAGCTGGTGGCCCGTATCCGGGCGCGGCTGCGGAGGTCGGAGGAGCCGGCGCCGGAGCAGCTCACCATCGGTGACCTGGTGATCGACGTGGCCGGGCACTCGGTGAAGCGCGACGGGCAGTCGATCGCGCTGACCCCGCTCGAGTTCGATCTGCTGGTCGCGCTCGCCCGCAAGCCGTGGCAGGTGTTCACCCGCGAGGTGCTGCTCGAGCAGGTGTGGGGCTACCGGCACGCCGCGGACACGCGGCTCGTCAACGTGCACGTCCAGCGGCTGCGCTCCAAGGTCGAGAAGGACCCGGAGCGGCCGGAGATCGTGGTGACCGTCCGTGGTGTCGGATACAAGGCAGGACCGAGCTGACATGTCCGGTGACAGTGCCGCTTCGGCCCCCGGCCGGTCCGGGACCCGTCCGGAGCGGCCTGTCGGCCGGAAGACGGCGGGTTCGCGCTGGGGACGCCTCTTCGAGGGCGGGCTGCTGCAGGGCGGGGTCCAGGGCAGTCCGGTCCTCCGTTTGTTCATGCGCTGGGTCCGGCGTCCGCTGCTGCCCGTCATGCGGCTGTGGCGGCGCAACATCCAGCTCAGGGTCGTCGCCACGACCCTGCTGATGTCGCTGGGCGTCGTCCTGCTGCTGGGCTTCGTCGTCATCGGGCAGGTGCGCAACGGTCTGCTGGACGCGAAGGTCAAGGCGTCGCAGAGCCAGGCCACCGGCGGCTTCGCGGTGGCCAAGCAGAAGGCCGACGAGGCCGTCGGCGGCGCCGGCACGGCCCCGGCGTCCGGTGACGACGCCGACACCACCGACGGACGGCAGTCGCAGAACGTCATCCAGTGGATGAGCGACCTCGTCGAATCGCTGTCCAGTGGCGGAGCCGGCGCGTTCGACGTCGTGACGCTGCCCGTGGGCGACGACAGCGGGGGCGGTCGCAGTCCGCGCGGCTCCGGGAACGTCAACCCGTCCTCCAGCGTGCCCGCCGACCTGCGCGACCGCGTCAACAGCAGTACGACGGCCGCCCAGAGCTACACCCGGATCGTCTACTCCAACGCCAAGGACTCCCAGCCGGCGCTGGTCATCGGCAAGCAGGTCAACGACCCCAACGGCCACCCCTACGAGCTGTACTACCTCTTCCCGCTCACGCAGGAGGAGAAGTCCCTGAGCCTGGTCAAGGGCACGCTCGCGACCGCGGGCCTCTTCGTCGTCGTACTCCTCGGGGCGATCGCCTGGCTGGTGGTGCGGCAGGTCGTCACGCCGGTGCGGATGGCGGCCGGGATCGCGGAACGGCTGTCCGCCGGGCGGCTGCAGGAGCGGATGAAGGTCACCGGCGAGGACGACATCGCCCGTCTGGGCGAGGCCTTCAACAAGATGGCGCAGAACCTGCAGGTGAAGATCCAGCAGATGGAGGACCTGTCGCGGATGCAGCGGCGGTTCGTCTCCGACGTCTCGCACGAGCTGCGCACCCCGCTGACGACCGTGCGGATGGCCGCCGACGTCATCCACGAGGCGCGCGAGGACTTCGACCCGGTGACCGCCCGGTCGGCCGAACTGCTCGCCGACCAGCTCGACCGGTTCGAGTCGCTGCTCGCGGACCTGCTGGAGATCAGCCGTTTCGACGCGGGCGCTGCGGCGCTGGAGGCCGAGCCGGTGGACCTGCGGGAAGTGGTGCGCCGGGTGGTCGGCGGAGCCGAGCCGCTCGCCGAGCGCAAGGGCACCCGCATCCGCGTGGCCGGCGACCAGCAGCCCGTCGTCGCGGAGGCCGACGCCCGGCGGGTGGAGCGCGTCCTGCGCAACCTCGTCGTCAACGCCGTCGAGCACGGCGAGGGCAAGGACGTCGTCGTCCGGCTCGCCGCCGCGGGCGGGGCCGTCGCCGTCGCGGTGCGCGACTACGGCGTGGGTCTCAAGCCCGGAGAGGCGACCCGGGTCTTCAGCCGCTTCTGGCGGGCCGACCCGGCACGCGCGCGTACCACCGGCGGTACCGGCCTCGGCCTGTCGATCGCCCTGGAGGACGCCCGACTGCACGGCGGCTGGCTCCAGGCCTGGGGCGAGCCGGGCGGCGGCTCCCAGTTCCGGCTGACCCTGCCGCGCACCGCGGACGAACCCCTGCGGGGCTCGCCGATACCGCTGGAGCCCAAGGACTCGCGGCGCAACCGCGGACTCGACGACGCGGGCCTGTCCCGCGGGAGCGAGGAGAAGCGGGCGACCGTGCCGGTGCAGCCGGGCGGCGGCGGCCGGGTACCGCCGCTGCCCGCGCGCGCCTCGGGGCTCGCCACGGCGACGCCCGCAGTCGACCCGAGCGCGCTGCCCGGCAACGGCAACGGCGCGCGCGTGGTGCCCCGGCCGGCCGGGCCACCGCGTACCGAGGACAGGCGGGATCCGCGGCAGGCGGCAGACCCAGACGCGGGCCGTCCGGAACAGGCAGGGCCCGAGGACGCGACCGAGCCAGGGGAGGCATTTCGTGGGCGATGACCGCGAGGGGGGCGCCCGGCACCGGCCGGGACGCGCGGTGGCCTACGCAGTCTGCGGGGCCGTTCTGCTGTCCGGATGCGCGTCGATGCCCGACAGCGGGGATCTGCGGGACGTCGAGTCCACGCCGCGGCAGGACACCGGCGTGCGCGTGTTCGCCATGCCGCCCGCCGAGAACGCCGAGCCCAGCGAGATCATGCAGGGCTTCCTCGAGGCGCTGACCAGCGACGACCCGGAGTACGACACCGCGCGCAAGTACCTGACGACCGACGCCGCGCGCACCTGGCGGCCGGAGCAGTCGGCCACGGTCCTGGCGAACGGGCCGAGCGTGGTGGCCGACCACCAGCCGGCCGGCCGGGAGGCAGGGGACACGCTCACCTACGTCCTCGCGGGTACCCGGGTCGCCACCGTCGACGGAGAGCAGGCCTACGCGCCCGCCGACGGGGCCTACCGCAACCGGGTGCACCTCATCAAGGACGCCAAGAGCGGGGAGTGGCGCATCGACTCCCTGCCCCAGGGCGTCGTCATGGGCAAGACGGACTTCCAGCGCAACTACACGTCCGTCAACAAGTACTACTTCGCCTCTTCCACGACGGTCAGGACGACCGGGCAGCCGGTCGCGGTCGCCGACCCGGTGTTCGTCCGCAGCAAGGTGGACCCGATGACCCAGGTGGTCCGGTCGCTGCTGACCGGTCCCAGCACCTGGCTCAGGCCGGTCGTCAGGTCCAGCTTCCCGACCGGTACGGACCTGCGGAAGGGCGTGTCGGGGCTCGCGCCGGACGACCAGAACAGGCTGACGGTGCCGCTGAACGCCAGGGCCTCCAAGGTCGGGTCCGCCCGGTGCACGGAGATGGCGACCCAGCTGCTCTTCACGCTGCGGAACCTGACGCCGACGCTGGACGCGGTCGAGCTGCAGGGCCCGGGCGGACACCGGCTGTGCGACCTGCGGGAGGGGGACGCGGAGTCCGCCGCCTGGCACGCCTCGGCGCAGCGCCCCGACAACCTCTACTTCCTCGACGGCAAGCACCGGCTGGTGCGGCTGCCCACCCTCGGTACCGGGACCAGTGCCGTCCCGGTGCCGGGCCCGCTGGGCCGGGGCGAGCGGCAGCTGCGGTCGGTGGCCGTCTCGCGGGACGAGCGCACCGTCGCCGGGATCGGCGCCGACGGCAGGAACCTGTACGTGACCTCGCTGGAGCCGGACGGTTCGCTCGGCGGCCCGGTGGTCAGCAGCCAGGCGCTGAACGCGGACGACCGGCTCACCACGCCGAGCTGGGACGCCGGCGGCGACCTGTGGGTGGCCGACCGCGACCCGCGCGATCCCAAGCTGTACGTGGTGGAGCAGGGCGTCGGCAAACCGGTCCGGGTCACCGTCCCCGACCTGCCCGGACGCATCAGGGACGTGCGGGTGGCGGCCGACGGGGCGCGGGTCGCGCTGGTCGTGGAGAAGGACGGCAAGCAGTCGCTGCTCATCGGCCGGATCGCGCGCGACGAGGAGCCCGGGGAGAGCCCCGCGGTCGTCGAACTGCGTTCCGCCGCACCCGATCTGGAGCAGATCACCGCCATGGCCTGGGCGGGGGACAGCCGGCTGGTCGCCGTCGGCCTGGAACAGGGCGGTGTGCACCAGATGCGGTACGTGCAGGTCGACGGCTCCACCCTGGAGGGTCCCGCGCCCGCGGCCCTGTCCGGCGTGATGGCGATCGCCGCGTCCGAGGACGAGCGGGCGCCGCTGGTCGCGTACTCGGAGGACGACGGGGTCGTGCGGCTGCCGTCGGGCGCGCAGTGGCAAAAGGTGGACAAGGACGGGACGGCACCGGTCTACCCGGGCTGACGCGGGCCGTCCCGGGTTGTCCACAGGGCGTTGTCCACAGGGGTGGCGGGCGGTCCCGGACCTCGGCACAGTAGTGCCCATGCGGGGGTGGTGGCGGGACCTCACCGACCTGGTGCTGCCGACCGACTGCGCGGGCTGCGGGGCACCTCGTACGGCGCTGTGCCCGCGCTGCCGAAGCCTCCTGGGGGCGACCCCGCCACGCCGGGTGCGGCCGCTGCCCGAGCCGCCCGGGCTGCCGGTGGTGCACGCGGCGGCTCCCTACGGGGGAGCGGTGCGGGAGCTGCTCCTCGCCCACAAGGAGCGGGGCGCGCTCGCGCTCGCGGGGGTGCTGGGCGCCGCCCTGGCGGGAGCCGTGCGCGTGGGTCTCGGACCGGCCGGTCGCGGCGCCGGGCCGCCGGTGGGCGGGCCGGCGACCGTGCTGCTGGTGCCCGTGCCCTCCGCCCGCCGGGCCGTGCGGGCACGCGGACACGATCCGGTGCGGCGGACGGCGTTCGCGGCGGCCGGGGAGCTGCGGCGCACCGGGACACCGGCACGGGTGGCCGCCGTGCTGCGGCAGCGGCGTGCGGTGGCGGACCAGGCGGGGCTCGACGCGCGCCGGCGCCTGGCGAACCTCGCGGGCGCGCTGGAGGTGACCCCGGGCGGGGCCCGGCTGCTGGTGGGAGGCCGGGTGGTGCTCGTCGACGACCTGGTCACGACCGGTGCGAGCCTCGCGGAGGCGGCGCGGGCCCTGCGGGAGGTGGCCGTAATCCACCGCGATGGCGCAACCGCTGTGTACGCGGCCGCAACCCGGGAAGGTAGGGAGGAACGACGGATCGGAGCTCGATCGGAGAAGGAGCGGTGGGTGCATGATGCACCGGAAAATACGGCCTGGAACGCCGTCGGAGAGACGCTCCGCGCGGCCGTGATCGCCGCCCCTCGGGATTCTTTCGAAATAAGCCGGAACTGACCGCGAAGCTGCATCGTTGCAGGTAGTAACGGGGTTAATTCACCTGAACGGAGGTACGCCGCAGTAGAGGGTGACGACATCCGTCCGGGCGAGATATGTTCGGTTGTGAGGAAAGGCGCAGGCCACACCTCTTCAATCGGAATGCCGTGCAGCGGGTTTTCCGTATTGACCCGCGCCGGTGGGGTGGAGATCTCGCCCATGGGGGAGGAGGAGGTGGACGTCACCGAGTCCGAGGTTCCGGTGCTCACCGGGATCTGGTGCAAAAGGGAGATGCTCCGCCGATGGAGCGGAGCGATCCGGGAACGGAGTTCTGCGTGGACATCGTCGTCAAGGGCCGCAAGACCGAGGTGCCCGAGCGGTTCCGCAAGCACGTGGCCGAGAAGCTGAAGCTGGAGAAGATCCAGAAGCTCGATGGCAAGGTGATCAGCCTCGACGTCGAGGTGTCCAAGGAGCCCAACCCTCGTCAGGCCGACCGTTGCGACCGAGTGGAGATCACCCTCCGCTCCCGCGGTCCGGTGATCCGGGCGGAGGCAGCGGCCAGTGACCCGTATGCGGCACTCGATCTGGCGGCGGAGAAACTGGACGCGAGGCTGCGCAAGCAGCACGACAAGCGGTTCTCGCGCCGTGGCGCACGACGGATCCCGGCGGCCGAGGTCGCCGACCACGTCCCCGGCGCGGCGACGCTCAACGGCAACGGCATGCCCGTCCACGAGGAAGACACGGAAGGAGTGCCGACGAAGAGGATCGGCTCGCTCGAGGTCAAGGGCGAAGGCCCCCTCGTCGTCCGCGAGAAGACCCACGTCGCCTCCCCGATGAGCCTCGACCAGGCCCTCTACGAGATGGAACTGGTCGGCCACGACTTCTACTTGTTCGTCGACTCCGAGACGAAGGAGCCGAGTGTCGTCTACCGGCGGCACGCCTACGACTACGGCGTCATCCACCTCAGCACCGACCCGATGGTCGCTGAGGCGCAACCGCCCGCGGCGGGCGGCACGCTGGGTGGCTGATCCACCCGGCACAAGCTGAGCCGGTGCCCCTGGAAGCGCGCGTGCGCCCCCAGGGGCACCGGTGTGCGCCCACTGGGCGCCCCGCTCGTCACCTCGGTGACGTCCGGGCATGGAATCATGGCCGCACCGGCCCAACCGGTGGGCCGTTGCCTTGGGTTGGCGATGGCACAGGACCACAGGCCACAGCCTTCAGGGGGAGGAACGATGGCGGACACCTTCGGACCGATGCGGGGCGCCGACGCCCATGACGGTGTCGTCGGAACGGACCAGGACACGGACGCTCCGCGCAAGGAACCGATCAGGGTCCTGGTGGTCGACGACCACGCCCTGTTCCGCCGCGGCCTGGAGATCGTGCTCGCGGCCGAGGAGGACATCCAGGTCGTCGGCGAGGCGGGCGACGGCGCCGAGGCCGTGGACAAGGCCGCGGACCTGCTGCCCGACATCGTGCTGATGGACGTGCGGATGCCCAAACGCGGCGGGATCGAGGCCTGCACCTCCATCAAGGAGGTCGCCCCCAGCGCGAAGATCATCATGCTGACGATCAGCGACGAGGAGGCCGACCTCTACGACGCGATCAAGGCGGGCGCGACCGGATACCTCCTCAAGGAGATCTCGACGGACGAGGTGGCCACCGCCATCCGCGCGGTGGCCGACGGGCAGTCGCAGATCAGCCCGTCCATGGCCTCCAAGCTCCTCACCGAGTTCAAGTCGATGATCCAGCGCACCGACGAGCGCCGGCTGGTGCCGGCGCCCCGGCTGACCGATCGCGAGCTGGAGGTCCTCAAGCTCGTCGCCACCGGGATGAACAACCGCGACATCGCCAAGGAACTGTTCATCTCCGAGAACACCGTGAAGAACCACGTGCGCAACATCCTGGAGAAGCTGCAGCTGCACTCCCGGATGGAAGCGGTGGTCTATGCGATGCGGGAGAAGATCCTCGAAATCCGCTAGACGGCCTCAGCCGAGCAGAACGGCGAGCTCCCGGCTGAGGGGCTCGCGCAGCTCGGGCGCCTCCACGCGCTCCACCCGGACGTCCGTGCAGTCCACCCAGCTCGCCGCCTCGACCAGTGCCTCGGCCACCGCCGGGACCGCCTTCGCCCCGTCCAGCGTGACCTGCCGGGCCACCAGCGTGCGGCCCTCACGGGCCGGGTCGACGCGGCCGACCAGCCAGCCGCCCGCCAGCACCGGCATCGCGAAGTAGCCGTGGATCCGCTTCGGCTTGGGTACGTAGGCCTCGAGCCGGTGGGTGAAGCCGAAGATCCGCTCCGTGCGCGCCCGCTCCCAGATCAGCGAGTCGAACGGGGAGAGCAGGGTGGTGCGGTGCCGGCCGCGCGGCGGCGCGGCGAGAGCGGCCGGATCCGCCCAGGCCGGCTTGGACCAGCCCGCCACCTCGACCGGCACCAGACCCGAGTCGGCGATCACCGCGTCGACCTGCTCGCCCTTGAGACGGTGGTAGTCGGCGATGTCCGCGCGCGTGCCGACGCCCAGGGCCTCACCGGCCAGCCGGACCAGACGGCGCACGCACTCGGCGTCGTCCAGCTCGTCGTGCAACAACGCGGCCGGGATCGCCCGTTCGGCCAGGTCGTAGACCCGCTTCCAGCCGCGGCGCTCCACACACACCACCTCGCCGTACATCAGGGCGCGTTCGACCGCGACCTTGGTGCCGGACCAGTCCCACCAGTCGCTCGTCCGCTTCGCGCCGCCCAGGTCCGTGGCCGTGAGCGGGCCCTCCGCGCGCAGCTGCTTGACGACCTGGTCGTACACCCCGTCGGGCAACTGGTGGTTCCAGTGCGGGCGGTTGCGGTAGGCGCGCCGGCGGAACGCGAAGTGCGGCCACTCCTCGACCGGGAGGATGCACGCGGCGTGCGACCAGTACTCGAAGGCGTGGGGGGCCGCGGCCTCGCCCGCCGCGGATGTCTTCCAGTAGGCGGTCTCGACGGTCCCGCGGCCGACCGCGCCCAGGCGCGCGTACGGGATCAGCTCGTGGGAACGGGCGAGCACCGAGATGGTGTCGAGCTGGACCGCGCCGAGACGGCGGAGCACGCCCCGGACTCCGGCCCGCCGGTCGGGCGCGCCGAGGAAGCCCTGGGCCCGCAGGGCGATGCGGCGGGCGTCGTCCGCGGTGAGGGTGGTGGTGGGGCGCGGCAGGGTCGTCATGCTGCGGACGATAGAGGCCGCCACTGACAACGGGGCGCGAGCTGCGGTTTCGCCGGGGTGCGGTCAGCCGCGCGCGGGCAGGTAGGGAGCCGTCGACGGCAGGCCCAGGTCCGAGGGGAGCAGGGACCCCACCCAGCAGTCGCGCCGGACCCCCTTGTTGTTGACGCCCGAGCGCAGGGTGCCCTCGACGGTGAAACCGGCGCGCTCGGCCACCGCGCGCGAGGCCGCGTTGCCGACCTCCGCGCGCCACTCCAGGCGGTCGACGCACAGAGCGGTGAAGGCCCAGCGGGCTGCGGCGAGCGTGGCCTCCGTGACGTATCCGCGGCCGCGGTGCTCCCGGACGGCCCAGAAGCCGACCTCGCCGACGCCCAGCGCGCGCATCGTGATGGCCAGCATCCCCGCCAGCTCCCCGCCGGGAAGGAAGAGGCCGAAGGTGTACATCGAGTCGCAGGCCCAGCCGTCGGGCACCATCCGGCCGGTGAAACCCTCGGCGTGCTCACGCAGATAGGGCGACGGGAACTGGGAGATCCAGCGCTGCATGTCCGGATCCTGGGCGGCCCGGTACACCGCCTCGGTGTCGTCGGGACCGACAGTGCGCAGCAGGAGACGGTCGGTGGTGAGCGTGACGGGTTCCATCGGCCGATTCTGGGCGGACGGCACCCGACGCGCCAGCTGTTCGGCCGTGCGTGAGCGGACGGTCACATTTCGCGCAAATCTCTGACGCGGTGCGGCACTATCCGTGATGGCCGCCCGTTGTCCATGGTGAAGCAGCAGTCGCGCCGCCAGGCCTCCCGGCGCAGCCGGGTCCTCGCATACGATGGCCGTTGCTCAGTACGTCAGAAGGAAACCCGACCGTCCCAGGCCCGACCGGCAAGGAGACCAGCCCCCGTGTCCGTCCTCTCGAAGATCATGCGTGCAGGCGAAGGCAAGATCCTGCGCAAGCTGCACCGCATCGCGGACCAGGTCAACTCCATCGAAGAGGACTTCGTCGACCTCTCCGACGCCGAGCTGCGTGGCCTCACCGAGGAGTACAAGCAGCGGTACGCCGATGGTGAGAGCCTGGACGACCTCCTCCCGGAGGCGTTCGCCACCGTCCGCGAGGCGGCCAAGCGCGTCCTCGGCCAGCGGCACTACGACGTGCAGCTGATGGGCGGCGCCGCGCTCCACCTCGGCTACGTGGCGGAGATGAAGACCGGTGAGGGCAAGACCCTCGTCGGCACGCTGCCCGCCTACCTGAACGCCCTGTCCGGCGACGGCGTGCACCTCATCACCGTCAACGACTACCTGGCCGAGCGCGACTCCGAGATGATGGGTCGCGTCCACAAGTTCCTCGGCCTCGAGGTCGGCTGCATCCTCGCCAACATGACGCCGGCCCAGCGTCGCGAGCAGTACGCGTGCGACATCACCTACGGCACGAACAACGAGTTCGGCTTCGACTACCTGCGCGACAACATGGCGTGGTCCCAGGACGAGCTCGTCCAGCGCGGCCACAACTTCGCCATCGTCGACGAGGTCGACTCCATCCTCGTCGACGAGGCCCGTACGCCGCTGATCATCTCCGGCCCGGCCGATCAGGCCACCAAGTGGTACGGCGACTTCGCCAAGCTCGTCCTCCGCCTCAAGCGCGGCGAGGCCGGCAACCCGCTCAAGGGCATGGAGGAGACCGGCGACTACGACGTCGACGAGAAGAAGCGCACGGTCGCCATCCACGAGTCCGGTGTCAGCAAGGTCGAGGACTGGCTGGGCATCGACAACCTCTACGAGTCGGTGAACACCCCGCTCGTGGGCTACCTGAACAACGCCATCAAGGCCAAGGAACTGTTCAAGAAGGACAAGGACTACGTCGTCATCGACGGCGAGGTCATGATCGTCGACGAGCACACCGGCCGTATCCTCGCCGGCCGCCGCTACAACGAGGGCATGCACCAGGCGATCGAGGCGAAGGAAGGGGTGGACATCAAGGACGAGAACCAGACGCTCGCCACGATCACCCTGCAGAACTTCTTCCGCCTCTACAACAAGCTCTCCGGCATGACCGGTACGGCGATGACCGAGGCCGCCGAGTTCCACCAGATCTACAAGCTCGGCGTCGTCCCGATCCCGACCAACAAGCCGATGGTCCGCAAGGACCAGTCCGACCTGATCTACCGCACCGAGGTGGCCAAGTTCGAGGCGGTCGTCGACGACATCGCCGAGAAGCACGAGAAGGGCCAGCCGATCCTCGTCGGCACGACGTCCGTCGAGAAGTCGGAGTACCTGTCCCAGCAGCTCAGCAAGCGCGGCATCCAGCACGAGGTGCTGAACGCCAAGCACCACGAGCGTGAGGCGTCGATCGTCGCGCAGGCCGGCCGCAGGGGCGCCGTGACGGTGGCCACCAACATGGCCGGCCGTGGTACCGACATCAAGCTCGGCGGCAACCCCGAGGACCTCGCCGAGGCGGAGCTGCGGCAGCGCGGACTCGACCCCGAGGAGCACATCGAGGAGTGGGCGCACGCGCTGCCCGCCGCCCTGGAGAAGGCCGAGCAGGCGGTCCGGGCCGAGAAGGAAGAGGTCGAGGAGCTCGGCGGGCTGTACGTGCTGGGCACGGAGCGGCACGAGTCGCGCCGTATCGACAACCAGCTGCGCGGTCGTTCCGGCCGTCAGGGCGACCCCGGCGAGTCCCGCTTCTACCTCTCCCTCGGCGACGACCTGATGCGCCTGTTCAAGGCCCAGATGGTCGAGCGCGTGATGTCGATGGCGAACGTGCCGGACGACGTGCCGATCGAGAACAAGATGGTCACGCGGGCGATCGCGTCCGCGCAGTCGCAGGTCGAGCAGCAGAACTTCGAGACCCGTAAGAACGTCCTGAAGTACGACGAGGTGCTCAACCGGCAGCGCGAGGTCATCTACGGCGAGCGCCGCCGCGTCCTGGAGGGCGAGGATCTGCAGGAGCAGATTCAGCACTTCATGGACGACACGATCGACGCGTACGTCGGCGCGGAGACCGCCGAGGGCTTCCCCGAGGACTGGGACCTGGACCGGCTGTGGGGCGCCTTCAAGCAGCTCTACCCGGTGAAGATCACCGTCGAGGAGCTGGAGGACGCGGCCGGTGACCGGGCCGGTCTGACCGCCGAGTTCATCTCCGAGTCCATCAAGGACGACATCCACGAGCAGTACGCCTCCCGTGAGACGCAGCTCGGCTCCGAGATCATGCGTGAGCTGGAGCGGCGGGTCGTGCTGTCGGTCCTGGACCGCAAGTGGCGCGAGCACCTCTACGAGATGGACTACCTCCAGGAGGGCATCGGCCTGCGCGCGATGGCGCAGAAGGACCCGCTGGTCGAGTACCAGCGCGAGGGCTTCGACATGTTCACCGCCATGATGGAGGGCATCAAGGAGGAGTCCGTCGGCTACCTGTTCAACCTGGAGGTCCAGGTCGAGCAGCAGGTCGAGGAGGTGCCGGTCGAGGAGGCCGCGCCGGTCGCCGAGGGTGTCCAGGACCACGTGCCGGCTCAGGCGGGCGCGCGTCCGGAGATCCGGGCCAAGGGGCTGGACGTGCCGCAGCGGCGGGAGCTGCACTTCTCCGCGCCGACCGTGGACGGTGAGGGCGGCATCCTGGAGCGGGACCTCGAGGACGACGAGCCGGTTCGCTCCGAGTCGGACGGTCTTACGCGGGCGGAGCGGCGTCGGCAGGCCAAGGGCGGGCGGCGTCGTAAGAAGTAGGGGGTCCCTGCGGGGCTTCAGCTGAATGACTTGGGGCCAGGTTCCTTTCGGGAGCCTGGCCCCTTGTTCTTTGTGGCGCGCCTGCGGGGTGCGGCACGCATGCCCGCAGCTACGCGGCTCGGGGGCTAGGCGCGGGGCCTGGGGCCGAGTTCCACTGCTGTGCAGCGCCAGCGGTGGTCCGGGCCCTGTTCCAGGCGGAAGGCCATGGCGCGCAGGTGGTCGCCGGCGGCGATGCGGGCGAAGACCTCCAGGGCGCCGGCGCGGGGGACGTAGTAGCCGATGTCGCGGACGACGGGACGGGTGCCGCGGGTGCGCAGCGGTCCCCGTTCGGCCAGCCGGGCGAGCTCGTCGTAGGCGCGTCCCACGGTGTGCCGGAGCATCCAGTGGACGGGCCGCTGGCCGCTGAGAACGGCCAGCAGGCGGTCGGCGAAGACGTCGGTGGGGCGTGGTTGCGCCACGGCCGTCACGGGCGCTGTGGCGGCCCGGCCGCGGACCGGGTTGCGGGGCGGCGCGCCGCCCGGGCGACGGGAGTCGTGCCGGGTCGGGGGGCGGTGGCGTGGCCGGGGCTGAGCGGTGCCGCGGCTCATGACCTTGTTCATGGGTGTCCCCGTTCTGCGGGCCCGGAACGTACCGGGCGGTAACTCGCTGGTGGGGATCTTGTACGGGGGCGGAGGCCGGCATCGCAAGGAACGCCGGGGGCGTGGCGAGGGCCGCGCAGGTTCACTTATCCGGGTGATGCGGACCCCTGGGAAGCCGGTGGACGGGCGGTGCCACCGGGTGAGGTGCGAGGCGCCGGGTGGACGCCGCCGGGGGTGTGGGCGGGGACTCGAAAGGGGACGGGCGCACGTATCCTGAAGGCCCGTCGGACGACCAGGAAAGTGCGGCCAGCCATGCGCGTCTACGTCCCCCTGACCCTCCCCGGTCTCGCCGAGGCGCACAAGACCGGTGAGCTGGGGAGCGGCCCCTTCGTCGCGTACGGCGTCACGCCCGGGCTGCGCGAGTGGTACGTCTCGGACGACATCGAGGAGCTGGAGTACGCGGCGCTCAGCCGGGCCGCGCTGGCCTCGCTGCGACTGCTGGCGCGGGACTCCGGTGCCGCGCGGCGCCGGGTCGTGGTCGCGGTCGACGTGGCCGACGGCGCGGTCTCGGCGGACCCGGACCGTGCGCTCGACCAGGCCTCGCTCGGCGAGGTGACGGTGAGCGGCGCGGTGCCGCTCGCCAAGGCGGCCGCGGTGCACGTCGACGCCGGTGACGCGGAGGAGGACGTGACGGCCGCCGCGGCGGCGCTGGAGGCGGCCGACGGCGGGGACGACGACGCGCAGTTCGTCGTGGACGGGGCCGAGGACCACGAGCTGCTCTGGTACGCCACCCAGGAGATCCCCAACCTGGTGGACCGGGCCTGAGAAAGGCTGCCCGTACCCGGACCGTCCTTCATGGCCGGTGGGTCCTCATTGTCAGTGGGTGCGGGTACGGTCTTGGACATGGGGATGCACGCAGGCGCGCACATCGTCTGGGACTGGAACGGAACCCTCTTCCACGACAATGACGCGATCATCGGGGCGACGAACGCGGCCTTCGCCGAGCTGGGGCTGGCGCCGATCACGCTTGAGCAGTACCGGGCGCTGTACTGCGTACCGGTGCCGCGGTTCTACGAGCGGCTGCTCGGGCGGTTGCCCACGGACGCCGAGTGGGAGCTGATGGACGGCGTCTTCCACCGGTACTACACGGAGCACCGGGTGCGGTGCGGTCTCACCGAGGGGGCGGCCGAGCTCCTCGCCGGCTGGCGGTCCGAGGGGAACAGCCAGTCGCTGCTGAGCATGTACGGCCACGAGGAGCTGGTGCCGCTGGTGCGCGGCCTCGGCATCGAGGCGCACTTCCTGCGGGTGGACGGGCGCACGGGGCCGTCCGGAGGCAGCAAGGCCGAGCACATGGTGCGGCACCTGGAGGCGCTGACCGGGGTGCGGGCCACGCGGACCGTGGTGATCGGCGACGCGGCGGACGACGCGGTGGCCGCACGGCACGTGGGGGCGCGGGCGGTGCTGTACACCGGCGGGTCGCACAGCAGGGCCAGCCTCGAGGAGGCCGGGGTCCCGGTGGTGGACACGCTGGCCGAGGCGGTCGCGGAGGCGCAGCGAATAGCGGCGTGAGCGGAGCCGGCGGCGCCCCCGCGCTACGACGGGACGGTCGTCACGTCACCGGGGCCTTGGACCGCAGCACCGTGATGAACTCCCGCATCCAGGCCGGGTGGTCCGGCCAGGCGCGGGCCGAGACCAGGGTGCCGTCGACCACCGTCTCGGCGTCCTCGAAGTGGGCCCCGGCGGCCTGCATGTCGAGTTCCAGTGCGGGATAGGCGGTGACCCTGCGGCCGCTGAGGCTGTCGACGGCGGCGGTGAGCAGCGGGCCGTGGCAGATCTGCGCGACCGGCTTGTCCGCGTCGAAGAACGCCTTGAGGATCTTGCGCAGCTCGGGATCGTTGCGCAGATACTCGGGAGCGCGGCCGCCGGGGATGACGAGGGCCGCGTACTCACCGGGGTCGACCTCGGCGAAGGCGAGGTCGGCGGGCCAGGTGTAGCCGGGTTTCTCGGTGTAGGTGTCGAAGCCGGGCTCGAAGTCGTGGACGACGAAGCGGAGCGTCTTGCGGGTCGGGGCCGCGACGTGGACGTCGTAGCCTTCCTCGCGCAGACGCTGGTAGGGGTAGAGGACCTCGAGGGACTCCGCTGCGTCGCCGGTGATGATGAGGATCTTCGCGGGCATGTCGGCCTCCTGGGCGGGCACGGCCCCCCTGCGCGGGGACGGGCGCTGTCCTGGGCAAGGTGCCCGTACCCGGCGCGCTTGCCAAGAGGGCCCGTCGCTTTCAGGGTGCGGCCCGCCGGACCGCGACGCGACCCGGTGCGCCCGGCCCGCCGGTCCCGCGCCGGCGCGGCGCCACGCCCGGCCGCCGGATACGTCACCTGTCCCCGGCCCACCCCTGTGCAGAACGTCAAACTTCACCCCCCGGTTTTGTACACATACGGCTCATGACGACCCCCGGGTAAGGAGCGATAGCCTTGTGGCGTGATCAGCGCGATAGCTCGCGGGGGCGACGTTGCCCCTGCCCCGCGCCCGGGTTGCACGGAGCACCTCCGTGACCGGGCGGCGGTCGCTGGTCTTCGCGGGCGGGCCGGGGGCGCCGAAGCCCCCGGGATGCCGAGCACGGCCCACGAGCCGGCGGCGCCGAGAGCGGCGTCACACCCGGCGGGCGTGTCGAAAATGGCCGAATACCCCCCGCTCTTCTCACCTCGCGGCATAGCGTCGGATCGGACCGGACACCCCGGGCCGTGGCGTCGAGCCGGAGGGAAAGAGACCGTATTTCCTTCTACGTCACGCAACGGCGCGCGACAGGAGCCAGAGGACAATGCAGACCAAGCTGGACGAAGCCAAGGCCGAGCTGCTCGAACGGGCGGCCCGGGTAGCTGAGAACAGCCCGGTCGGGGGGCACCTACCGACCGGGACGACGGCGACGGGCGAGGGCGCGGCCGGCATCCCCGACAGCGAGGCCGGGCACGCGTTCCTCCAGCGCTACTACCTGCACACCGCCCCGGAAGACCTGTCGGACCGCGACCCGGTCGACGTCTTCGGCGCCGCGGTCTCGCACTACCGGCTCGCCGAGAACCGGCCGCAGGGCACCGCCAACGTCCGGGTGCACACCCCGACCGTGGAAGAGAACGGCTGGACCTGCAGCCACACCGTCGTGGAGGTCGTCACCGACGACATGCCCTTCCTCGTCGACTCGGTCACCAACGAGCTGACCCGGCAGGGCCGCGGCATCCACGTCGTCATCCACCCGCAGTTCGTCGTCCGGCGCGACGTCACCGGCAAGCTGATCGAGGTCCTGCCGACCTCGCCCACCGGCGACCTCCCGCACGACGCGCACATCGAGTCCTGGATCCACGTCGAGATCGACCGGGAGACCGACCGCTCCGACCTGAAGCAGATCACCGCCGACCTGCTGCGCGTCCTGTCCGACGTCCGGGAGGCCGTCGAGGACTGGGAGAAGATGCGCGACGCGGCCGCCCGCATCGCCGACGGCCTGGAGAGCGAGCCGCTGCCGGGCGACCTGCCCGCCGCCGAGGCCGAGGAGGCCCGCGAGCTGCTGCGCTGGCTCTCCTCCGACCACTTCACGTTCCTCGGCTTCCGCGAGTACGAGCTGCGCGGCGACGACTGCCTGGCCGCCGTGCCCGGCACCGGTCTGGGCATACTGCGCGCGGACCCGCACCACTCAGCGGACGACCAGCACCCCGTCAGCCCCTCCTTCGAGCGGCTGCCCGCCGACGCCCGCGCCAAGGCCCGCGAGCACAAGCTGCTCGTCCTGACCAAGGCCAACAGCCGCGCCACCGTGCACCGGCCGTCGTACCTGGACTACATCGGCGTCAAGAAGTTCGACGCGGACGGCAACGTCGTCGGCGAGCGCCGCTTCCTCGGCCTGTTCTCCTCCGCCGCCTACACCGAGTCGGTCCGCCGGGTCCCGGTCATCCGGCGCAAGGTCGACGAGGTCCTGCAGCGGGCCGGCTTCTCGCCGGAGAGCCACGACGGCCGCGACCTGCTCCAGATCCTGGAGACCTACCCGCGCGACGAGCTGTTCCAGACCCCGGTCGCCGAGCTGCAGGCCATCGCGACGAGCGTGCTGTACCTGCAGGAGCGCCGCCGGCTGCGGCTGTACCTGCGGCAGGACGAGTACGGCCGCTACTACTCGGCCCTCGTCTACCTCCCGCGCGACCGCTACACCACCGGCGTCCGGCTGCGGATCATCGACATCCTGAAGGAGGAGCTCGGCGGCATCAGCGTCGACTTCACCGCCTGGAACACCGAGTCGATCCTGTCCCGGCTGCACTTCGTCGTCCGGGTCCCGGCGGGCACCGAGCTGCCCCAGCTCTCGGACGCGGACAAGGAGCGCATCGAGGCGCGGCTGGTGGAGGCCGCCCGCTCCTGGGCCGACGCGTTCGCCGAGGCGCTCAACGCCGAGCTGGGCGAGGAGCGCGCCGCCGAGCTGCTGCGCCGCTACAACAACGCCTTCACCGAGGGCTACAAGGCCGACCACAGCCCGCGCGCGGCCGTCGCCGACCTGGTCCACCTCGAGCGGCTCAGCGAGGAGAAGGGCCACAACTTCTCCCTCAGCCTGTACGAGCCGGTCGGCGCCGCCCCCGACGAGCGCCGCTTCAAGATCTACCGCAGGGGCGACTCGGTCTCCCTGTCCGCGGTCCTGCCGGTGCTGCAGCGGCTCGGCGTGGAGGTCGTGGACGAGCGCCCGTACGAGCTGCGCTGCGCGGACCGCACCACCGCCTGGATCTACGACTTCGGCCTGCGCATGCCCAAGTCGCCGGCCGGCACCGACCACTTCGGCGACGACGCCCGTGAGCGCGTCCAGGAGGCCTTCGCCGCCACCTGGACCGGCAAGGCGGAGAACGACGGCTTCAACGCCCTCGTGCTGAGCGCCGGGCTGACCTGGCGGCAGGCCATGGTGCTGCGCGCGTACGCCAAGTACCTGCGGCAGGCCGGCTCCACCTTCAGCCAGGACTACATGGAGGACACCCTCCGCGACAACGTCCACACCACCCGGCTGCTCGTCTCCCTGTTCGAGGCGCGGATGTCGCCGGACCGGCAGAAGGCCGGCTCGGAGATCACCGACGCCCTGCTGGAGGAGCTGGACGCGGCGCTGGACCAGGTGGCGAGCCTCGACGAGGACCGCATCCTGCGCTCCTTCCTGACCGTCATCAAGGCCACGCTGCGCACGAACTTCTTCCAGGAGGCGCAGAGCGGCGAGCCGCACGACTACGTCTCCATGAAGTTCGACCCGCAGGCCATCCCCGACCTGCCCGCGCCGCGCCCGGCGTACGAGATCTGGGTGTACTCGCCGCGGGTGGAGGGCGTGCACCTGCGCTTCGGCAAGGTCGCCCGAGGCGGCCTGCGCTGGTCCGACCGCCGTGAGGACTTCCGCACCGAGATCCTCGGCCTGGTCAAGGCGCAGATGGTGAAGAACACCGTCATCGTGCCGGTCGGCGCCAAGGGCGGCTTCGTCGCCAAGCAGCTCCCGGACCCGAGCGTGGACCGGGACGCGTGGCTGGCCGAGGGCATCGCGAGCTACAAGACGTTCATCTCGGCGCTGCTCGACATCACCGACAACATGGTGGCCGGCGAGGTCGTCCCGCCGCGCGACGTCGTACGGCACGACGGCGACGACACCTACCTGGTGGTCGCGGCCGACAAGGGCACGGCGACCTTCTCGGACATCGCCAACGAGGTCGCCGAGAAGTACCACTTCTGGCTCGGCGACGCCTTCGCCTCCGGCGGCTCGGCCGGTTACGACCACAAGGGCATGGGCATCACCGCGCGCGGCGCCTGGGAGTCCGTGAAGCGGCACTTCCGCGAGCTGGGCGTGGACACGCAGAGCGAGGACTTCACGGTCGTCGGCATCGGCGACATGTCCGGTGACGTCTTCGGCAACGGCATGCTGCTCTCCGAGCACATCCGCCTGGTCGCCGCCTTCGACCACCGGCACATCTTCATCGACCCGAACCCGGACGCGGCCACCTCCTACGCCGAGCGCCGGCGCCTGTTCGAGCTGCCCCGCTCGAGCTGGGCCGACTACGACACCGCGCTGCTGTCGGCGGGCGGCGGGATCTTCCCGCGCACCGCGAAGGCGATCACGCTCAACGCGCACATCCGCCAGGCCCTGGGCATCGAGGAGAAGGTCTCCAAGATGACGCCGGCCGACCTGATGAAGGCCATCCTGCACAGCCCGGTGGACCTGCTGTGGAACGGCGGCATCGGCACGTACGTGAAGTCGTCGGCCGAGTCGAACGCCGACGTCGGCGACAAGGCCAACGACGCCATCCGCGTCGACGGCAGCGACCTGCGGGTCAAGGTCGTCGGCGAGGGCGGCAACCTGGGCCTGACCCAGCTCGGCCGCATCGAGTTCGCGCTGCACGGCGGCCGGATCAACACCGACGCGATCGACAACAGCGCCGGCGTGGACACCTCCGACCACGAGGTGAACATCAAGATCCTGCTCAACGGGCTGGTCACGGACGGAGACATGACCGTCAAGCAGCGCAACAAGCTGCTCGCCGAGATGACCGACGAGGTCGGCAGCCTGGTGCTGCGCAACAACTACGCGCAGAACACGGCGATCGCCAACGCGCTCGCCCAGTCCAAGGACATGCTGCACGCACAGCAGCGGTTCATCCGCCACATGGTCCGCGAGGGCCACCTCGACCGGGCGCTGGAGTTCCTGCCCACCGACCGCCAGATCCGTGAGCGCCTCACCCAGGGCCAGGGCCTGACCGGCCCGGAGACGGCCGTGCTGCTGGCGTACACGAAGATCACGGTCGCCGAGGAGCTGCTGCACACCTCGCTGCCGGACGACCCGTACCTGCGCACCCTGCTGCACGCCTACTTCCCGGCGGCGCTGCGCGAGCGGTTCCCCGAGGGCATCGAAAGCCACCCGCTGCACCGCGAGATCACCACGACCGTGCTGGTCAACGACACGGTCAACACGGGCGGTACGACGTACCTGCACCGGCTGCGCGAGGAGACCGGAGCCTCGCTGGAGGAGATCGTCCGCGCCCAGACCGCGGCCCGCGCGATCTTCTGCTCGGCGCCGGTGTGGGACGCGGTGGAGGAGCTGGACAACAAGGTCGAGGCGGCCGTCCAGACCCGCATCCGGCTGCACTCGCGCCGTCTGGTCGAGCGCGGCACCCGCTGGCTGCTCAACAACCGGCCGCAGCCGCTGCAGCTCGCCGAGACGGTGGAGTTCTTCGCCGAGCGGGTCGAGCAGGTCTGGCAGCAGCTGCCGAAGCTGGTGCGCGGCGCGGACCAGGAGTGGTACCAGCACGTCTTCGACGAGCTGTCCGCCGCCGGGGTCCCGGACGAGCTGGCCACCCGCGTGGCCGGGTTCTCCTCCGCCTTCCCGGCGCTCGACATCGTCTCGGTGGCCGACCGCATGGGCAAGGAGCCGCTGGACGTCGCCGAG
The DNA here is from genome assembly GCF_042875075.1 of Streptomyces sp. NPDC003720. Taxonomy (NCBI): domain Bacteria; kingdom Bacillati; phylum Actinomycetota; class Actinomycetes; order Kitasatosporales; family Streptomycetaceae; genus Streptomyces; species Streptomyces sp. NPDC003720. The sequence continues at coordinate 27,802 of NZ_JBIANZ010000017.1, forward strand.
GTGTACTACGACCTCGCCGACCGGCTCGGCATCACCCAGCTCATGGACCGCATCATCGAGCTGCCGCGCAACGACCGCTGGCAGTCCATGGCCCGCGCGGCGATCCGCGAGGACCTGTACGCCGCACACGCCGCGCTGACCGCCGACGTCCTGGCCGTCGGCAACGGCACCTCCACGCCGGAGCAGCGCTTCGACCTGTGGGAGCAGAAGAACGCCGCGCTGCTCTCCCGTGCGCGCACCACCCTGGTGGAGATCCGCGGTTCCGACGAGTTCGACCTCGCCAACCTGTCGGTGGCGATGCGGACCATGCGGACGCTGCTGCGCTCGCACTCGTAGCCACGGCGTCAGCCGTACGGCTGTGGAAGGCGCCCCGGGCCGGCCCAGGCCCGGGGCGCCTTCGTCCCTGCCCATTGGGGCGAATAGTCCGATTCCGGGCTTTCAGGACATTTCCGATAGGGTCTGGCCTGTGACAGCGACCTCACCGAGAACCGCCCGGCAGTGGTCGCGCGGGATGCGCCCCTGCCCGCCCGGCGCCGCCCGGGCCGGGCGGGCACTGCCCTCGGTCGCCGCGGCGCTCGTGCTGGTCCTGATGCTCCTGGTGATCGTCCGCCTGCCCTGGGCGGGCGATCTCGGCATGCACGCGGCGACCGTGCAGCGCCTGCGGCACAGCCTGCTGCACCCGGGCAACCCGCTGGTCGACGCCGACACGACGAGCCCGTACTACTCGCCCTGGATGCTCCTGCTGGGCTGTCTCGCCCGGGTGACCGGGCTGCCGGTGTTCCACGTGCTGCGGGTCGGCGCGCTCGTGGGGCTGGGGCTGCTGGCCACAGGCGTGTGGCGCTACGTCCGCACCCTCAGCGCCCACCGCGCGGCGCCCGCCCTGGCGTTTCTGAGCCTGGTCCTGCTGTGGGGCCCGCTGCTGTTCAACTGGAGCGGTTTCCTCGGCCTCAACTCCCTCGCGCTGACGGTGGCGTACCCCAGCGTCCTGGCCCTCGGGCTCTCGTTCCACTTCTGGGCGTGGCTCACCCGGGCGCTGCGCGCCGGGGCCGGCTGGGGCGGGTGGCTGGGCCTGGGCGCGCTCTGGGCGCTGATCCTGCTGTGCCACCAGTTCACCGGGGTCGTGGCCTCCCTCGGGGCGCTGGCCACGGTGATCGCCGCGCGGCCGGGCCGCGCCGAGTGGCCCCGGCTCGGCGCCGCGGCCGCCCTCGGCCTGGTGCTGCTGTGGGTGTGGCCGTACTACGACTTCTTCGCGCTGTTCGCCGCGGGCGCCGACCTCGAGGCGATCCACCGGTCGCTGTACGGGCATCTGGCCGGGCGGTTCGGGCTGGTGCTGCTCGGGGTGGCGGCCCTGGGGGCGCGGTGGCGGCGGGACCGCCGGGATCCGCTGGTGCTGTTCTTCCTGCTCGGCGTGGTGGTGTTCGCCGCGGGCGGGCTGACCGGGCACTACTCGTGGGGCCGGGCGCTGCCCGCCGCGCTGATCCCGGCCCAGCTCGCGGCCGCGCTGGAGGCCGTGTCGGCGGGGAGGCGGGCGGTGCGGGCCGGCTGGGCCTGTCTGCTGGGCGCCGCGCTGCTGGTGGGGGCGTGGACGCAGGTGGGGACGGTCGGCTACGTGACGGGGCGGGACGCGCTGCCGGGGCCCGTCGCGGCGAAGTACCGGACGCCTTGGGCCGGGTACCACTGGATCACGCCGTGGGTGAGGTACGGGGACGTGGTGATGGCGCGGACGATGGCCTCGCGGCAGATTCCGGCGTACGGGGCGTACACGGTGGCGCCTGGGTATCCCGACGTGTTCCTGCCGTCGGCGGGGGCTCGGGAGGCTGCGGAGCGGCGGTACTTCTCCGAGGGCTCCAGGGGCTCGGGGGGCTCCGGGGCTGCGGCTGTGCGGCGGGGTGTGTTGCGGGAGTACGGGGTGCGGTGGGTTGTCGGGGGGCGGGGGGATGCGGAGCCGTGGTTGCGGCGGGTGGCTGGGGGGCCTGGGGGGCAGGTGCTGTACGAGGTGGTGCGGTGAGGGTGTTGCTGGCCGGGGGGAGGTGAGCGGTGTTTCCGGGTGAACGGTGTTGGTGCGAGCCGGGGGCGTTTCGCTTGCCCGCGCTCGCCGGGTGCCTCCCCCACTCTCGACTTCGCTCGAGCGGGGGACCCCCACCGCCCACCCGTGCCGTCCTTAGCGGCACGCATTGCCCGCAGCTAGGAGCCCTGTGGCTGGGCGGGCGCGCGTGCCCGCCGTTGGGCGGGCCTGGTGCCTGTGGCTGGGCGGGCGCGCGTGCCCGCAGTTGGGCGGGCCCGGTGTCTGCGGTCGGGTGGGCGTGCGTGCCCGCGGCTAGGGGCGGCCGGTGTCTGCGGCTGGGCGGCTCGCCGCCTGCAGTTGTGCGCGCGCCTGCCCGCCCTTGGGCTAGCCAGGGCGGGCGTGGCTGTGGGGCGTTACTTCAGGAGGCTGGCGGCCAGGCGGGCTGCGTTTCGGAGTTTGGGGTGGGCGAGTTTCCGGGTCAGGGGGCGGACCACGTGGGCCGTCAGGGAGCGGGGGCTCCAGCGGATCTGCAGGCGGCCGGGGTTGCGGCCCTCGGGTTCGATGGTGAGTTCGTGGGCCGTGAGGCCCGCGCGGTGATCGACCCGGGCCCGCGCCGAGGGGAAGTCCAGCGGGGCCAGCAGCAGGCCCGAGTTGGCCAGGCCCTGCTGTGACAGGCGGAGCAGCGGGTGGCGCACTCCGTCGAAGCCCTGCACGGGCAGCGGTGCCGCCGCCAGGTCCAGTCGGACCCGGCCCTCGAAGACGCCCGGCCGCACCGGGTCCAGCCGGAACGGGACGGTCAGACGGCGCCGGCCGGGGCTCAGCACCAGGCTCGCGCGCTGCGGCCCCACCGGGAGCCGCAGGCCGGGGTCGAACGTGCGGATGGTCAGGTCGATACAGGCGCCCGGGCCCCGGGTGAGCTCGGTGATCTCGTGGCGGAACTGGGCGCTGGTGAACGGCTTGGTGTCCAGTTCCAGGTCGGAGATGTCCAGTTCACGGCGGCCCCGGTCGGTCGCGGGGAGCGTGTCGCCCCAGTAGGCGGCGCCGGACGGGCCGGCGGTGACGTGCCGCGGGGCCACGTTGTGGCCGAGGCCGCGCGCCGCCAGCCGGACGTCGGACAGGCGCCCGTCGCGCAGCAGTTCGAGCACCACCCGCTCCGCGCGGGGCAGCCGGACGAAGGCGCCGTCCGCGAGCGTGTCCAGGTACGGGTTCATGACCTGCGCGAACTCCCCGAGCCACGCGTCCTCCCGGTACGGCAGGTCGCCCGCGTACATCCGGAAGTCGTGCTTGAGGAACTTGAAGTCCTTGTCCTCGCGGAGCACCGCGTGCCCGCTCTCGACCAGGAAGTCGTCGATCAGGCGCTGTACGTGCACCCGGTCGCGGACGTTGGAGATCTTGTGCCGCTGGTTGGAGATGGACGCCGCCGCCTGCTCGGCGAACGGCTCGATGTACCAGACGTACACCGGGTCCGGGATGATCGTGAACGCCTTCGCCAGGCAGTAGGCCTGCGCCGAGAAGAGCTGGTCCTCGTAGTGGATGCCCTCGGGGAAGCGGAGTTCGTGGCGGTCAAGGAACGCCCGCGCGTACATCTTGCTCGTCGACAGGTGCTCGAACAGCAGCCGCGGGTCGGCCTCGATGCCGTCCAGCGTGCGGCGCTCGGCGACCAGGTGCGGCATCCAGGTCGAGCGGCGCCCGTTGTCCACCCGGACCCGCCGCACCGCGCCCATGGCGAAGTCCACCTCGCGTTCGCGGTGCGCGGTGAGCAGCGACTCGACGGCGCGGGGCGGGAGTTCGTCGTCGCTGTCCAGGAACATCAGGTACGGCGCCCGGGCGATCTCGATGGCCCGGTTGCGCGGTGCGCTGCAGCCGCCGCTGTTCTCCGGCAGGCGGAGGTAGCGGATGCGGTGGTCGCGCGCGGCCAGCTCCCGTGCCACGGCGGGCGTGTCGTCGGTGGAGTGGTCGTCGCTGATGACGATCTCGATGTTGGCGTGGGTCTGGGCGCGCAGCGAGGCGACCGCGCGGGGGAGGCGGGCCGCGTCGTTGTAGACGATGACGGTGACCGTGACGTCGGGGAGCGTCATGCGCCGGCCTCCTCGGGGCTCGGGGCGGGGGTGCGTCTCTCCAGCGGGATCACCGGGGGCAGCGCCTCCTCGGGTTCGCCGAGGAAGACGCGTCGTACGACCCGCTCGGCGGCGCGTCCGTCGTCGTACTCGCAGAACCGGCGCCGGAAGGCGGCCCGCGCCTTCGCCGCGCTCTCGTCGCGCCAGGCGCCCGACGTGAGGATCTCGGTCAGCTCCTCCTGGGTGCGGGCGACCTGGCCCGGGTGGTCGGCCATCAGGTCGAAGTAGACGCCCCGGGTGGTGCGGTACGTCTCCCAGTCGTCGGCGTGGATCACGATCGGCCGGTCCAGGTTGGCGTAGTCGAACATGATCGACGAGTAGTCCGTGACCAGCGCGTCGGCGGCCAGGCACAGCTCCTCGACCGGGTCGTAGGAGGAGACGTCGATGATCCGGCCGGACCGGCGCAGACCGGTGAGCGGGGAGGCCGCGCCGCCGTAGAAGTAGTGGGCGCGCACCAGCAGGACCGTGTCACCGCCGAGCCGGTCGGCCAGCGCGGCGAGGTCGAGCCTCGGGGTGAAGCCGGCCTCGTAGTCGCGGTGCGTGGGGGCGTAGAGGACGGCTCTCGCGCCGGGGGCGATGCCCAGCCGCTCACGGGCGGCGCGGACCTCGGCGGCGCCGCTCGTGTAGAAGACGTCGTTGCGCGGATAGCCGTGGTCCAGCGAGGTGTAGCGGGCCGGGTACGCGCGCTCCCACATCCGGGTGGAGTGGCTGTTGGCGCTGACGCTGTAGTCCCACTTGTCGACGCGGGCCAGCAGGGCGGCGAAGTCCAGGCCCTTGGCGGCGGCCGGGTGGTCGCGCTGGTCCAGGCCCATGCGCTTGAGCGGGGTGCCGTGGTGGGTCTGGAGGTGGACCGCCTCGGGGCGCTTGACGACCGCGTTGGGGAAGTTGACGTTGTTCGTCAGGTACTTGGCGGTGGCCAGCGTCTCCCAGTAGCGGCGGGTGCCGGGGATCACGTGGTCGGTGCCGGGGGGCAGCAGGGCCGCGTTCTCCTTGCTCACCACCCACACCCGGCGGATGTGCGGGGCGAGTTCGCCGAGCCGGGCCGCGATCGCGGCCGGGTTGCAGGCGACCCCGCGCTCCCAGTAGGCCGCGAACACGGCGAGTCCGGGGTCCACCGGGCGGCTCAGCGCCCTGCGGTACTGCTGGTCGCGGACCTTCGCGCCCAGTTGCCGCTTGCGCTCGCGTACCGCCTTCCGGGCGGCGCGCCGGGTGCGGTTGGCGGCCTGGAAGGCGCGGTACCTGGTGTAGGCGCCGTCCTCCAGCAGGGTGTGCCGGACGCCTTCCAGGCCGGCCGGGCGGTGGTGGTTCTCGGGGCGCCAGCGGACCGCGGCCAGCGAGGCCCGGCGGAAGAACTCGCGGGCCACCGCATCGGGCAGGTCCTCCCGGGCGAAGGTGCGCAGCAGGTCGCGGACCATCAGGTCGTACAGCACCGCGCGGGCCGCGCGGCGGTCCCGGGTGAGCGGGAGCAGGGACTCGTAGCGGTCGACGAGCGCGTACCGGTCCTCGGGGGCGAGGGGCGGCAGGCTCTCGGGGCGCAGCCGGCGGTCGTCGTACGCCACCTGGTTCAGGCAGGCGACGCGGCCGGCGCGCAGCAGGGCCGCGTAGGCCGCGTACGGCTCGTCGTCGGTGGTGAGCAGGTCCTCGTGCGCCCGCCAGAACTCGGCGCGCAGGGCGCGGGTGCCGAGCAGCGGGGCGAGGCGCAGCAGGTCGGCCGCGTCGTCCAGGGCCAGGGCGGCGCGGCCGGCGGCGGCGAGGTGACGGCCGCCGGAGGACGGGGCCGCCGCGGTCCGCCAGGTGGTGGTGACGTGGTCGAAGAGGAGCACGTCGACCGTGTCGTCCAGCTCCGCGGCGCGCTCGGCGACCGTCCGGGACGCCCCGGCGGGCAGACCGTCCTTGGCGTGCACGAAGTGCAGCCAGCGGCCGGACGCCCGGGCCGCTCCCGCGGCCCGGGCCGCGCCGTCGCCGGTGCCCTCCGGCAGCGGCACCACGATCGTCTCCGGGGCGTGCTCCTCGGCCGTCTCCCGGGCCCAGTCGCCGACGGCGGCGACGATCACCTCGATGTCCGGTAGTGGGCGGGTCTCCAGCGCGGCCAGCAGCTCGGTCAGGTGTCCTTGGGTGTTCGGCCCGTGGACGATGACGCTGAGGTGTGGCATCGCGGAGGCTCCTTGCGCTCGCCGTCTCTGGTGGGCACCTTTCATAACATACTGTCACTAGCGGTATGAAAAGGATAACCACGCCCGAGGTAAGGGCGTCCGCGAGCGCGGCCCCACTGGGAGAACGAGCGTCCGGGGCCGGGGTTTCGGCGTTACGGCGTGGTCGCGGGCGCCTTGGGGGCCGCCTTCTTCGCCGGCCTGCGGGCCGGCTTGTCGCTCTTGTCGCCGGTGAAGGCCTCGTACTCCTTCAGTACGTCGTCCGTCGCCCCGTCCATGCGCAGCTCACCGCGTTCGAGCCACAGCACCCGCTCGCAGGTGTCCCGGATCGACTTGTTGTTGTGGCTGACCAGGAAGACCGTGCCCGCGTGCTTGCGCAGCTCGCGGATGCGGGCCTCGGAGCGCTTCTGGAAGGAGCGGTCGCCGGTGGCCAGGGCTTCGTCGATCAGCAGGACGTCGTGGTCCTTGGCGGCGGCGATGGAGAAGCGCAGCCGGGCCGCCATGCCGGAGGAGTACGTGCGCATCGGCAGGGTGATGAAGTCGCCCTTCTCGTTGATCCCGGAGAACTCGACGATCTCCTCGTAGCGCTGCTTGACCTCCTCGCGGGACATGCCCATGGCCAGGCCGCCGAGGTGGACGTTGCGCTCGCCGGTGAGGTCGTTCATCAGCGCCGCGTTGACGCCGAGGAGCGAGGGCTGGCCGTCGGTGTAGATGTGCCCGTTCTCCACGGGCAGCAGGCCGGCGACCGCCTTCAGCAGCGTCGACTTGCCCGAGCCGTTGGTGCCGATGAGGCCGATGGCCTCACCCTTGTAGGCGACGAACGACACCTTCTTGACGGCGTGCACCTTGCGCACGCCCGCCGCCTTCTCGGCCTGCTGGCGCCGCAACATGCGGTTGAGGGCCGCAGTGGCGGTGCCGCGCCCCGCACCGGTGCCGTTGACCCGGTAGACGATGTCGACCCGGTCGGCGACGACGGTGGGGATCTGCTCGCTGGTGGTCCCGGTCTGCTCAGCCACGGCCGTAGGTCTCCTCAGCCTTCCAGAAGTAGATGAAGCCGCCGACCCCGGCGAGCAGGGCCCAGCCCGTCGCGACCGCCCACACGTGCGGGGGCAGGGTGTGGAAGCTGTCGATCAGCGCGAACCGCATCAGGTCGATGTAGACGGCCGCCGGGTTCAGCTCCAGCAGCAGCTTGACGATGTGCGGCAGGTGGTCGTTCTTGTCGATCTTGTCGATGCTCCACATCACGCCGGACACGTACATCCAGGTCCGCAGCACGAACGGCATGAGCTGCGCGATGTCGGGGGTCTTGGCGCCCATGCGGGCCATGACCATCGACACGCCGGCGTTGAACGTGAACTGGAGCACCAGGGCGGGGATCGCCAGCACCCAGGAGGCGGCGACCGGGACGCCGAAGCAGAGCAGGATGACGACCAGCGCGGCCATCGAGAACAGCAGCTGCTGGAGCTGCTGGAGCGCGAAGGAGATCGGCAGCGCGGCGCGCGGGAAGTGCAGGGCGCGGACCAGGCCGAGGTTGCCGGCGATGGCCCGGGTGCCCGCCATGATCGAGCTCTGCGTGAACGTCCAGATGAACACGCCCGTGACCAGGAACGGCACGTAGTCGGGGACGTTGTGCTTGGTGCCGAGCAGCACGCCGAAGATGAAGTAGTAGACCGCCGCGTTCAGCAGCGGGGTCATGACCTGCCAGACCTGGCCGAGCTTCGCCTGGCTGTACTGGGCGGTGAGCTTGGCGGTGGCGAAGGCGGTGATGAAGTGGCGGCGAGCCCAGAGCTGCCGGACGTACGCCGGCAGGGAGGGGCGGGCGCCGCTGACCGTCAGACCGTGCCGGGCGGCCAGCGCCGCGAGGTCGTCCTCGGCCGGGACCTGGGTCGGGGGCGGTGTGTGGAGGACCTGACTCACATCCGCTGCTTTCGCTCGGGGGAGGGGGGTGCGTCCGGCGTTCGCCGGGCCTGAGCGGTCCCCGTCCGTCGTCCGGCGTTTCCTTACGCTTCTCTTCACGTTCTCTTACGTCGGGACGGGACCGTATCGTCGCAACGTGAGAGTAGAACCATCGAACGTCGGAACGCAACCGTTTCGTCGTAACGCCCTATGCTGGTCCGTATGACGACGAACGCCGACGAGACCCCGAAGCGTCCGCGCCGCCGGGCCCCAGCGGGGGCCGCCGTGCTCCGGGAGGACGTGACCGAGGCCATCCGGGCGGCCGTCTTCGAGGAGCTGGCGGCCGTCGGGTACGCCAGGATGTCCATCGAGGGGATCGCGCGGCGGGCCGGCGTCGGCAAGACGGCGGTGTACCGCCGGTGGCGTTCCAAGCTGCACCTGGTGCTGGACGTGGTCTCCGCGCTGGCCGTGCTGGGGCTCCCGGTCCCGGACACCGGCTCGCTGGAGGGCGACCTCCGCCTGCTCTACGGCTTCACGTCCCGCGCCCTGCGCCACCCCGTCGCCTCGCAGATCATCCCCGACCTCCAGGCGGAGGCGGCCCGCAGTCCGGAGATCGCCGAGGCGCTGCAGAAGGCGGTGCGGGACGGCCAGGACTCGGTGGCCAGCAGGATCGTGGCCGCGGCGGAGCAGCGCGGCGAGGTGCGGTCCGGAGTGGACACCGACCTCGCCCTCGACCTGATCTCCGGGCCCCTCTACTGGCGCTCGGTGGTGATCCGTTCCCCCAAGCTCCCGAAGAACTACCTGGACGACCTGGCCCGCGCCACCGCGGCGGCCCTCACCGCGCTGTGACCGGGTCCGGAGGCCGGCGGACCCGGAGGCCTGCGGGCCCGGAGGCCTGCGGGCCCGGCGGCCCGCTCCGCGGGGCGCCCTAGGAGCGCGCCGCCTCCGGGTGCAGATGCGTCCAGCCCTCCCAGGCCGAGGCGATCATGTCCTGGACGTCGCGCTTGGCCCGCCAGCCCAGTTCGGTGCCGATGCGGTCGGCCGACCCCACCACGCGGGCGGGGTCGCCGGGGCGGCGGGCGGTGACGGTCGGGGGCCGGTCGTAGCCGGTGACCGCGTTGACCCGGTCGATCATCTCGCGCACCGACACGCCCTCGCCGCGGCCGATGTTGAGGGTCAGGTCGCGGCCCGGATCGGACTGCAGGGCGCGGGCGACCGTCACATGGGCCTCGGCCAGGTCGGCCACGTGGATGTAGTCGCGGACGCAGGTGCCGTCGGGGGTCGGGTAGTCGTCGCCGAAGATCCAGGGCGGCGCGCCCGCGGTGAGCTTCTCGAAGATCATGGGGACGAGGTTGGAGACGCTCGTGTCGGCCAGCTCGGGGGCGGCCGCGCCCGCGACGTTGAAGTAGCGCAGGGACGCGGTCGCGAGTCCGGTCGCCCGGCCCGTCGCGCGGACCAGCCACTCGCCGGCGAGCTTGGTCTCGCCGTAGGGGGAGAGCGGGCGGCAGGGGGTCTCCTCGGTGACCGGGTCCACGTCCGGCGTGCCGTACACCGCGGCGGACGAGGAGAACACGAAGGACGTGACCTCGGCCGCCACCGCGGCCTCCAGCAGGACGCGCAGACCCTCCACGTTCTCCCGGTAGTACCGCAGCGGCTGCTCCATCGACTCGCCCACCTGCTTCTTGGCCGCCAGGTGGACGACGCCGGTGATCTCGTGCGCGGCGAGCGTACGGGCCAGGGCCGCGGTGTCCAGGACCGAGCCCCGCACCAGGGGCACCCCGTCCGGCACGCGCGCCGCCGCGCCGGTGGACAGGTCGTCGTAGACCACCGTCCGCTCGCCCGCCTCGGCCATCGCGCGGACGACGTGCGCCCCGATGTAACCGGCGCCGCCGGTGATCAGCCAGGTCATAGCGACCGTCCCCTCGTCAGTGGCCGGCCGGTGGCGGCCGGCGGCTGTTGACTGCTGGACGTCAGTGAAGCAGGCGGCGCAGCCGGTCGCGGGCCACTGTGGCGACTCCGTGTGTCCCGGCCGCCACGCGCAGTGCCAGGGCGCCGGAGTGCGTGGCGTACGGCTGGACCAGCAGCAGGCCGTGCCGGGCGCTCGGGACGACACGGCGGCGCAGCCGCCCGGCGCCCGCGAGGGCGTGCGCGGTGAGGTCGCGTGCCGTGCCGTCCGCGAACCGCACCGTCAGGCGCAGGTCCCAGGTGCCCGCTCCGAGCGCGGCCAGGTCGACGGGCGCCTCGGCCGACCAGCCCTCCGCTCCGGCGGGCGCGAGGGCCGTCGTGACGCGCTGGGCGGGCCGCCCGTCCTGCCGGGACCGCCACTCCACGTCCAGCTCCCGCGGTCCGGCCGCGGCCAGCCGTCCGTACAGCTCGTGCAGCCGCAGGCGGAGCCGGCTGTCCCGCGCGCGCGGGCGCAGTTCCGCGTCCAGCGCGAGGGGGAGGACGCCGGCGGGCCGGGTGAGCAGGGGCGCGAGGGTGACCTGGGGCAGCTCGGGTGACCAGACGGGTGTGCCGTCGGCGGTGCGGGCGTAGGGCGGCAGCAATCGGGCGGGGCGGGCGGCGAGTTCCCTGAGGCGTGGCAGGTCGCGCGGCTCGGGCGACTCCAGGACGACCCGGCCCAGCAGCCGCCCCGGGGCCGCCGGGTTCAGCTCCCAGTCGGCGGCGTCGTAGCGCGCCAGGTACTCACGGGTGTGCGCCCACCACGCGCGCCGGTAGTGCGCGTCGCGCAAGCCCAGTTCGCGCGCGTACATGCGCAGCTCGTGGTCGAGGAACTTGGCCCGCGCGGCCCGCGCCAGCACCTTCTGCCCGGCGCTCAGCAGGATGTCGTACGCCAGCGCGCACGCCTGCGTGCGCGCCTGCCAGTTGCCGATGTCCTCGCGGTCCAGGGAGAGCGAGAGCCGCTCGGCCGACCGGCGCACGTGCCACACGTACACGCGGTCCGGCACGAGCGCGACGCGCGGCGCGGCGGCCAGCACGCGCGCGGTGAAGACGAAGTCCTCGTAGAGGAAGCGGCCTTCGGGGAAGCGGATGCCGTGCTCGCGCAGGAAGCCGGTCCGGTACAGCTTGTTGACGCACAGGGTGTCGTGGACGAGCCGGGGGCGCTGGGAGGGGCGCGCGAGGACGGCGGGCGCCGTGTAGAGCGCCGCCTGCCACGGCTGTTCGCGCCCGGAAGGCAGCTCCCGGCGCACGCAGAGGCCGCCCGCGACCTCGGCGCGCGCCTCGGTGGCGGCCGTCAGCAGCGCGTCCACCGCGCCGGGCGGCAGCACGTCGTCGCTGTCGAGGAACATCACGTACGGCATCGTCACCGCCTCGATCCCGGTGTTGCGCGGGGTGCCGCAGCCGCCACTGTTCACGCCCCGGCGCACCACCCGCAGCCGGGGCTCCCCGGCGGCCAGCCGTTCCAGCAGCTCGGCGCTGCCGTCCGTCGAGCAGTCGTCCACGGCGACCACCTCGCCGACGGACGGTCCCTGGGCGAGCGCCGAGCGTACGGCGTCGGCGACGTGCGCGGCGTCGTCGTAGCCGATGACGACGACACCGACCTGGGGTGCCGGATGCGGGTCGTGCGGTTCTGTACTCATGGGGTCCACGGGCCGGAAACGTAGGAAAGTCTGTATTACCCCATTACAGGCCGCTCAGTGCTGGATCCGGGAGACGGTCGGAGTCCGGGCGGAGCCGCGTCGGGGGAGCCTGCTCTCCGGCCGGCGGCCTCGCCGAGCGCCACAGCCGGACGAAGGACAGCACCGCGGCCGCCGCCAGCAGCGCGTTGCGGGCCAGCATCAGCAGACAGCCGGTCCAGGTGCCGCCCACGACCTCGCGGTAGAGCATCGGGTAGGCCAGCGAGCTGAGCGCGCTCGCCGCGAGCAGCAGCACGGCCACCGGCCGCTGGCTGGTGTGCCGGGACGTCAGGCACACGGCGGCCAGGCCCAGCAGCCAGATCAGGTACTGCGGGCTGATGACCCGGCTGGTGACGGTGAACAGCAGCACCGCGGCGAGCGCGGCGTCGTACGGGGTGGCCGGACTCCAGTGCCGGGCCCGCAGCCGCCACAGCACCAGCAGCCCGAACGCGGCCGCCGTGAGCCCGAGGGAGAGGGTGGCCACGGCGTGCACGTACGGGCCGACCAGCTCGATCGCGCCGTACTGGTAGCGGGGCCGGCCGGGCCAGCCGGCATGGCGCGCCAGGTTGAGCGCGGTGCCGCCGAGCGACTCGATCTGCACGCCCCGGCCGCCCTGCTCCCGCAGGAACGCCAGCGGACGGCTGAACGAGACGGCGAGGAGGGCGAGGCCCATACCTCCGCCGGCCGCCGCCCAGCCCCACGACCGGCGGGTCGCGTCACCCCGGGGCGTCCCCAGCAGCACCAGCGCCGGCCACACCTTCACCAGCGCCCCCAGCGCCGCGAGGACGCCGCCCGCGCGCGGGGAGCGCCCCGACGCCAGCAGGGCGGCCACGGCGAGCGCGGTCACCTGCACGTCGTACCGGGCCAGCGGGATGTGCAGCAGCAGCGGCAGACCGCAGGTCCACAGGGCCGCGCCGAGCAGGCTCCCGCCGGGCCGAGCCCCGGCCCGGACCAGCGCCGCCGCGACGAGCGCGTCCGCGGCCAGCGCCAGCGCCACGAACGACTGGAAGTACGTCAGCCACGGCAGCGCACCCGGCGCCAGCAGCACCACGCCCGCGCCCGGCGGGTACTGCCAGGTGCTGTCATGGGCCGGGAAGGCGCCGTGCGACAGCACGCCGTACCAGTGGAAGTACAGCCGCCACACCTCGCGCGGCACCGCGCCCCCGCCCAGCAGAGGCGAACTGTCGTGCGTGAGCAGCCACGACATCAGGGCGCGGGTGACGAGCCAGACGGCGGAGAGGGCGAGGACCGGGCCGGGGGTGACACGGAGACGGTTCATCACGCGCGAGCCTAATCCGGGCGGATGGTGTATTTGTGCCGATACGCCGTCATTCCCCGGCAAAGATTGGCTAATCGCAAAAGATCGGGCCGTGGTCAACCTCGGGTCTCCTCTGAAACCGCAGCCGCACGGCGAGACGCAAGCGGCGGCCGCCGTCCCCGTGGCCGGGCCCGCCCGGGTGCCGGGACGCGTCCGGCGGGCCGCCGCCGTCGGCGTGCCGGCGCTGGTGATGCTCGCGGTCGGCTGCTGGCGGCTCGACCGGGGCGGGATGTGGCGCGACGAGGCCGTCACCTTCCAGGTGGCCCGCCGTACGGTGCCGCAGATCTGGCGGTTGCTGCACGACGTGGACGCGGTGCACGGCCTGTACTACCTCCTCATGCACGCCGTCCTGGCCGTGCACCCCGGCGAGGTCGTCCTCAGGCTGCCGTCGGTGTGCGCGGCGGCGCTGACCGCCGGCCTGGTCGCCGCGCTCGGCGCCCGGCTCGCGCGCCCGCGCGTCGGGCTCTGGGCGGGGCTGCTGTACGCCGTCTCGCCGATGGCCGGTCACTACGCCCAGGAGGGCCGCTCGTACGCGCTGGTCGCGGCCGGGGCCACGGGCGCGACCCTGCTGCTCGTGCGGGCGGTGCGCGGCGGCACCTGGTGGGCGTACGGCGCGGTCGTCGCCCTGACCTGCTGGCTGCACGAGTTCGCGGTGCTGCTGCTCCCGGCCCACGCGCTGTCGCTGGCGCTGACCCGGGTGGCGCCGCGGGTGTGGCGGGGCTGGGGGTGCGCGGCGGCGGCGGCCGGGCTCGGGCTGCTGCCGCTGGTGCTCGTGTCCCGGACCCAGTCGGCGCAGGTGGCGTGGCTGCGCACGCCGACGCGGGCGACGGCGCGGGGGCTGCTGCGCACCTTCCTCGGGCCGACGGACGGGGTGTTCTGGGTGTGCCTGGGTCTGGCCCTGGTGGGGCTCCTGGCGCTGGCCGGGCGGCGGGGGGAGCCGACGTGCGCGGGGATCGCCGCGCCGCTGGCCGTGGTGCCGCCGGCCGTGCTGATGCTGGTGTCGCAGGTGTCGCCGCTGTACGTCGACCGGTACGTGCTCTACGCCCTGTCGGGGGCGCCGCTGCTGGTGGCCGCCGGTGCCGACCGGCTGCTGCCGCTCCGCACCCGCACCCCGCTCGCCGCCCTGGCCGGCGCCGTCGCCGTCCTCCTGGCCCTCACCCACCAGCTCCCGCTGCTCCGCGCCGACCGCGACCCGGCCCGCCGCCCCGACGACCTCGCCGCCGTCGCCCGGGCCGCCGACCGGAAGCTGCGCCCGGGGGACCCGGTGCTGTTCCTGCCGGCGCGGACGCGGAACGCGGCCCTGGCCTACCCGGCGGCCTCCCGCGGCGCACGGGACCTGGCGCTGGCGGAACCGGCCGCCGGGTCCGGGACCCTCTACGGGCGGGAGGTGGGACCGCTCGACCTGCGGCGCCGGATGGCCCAGTTGAAGCGCGTCTGGGTGGTTGCCGACCGGGGGCTGCTGGCCGGGCGGTGGACGCCGGGCAGCCCGGTCGAACGGACCAAGGCCGCCCTGCTGGCCCGGGATTTCGCGGTGGCCGAGGAGTCCGTGCGGGACGAGGTGGCCGTACGGCTCTACGTCCGCCGGGCCCGTCCCGGCCTCAGCGGGGCCCCGGAGCCTGCGCCGGCACCGCCGCGTCCAGCGCGCCGGTGAGCCGGTCAAGGCGCTCGCGCAGCTCGCCGATCTCCGCCAGGTCGAAGCCCGTGGCCGTCGCGATGCGGCGCGGCACCTCCAGGGCCCGCTCACGCAGCGCCGCGCCCTGCCCGGTCAGCCGTACCGACACCGAGCGCTCGTCCCGCGCGCTGCGCTCACGCGTGACGAGTCCGGCCGCCTCGAGCCGCTTGACCAGCGGCGACAGGGTCCCGGAGTCGAGCCGCAGGTGCTCCCCGAGCTTCTTCACCGGCAGATCGCCGTGCTCCCACAGCACGAGCAGCACCAGGTACTGGGGGTAGGTGAGCCCGAGGTCCTTGAGGATCACGCGGTACACGCCGTTGAAGGCGCGGGAGGCCGCGTGCAGGGAGAAGCAGATCTGGCGGTCCAGCCGCAGCCACTCGGAGTCCGGGGCGGCTTCGGTGGCCGGCGGGGTCGACGGGGTCGGCGAGGCGCTCATGGCTCCAGGGTAGCTCTCTCCCGCCATTCAGTTGTGCACAATTTAATTGTGTGCTCTACTTGCAGCCGTGAGGCGGCCCCGACCGGAGCCGCCGGAACGCAACCGACTTCCAGAGGGATGGTCTTCATGGACGCGCTCTACACCGCTGTCGCCACCGCCACCCACGGCCGCGACGGCCGTGCCGTCTCCTCCGACGGCAAGATCGACGTCAAGCTGGCCCCGCCGGTGGAGCTGGGCGGCGACGGCCAGGGCACCAACCCGGAGCAGCTCTTCGCCGCCGGTTACGCCGCCTGCTTCGGCAGCGCCCTCGGCCTCGTCGGCCGCCAGGCGAAGGTCGACGTCACCGACGCCGCGGTGACCGCCGAGGTCGGCATCGGCAAGCAGGGCGAGGGCTTCGGCCTGAAGGTGACGCTGCGCGTGGAGCTGCCCGAGAGCCTGGACGAGGCGACCGGCCGCAAGCTGGTCGAGACCGCCCACCAGGTCTGCCCCTACTCCAACGCCACCCGCGGCAACATCGAGGTCGACCTCGTCATCGAGTAGCCGGACCCGTCACCGGCGGCCGGCCGGCCTCGTCTCAGGGGCCGGCAGCGGGCCGCCGACCGCCTGGCCGGGGATCCGCACGGACCCCGGCCCGGCCGGCATGCTCTCGCCGAGCAGCAGCGTCCGCACCACCCGCTCGGCGGCCCGCCCGTCGTCGAACTCGCAGAACCGGGCGCGGAAGTCCGCCCGCAGCCGCCGCGCCTCCTCGTCCCGCCACGCACCGGACGTGAACAGCCGGGCCAGTTCCCGCTCGGAGCGGGACACATGGCCCGGCGCCTGCGCCGTGACGTCGAAGTACGCGCCCCGGCTCGCGGTGAACGCGGCCCAGTCGTCGGCGTGCACCACGATCGGCCGGTCCAGGACGGCGTAGTCGAACATGATCGCGGAGTAGTCCGTGACCAGCGCGTCCGAGGCGAGCATCACCTCCTCGACGTGCGGCTCGTCCGTCGCGTCGACCAGCACCCCGCGCCGGGCCAGCTCGGTCAGGCCCATGCCGCGCGCCGGACCGGCCGCCAGCGTCGGGTGCAGCCGGACCACGAGGGTGCTGCCCTCGCCGAGGTCCGCCGCGAACCGGGCCAGGTCGATCCGGTCCACGTGCCCGCCGCGCCGGTAGTCCCGGCGGGTCGGCGCGTACAGCACCACCGTGTGGTCCGCCGGGATGCCGTGCCGCTGCCGGAAGCCGGAGCCCGCCCCCTCGGCCGCGCCGGCCAGCACGTCGTTGCGCGGGCTGCCGGTGCGCACCGAGGTGAAGTGGCAGGGGTAGGCCCGCTCCCAGACCAGCTCCGAATGCCGGTTGGCGACCAGGCTGTAGTCCCAGCGGTCGGCCCGGCGCAGCATCTGCGGCACGTCGAAGCCCAGCCGGGCGCCGGGCTTGCCCAGCAGATCGGCCCCCATGTACTTCAGCGGGGTGCCCTGGTGGGTGTGGATGTGCACGCTGCCGGGCCGTTTGACCAGCGCGCCGGGCCAGTTGACGTCGTTGACGAAGAACCTGGCGCGCGCGGTGATTTCCAGACAGCGCCGCGAGTCCACGAGCACGTGCTCGACGCCGGCCGGCAGCCGCGCGGCGGCCTCCTCGTCGCGCACCACCCACACCCCGCGCAGCCCCGGGGCGATCTCCAGCGCCTTGCGGTAGACGGCGGCCGGGTCGCCCAGCACACCCCGGTGCGAGGACGCCGAGTACACCACCAGGTTCTCGTCCAGCGGCCGGTGCGCGTGCAGCCGCGCCCAGCCGCGCCGGGCCCGGGCCCCGACGGCCCGCCGGGCCGGCGCCGCCCGCCGCACGGCCTCCCGCCCGGCCCGACCCGCCTGCCGCTTCAGCAGGTACCGCGCGTAGCCGCCCTCCAGCACCGCGACCTCACCGTCCACGAGGGCGCCCTCGGGCCGGTACCGGCGGAACATCTCCGCCGTGCGCCGGAAGAACTCGGCCCGGTCCGCCGGGGGCAGCCGGTCCGGCTTGGCGAGGACGTCCAGGCAGTGCTCGCCCATCTTGCGGTGCAGGTACGGCCGCCAGGCCGCCAGCTCGGGGCGCCCGTCCACGAAGGCGAAGACCCGCTCGTACTGGTCGTGGATGTCGAAGTGCTTGCGGCTGGTGGTGGACAGGATGTTGCCCTGCCTGCGCTGCCGGTAGTTCAGGCAGATCCGGTCCAGCGCGGCGATCCGCCGGGCGCTGAGCATCACCGGGAAGGTCCAGGGGGTGTCCTCGTAGTACCCGGGCGGGAACTCGAAGCCGTTCTCCTCGACGAAGCCGCGCCGGTAGACCTTGTTCCACACCACCATCAGCAGGTCCAGGATCTCCGGCCGGCCGGCGGCCGTGAACGCCTGCGCGCCGGCCTCGGCCAGCACGTGCGCCAGGGCGTTGCGCCGGGTGCCGCCCCACCAGTAGGTGCGCGCGTAGTCGAAGACCAGCACGTCCGGGTCGTCGGCCTCCGCCAGCCGGTCGGCCATGGCGCCCAGCGCGCCCGGAGTCAGCGTGTCGTCGCTGTCCAGGAAGAACAGGTAGTCGCCGGTGGCGTGCGGCAGTCCCGCGTTGCGGGCCCGGCCCAGACCGGCGTTCTCCGGCAGGTGCAGCACCCTCACCCGCGGGTCGCGGGCCGCGTACTCGTCCAGGATCGCGCCGCAGCCGTCCGGGGAGCGGTCGTCCACGGCGATCACCTCGAAGTCGCCGAAGGACTGCTCCAGCACCGAGTCCAGGCACTCGCGCAGGAAGCCCTGCACCTTGAAACAGGGGACGATGAGACTGAAGCGGGGCACGGGTCAGCTCCTCACGAGGGTCGCGGCGGCGGGGGCGGGGACGCGCTCGGCGAGCGGGGTCACCGGTGCGATCGCCTCCGGCGGCTCCCCGAGCAGCACCCGCCGTACGACGCGTTCGGCGGCCCGCCCGTCGTCGAACTGGCAGAACCGCTCACGGAACGCGCTCCGCAGCGCCGTGGACTCCGGGCCCGCCCAGGAGCCGTCGCGGAAGATCCGGGCCAGCTCGCCGGGGGTCCGGGCGACCGGCCCCGGCGGCCCGGCCGGCAGGTCGAAGTAGACGCCCCGCGTCTCCCGGTAGACCTCCCAGTCGTCGGCGTACACCACGATCGGCCGGTCCAGGTTGGCGTAGTCGAACATGATCGACGAGTAGTCCGTGACCAGCGCGTCCGCCGCCAGGCACACGTCCTCCGAGGAGCGGTGCGCGGTGACGTCGATGACCCGTCCGGAGCCCGCCGGGCGCCCCACGTCGTAGAAGTAGTGGGCGCGCAGCAGGACGACGACGTCCTCGCCGGCCGCCTCGCAGAACGCCTCCAGGTCCAGGCCGGGTTCGAACCCCGTGTGGTGGTCGCGGTGGGTCGGCGCGTACAGCACGGCCGTCGCGCCCTCGGGCACGCCCAGCTCCCGGCGGACGCGGGCGACGTCGTCGGCGGTCGCCGTGTAGTAGACGTCGTTGCGCGGATAGCCGTACTCCAGGTGCTCGTACGAGCCGGGGAAGGCGCGCTCCCACATCTGGGTGGAGTGGCTGTTGGAGGACAGGTTGAAGTCCCAGCGGTCCACCCGGCCCAGCAGCTTGGTGTAGCTGCCGGACCGCGCCGCCACCACCGGGTACGTCGACTGGTCGACCCCCATCGTCTTCAGCGGGGTGCCGTGCTGGGTCTGCAGGTGCACGCTGCCCGGCCGCTTCACCACGCCCTCCGCGAAGTTGGCGTTGTTGACCAGGTACGTGGCCCGGGCCAGCACCTCCCAGTAGCGGCGGGAGCCGATCACCGCGTGGTCGACGCCCTCCGGCATCGCATGGACGTGGTCCGCCTCGACCAGGAACACCGAGCGGATGTGCGGGGCGAGCTCCCGGGCCTTGGCGTGGACGGCGGCCGGGTTGCAGGCGTATCCCCGCCCCCAGTAGGCGCAGAACACCGCGAGCCGGGGGTCGAGGGGCCGGCGCAGGTCGCGTGCGTAGCGCAGCCGGGTGCGCACCATGCGCGGGCGCGGCAGCCGCTCGGCGGCCCGGGAAGCCACCCGGTTGGCGCCCCGCAGCGCCCGGAACGCGGTGTACGCGCCCGCCGCCAGCAGCCGGTGCTGCACCCCCAGGCTGCCCGCGGGCCTGCGGTGCCCGGCCGGCCGGTGCGTCCGGTGGAGCCGCCCGGCCCGGCGGAAGAAGGCGCGGTGCCCGGAGGGCAGCCGCTCCGGGCGCGACGCCGTCTTCAGCACGTGCGCGAAGAGCTGGTCGAACAGGGGCCGCGCCCGCTCGGCGGACAGCCCCGCCACGGCGGCCCGGGTCAGCACCAGTTCCACCTGGTCCAGCAGCGTGTGCTGGTGCGGCCCGGGCAGGTTGAGCCGGCTGCCCTGGCGGCGCGACCGGTGCCGTACGACGGCCCGGCGCAGCACCGCGATCCGCCCGGCGGCGATGCCGGTCAGCCCGCTCCAGCCGAGGTCGGTGAAGTGGCCGTCGGGGAAGAGCAGTTCGTGCTCGGTGAGGAAGGCCCGGCGGTAGGCGGTGCCCCACACCGGCAGCCGCACGCCGGTCAGCTCCGGGCACCGGTCCGGGGGGAAGGCACCCTTCGGCGCCTTCGCGAGCAGCGGCGCGGCCGGGTTGGCCGGCTCGCCCTCCCACCAGGGCGTCCGCTCGTGCTCGGTGTACATCACGTCGACGCCCGCGGTCTCGGTCAGCCGCGCGTCGAGGGCCGCCAGCGCACCCGGCAGCAGCAGGTCGTCGCCGTCGAGGAACAGCACGTACGCGCCGCCCGCCGCCCGCAGCCCGGTGTTCCGCGCCCCGCTCAGACCGGCCGACGGCGGCGAGTGGACCGGGTTCACCCGCGAGTCCCGCTCGGCGTGCGCCGCGGCCACCTCGGCGGCCGGGGAGTCCGGTGCGTCGCAGACCGGGATCAGCTCGAGGTCGCCGAAGGACTGGCCGAGGACCGAGTTCAGCGCCTGGGACAGCCGGCCGGCGACCCCGTGGGACGGGACGATGATGCTGAAGCGGGGCATTCTGCTCTTTTCGTTGGCTTACCGACACGCGTCTGCCCGCCGACGCGACTCGGCCGTCCGGCGGGACGCCAGGTGGACGGCCGGACGGGAGTGGGCCGCGTCGTGCCGAGGGGCATGGGAACTCCCGGAATGACCAACGCTGTTCAGCGGCTCTCGGTGACGGGGTGCGGGCCGGAAGGTTGCGGCACGGTGACGAGCGGGGAACGCGGCGGCGCCGCCGCGGCCGACGGCGCCGGCCTGCGTTCGGCGAGCGGGATGAACGCCGGCAGCCCCTCCGTCTGGCCCAGCACGACCCGCCGTACGACCCGTTCGGCGGCGTGCCCGTCGTCGTACGGGCAGAACCGCTCCCGGAAGGCCGCCCGCAGCCGGCCGGAGCCGGAGTCCCGCCACCGGCCGGTGGCGAAGACGTCGATCAGCTCGTCCTCGCCGGCGGCGACCGCGCCCGGCGGGAAGGCGCGCAGGTCGAAGTAGACGCCCCTGGTCGCCGCGTAGGTGTCCCAGTCCCCGGTGTGCACGACGATCGGCCGGTCGAGGCAGGCGTAGTCGAACATCAGCGACGAGTAGTCGGTGAGCAGCGCGTCCGAGGCCAGGCACAGGGACGCCACGTCCGGGTGCCCGGAGACGTCGATGATCCGGCCGTCCGCCACCGGGGAGCCGGCGTGCGGGGCGGGGGAGCGGTCGAGGACGACGAAGCGCGGACCGAGCCGGCGCTGGATCAGCTCCAGGTCGAGCAGCGGACGCTGGGTGCGGAGGTGGTCGCGGTGCGCGGGCGCGTACAGGACGGCGACCGCGCCCTCCGGGACGCCCAGCGACTCGCGCAGCCGGGTGACGTCCGCGGAGGTGGCCCGCTGGAGGACGTCGTTGCGCGGGGAGCCGTACTCCAGCGTGGTGTAGCGGCCCGGGTACACCCGCTCCCAGGTCAGGGTGGTGTGCCGGTTGCCGGACAGTACGTGGTCCCACTGGTCGACGCCCCGCAGCAGCTCCTCGAAGTCGGTGCCCCGGGCGGCCGCCGGGCGCTCCTGCAGATCCAGGCCCCGGTGGCCGAGCGGGGTGCCCTGCTCGGTCTGGACGAAGACCTGGCCCGGGCGCTTGCGCAGTCCGGGGCCGAAGTGGGCGTCGTGCACCAGGTACTTGGAGCGGGCCAGCGCCGTCCAGTAGCCGGCCGTGCCCGGGAGCAGCCGGCCCGCACCCGGCGGAACCGCGTGCCGGTGCTCGGGGCGGGCGACCCAGGCCGTGCGGATGTGCGGAGCGTGCGTGCGGAACGCCTCCTCCAGCGCGCCCGGCCCGCCGCCGGGCCCCTCCTGGGCGGCGAACACCGCGCGGTCGGCGCGCAGCGGCAGGCGGAGCTGGACCCGGTAGTGCAGCCGGAGCGCACCGGCCCGGAGGGCGCGGGTGAGCCTGCGCGCGTGCGTCAGCGAGCGGCGCCGGAGGGCGGCGGCCAGGCGCAGGGCGCGGAAGGTGCGGTGCAGGCCGAAGCGGACCAGGGCGTGCCGCAGCCGGGAGCGGGCCGGCACCGCGGCGCCGGGGACGCGGTAACGGCGGTAGTGGGCCCGGGCGCGGCGCAGGAACTCGGCGCGGCTGCCGCGCGGCAACCGGTCCCGGCGGGAGAGGACCGTGACGTAGTGGTCGATCATCCGGCCGAACAACTCCGCACGCCAGCGGTCCAGTTCCGGATGCCGGTCGACGTGGGCGAACACCCGGTCGTACTGCTCGAAGACGTCGAAGTGCCTGCGGCTGGTGGTGCCCAGGATGTTGCCCTGCCGGCGCTGCCGGTAGTGCACGCACACCCGGTCCAGGGTGGCGATCGACTCCGCCGCCATCAGGGCCGGGAAGGTCCAGGGAGTGTCCTCGTAGTAGCCGGGCGGGAACGACAGGCCCCGCTCCTCGACGAAATCCCGCCGGTACGCCTTGTTCCAGGCGACCATCAGCACCCGCAGCAACCCCGGACGGTCCTCGAGGCGGAACGGCGCCGGGCCCCGCTCGGTCAGCTGGGCGGCCACCTGGTTGCGCACCGCCTCGCCCGTCCAGAAGGTGCGCGCGTAGTCGAAGACCAGGAGGTCCGGGTCGCCGGTCTCCTCGATCCGGTCGGCGATCGCCCGCAGCGCGCCCGGGGTGAGGGTGTCGTCGCTGTCGAGGAAGAGCAGGTAGTCGCCCGTCGCCCCGGCCATGCCGGCGTTGCGGGCGCGGCCCAGGCCCTGGTTCTCCGCCAGGTGCACGACCCGCACGCGGGCGTCGCGGGCCGCGTACTCGTCGGCGATCGCGCCGCAGGCGTCCGGCGAGCAGTCGTCCACGACGATCAGTTCGAGATCGGGGTACGACTGGGAGAGCACCGAGTCCAGGCACTCGGAGAGGTACGCCTGGACCTGGTACGCGGGGACAATCACAGTGAACCTGGGCACGGGACATCCATGGGTCGGTCGGCACGGGCGTCTGGCCCGGGAACGGCCGATGGAGTGAATTGGTTACGGCGTGTACGGCGTTCGGGGGACACCGCGAACGCACGCACCGGCCGCACGCCGAGGGGCGGGCCCCGGCGGGCCCGCCCCAGGAAAACCGTGCTGTCGGTGACTACTTGACCGCGCCCGCCATCACTCCGGACACGAACTGCCGCTGGAACGCGAAGAACACCGCCAGCGGGATCACCATCGAGATGAACGCGCCGGGCGCCAGCACGTCGATGTTGTTGCCGAACTGCCGTACCTGCGTCTGCAGGGCGACCGTGATCGGCTGCGAGCCGGACTTGGTGAACACCAGGGCGACCAGCATGTCGTTCCACACCCACAGGAACTGGAAGATGCCGAGGCTCGCGATCGCGGGCCCGCCGAGCGGCATCACCACCCGTGTGAACAGCCGCAGTTCACCGGCGCCGTCCAGCCGGGCCGCCTCCAGGAGCTCCCTGGGGATCTCCGCGAAGAAGTTGCGCAGCAGGAACACCGCGAACGGCAGGCCGAAGCCGACGTGGAACAGGATCACCCCGAGGATGGTCCCGAACAGCCCTATCTTCCCGAACAGTTCCGCGATCGGGATCAGCGCCACCTGCACCGGGACCACCAGCAGGCTGACCACGCCGAGGAACCACCAGTCCCGGCCGGGGAACTCCATCCACGCGAAGGCGTAGCCCGCGAGCGAGCCGATCACCACGACCAGGATCGTCGCCGGGACCGTGATCAGCACGGTGTTCACCAGGGAGTTGGTGATGTCGCCGTTCTCCAGCAGCTTCTGGTAGCTGTCGAGGGTCAGCTGGGACGGCTTGGCGAACACCTGCCACCAGCCGCTCGCGCTCATGTCCTCCGGCGCGCGCAGCGAGGAGATGAGCAGACCGATGGTCGGCACCAGCCAGAACAGGCCCACGAGGAGCAGGAAGAAGCGGACCAGTCCGCCGCTGAGCCGCCCGGTGATCCGCGCGGCCCACGACTGCCGGGCCCGCACGGCCGTGTCGGTGGGTGTCACCTTCCCGATCCTTCCGGCAGTCGCCGTCATCCCCGCACCTCCCGCCTCAGCCGGCGGATGTCGCTGTGCCCTCCCGGGGGACGACCCCCGGACCCCCGGCCGTGCCGAGGCGCACGCGTCCTCATCGCCGCACCTCCCGCCTCAGCCGGCGGATGTTGAACAGCATCACCGGGATCACCAGCAGCAGCAGGAACACCGCGATCGCGCTGGCGATGCCGGGCTGGCCCTCCGCGAAGCCCTTGCGGTACAGCTCCAGGGCCAGCACGTTGGCGTCGTCCTGGGAGGAACCGGGGGCGATGATGTAGACGAGGTCGAAGACCTTCAGCACGTTGATCATCAGCGTGACCACGACCACCGCGAGGACCGGCGCGAGCAGCGGCACGGTGACCTTGCGGAACACCTGCCACTCGTTGGCGCCGTCCACGCGCGCCGCCTCCAGCAGCTCCCGGGGCACGCCCGCGAGCCCCGCCGCGATCAGCACCATCGCGAAGCCCGCCCACATCCACACGTACGACCCGATGACCGCCGGGGTGACCAGCGCCGGGCCGAGCCAGTCGACGCCGTTGTACGGCTCCTTGAAGTTGCTCGCCGGCAGCCGCAGCAGCGCCCCGTCGGCCGCCGCGGGCAGTGTGAAGGTGCCGTCACCGGCCGCCTCGGTGGAGGCCACCACCTTGCCGTCCTTCACCGCCTCGATCCGCATCCCCGCGTAGCCCAGTTCGGACGGGTCCGGCGAGCCCAGCCTGCCGACGCCCTTGCCGCGCGTGAAGTCCTGCCAGGCGGTGCCGGTGACCTTCCCCGGCTCGGCCCCGGCGGCCGCGGCCTTCTTCGCGCCGTCCGGCATCTGGTCCGGCGCCACCCCGACGAGCGGGAGCGTGACCGGCTGCCCGGCGCGCACGGGGGCCGAGGTGACGAACCCGCCCGCGTCCGCCTTCAGCGGCGAGTCACGGCCCGGGTGCGCCTTCGGGAACGCCGACGACTGGGCGAAGGTGTCGTGCACCCCCACCCACACCGCGTTGGCGACGCCCTTGTCCGGGTCCTGGTCGTACACCAGCCGGAAGATGATCCCGGCCGCCAGCATCGAGATCGCCATCGGCATGAAGACGACCAGCTTGAACGCCGTTCCCCAGCGGATCCGTTCGGTCAGCACCGCGAAGATCAGACCGAGCGCGGTGGAGACCGTCGGCGCGAACACCACCCAGATGATGTTGTTCCTCAGGGCCGTGCGGATGCCGTCGTCCGTGAACAGCGCCTTGTAGTTGTCGAACCCGGCGAAGCCGTCGCCGGAGGCGTTGTAGAAGCTGCGGACGACCGAGTACCCGATCGGGTAGACCACGAGCGCGCCGAGCAGCACCAGGGCGGGCAGCAGGAACAGCGCTGCCACGGCCCTGCGGGTGCCGGTCACGCTCTTGCGGCTCTTGGGCGCGGCCGGGCCCGGTGGGGCCCCGGCCGCCGCTGCCGACGCCATGGCCGGATCAGCTCCCGTTCCCGTACGCGGCCGCCGCGTCCTTCTCGAGCTGTGCCTGGGTGCCCGCCACGTCCTTCGGGTTCTTCAGGAAGTCCTGCAGGTCCTTCCACTCGCCCTTGCCGGGGGTGCCGCCGAACGCCTGCGGGGCCTGGTCGGACATGTCGAAGCGGAAGTCGTCGCCGGAGGCGATCAGCGCCTTGGCAATGGTGCGCTGCACCTCGTTCGGGTACGCCAACTCCGCCACGTTCTTGTTCGGCGAGAGGTAGCCGCCGAGCTTGGCCTGGATGGTCGCCGCGTCCGGGGAGGCCAGGAAGGTGGCCAGGGCCTGCGCCGCCTTGGAGTCCTTCAGCACGACGGCCGCGTCACCGCCGGAGACCACCGGCGCGGTGGAGCCCACGGCGGGGAACGGGAACACCTTCGCGTCCGTGCCCACCTTCGCCTTGGTGTCGCCGATGTTGACCTGCGCGAAGTCGCCCTCGTAGACCATGGCGGCCTTCGGCTGGTCGCCGCCGGTGAAGGTCTGCGTGACGGAGGCCGGGAACTCGGTCTGCAGCGCGCCGTCCGCGCCGCCCGCCACGTAGTCCTTCTTGCCCCAGATCTGGGCGAGCGTGGTGAGCGCCTGCTTCACCGACGGGTCGGTCCACTTGATCTTGTGCTGGGCGAGCTGGTCGTACTTCTCCGGGCCGGCCTGGGAGAGGTAGACGTTCTCGAACCAGTCCGTCAGCGTCCAGCCGTCGGCGCCGCCGACCGAGAACGGGGTGACCCCGGAGTCGTACACCGCCTGCGCGGTGGTCAGCAGGTCCTGCCAGTTCTTGGG
Source organism: Streptomyces sp. NPDC003720 (assembly GCF_042875075.1). Lineage (NCBI taxonomy): Bacteria > Bacillati > Actinomycetota > Actinomycetes > Kitasatosporales > Streptomycetaceae > Streptomyces > Streptomyces sp. NPDC003720. Next base: position 53,740 of record NZ_JBIANZ010000017.1, read on the forward strand.
CTCCTTGGCGCCCGCGTTCTCGAAGGCCTTGGCGTTGTACCAGATCAGCGACTTGTTGGCGGCCTTGTAGTAGACGCCGTAGCTCTTGCCGTCGACCTTGCCGATGTCCTGCCAGCCCTGCGAGTAGTTCTTCCGCAGCTCCTTGAGCGCGTCCGCGCCGAGCGGCTTCGCCCAGCCCTTCTGCACGGCCTGCTTGATCGCGCCCGGCTGCGGCAGCAGCGCCACGTCCGGCGGCTGACCACCCGCGATCTTGGAACCCAGGAAGTTGATGATCGGGTCCTGGGCGGGCACGAACGTCACCTTCGCGCCGGTGCGCTTCTCGAACTCCGCGAGGACCTTCTTGAAGTTCGCCTGTTCGGTGCCGGTCCAGACGGCGGCGACCTCGAGCTTCTCGCCGTTCAGCTTCGGCAGGGTGAGGGTGGAGCCGGTGGCTCCGCCGCCCGTGTCGCCGTCGCCCTTCTTGTCGCTGTCGCCGCCGGAGCAGGCGGACAGCGCGAGGGCTCCCGCGACCAGTGCGGCGAGTGTGGTGACGGCCCTGTGTGTCCGGATGGTGCCGCTGTTGCTGCGCATCACTTCCCCGTTCGTCGTTCTCCGTTGAACGTCAGAACTCTGTCCCGTCCGGTCCGGTCTACGCCGGGCCGGACGGGGGCGGCAAGAGCGCCTGCGCCGTCCAGCGGTCCATCGTGACCGGCTCGTGATCAACGGGGTATGCGCGGCCGCCCCGGGGCGGTCCGTCAGAGCAGCGAGGGCACCTCCGCCGCGGCGACCTCGCGGGCCGCCCGCTGCACCGCGCTGGCCAGCAGGGCCAGGTCGGTCGGGCCGTTGCCCAGTTCCCGCACCGGCCGGCGGGCCGGCGGATCGCCCATGCGCTGCCACTCCAGCGGCACCACCGTGGGCCGCTGGGTCGCGGTGCGCGGGATACGGCCGGTGACCCGGCCGCCCTGGAAGCCGACCGCCCGTCCGTCCGGGTACGTCAGCCGGCCCCGCCCCGGCGCCGGCTCCCCGCCGGGCTCGCCGGCGCGCTCGGCCGCGGCGGAGCCCGTGCGTCCGGCGGCCGGCGCGTCCAGCGTGATGCGCAGGGTGGCCCTCCTGGCCGGTTCCGTCTCCGCCGTGCGGCCGCCCGTGCCGGCCGTCGCCACCAGGTGCACCCCGAGCCGCTCGCCCTCCCGGGCCACCGCCTCCAGCGCCCGCAGCACCGAGCCGGCGGCCGGCCGGCCCGGCGAGCCGAGCGCGGGGGACACCAGCGCGTCGAGGTCGTCGACGACCACCACGAGCCGGGGCAGCGGCGGCGCGGCCTCGGCGCGCTGCCGCGCGGCGGCGCCGGGCCGCAGCCGCAGCGTGGAACTGGGCGGCGTCTCTATGTCCCCGGCCGCGTCCGCCGTGCCGGAACCGGCGGCGGCGGTGCGGCCGTTCGGCCCGCGCTGCGCGACGATCCGGCCCGGCATCTCGCGCCCGGTGTGCCACTGGACGAAGTCCGCCAGGCCCAGCAGCTCCGCACGCCGCTTCAGCTCCGCAGTCAGCGACTGCGCGAACTCCCGCATGCGCACGGGGTCGTTGGCGATGAGGTGGGTCGTCACATGGGGTATGTCGGTGCAGACGCGCAGTCCTTCGCCGCGCCCCGCGCCGGTGCCGACGCCGTCCCGGCCGTCGATCAGCACCATGCCCAGCCGGTCGGGCCGTTCGGCGGCGGCGAGCGAGGCGGCCACCGTCCGCAGCAGTTCGGTACGGCCGCTGCCGGCCGGCCCCTCGATCAGCAGATGCGGCCCGTCGGCGACCAGGTCGACGGTGAGCGGTCCGTGCGGCCCGGCGCCCAGCACCGCCCTGGCCCGGCCGGCCGGGGACGCCGTGTCGTCGGCCGCGTCCGCCCAGCGGGCCATCAGCGAGGCCGGGGTGGCCCGGGCCAGACCCAGTTCGTCCAGCAGCCGCGCGGACGTCGGCAGCGGTACGGCCACGCGCGCGTGCGGCTCGGCGAGCGGGCCGTCCGGCCGCAGCGGAGCCAGCGCCCGCGCGAACCGCTCGGCCCAGGCGGGGGAGACGGCGTCGACGGTGGCGAGGGTGCCCGGGCCGACCGGACCGGTGGGCGCGACCCGCATCAGATGGAGGGCGCCGGCGACGTCACCGCCGAGCAGGGCGACGGCCCCGCAGTGCCGGAAGGTGGGCGTGGCCTCGCAGGCGGTCTCGTAGGTCCGGGTGACGGGGGAGGCGGCGGAGGCGGGCTCGGTCTCGGCGAGGCACACCACGTGGATCCCGGCCCGCGGCCCGGCCACGGCCAGCCGCGCCAGGGACTCCCGCAGGGCCGCGCCTCCGGGATCCCCGTCCACGACCACGACCGTGTACGGCCCCGGGAAGCCGCCGGTTCCGGCCGGGCCGGCGTCCTCCCTGGCCCACGAGGGGCGGCGGGCGGCCGTCGGGGCGTCCGCGGGTCCGGTGGCGGCCGGCGGCGGGACCGGGGTGGCGTCGCCGGCCGTGTCCGGTCGGGCGCCGCCCGCCGGTGCGGTGAAGGCGGCCGCCGTGCCGAGCACCGTGCCGGTGGCGGAGGCCGGTCCGGCGGGGAGGGCCGGGTCCGGGCCGGGGTGGTGGCCCGGGCCGGGGTGGGCGTCGTGCCGCCGCTGACCCGGTACGGAGGCGGCGCCGGGGTGCGCGATGCCGCCGCTCCCGGGGACGCCGTGCTCGGTCGAAGTCGAAGTCGAAGCCGAAGCCGTCCGGGGCGGGGCCGGCTGGGCCGTGCCGCGGCCCGTCGCCGCGTACTCCTCGACCCGGCGCAGCAGTTCCTCCGTGCGGGCCGCGGCCTGCTCGCGGTCGTGGGCGAGCAGCAGCCGGCAGTCCTGGCCGTGGCCGGGGCGGACGTGCGGCAGCCAGCCGAGCCAGGACCACTCGGCCGTGCGCTCCTCCACCGGGCGGGCGCGGTCCGCGCTGATCAGCACGATCTCCAGCAGGTCGGGGGAGTGCAGCGCGGCGAGCTGGGCCAGCACCGCCCGGGCCAGCCCGGACAGCCGCGGGCGCGGCCCGGCCAGGCCCAGCGCGCCCGCCTCGCGCAGCGCGGCGGTCACCGGCACGGCGGGCAGCACGCCCGAGCCGTCCGGCGCGCCCCGGTCCGCCGTGCCGAGCCGCACGGTCAGCGCCTCCGGGTGCCCGGGGCCCCGCTCCCACAGCCGGGGGCCCGGACCCAGCGCGGTCAGCAGCAGCGCGGCCGGGTCCGGCCAGGTCTCGGGCCGCTGGGGGGCGCCGGTGTGCGCGGCGGCGGTCCCGCCGCCCGCCGCGCCGTACTCCTCCGGCGGGCCGGCCGGCTGCTCGCCGCGCCCGCCCGCCAGCCGGCGCGCCCAGGCGCCGAGCCCGCCGCGCCGCCGCACTCCCGGCGGCACGTCGGTGCCCCGCAGGGGCGTGCCCTTACGGGTGCCGTGGCCGGCGTCCTCGGGGAACTCCGGACCGCCGGGCAGGCCGACGCCGTGCGGTCCGGCGTGCGTGTCGCCGCCCGCGCCGTACGGAGCGTCCAGGCGCTCCGCGCTCGGCGCCTCCGCCTGCCCGGGCACCAGGGGCTCGACCCGGGTGTGGTCGTGGCCGACGGCGTGGTCCGCCGTGCCGTACGCGTGCCGGGTGGGCCCGTCCGGGTCCGGGCCGCCCGCGGCGGCCGGCGGCTCCACGCGCGCGTGCTCCTCCGGGCCGCCCGGGAGCACCCGCAGGCACCCCTCCCCGTCCGGCACCGTCGCCGTGCGCGCCCCGGGTCCCCCGGACGGCGTAACGCGCAGGGCGGACTCGCCGATCCGCAGCAGCGCGCCCGCGGGGAACCGCACCGGGCGCTCGCCCACGCGCGTGCCGCCCAGGGTGGTGCCGTTCGTGGAGCCGAGGTCGGTGACCGAGACCCGGCCGTCGGCGCCGACCGTGACCGCGCAGTGCAGCCGGGAGACGTCCGGGTCGTCCAGCGGGACGTCGGCGTCGGCGGAGCGGCCGACGGTGATCCGGCCGCCGTGCAGCAGATGGACCCCGCCCGCGTCCGGCCCGGCGACCACGTGCAACTGGGTCGGGGCGTCGTCCAGTTCGGGATGCGGCTCGGGGGCCGCCGGGGCGCCCAGGGACAGCACGGCGCCGTCGACCAGCGGGGGCTCGCCCAGGACGCGGCGGCGCGCGTCCAGCCGCTCCGCGCCCGCGTACAGCACCACGGGGGCGCCGCCGGTGTCCCGGCCCGCGCCGCCCTCACCGGCGACCGCCGCGGCCAGTCCCGACGCCACCGCGGCCAGATCCGTGCCCGCGGGCGCCGTCACCAGCACGTCGCGGCTCACGGCGCGGCCCCGCTGCGGGGACGGGCCCAGCGGATCTACGACGGTCAGCCGGATCTGCATCGCCGTCAGCGGTCCCTTCTGCCCGGGCGCGGACTACCCCACCCCCCGCACGAGCACGTCGGCCAGTACTGCACGCATCCTCGCACCTGTCACTGACAACGTGCCCACGACCCGGTACCAAGTGATCTTGATTGGTCAGCTCTGCCCCCAAAAGTGCCTGACCAGTGGTGCGCCGATGATCTGTTGAGATCGGTCACGTGCGGCGCCCGGCAACCAGGAAGCGGAGGCGAGCGTCTTCCCTTGGAACCAGGAGCCCTGGGCCGGACCCCGACAGGCGGGGTCCGGGCGGACCGGCGAACATCGTCGGGAACGCTTACGTAGTGCCCAGTGGACCGGCACTACAGTGGGCCGGAACACCAGAACACCGGCAAGCAAGCAGCAGGGAGCGCGTGACGTGCGGCCAGTCGGCAGCAAGTACCTGCTCGAGGAGCCGCTCGGACGCGGCGCCACGGGCACCGTCTGGCGTGCCCGCCAGCGCGAGACGGCGGGTGCGGAGGCGGCCGTGCCCGGCCAGCCGGGCGAGACGGTCGCGATCAAGGTCCTCAAGGAGGAGCTGGCGAGCGACCCGGACATCGTGATGCGCTTCCTGCGCGAGCGGTCCGTCCTGCTCCGGCTCACCCACCCGAACATCGTGCGGGTGCGCGACCTGGTCGTCGAGGGCGATCTGCTGGCCCTGGTCATGGACCTCGTCGACGGCCCCGACCTGCACCGCTACCTGCGCGAGAACGGCCCCTTCACGCCCGTCGCCGCCGCGCTGATGACCGCGCAGATCGCCGACGCCCTCGCCGCGAGCCACGCCGACGGCGTCGTCCACCGCGACCTGAAGCCCGCCAACGTGCTGCTCCAGCAGTACGAGGGCCGCATGCACCCGATGCTGACCGACTTCGGCATCGCCCGCCTCGCCGACTCCCCGGGCCTGACCCGCACCCACGAGTTCGTCGGCACGCCCGCGTACGTCGCGCCGGAGTCCGCCGAGGGCCGCCCGCAGACCTCGGCCGTCGACGTGTACGGCGCCGGCATCCTGCTGTACGAGCTGGTCACCGGCCGTCCGCCGTTCTCCGGCGGCAGCGCCCTCGAAGTGCTGCACCAGCACCTGAGCGCCGAGCCGCGCCGCCCCTCCACCGTCCCGGACCCGCTGTGGACGGTCATAGAGCGCTGCCTGCGCAAGAACCCCGACGAGCGGCCCAGCGCCGAGAACCTCGCGCGCGGGCTGCGGGTCGTCGCCGAGGGCGTCGGCGTGCACGCGAACGCCGCCCAGATCGCCGCCGCCGAGGGCGTGGGCGCCCTGCTCGCCCCCGACCCGGCCCCGGCCGCCGTCCCCGGGGTGCCCGGCGCCGCCGACCCCACCCAGGTGCTGCCGACGAACGCGCCGCAGGGCGGGTACGACCCCAACTCCGCGACCAGCGTCCTGCCCCACACCGGCGGTCCGGCCGGCGCCGCCGACCCCACCGCCGTACTGCCGAACACCGGCGCCGCGGACCCCACGGCGGTGCTGCCGAACACCGGCCCGCAGGGACAGCGGCCCGACCAGCCGCACCCCTGGCAGAACCAGCTCCGCGCCGCCCGGGACCGCAACGAACAGACGCAGGTCCAGTACCTCGGCCCCGACGAGGACCCGCTGCGCCGCCGCCCCCAGCGCCAGGTCGCCCGGCCGCAGCAGCAGCCGCGCCAACCCCAGCAGGGGCGCCCGCAGCAGCCGCAGCAGCGCGGCCGGCAGCAGCCGCACGCCGGATACGGCTACCCGGACCAGCCCCAGCAGTACGCCCCGCAACGGCAGCCGCAGCGGCAGCCCCAGCGTTACGCGCCCCCCGCCCCCGAGCCGCAGCGCCCCGCGCGCGAGCCCCGGGCGCCGCGGCAGCGCAGCGCCAACCCGATGAAGATCCCCGGACTCGGCTGCCTCAAGGGCTGCCTGTTCACGATCGTCATCCTGGTCGTCGCGAGCTGGCTGGTCTGGGAGCTGACCCCGCTGCACACCTGGGTCGGCCAGGGCAGGGGCTACTGGTCCCAGCTCAGCGACTGGGCCGGGCAGGTGGGCGACTGGATCAAGCAGCTCGACAGCTCCTCCGGCGGCGGCAACTGAACGCGAGTTTGGGAATTTGTCGACATCCGGCGGGTGATTTCCGCCTCGGCGGTGAAGGTTGGCTCGCTCGACGCGTAGTTTTGTCGCCCGGGGGTCCCGGTCTGTCGGCCGGGGGCCCGGGGGTCGTCCCCCGGAGTGGCGCAGGGGCGACAACACGCGTCGGTAGGAGCAGTCTTGGCACGGAAGATCGGCAGCCGGTACACCGCCAACCAGATCCTGGGGCGGGGCAGCGCCGGCACGGTGTGGCTGGGCGAGGGACCGGAGGGGTCCGTCGCGATCAAGCTGCTGCGTGAGGACCTGGCGTCCGACCAGGAACTCGTCGGGCGTTTCGTGCAGGAGCGCACCGCGCTGCTCGGCCTTGAGCACCCGCACATCGTCTCCGTACGCGACCTGGTGGTCGACGGCAACGACCTGGCCCTGGTCATGGACCTGGTGCGCGGCACCGACCTGCGCACCCGCCTGGAGCGCGAGCGGCGGCTCGCGCCGGAGTCGGCCGTGGCGATCGTCGCGGACGTCGCCGACGGGCTCGCGGCCGCCCACGCGGCCGGGGTCGTCCACCGGGACGTGAAGCCCGAGAACATCCTGCTCGACATGCAGGGCCCGCTCGGCCCCGGCGGGGCCCACCCGGCGCTGCTCACCGACTTCGGCGTGGCCAAGCTGATCGACTCTCCGAAGCGGACCCGCGCCACGAAGATCATCGGCACCCCGGACTACCTGGCCCCGGAGATCGTCGAGGGCCTGCCCCCGCGCGCCGCCGTGGACATCTACGCGCTGGCCACGGTCCTCTACGAACTCCTCGCCGGCTTCACGCCGTTCGGCGGCGGCCACCCCGGCGCGGTGCTGCGCCGGCACGTCACCGAGACCGTCGTACCGCTGCCCGGCATCCCCGAGGAGCTGTGGGCGCTGCTCGTGCAGTGCCTGGCCAAGGCGCCCGCCTCCCGGCTGCGCGCCTCGGAGCTGGCGGCACGGCTGCGGGAGCAGCTCCCCCTGCTGGCCGGCATGCCCCCGCTGGACGTGGACGAGCCGGACGCGGACTCCGCCGACGAGACCGAGGACCAGACGGCCCAGGACCCGGGCGCGGGCGAGCCGGTGCGGCGGCGGGGCGCGGTGTCCCTGGTGCAGGGCGTCCGCCCCGACTCCAACCGGGACACCCACACCTCGATGCGGGTGCCGGCGCCCGACGAGCTGGCGGGCGGGGCCCACGGCACGGCGCGGGTCCCGCGCGCGCCGGGAGCGCCCCGGCCGGGCTCGGCCCGGCACCGGGCCGCGCTGCGCCGGCGCCGGATCACGCTGGGCGTGGCCGGGGTGGTGCTGGCCGCGGCCGTCGGCGTGGGGGCCTGGGCGGCGACGTCGGGCGACGACGAACCCCCGGCGGGCACCCACAGCACCTCGACGCCGTGACTTCCGGCCGGGCGGGGGCGGCGCCGGTCGCCCACAGGTTCGGCCGGGCCGTCCTGCTCTGGCCGCTCGGCGGAGCCGTTACGCTGGATGCGTGGCAGTCGTCGATGTATCCGAAGAGCTGAAGTCCCTCTCCTCGACCATGGAGTCGATCGAGGCCGTCCTGGACCTCGACAGGATGAGGGCAGACATCGCCGTGCTCGAGGAGCAGGCGGCCGCGCCGTCCCTGTGGGACAACCCGGACGAGGCGCAGAAGATCACCAGCAAGCTCTCCCACCTCCAGGCCGAGGTCAGGAAGGCGGAGGGGCTGCGCGGCCGGATCGACGATCTCGCCGTCCTCTTCGAGATGGCCGAGGAGGAGGACGACCCGGACACCCGCGCCGAGGCCGAGGCCGAGCTGGTCCTCGTCCGCAAGGCGCTGGACGAGATGGAGGTCCGGACGCTGCTCAGCGGTGAGTACGACGCCCGTGAGGCGCTCGTCAACATCCGCGCCGAGGCCGGTGGCGTCGACGCCGCCGACTTCGCCGAGAAGCTCCAGCGCATGTACCTGCGCTGGGCCGAGCAGCGCGGCTACAAGACCGAGGTCTACGAGACGTCGTACGCGGAGGAGGCGGGCATCAAGTCCACCACCTTCGCCGTGCAGGCGCCGTACGCCTACGGCACCCTCTCCGTCGAGCAGGGCACCCACCGCCTGGTGCGCATCTCGCCCTACGACAACCAGGGCCGCCGCCAGACCTCCTTCGCGGGCGTGGAGATCCTCCCCGTGGTCGAGCAGACCGACCACATCGAGATCGACGAGTCCGAGCTGCGGGTGGACGTCTACCGCTCGTCCGGTCCCGGCGGCCAGGGCGTGAACACCACGGACTCCGCGGTGCGCCTGACCCACATCCCCACCGGCATCGTCGTCTCCTGTCAGAACGAGCGGTCGCAGATCCAGAACAAGGCGACCGCGATGAACGTCCTCCAGGCCAAGCTGCTGGAGCGGCGCCGGCAGGAGGAGCAGGCCAAGATGGACGCCCTCAAGGGCGACGGCGGCAACTCCTGGGGCAACCAGATGCGCTCCTACGTGCTGCACCCGTACCAGATGGTCAAGGACCTGCGCACCGAGTACGAGGTGGGCAACCCGGAGGCCGTGTTCAACGGCGAGATCGACGGGTTCCTGGAGGCCGGTATTCGCTGGCGCAAGCAGCAGGAGAAGTAACTTTGTCGACATAACAACTGCCGCCCTGGAGGCGGCAGTTGTCTTATGTCTGGGTTTTACATCACACTCACGGGTTCCAAGTCACGGCAAACGCCGCCCCATCGGACATCGCGCCCGCAACGGCCTTGACGATGCTTTGAAAACTCGGAAGGGTGAAGCGTGGCATGCGTATCTCTGGGGCGCATGTGAACCGGGGGAATTGACGCAGATCTCGTCACGGCTGCCTCCGTCGATCACGGCAAGCCCCACGCGCCGCCTCATTGACGACAGCTACTGGGGGTAGCAAACACATGACGAAGAAGACGCGGATCCGGGTCGCGCGGATAGCCGCCGGCGCCGTGATCGCGGCCGGCGCCTCGCTCACCGCAGCGGGCGCCGCCTCGGCCCTGGACCTCGGTGTCCAGGCCGGGCCGATCACGCTGGGCGTGAGCACGGAGGGTGGAGAGGACCAGGGCGCCACGGAAGGCACCGAGGGCACTACGGAGGGGACCACGGAGGGCACCATCGCCGGCGCCATCCAGGGTTCCACCGAGGGCACCTCTCTGGGCGTGACCGAGGGCACCACCGAGGGCACCATCGCGGGCGCCGTCCAGGGCACGACCCAGGGCACCACGGAAGGCACGACCCAGGGCACCACGGAAGGTACGACCCAGGGCACCACGGAAGGTACGACCCAGGGCACTACCGAGGGCACCACTCAGGGCACCTCGGAGGGTACGACCCAGGGCACCACCGACGGGTCCACCCAGGGCAACGGCAACGGTGGCGGCAACGGCAACGGTGGCGGCAACGGCACCGGCGGCGGCAGCTCCACCGGTGGCAACGGCGGCGGCTCCACCACCGGCGGCGACGCCCCCCAGGGCGGCGGCAACGACAACGCCGCCCAGGAGGAGGGTTCCTCCGCCCTCACCGACACGGGCTCGGACACCACGGCCCAGGGCGGCGACAAGCAGCTCGCCGAGACCGGTGCCGGACAGACCGCGTTCCTGCTGGTCGGCGCCGCGACGATGATCGCCGGCGGCATCGGCTTCCGCTTCCTGCCGCGGCTCGTGAACGGCCGGGGCGCCGCCGCCTGAGCGTAGCCGCACGGCGACGCTGAGCACGCGACACGCACCACGAAGGGCCCGGAGCCTTGCTCCGGGCCCTTCGGCCGTCTTCGCGGTACTTCCTACGCGGTCTGGTGGGCCAGCAGCGCCACCGCGGCGATCAGCACCGCGAGCAGCGCGATCAGCGCCATGGGGTTGATCCCCGCGAGGAAGCCCTCCTGCTGCAGTCGCTGGCGGTTGGCACGGCACACCGGGCACCGGCCCTCGCTCACAGGCGACGCGCAGTTCGCGCACACCAACCGGTCGTACGTCATGCGCTCGCCCTCCTCGCGCCGGCCATCACCCGTAGAACGCGCACGGGAACCAGAACGTTCCCCCTCCACTGTGCCAGGTTCCCCCGCAAAGAGCGCGGGCTCCGGGAGAAGCCCGAATCCCGCCTGTACAAAAACGCACAAGCCGCAACCAACCGCGACCGGGCCCTGCGCTCGCACTCCCGGTTCGCGTATGGTCACGCTCATCTACCCCCGGCGACCCGTGGTGCATCCGTGATCCGATTCGACAACGTCTCCAAGGTCTACCCCAAGCAGACCCGCCCCGCCCTCAGGGATGTCTCCCTGGAGGTCGAGAAGGGCGAGTTCGTCTTCCTCGTGGGGTCCTCCGGCTCCGGCAAGTCGACCTTCCTGCGGCTGGTGCTGCGCGAGGAGCGGTGCAGCCACGGCCAGGTGCACGTCCTGGGCAAGGACCTCGCGCGCCTCTCCAACTGGAAGGTGCCGCAGATGCGCCGCCAGCTCGGGACGGTGTTCCAGGACTTCCGCCTGCTGCCCAACAAGACCGTCGCCGAGAACGTGGCCTTCGCGCAGGAGGTCATCGGCAAGTCGCGCGGCGAGATCCGCAAGTCCGTGCCGCAGGTGCTCGACCTCGTCGGACTCGGCGGCAAGGAGGACCGGATGCCGGGCGAGCTGTCCGGTGGTGAGCAGCAGCGCGTGGCCATCGCGCGGGCCTTCGTCAACCGGCCCAAGCTGCTGATCGCGGACGAGCCCACCGGCAACCTCGACCCGCAGACCTCCGTCGGCATCATGAAGCTGCTCGACCGCATCAACCGGACGGGCACCACCGTCATCATGGCGACGCACGACCAGAACATCGTGGACCAGATGCGCAAGCGCGTCATCGAGCTGGAGAAGGGCCGCCTCGTCCGCGACCAGGCCCGCGGCGTCTACGGCTACCAGCACTGACCCGCCGCCTCAGTCACGTCCACGGAAAGGCTTGATCCGACGCCATGCGCGCCCAGTTCGTCCTGTCGGAGATCGGTGTCGGTCTCCGCCGCAACCTGACGATGACCTTCGCCGTCATCGTCTCCGTCGCCCTGTCCCTGGCCCTGTTCGGCGGCTCCCTGCTCATGAGCGACCAGGTGAGCACCATGAAGGGCTACTGGTACGACAAGGTCAACGTCTCGATCTTCCTGTGCAACAAGAGCGACGCGCAGTCGGACGTCAACTGCGCCAAGGGCGCGGTCACCGAGGACCAGAAGAAGCAGATCCGCACCGACCTCGGCAAGATGGCCATCGTCGAGAAGGTGACCTACGAGTCGCAGGACCAGGCGTACAAGCACTACAAGGAGCAGTTCGGCAACTCCCCGCTGGCCGGCTCGCTGACGCCGGACCAGATGCAGGAGTCGTACCGCATCAAGCTCAAGGACCCGCAGAAGTACCAGGTGATCGCGACCGCGTTCAACGGGCGCGACGGTGTGCAGTCGGTGCAGGACCAGAAGGGCATCCTGGACAACCTCTTCCAGTTGCTGAACCTGATGAACCGGGCCGCGCTCGGCGTGATGGCGCTGATGCTGCTCGTCGCGCTGCTGCTGATCGTCAACACCGTGCGGGTGTCCGCGTTCAGCCGTCGGCGTGAGACCGGGATCATGCGCCTCGTCGGCGCCTCGGGCTTCTACATCCAGGCGCCGTTCATCATGGAGGCCGCGGTCGCCGGACTCATCGGCGGCGGACTCGCCTGCGTCTTCCTGGTCGTCGGGCGGTACTTCACGATCGACCACGGCATGGCCCTGTCCAACAAGCTCACGCTGATCAACTTCGTCGGCTGGGACGCGGTGTTGACCAAGCTGCCGCTGATCCTCGCCACCAGTGTGCTGATGCCCGCTCTGGCGGCGTTCTTCGCGTTGCGCAAGTACCTGAAGGTGTGACGCATCCCAAGAGGGTCGTACGGGCGTCCGTCCGTACGGCCCTTCGCCGTTGTCCTAGACTCACCGCCATGTCAGGCCGTGACCCGTTCTGTCAGCCCCGCCGCACCGGCCGTGGGGCCGCCCTGACATTGGTCTTCGCCTGCGCCCTGGTCGCCGGCGCCGCAACCGGCTCCTTCCCGGACACCGGCCAGGGCGCCCGCTCCGGCCCCAAGTCCGCTTCCGCGCCGGCGCCTTCGGCCACCCGCCACGAGGCCGTGCGGCGGGCCGCCGCCAAGGCGATGGCCGACGGCAAGTCGCCCATGGAGGCCGCCGAACGGGCCGTCAGCCGCAGCGGGGACCGCTGGGGAGCCGTCTACTCCGAGGGCGAGTACCAGGAGTTCCGGGAGGCCCTGGACGGCGAGTACACCGGCACCGGGCTGTTCGCGCGGGCCGAGCCGGACGGCCGGATCGAGGTGTCCCGGGTGCAGCCCGGCTCGCCCGCGGCCGACGCAGGGATCCGCACGGGCGACCGGCTGCGCAGCGTCGACGGCACGGACGTGGCCGGACGGCCGGTCACGGAGGTGGTCTCGTTACTCCGCGGCGACGCCGAGGACGCGGCCGCGGGCACGACCGTGACGCTCGGCCTCCAGCGCGGCACGCGCGCGTGGACCGAGACCCTGCGCCGGGCCAGGCTGTCCACGGACCCGGTGACCGTCCACAGGCTGCCCCACAGGATCACCGTGATCAAGGTCGCCGCCTTCACCAAGGGCTCCGGCGACTCCGTGCGCGCCGCGGTGCGCCGCGCCCCGTCCGGCGCCGGCATCGTCCTGGACCTGCGGGGGAACTCCGGCGGTCTGGTCACCGAGTCCGTGGAGACCGCCTCCGCCTTCCTCGACGGCGGCCTGGTCGCCACCTACGATGTCGACGGCGCCCAGCGCGCCCTGCACGCCGACTCCGGCGGCGACACCGGCCGGCCCCTGGTCACCCTGGTCGACGGCGGCACGATGAGCGCGGCCGAGATGCTCACCGGCGCGCTGCAGGACCGCGGCCGCGCGGTCGTGATCGGCACCCGCACCTTCGGCAAGGGCTCCGTCCAGATGCCCACCGAGCTGCCCGACGGCTCGGTGGCCGAGCTGACCGTGGGCCACTACCGCACCCCGTCCGGCCGCGCGGTCGACGGCCGGGGCATCACCCCGGACCTGGACGCGGGGCCGCAGGCGCTGCGCCGCGCCGAGACGGTCCTGGGCGGTCTGGGCGACCCCTCGTAGCGCCCTGTTAATGCGCTTCCCCCGCACCCCCTCCGTGGTGCGAAAATGGGCGCACTATGGCTAAGGAAAAAGGGCGCAAGCTGATCGCGCAGAACAAGAAGGCGCGGCACGACTACCTCATCCTCGACACGTACGAGGCCGGTCTCGTGCTGATGGGCACCGAGGTGAAGTCACTGCGCCAGGGGCGGGCCTCGCTGGTCGACGGGTTCGTGCAACTGGACGGTCACGAAGCGTGGCTGCACAACGTGCACGTCCCCGAGTACAGCCAGGGCACCTGGACCAACCACAGCGCCCGGCGCAAGCGGAAGCTGCTGCTGCACCGCGACGAGATCGACAAGCTGGAGGCGAAGTCCCAGGAGACGGGTCACACGATCGTGCCCCTCGCCCTGTACTTCAAGGACGGCCGCGCCAAGGTCGAGATCGCGCTGGCGAAGGGCAAGAAGGAGTACGACAAGCGCCAGACCCTGCGCGAGAAGCAGGACCGGCGCGAGGCGGACCGCGCGATGTCGGCTGTGCGGCGCAAGCAGCGGGCCTAGTCACCGGACCGGCGCGACCGGCGGGAATAGGCTGGCACCGGACCGCGTTGGTCACGTACGATGGCAGCGCACCCCACAGAGGGTGCGAGCCCCCTCTCCGGAGGGCCCTCCTCGGAGGGGTTTGAAAAAACAACATGGGGATGATCGGTTTCGACAGCGGATGTCGAAGCAGGGGAAGCGTGTCGAGGAAGCGGCCATGATCTCGTAAACCACAGGCCGAAAACAATAATCGCCAACACCAAGCGCGATTCCTCCCACTTCGCCCTCGCTGCCTAATTAGCAGCTAGCGAAGCTCTCAAGGGAGTGTCAGCCCGGGCTTGTTCCCGTCCCGGATCCTGGCATCGACTAGGGAACTAAACCTTGATCCCGGTCACGGGGTGAAGAGGGAAACCAAACAGTGACTGGGCCCGTCGGCGACTTGTTCGCGTGATCGCCGGGGCCGAGAAAAGCGAAGCGAACTGCACACGGAGAAGCCCTGGTTCCGCACCGTTGGACGCGGGTTCGATTCCCGCCATCTCCACGAGACGGTGGTGGACCGTGCTCGCAGCGAACGCGAGCCCAGTCCGTCCCGTCGGGATCTCCGGGGGCATGACCCCCGGACCCCCTCATCCCATGTGGGCAAGGCCCCGTCGCTCCGGAGCGACGGGGCCTTTGTCATGCGGTCCGCCGGGCGAGCCGCGAGAGCGAGGCCGTGACCAGGGCCAGGACGCCGGTGTCCAGGGTCGGCTGGAGGACCGGCGCGAACCGGGAGCTGTGGTTGACCGGGATGTCCTGCGCCACCGTGCCGCGCCGCCGGGCGGTCGCGTAGACGTCGGGGTCGACGCAGCCGAGCGCCCAGTAGGTGTACGGGACGCCGAACGCGTCCGGGATGCGGCTGAAGTCCTCGCTCGCGCTCTGCAGTTCCACCGTGCCCGTCCGGTCCCCGAAGACCTCCTCGAAGGCGGCCGCCACCTCCCGGGTCACCGCCGCGTCGTTGACGGTCGGCGGGAAGCGGGTGCCCTCCTCGATCTCCGGTTCGCGGGTCGCTCCGGAGGCGGCGCACTCGGCCGTCACGATCCGCCGCACCGCGGCCAGGACGGCCGTCCGGGTCCCCTCGTCGTAGGTGCGCGCGTTCAGCAGCAGTTCCGCTGACTCCGGGATCACGTTGCCGCTCGTGCCCGCCTGCACCGAGCCCACCGTGAGCACCGCGGGCCAGGTGGCGGCCAGCTCGCGCGAGACGATCGTCTGGAGCCGCACGACGATCATCGACGCCATCACCACCGGGTCGATCGCGGCCTGCGGCGCCGAGCCGTGCGCACCCCTGCCGTGCACGGTGACGCGGATGTTGTCCGCCGCGGACAGGAAGGAACCGGCGCGGGTGCCGACCCGCCCGGCCGGATAGGGCAGCACATGCTGGGCGAACGCCACGTCCGGCCGCGGCACGAGATCGGTGAGTCCGTCGGCGAGCATCCGGTCGGCGCCGTCACCGGGCTCCTCGGCCGGCTGGAACAGGGCCACCAGCGTCCCCCGCCACGCCCCCCGGGCGGAGGCCAGCAGCCGGGCCGCGCCCAGCAGACAGGTGACGTGCATGTCGTGACCGCAGGCATGGGCCACCGGCACCTCGCGGCCCGCCGCGTCCTTGCCGACGGCCTTGCTGGCGTACGGCAGGCCGGTCTCCTCGCGGACCGGCAGCGCGTCCATGTCGGCGCGCAGCAGCACCGTCGGCCCGTCCCCGTTGGCCAGCACGCCGACCACGCCGGTGCCGCCGATCCCGTCCTGCACCCGGTAGCCGCAGCTCCCCAGGCGTTCCGCCACCCGGGTCGCGGTCCGGTGCTCCTGGTGGCCCAGCTCCGGGTGGGTGTGCAGGTCCTCGTAGAAGCCCTCCAGCTCGGGCCGGATGTCACCGAGCCCGGCTACGACCTCGTCCACGCGATCCCTGAGGCTCATGACTGTGCGGTGCTCCTCGTTCCTCGGCGGGTGGTCCCCCCCCCGGTGAGTCCCCCGTCCGGGTCACGAGCCGCGGCCGCGGGACGACCTGGGCCGCCAGTCGCGGCTGCCCGGCAGGTGCCAGCCCCGGACCAGCGCGACCATCCGCAGCGAGACGCCCAGCAGGAGCCCGGCCGCGATGCCGACGGTGGGCACGCCGAGCCGGCTGCAGAGCACCGTCACCCCGCTCACCAGCACGGCGACGGTCGCGTACAGGGGATTGCCGCCGAAGATGGAGGGAGTGTGGGCCAGCAGCAGGTCCCGGATGGCGCCGCCGCCGACCGCTGTGATCGTGCCCAGCAGCACGGCGGGCAGCCAGCCGAGGCCGACGGAGAGGGTCTTCTGCGCCCCGGCGATCGCCCAGACGCTGAGCGCCAGCGCGTCGAGCAGGTTGAAGGTCCAGCCGGAGGTGTGACGGCTCAGGTCGGCCAGGAACGCCAGCAGCGTCCCGGCGGTGGCGACGGTCAGATAGGTGTAGTCCGTCAGGGCGACGGGCGTCCCGTGCTGCAGGAGGGTGTCGCGCAGGATGCCGCCGCCGAGACCGGAGACGATGCCGATGACCAGGAAGCCGAAGAGGTCCAGCCGGCGGCTCCGGGCCAGCACCCCGCCGAGTGTCCCGTTGGCGAACACCCCGCTCAGGTCCAGCACCCGGGTCACCTCCGTGACGTTCTCCGGGGACAGCCAGCCGGCCACGCATCAGCACCTCCGCCCTCACCGTCGCCCCGACCATCGAACCAGCCGGAGCGGGCCCCCGCCCGGTGAGCGCCCGCCTACCGGGCCGCCGGCCGCCCGGCCGCCCCCGTCCGGAGCCGCGACGCGCCGATCACCAGAGCCACGGCCGCCGCGAGCGCCGGCACCGCGAAACCCGTGGCCGGCGAGCCATGCTCGGCCGCCCAGCCGCCGGCCGCCGAACCGCAGGCGATGCCGGTGAGCAGGCCGGTGACGACGAGGCTCATGCCCTCGTTGAGCCGGTCGGCCGGGGTGCGGGACTGCACCAGGGTCATCGCGGTCACCATCGTCGGCGCCGTCGCCATGCCCGCCACCAGCAGCGCGCCCGCCAGGGCGACGAGGGAACCGGTGGTGGCGGCGGCCAGCCAGGGCAGGGTCATCAGGGCGGCCATCGCGAGCAGGCAGCGGGGCAGGCCGAGACCGGCGGGCTTCAGGGCCCCGTACAGCAGACCGGCCGCGCACGAGCCCGCCGCCTGCAGCGCGAGGACCAGGCCCGCCGCCGCCCGGTGCCCCTGGGCGTCGGCGTAGGCGATCGTGACGACCTCCATCGAGCCGAACACCGAGCCGGTCGCCACGAAGCAGGCCAGCAGCGCCGGAATACCCGGGCTGCGCAACGGGGACCGGGCCTTGGACCGGGCCAGCGGCGGCGGCTCGGTCGCCCGCTGCGCGGTGAACAGCAGCACGCCGGCCAGCAGCAGCACGGTCCCGGCGAGCGTGCCCGCCTCCGGGAAGAACGTGCCGGTCAGGAAGGCGGCCAGCACCGGGCCCAGCATGAAGCACAGCTCGTCGGCGGCCTGCTCGAAGGAGTTGGCGGTGTGCAGGGCCGCGGGCTCGTCGCGCAGCAGGTGGGCCCAGCGGGCGCGGGACAGACCGCCGATGTTGGGGGTGGCGGCGGTGGCGGCGTAGGCGGCGAACAGGGTCCAGTTGGGGGCGCCGAAGCGCACGCACAGCAGCAGGGCGAGGCTACCCAGCACCGCCGTGAGGGTGGCCGGCACGACGACCCGGGCCTGCCCGTGCCGGTCGACGAGCCGCGCGATCCACGGCCCGGCCACCCCGGTCGCCGCCAGACCGGCGGCGGTGACGGCGCCGGCGAGCGCGTAGGAGCCCCGGGCCCCGGCGATCATCACGACCGCGCTCACGCTGAACATGCCCATCGGCAGCCGTGCGACGAGGTTGCCCGCGGTGAAGGCGAGCGTGCCGGGGCGGGAGAAGAGCCCCCGGTATCCGCGGGGCCGCCCCGTCCCGCGCTCCTCGCACTGCTCGTCCGGTATCCGGCTGTCCTCGGTGGTCTGTGGCGGCATGGCTCAACGGTGGCCCGCGGTGGATCACGCGGTCCAACACCTTCTCGGCGCCGACTCACGCACATGCGTTGTGAATCGGGGCGGTAGATTCGCCGCCATGCCCGCTCCCGCCGCCATAGAACCGCGCCTGCTGCGCGCCTTCGTCGCCGTCGCCGAGGAGCTGCACTTCACCCGGGCCGCGGCCCGCCTGTACGTGGCCCAGCAGGCGCTGAGCCGTGATGTGCGGCGGCTGGAGCGCGAGTTGGACGCCGAGCTGTTCGTGCGGACCACCCGGCAGGTGACGCTCACCGCGGACGGCGAGCGGCTGCTGCCGCACGCCCGGCGGGTACTGGCCGCCCAAGACGACCTGCTCGCCGCCTTCGGCCAGGCCCGGCCGCTGCTGGTCGACCTCAACTCCGCCGGCCTGCTCACCGGCCGCCGGGTGCTGCACCGGGCCCGGGAACTCGCCCCCGATTGCGAGCTGATGGCCCGCTACGAGAGCGGTCTGACGGGAGCGGCGGCCGAGGTGCTCGCGGGCCGGCTGGACGTCTCCTTCGGGCGTTTCGCGGGCCTGGACCCGGCGCTGCGGTCCGGTCTCGAACAGCAGCCGGTCCGCTACGAGCCGATGGCCGTCGTCCTGCCCGACGACCACCCGCTGGCCGCCCTGCCGGAGGTCCCGCTGGGGGCGCTGGCCGGGGAGACGGTGTACGCCGGAGCGGGCAACCCGCGCACCCGGGAGTGGACCGACCTCGCGCTTCACCTCTTCGAGGGACGCGATATCCGGCTCGCACCGCCCCATCCGCTGCCGGTGGGCGACGAGGAGTTCGAGCGGATCATGGCCAAGACCCGCAACGCGATCCTGGCCGTGGTGGACTTTCCGGCCATGCCCCGTTCGGTGCTGCGGCCGCTCGTCGACCCGGTCCCGCTCTCACCCGTGTCCCTGGTCTGGCGCAAGGGGCTGGTCCACCCCGGGCTGACGGCGCTCCGCAGGGCCGCGAGCGAGATCGCGGGAGCCGAAGGGTGGCTGCGACGGCCGGTCGACCGATGGATTCCAGCCGTGGATGATGATGTGATGAGCGCCCGTTAGGCGGCACATGGCGAACACGGCACCTGCGCATGCGCTACATTCGGGGCCCGAGCACGGTGTGGTAAAGGGGGCGCTCGGGCTGGGTGGGGGCCTGGTTCGAACGACGGGTGCTCGGTGTCGATGCGCACCCGGAACTGTCCCGTGGGGGGATGTGCGCACGTGAAAGAGTGGCGAGAAGACGCCCAACCGGTCCGGCCCGAAGTGCCGTCCGCGCCCGTGCAACGCCGGGTGGCGGAAAGTCACCCGCAGGTGTTCCCGGAGACCGGTGACGTCCCCGGCACCGGGTCCCTCCCGGCGGCCGGAATATCCCGGGGCGGTCGAGCCGCCCGGACCGAGGCCGACGGGACGGCCGTGATCCCACGGCCCCGCAACGACCGCAGAGCCGCGGACTTCCGCCGGGCCCCGGGCCGCGCCGCGGCCCCCGCCACGGACCCCGAGCAGACCACCGTGCTGCGCCGGGTGCGGGCCGGCGGCCACCCCGGAGCCGGCGCCGCCGAGCCCCTCCGCGACCCCTGGGGCGAGCCCCTGCCCGCCATCCCCGCCCAGCCGGCCGCCCACGACCCCACGCACGACCCGCACGAGGTCACGGTCCAGATGAACGCCGTCCAGCTCGGCGACGGCCGGCTGGACCCGGCCGCGGGCGCCGCGCACGGCGCCGGCCGCGAGAACGCCGACGGCCCCGTCTTCGTCGACGCGTCCGGCCGCCGCAGCCGTACCTTCCGCCGCCTCGGCGTGATCGTCGGCCTGGCCTGCGCCGTGTACGCCGTGATCATCGTGGTGACGCTGTTCTCGGGCAGCTCGGACGCGCCCTGGGTCCCGGTGCCCGGCCAGGACGAGAACGCGCCCGCCGGCCAGGTGGACACCCCGCCGCTGCCCAGCGTCTCGGCGGAGCCGACGCCGGAGAGCAGCGGCTCCGCGGCCGCACCCGTCGCGTCCCCGACCGGGCGCGCCGGCGCCGTACCGGGCTCCGGTCCGGCGCCGAGCTCCGCCCCGGGCGCCTCGCACACGTCCGCCGACGCGGCGCCGACGGCCGGCACGCCCGCCGGCTCCAGCGTGGTCGGCGGCACCAGGAACCCGTCCACCGCCCCGGCGACCCCGGCCGGCTCCTCCCCGGACCCGTCCGCGTCGAGCACCGGCGCGTCCCCCGCCCCGTCACTCTCCCCCGCCGGCGGCACGGGCCCCGAGGCCCAGGGCGCCGCCGGCCCGACCGCCCCGCGTCCGCGCCTCTGATCAGCGAAGCCGCCCCATGCCGTCACTTTCCAGTCCCCGTTCCTCCCCGCCCGCCAGGCGCAGATGGCTCCCGCTGCGCTATCTGCTGTCCGTCCTGGTCCTGGTCGCCACGCTCGCGATGCTCATGCTGCGCGGGCACGTGCACAACGAGATCCTCGCGGACTTCCGCGTGCGGCCCGAGGCGGCCAACGACAAGGTGCCCGAAGCGGTCCTCGAGGGCGGTCCGGTCATCGACACCCGTGGCGGCCGCACCGGCAGCCTGCGGGTGCCGGACCACCGCATCGTCCTCACCTTCGACGACGGCCCGGACCCCACCTGGACGCCGAAGGTCCTCGACATCCTCAAGAAGCACCGCGCGCACGCCGTCTTCTTCGTCACCGGCACCATGACCTCCCGCTACCCGGACCTGGTCAAGCGCGTGGTCGACGAGGGGCACGAGGTCGGCCTGCACACCTTCAACCATCCCGACCTGTCGTACCACTCCGAGCGGCGCGTCGACTGGGAGCTCTCCCAGGGCCAGCTCGCGCTGGCCGGAGCGGCCGGCATCCGCAGCTCCCTGTTCCGGCCGCCGTACTCCTCGTTCGCCGACGCCATGGACGACAGGTCCTGGCCGGTGACCGAGTACATCGGCGGCCGGGGCTACCTGACCGTCCTCAACGACACCGACAGCGAGGACTGGCGCAGGCCCGGCGTGGACGAGATCGTCCGCCGGGCGACGCCCGAGGGCGGCAAGGGCGCGATCGTCCTGATGCACGACTCCGGCGGCGACCGCCACCAGACGGTCCAGGCGCTGGACGAGTTCCTGCCCCGGCTGCAGGAGCGCGGCTACCGGTTCCAGAACCTCACCGAGGCACTGGACGCGCCGAGCGCCGGCACCCCGGTCACGGGCCTCGACCTCTGGAAGGGCAAGGCCTGGATCTTCCTGGTGCAGGCGTCGGAGCGGGCCACCGGCGCGCTGGTCGTGTGCCTCGCGGTCATCGGCACCCTGGTACTCGCCCGCTTCGGCGGGATGCTGCTGCTGTCCGCGGTGCACGCCCGCCGCACCCGCCGGCGCGGATTCCGCTGGGGCCCGCGGCCCGTCACGGAACCCGTGTCGGTGCTGGTGCCGGCCTACAACGAGGCCAAGTGCATCGAGAACACGGTCCGTTCGCTGATGCGCAGCGAGCACCCCATCGAGGTCCTCGTCATCGACGACGGCTCCACCGACGGCACGGCCCGCATCGTCGAAGGGCTGGGACTGCCCAACGTACGGGTGATCCGCCAGCTCAACGCGGGCAAGCCCGCCGCCCTCAACCGCGGTATGGCGAACGCCCGGTACGACCTGATCGTGATGATGGACGGCGACACCGTCTTCGAGCCGGCCACGGTCGGCGAACTGGTGCAGCCCTTCGCCGACCCCCGGGTCGGCGCCGTCGCCGGCAACGCCAAGGTCGGCAACAAGGACACCCTCATCGGCGCCTGGCAGCACATCGAGTACGTGATGGGCTTCAACCTCGACCGCCGGATGTACGACGTCCTGCGCTGCATGCCGACCATCCCGGGCGCGGTCGGGGCCTTCCGCCGCTCGGCCCTGGAACGGGTCGGCGGCATGAGCGACGACACCCTCGCCGAGGACACCGACATCACCATGGCGATGCACCGCGACGGCTGGCGCGTGGTGTACGCCGAGAAGGCCCGGGCCTGGACCGAGGCCCCGGAGTCCGTCCAGCAGTTGTGGTCCCAGCGCTACCGCTGGTCGTACGGCACCATGCAGGCGATCTGGAAGCACCGCCGTGCCGTCGTCGAACGCGGTCCCTCCGGGCGCTTCGGCCGGGTCGGCCTGCCGCTCGTGTCCCTGTTCATGGTCGTGGCCCCGCTCCTGGCCCCGCTCATCGACATCTTCCTCGTCTACGGCCTGGTCTTCGGGCCCACCGAGAAGACGGTCGTGGCATGGCTGGGCGTCCTCGCCGTACAGGCCGCCTGCGCGGCCTACGCCTTCGCCCTCGACCGGGAACCGCTGACGCCGCTGATCTCGCTGCCCCTGCAGCAGATCCTCTACCGCCAGCTCATGTACGTCGTGCTGCTCCAGTCCTGGATCACCGCGCTCACCGGCGGCCGCCTGCGCTGGCAGAAGCTGCGGCGCAACGGCGGTGTGTCGGCCCCGCCGACCGCGTCCGTCCCCGACCGGCGGGCGATGGACGGGAGGCCGGCCTGATGACGACGCCGCCCTTCGGCTCCGTGCCGCGGCCGGGCGCGGAGCCGCCCGGGGCTCCCCACGGGCCCTTCGCCGCACGGCCGCCCCGACCGGCCCCTCCGCTCGCCCCGTCGGCGCCCTTCCCGACGACGACCCAGGAAGCCCCAGCAGTGACCGTACCCACCCTCCCGTCCGGCACGGACGAGCCGACCCGGCCCGCCGAGCCCGAGCAGCGCCGGGCCCCGGCGCGCGACCGGTACTTCGACCTGCTGCGCGCCGTCGCGCTCTTCCGGGTGGTCTTCTACCACCTGATGGGCTGGGCCTGGCTGCCGGTGGTGTTCCCGTCCATGGGCGTGATGTTCGCCCTGGCCGGCAACCTCATGGCCCGCTCCCTCAAGCGCCCGGCGGCGCAGGTCGTCCGGAGCCGCCTGCGCCGCCTCCTGCCGCCCCTGTGGCTGCTCGGCGCCCTCGGCGTGACCGGCATGGTGCTGCAGGGCTGGAGCCCGGGCGACGACGGACACCCCGGCTGGTGGTGGCTGCACCTCGGCTTCTGGATCCTGCCGCTGAGCGACCCGCCCTACGCCGAGGGCCTGCGCGGCATCCACGGCGTCCTCGGCGAGGACTGGGGAGGCGAACTCGCGGGCCCGCTCTGGTACATCCGCGCCTACCTCTGGTTCGTCCTGCTGTCCCCGTTCCTGCTGAAGGCGCTGCGGGCGCTGCCCTGGGCGACGGTCCTGTCGCCGATCGCGCTCTCCGCGGCCTTCGAGTTCGGCTACCTCAACCTGCCCGGCGAGCGCATCCCCTCCGCCCTCACGGACTTCAGCACCTTCGGCGCCTGCTGGATCCTGGGCATGGCGCACCAGGAGGGCGTGCTCCGGCGCATGCCCCGCTACGTCGTCCCGTCCGTCGCTCCGGCCATCGCGGTCCTGGGCCTCTGGTACGCCCTGACGCACGGCTTCAGGGAGGGGCACGACCTGGACGACATCCCGTTCGCGCAGTCCCTGTGGTCCTTCGCCACCGTGCTGCTGCTCCTGCACGTGAGCCCCTCGTGGACGGACTGGCCCCGCTGGCTGCGCCCCTTCGACCGGCTGATCACCCTGCTCAACTCCAGAGCGGTGACGATCTACCTCTGGCACAACCTCTGCATCCTCGTCGCCGCCACCCTGTGGGACCAGCTCTGGCAGTTCGACGTGATGTACCTGCACTTCTCCTGGCTGCTGGAGAGCCCCTGGCCGGTGCTGGCGATCACCTGGATGTTCATCGCGAGCTGCGTCGTCTGGTTCGGCTGGATGGAGGACATCGCGGCCAAGCGCGCACCACGGCTGTGGCCGGACGGCTCGGCGCCGAGGAACCGCGGGCTCCGCGCCGGGGCGCACCGGGGCTGACGGGTTTTCGCCGGACCGGCCCTCACGGCCCGCCCGCGCGGTGAGTGAGAGCGAAGTTCCCTACCGGTCACCCACAGCCACAGCCAGGAAACGCGCCCTCCCTACCGTCGGGACTCATCACCGCGAACCACCGAGTCCCGGAGCACCGTGGAGGCGTCATGACAGGTCCGGACCCAATCCGTCGCAGCGGTCGCTGGATCGAGCACTGGGATCCCGAGGACGAGGGGTTCTGGAGGGCGACCGGGGAGCGGGTCGCCCGGCGGAACCTGTGGTTCTCCGTGCTGTCCGAGCACATCGGGTTCTCGGTCTGGACCCTGTGGTCCGTGCTCGTGCTCTTCATGGGGCCCGAGTACGGACTCACCCCCGCCGACAAGTTCCTGCTGACCTCCGTGGTCACGCTGGTCGGCGCGGTCGTGCGGGTGCCGTACACGTTCGCCGTCGCCGTCTTCGGCGGGCGCAACTGGACGATCGTCTCGGCGAGCCTGCTGCTCGTCCCGACGGTCGCCGCGTTCGCGGTGATGGAGCCGGGGACCTCCTTCTCCACCTTCCTGCTGGTCGGACTGCTGGCCGGCATCGGCGGCGGCAACTTCGCCTCCTCGATGACCAACATCAACGCCTTCTTCCCGCTGCGCCGCAAGGGGTGGGCGCTCGGGCTGAACGCCGGGGGCGGGAACATCGGCGTGCCGGTCATCCAGCTGATCGCCCTCGCGATCATCGGGGCGAGCGGCGGGCCGCGGGTGCTGCTCGGGATCTACATCCCGCTGATCGTGGTCGCCGCCGTCCTCGCCGCGCTCTTCATGGACAACCTCGCCGCGGTGAAGAACGACACCGGCGCCGCCAGGGACGCGGCGAGGGACGGCCACACCTGGATCATGGCCTTCCTCTACGTCGGCACCTTCGGCTCGTTCATCGGCTACAGCTTCGCCTTCGGGCAGGTGCTGACCAACCAGTTCGGGCGCACCCCGCTGCAGGCCGCGTACCTCACCTTCATCGGCCCGCTGCTCGGCTCCCTGATCAGGCCCGTCGGCGGATGGCTCGCCGACCGGTACGGCGGGGCGCGGATCACCCTGTGGAACTACGTCGGCATGGCCGCCGCCACCGCCGTCCTGGTCGTGGCGAGCATGGCGAAGTCGCTGGCGCTGTTCGTGCCGGTCTTCGTGGTGCTCTTCGTGCTCAGCGGGCTCGGCAACGGGTCGACGTACAAGATGATCCCCGGCATCTTCCAGGCCAAGGCCCTGGCCGGGGGACTCACGGGGGAGGCGGCGGCCGCCCACGGGCGGCGGCTGTCCGGGGCCGCCATGGGGCTCATCGGGGCCGTCGGCGCGCTCGGCGGGGTCGGCATCAACCTGGCCTTCCGCCAGTCCTTCCTGTCCTACGGCTCCGGCACCGGCGCCTTCGTCGCCTTCCTCGTCTTCTACGGCGCCTGCTTCGCGGTGACCTGGGCCGTATACCTTCGCGGTCCGGCCACCCGGGCCGTACCCACCGCCGCCGCCGAGACGAAGCCGCAGCTCAGCTACGCCGAGGTGTGACGTAACACCGCGGACATCGAGCCGAACCGAGCCTGTCACGCGCCGTTGACAGGCTCGTTCGGCATGCGGGTCAGCTAGGAGAGCCATGGACGACGAACAGCAGCACCCCGAACACGGACCCCTCGCCGGGTTCACCGTCGGCGTCACCGCCGCGCGCCGGGCCGAGGAGCTGGGCGCGCTGCTCCAGCGGCGCGGCGCCGTCGTGCTGCACGCGCCCGCCCTGCGCATCGTGCCGCTCGCCGACGACGGCGAACTGCTCGCCTCCACCAAGGAGCTCATCGACCAGGCGCCGGACGTCGTGGTGGCCACCACCGCGATCGGCTTCCGGGGCTGGATCGAGGCCGCCGACGGATGGGGGCTCGGGCAGCCGCTGCTGGAGCGCCTGCGAGGCGTCGAACTGCTGGCCCGCGGGCCCAAGGTGAAGGGCGCGGTGCGGGCGGCGGGGCTGACCGAGTCGTGGTCGCCGACGAGCGAGTCCATGGCCGAGGTGCTGGACCGGCTCCTGGAGGAGGGCGTCGACGGGCGCCGGATCGCCGTGCAGTTGCACGGGGAGCCGCTGCCGGGGTTCGTGGAGGCGCTGCGGGCCGGGGGAGCGGAGGTCGTCCCGGTGCCGGTGTACCGGTGGATGCCGCCGGAGGACATCGGCCCCGTCGACCGGCTGCTGGACGCCGTCGCCGCGCGCGCGGTGGACGCGCTCACCTTCACCAGCGCGCCCGCCGCCGCGTCCCTGCTGGCGAGGGCCGAGGAGCGCGGGCTGCTCGACGAGGTGCTGGCCGCGCTCGGCCATGACGTCCTGCCCGCCTGCGTGGGGCCGGTGACCGCGCTGCCGTTGCAGGCGCGGGGCGTGGACACGGTGCAGCCGGAGCGGTTCCGGCTCGGGCCGCTCGTGCAGCTGCTGTGCCAGGAACTGCCCGCGCGCGCCCGGGCCTTGCCCGTCGCCGGGCGCCGGGTGGAGATCCGGGGGCACGCGGTGCTGGTGGACGGGGAGCTGAAGCCCGTGCCGCCGGCGGGCATGTCGCTGCTGCGGGCGCTGGCACGGCGGCCGGGCTGGGTGGTGGCCCGCGCCGAACTGCTGCGGGCGCTGCCGGGCGCGGGACGCGACGAGCACGCGGTGGAGACGGCGATGGCCCGGCTGCGCACGGCCCTCGGCGCCCCGAAGCTGATCCAGACGGTGGTCAAGCGGGGCTACCGGCTGGCGCTCGACCCGGCCGCGGACGCCAAGTACGCGGACGACTGAGGCGGGGCGGGACCCGGTTCCGCCGGGGAAGCCGCCGCGAAGACCGTCCGAAGGGTTCCGCGCGCCGGGCGGCACGGGCACTGTGAAGGGGAGCGACGCAACTGTTCCCCTGTCCTAGGCGGTGGCAGGCACATGACGCTGAGTACGGCCCCGGCCCCGAACGAGCCGCGGTTCGACGCCGGTCGGATCTGCCTGGACCTCCTCGCGACCGCGTATCCGGCCGAACGGCTGGACTCCGTCCGGTCGTTGCGGGTCTGGATCCACGGTGCCGCACTGGTGCCGCCCGGCACCCCGCTGGAGCACGCCGACGCCTCCTGGCCGCAGCGGTTCCGGGAACTGCGCGCGGACGTCGAGCAGTTGCTGCGCGGCACCGCGGCCGCGGACCCCCGGCCGTACGACGGCGCGCTCGGCCGGCTCAACGAGGCCGCCCGCGCCGCGCTCCCGGTCCCGTGCGCGGTGCGCCGCGCGGACGGCGTCCTGGAGCGCGAACTGGCCCGGGCGCCCGAGTGCGCGGCGCTGCTGGCGCTCCTGGCGCGGGACGCCGTGGAGCTGCTCACCGACCCCGTGGCGCGGGCCGCGGTCCGCGAGTGCGAGGGCGACAACTGCCCCCTGGTGTACCTGGACACGTCCCGCGGACGCCGGCGGCGCTGGTGCTCGAGCGAGGTCTGCGGCAACCGGGAGCGGGTGGCCCGGCACCGGCGACGGGCGGCGCTCGCCCGGGCCTGACCGCCCGTTACAACCCTTCCGCCGGATAACCGAGGAAACTCCCCTGGCGCGGGTCGAGTGATTTGCGTAACAGCCGGTTTGCCGGTCCCTGCGCACGGGCAGCGCGGACCGCCCCGGCGATGTGTCGGAAATGTGGACACCGCGCGGTGGGAATGTGTGCGCATGTCCCGGTCGTGACGTCACTCCCGGGAAAACCGTCACTTCCGTTTGAACGGTGGGCCGCCCCTGTCCGTACGGGTGGGCGAGCGACCGACTGGGGGAACCCCCGGACACCGGAGGTGGGCGTGCGCAAGGATGCGGCCGTGGCCAATGAACGTGGATCGAGGGCCCGACATCGCATGTCCTCACAGCCCTCGGAACCTGATGAGGAGCTGATGCGTGCGCTGTACCGCGAGCACGCCGGACCTCTGCTCGCGTACGTCCTCAGGCTGGTCGCCGGAGACCGGCAGCGCGCCGAGGACGTCGTGCAGGAGACGCTCATCCGTGCCTGGAAGAACGCCGGTCAGCTCAATCGGGCGACCGGTTCGGTACGCCCCTGGCTGGTGACGGTCGCGCGCCGCATCGTCATCGACGGCCACCGCAGCCGGCAGGCCCGGCCGCAGGAGGTCGATCCGTCGCCGCTGGAGGTCATCCCCGCGGAGGACGAGATCGACAAGGCGCTGTGGCTGATGACGCTGTCCGACGCGCTCGACGACCTGACCCCGGCGCACCGGGAGGTCCTCGTCGAGACGTACTTCAAGGGACGTACGGTCAATGAGGCGGCCCAGACGCTGGGCATCCCGAGCGGCACGGTGCGCTCCCGGGTGTTCTACGCCCTGCGGTCGATGAAGCTGGCACTGGAGGAGCGGGGGGTGACGGCGTGATGAGCGGTGGATTCCGAGGAATGCAAGGATTCGGCCCGGGTGGTCCGGGTATTTCTGGACCCATGAGCCCCAGCGAGGGATCTTCGGTGCCGAGCGAGCACGAGACCGTGGGCGCCTACGCCCTCGGTCTGCTCGACGACGCCGAGGCGACCGCTTTCGAGGCGCATCTCGCCACGTGCGAGTGGTGCGCCCAGCAACTGGACGAGCTGGCCGGGATGGAGCCGATGCTGGCCGCGCTGGCCGATCTGCCGGGTTCCGGCAGCACCCCGGCGATCGGCGAGTCGCTGTCCGCCAGGCCGAGCCCGCGGCTGGTGGAGAAGCTGGTCGACGAGGTCTCCGAACGCCGTGCGCGAAAGCGGCGCAAGGGCTTCTACCTGGTGGCGGCCGCCGCCGCGCTGGTCATCGGCGGCCCGGTGGCCGTCATGGCGGTGAACGCGGGCGGCGACTCGGGGCAGACGGCCACGCCGCTCGCGGCCACCGCCCAGACCACGTTCCAGCAGCTTCCGGACAAGGTCAGCGGGAGCGACAGCACGACCGGCGCCAGCGCGACCGTCGCCATGGGCGAGAAGGACTGGGGCACCTCGGCCGTCCTGGAGCTCAAGGGCGTGAAGGGGCCGCTCAAGTGCTCGTTGGTTGCCGTCGGCAACAACGGCGACCGCCAGACCCTGGGTTCCTGGTCCGTCCCCAAGTGGGGCTACGGCATCCCGGACGCCAAGACCCCGGAGTCCCGCAAGCCGCTGTACATCGGCGGCGGCACCGCCCTGAAGCCCGACGAGATCGACCACTTCGAGGTGACCACCTTCGACGGCAAGAAGCTCGTGCAGGTGGATGCGTAGTCACGTAGCTTTGCCGGGTCCCCTTCGCGTACGGTTGACGGCTGCCCAGCACGTCAGAAGGGGGCCCGGTGGCCGCTCAGGTTCAGCAGTCCGCGGTCGGCTCGGTACACGGCGCACAGGACTCCGTGCGTGACCGAGAGATCAGCGTCGAGCAGGAACATCTGGACCGGGTGTACCGGCGCCTCGAGGAGAAGATCCACGAGGCCGAGTTCCTGATGAACGACGCCGCCCAGCGCGGCCAGGTCGGCACGCCGGGCGCACTGGCCGAGCGGGACGCCCAGGTCTTCCGGGCCGGCATCCATCTGAACCGGCTCAACAACGAGTTCGAGGACTTCCTCTTCGGGCGGATCGACCTGCTGCCCGGCAAGGACGGCAAGAAGGGCCCCGACGGCGCCTACACCGCGGTCGAGCCCGCCGAGGGCGCGGTACGGCCCGACAACACCGCCGACGTCGCCGAGACCCTGCACATCGGGCGGATCGGCGTGCTCGACGCGGACTACGCCCCGCTGGTCATCGACTGGCGGGCCCCGGCCGCCGCCCCCTTCTACCGGTCCACCCCCAGGGACCCCGGCCGGGTCGTGCGCCGCCGGGTCATCCGCTCCAAGGGCCGCCGGGTCCTCGGGGTCGAGGACGACCTGATGCGCCCCGAGCTGCGGGCGTTCCTCGACGGGCGGGAGCTGCCCGTCATCGGCGACGGCGCCCTGATGGCCGCCCTCGGCCAGGCCCGCAGCCACACCATGCGGGACATCGTCTCCTCCATCCAGGCCGAGCAGGACCTGGTCATCCGCGCCCCCGCCGCCTCCGTCACCTACGTCGAGGGCGGCCCGGGCACCGGCAAGACCGCGGTCGCCCTGCACCGTGCGGCGTATCTGCTCTACCAGGACCGCAGACGCTACGCGGGCGGCATCCTGATCGTCTCGCCGACCCCGCTGCTGGTGGCCTACACCGAGGGCGTGCTGCCCTCGCTCGGCGAGGAGGGCCAGGTCGCGATCCGCGCCATCGGCTCGCTCGTCGACGGGGTCGAGGCCACGCTGTACGACTCCCCGTCGGTGGCCCGCGCCAAGGGCTCGTACCGGATGCTGAAGGTGCTGCGGAAGGCCGCCCGCGGCGCCCTGGAGCTGAACGATTCTCCTGAGCGGCTCCGGGTCGTCGCCTTCGGGCGCCGCCTCGAACTCGAAGCCGGCGAACTGGCCCACATCCGCCGTACCGCCCTCGGCGGCACCGCCCCCGTCAACCTGCTGCGCCCGCGCGCCCGCAAGCTGCTCCTGGACGCCCTGTGGGCCAGGTCCGGCGCGGCCGGCCGGCACAGCGACCCGGAGCTGGCCGCCGAACTGCGCTCCTCCTTCGACGAGGACGTGTCCGGCGAGGACCCGTTCATCGCCTTCCTGGACGCCTGGTGGCCCGAGCTGACCCCGAAGGGGGTGCTCGACGCCATGGCGGACGAGAAGCGGCTCGGCCGCTGGGCCCGCCGGATCCTCAACCCCGGCGAGGTCCGCAAGGTCGCCCGCTCGCTGCGCCGGGAGGGCTTCTCGGTGCACGACACCGCCATGCTGGACGAGCTGCAGGCGATCCTCGGCGCCCCGGCCCGGCCGCGCAGGAAGCGCGAGCTGGACCCGCTGGACCAGCTCACCGGCCTGGAGGAGCTGATGCCGGTGCGCGAGGAGACCCAGCGCGAGCGCGCCGAGCGCCTCGCCCAGGAGCGCACCGAGTACGCGCACGTCATCGTGGACGAGGCCCAGGACCTCACGCCGATGCAGTGGCGGATGGTCGGCCGCCGCGGCCGGCACGCCACCTGGACGGTCGTCGGCGACCCGGCCCAGTCCTCCTGGTCCGACCCGGACGAGGCGGCCGAGGCCCGCGACGAGGCCCTCGGCACCCGCCCCCGGCGCCGCTTCCAGCTCACCGTCAACTACCGCAACCCCGCCGAGATCGCCGAGCTGGCCGCCAGGGTGCTCGCCCTGGCCATGCCGGGCTCCGAGGCGCCCTCGGCCGTACGGTCCACCGGGGTCGAGCCGCGCTTCGTGACGGCGGCCGACGCGTCGGGCGGGGCCGCCCGGGACGGTCTGGAGAGGACGGTCCGCGCGGAGTCCGAGCGGCTGCTGGGCCTCGTGGACGGCACGGTCGGGGTGGTCGTCGCCATGAACCGGCGCGAGGAGGCCCGACGCTGGCTGGCCGGGCTCGGCGACCGGGTGGTGGCGCTCGGCAGCCTGGAGGCCAAGGGGCTGGAGTACGACGCCACGGTCGTCGTCTCGCCGGCGGAGATCGCCGACGAGTCGCCGGCCGGCCTGCGGGTGCTGTACGTCGCGCTGACCAGGGCGACCCAGCAGCTCACCGTGGTCTCCGGCGAGCGGGACGAGCCGGACCCGGCGGGGGTGCCGGATCTGCTCAGGGACTGAATTCCGAAGAAGTCCCCGCGTCAGGAATGGCGTCCGGCATCCGTTTGTTAGCCTTGACGTGGCACCGGCCCGATCCAAGCCCCCGGGCCCAACCTTCGTCCCTCAGAGGGACCACTTGCCGCGAGGCGAGCATGGCGGGTCGGTGTCATGAACGTGAGAGAGGCCCACGTCCTGTGTGACGTGGGCCTCTTTATTTGCCCGATCAACTCTCGTATGGTGGAAGTTGTTTTCCAAAAGGGCGTGCCGTCGTGAACACAACGTCCGCAATCCGGGGCGACTACCACGTACTCGGTGGTAGGTGCGACGATCGGACGGCACTACACGCGACACGGTGAAAGCAGAGGAAGTCGGCCATGGCAACGGCGCCCAGCGTCTCCTACTCGATGACCATCCGGCTGGAGGTGCCCGCGAGCGGAACCGCAGTCTCGCAGCTCACCAACGCCGTGGAGTCCTCCGGAGGCTCGGTCACCGGCCTCGACGTCACCGCGTCCGGCCACGAGAAGCTCCGTATCGACGTCACCATCGCGGCCACCTCCACGGCCCACGCCGACGAGATCGTGGGCAAGCTCCGGGGCATCGAGGGCGTCACCCTCGGCAAGGTCTCCGACCGTACGTTCCTGATGCACCTCGGCGGCAAGATCGAGATGGCGTCCAAGCACCCCATCCGCAACCGTGACGACCTGTCGATGGTCTACACGCCCGGCGTGGCCCGCGTCTGCATGGCGATCGCCGAGAACCCCGAGGACGCCCGCCGCCTCACGATCAAGCGCAACTCCGTTGCGGTCGTGACGGACGGCTCCGCCGTGCTGGGCCTGGGCAACATCGGCCCGAAGGCCGCGCTGCCCGTGATGGAGGGCAAGGCGGCCCTCTTCAAGCGCTTCGCCGGCATCGACGCCTGGCCGATCTGCCTGGACACCCAGGACACCGACGCCATCGTCGAGATCGTCAAGGCGATCGCCCCCGGTTTCGCCGGCATCAACCTCGAGGACATCTCCGCCCCCCGCTGCTTCGAGATCGAGGCCCGGCTGCGCGAGGCCCTCGACATCCCCGTCTTCCACGACGACCAGCACGGCACCGCGATCGTCGTCCTCGCCGCCCTGACCAACGCGCTGCGCTGCACGGGCAAGGCGATCGAGAACATCCGGATCGTGATGTCCGGGGCCGGCGCGGCCGGTACCGCCATCCTCAAGCTGCTGATCGCCGCCGGCGCGAAGAACGCCGTGGTGGCCGACATCCGCGGTGTCGTCCACTCGGACCGCGACGACCTGGTGGACGCCCCGGCCGACTCGCCGCTGCGCTGGATCGCCGACAACACCAACCCCGAGAACCTCACCGGCACCCTGAAGGAGGCCGTGCGCGGCGCGGACGTCTTCATCGGCGTCTCGGCCCCGAACGTCCTCGACGGCGACGACGTGGCCGCCATGGCCGACGGCGCCATCGTGTTCGCGCTCGCGAACCCCGACCCCGAGGTCGACCCCGCGATCGCCCGGCAGACGGCCGCCGTCGTGGCCACCGGCCGCTCGGACTTCCCGAACCAGATCAACAACGTGCTGGTCTTCCCGGGTGTCTTCCGCGGCCTGCTGGACGCGCAGTCGCGTACCGTCAACACCGAGATGATGCTCGCCGCCGCGAAGGCGCTCGCCGACGTGGTGACCGAGGACGAGCTGAACCCCAACTACATCATTCCGAGCGTTTTCAACGACAAGGTCGCGGGCGCCGTGGCAGGCGCGGTGCGCGAGGCCGCCAAGGCGGTGGGCGCGGCGTCCTAGCCGCCGTACCGTATGGTGCAGGGGCTGTGAGGATGGACACGGCAGCCCCCCGCACCGGCGCGTCGCGGAACCCTCCACCGGCGGACGCCCTCTAGGGTGACGGCCGAGCAGGCGCTTCTCGTGTGACTCCCTAGGGTGTTCTCACGACTCCTACGGGTGCCGGATTGGCATTACCGCCGCAGGTAGGGGCAGGATGCGTCTTTGGGCGCGAGCGCATCGGCATCGATCTCACCCTCACGCCTCAACGGCAAGAAGAACACGGGAGTAACAACATGAACCGCAGTGAGCTGGTGGCCGCGCTGGCCGACCGCGCCGAGGTGACCCGCAAGGACGCCGACGCCGTGCTGGCCGCGTTCGCCGAGGTCGTCGGCGACATCGTCTCCAAGGGCGACGAGAAGGTCACCATCCCCGGCTTCCTGACCTTCGAGCGCACCCACCGTGCCGCTCGTACCGCGCGCAACCCGCAGACCGGCGAGCCCATCAACATCCCGGCCGGCTACAGCGTCAAGGTCTCCGCGGGCTCCAAGCTCAAGGAAGCGGCCAAGGGCAAGTAAGCGGAAGCCGCTCCGCTGGGTGGCGCCGGGTGACTGGAGCGCCGTTCTGACTCAGCGCCGCGGGTGACCGCGGGTTCGCTGTGGCTGGTCGCGCAGTTCCCCGCGCCCCTTGGGGCGCCTCAGCCAAAGACGCCGAAAGGGCGGCCTCCCTCATTCCGAGGGAGGCCGCCCTTTCGGTTGCCGTCTAGCCGAGCGCCTTGCCCGGCAGCTCGACCTTCGCGCCCAGTTCCACGAGCTTCTCCATGAAGTTCTCGTAGCCGCGGTTGATCAGCTCGATGCCGTGGACACGGGAGGTGCCCTCGGCGGCCAGGGCCGCGATGAGGTACGAGAAGCCGCCGCGCAGGTCGGGGATGACCAGGTCGGCGCCCTGCAGCTTGGTCGGGCCGGAGACGACCGCGGAGTGCAGGAAGTTGCGCTGGCCGAAGCGGCAGTCGGAGCCGCCCAGGCACTCGCGGTAGAGCTGGATGTGGGCGCCCATCTGGTTCAGCGCCGAGGTGAAGCCGAGCCGGGACTCGTACACCGTCTCGTGGACGATCGACAGGCCCGTCGCCTGGGTCAGGGCGACCACCAGCGGCTGCTGCCAGTCGGTCTGGAAGCCCGGGTGCACGTCCGTCTCCAGCGCGATGGACTTGAGCTGCCCGCCGGGGTGCCAGAAGCGGATGCCCTCGTCGTCGATCTCGAAGGCGCCGCCCACCTTCCGGTAGGTGTTCAGGAACGTCATCATCGAACGCTGCTGGGCGCCGCGGACGTAGATGTCGCCGTTGGTCGCCAGCGCCGCCGACGCCCAGGAGGCGGCCTCCAGGCGGTCCGAGAGGGCGCGGTGGGTGTAGCCGCCGAGCTTGTCCACACCGGTGATGCGGATCGTGCGGTCGGTGTCCATCGCGATGATCGCGCCCATCTTCTGCAGCACGCAGATGAGGTCCTCGATCTCCGGCTCGACGGCCGCGTTGGACAGCTCCGTGACGCCCTCGGCCAGCACCGCGGTCAGCAGCACCTGCTCGGTCGCGCCGACGGACGGGTACGGCAGCCGGATCTTCGTGCCGCGCAGCCGCTGCGGCGCCTCCAGGTACTGCCCGTCGGCCCGCTTCTCGATGGTCGCGCCGAACTGCCGCAGCACGTCGAAGTGGAAGTCGATGGGCCGGCCGCCGATGTCGCAGCCGCCGAGGCCCGGGATGAACGCGTGGCCCAGCCGGTGCAGCAGCGGGCCGCAGAACAGGATCGGGATACGGCTGGAACCCGCGTGGGCATCGATGTCAGCGACGTTGGCGCTCTCCACGTGCGTCGGGTCGAGCACCAGCTCACCGGGCTCCTCACCCGGGCGGACGGTGACCCCGTGCAGCTGCAGCAGGCCGCGCACGACACGCACGTCACGGATGTCCGGAACGTTGCGCAGTCGACTCGGCGCACTGCCCAGCAGGGCGGCGACCATGGCCTTCGGCACGAGGTTCTTCGCACCGCGGACACGGATCTCGCCCTCCAGCGGGGTTCCGCCGTGGACAAGCAGGACATCGTCGTTGACGGTCATGAATCTCGCGTTCCGATGAGTCGGGCAGGGGCCGGCCGATCACTTTGCGCAGGGGCCGGAGAGACAGGGTAATCGCCTATTACCCCCGTCCTGTAAGCCCAAGTACCGCCCAGCCGCGTCATAGCTGTGTCACAACACGATCCGTTCACCGCCGGGCACGTGGGGTCACCGGCGCGGGCGCGCCACCGTGCGCCCTGAGCTGCGTTCACTCGCGCACCCCGATCGGCTCCCCACAGTCGGCGAAGATGCGGGATCATGTCTGGCATGACCGAGGTGTCCTCGCTCACAGGGCGGCTGCTCGTGGCAACCCCCGCCCTGGCGGACCCGAACTTCGACCGTGCGGTCGTGCTCCTCCTCGACCACGACGAGGAGGGCTCGCTCGGCGTCGTCCTCAACCGCCCCACCCCGGTGGGCGTGGGCGACATCCTGGAGGGCTGGGCGGAGCTGGCCGGTGCCCCCGGGGTGGTCTTCCAGGGCGGCCCGGTCTCGCTGGACTCGGCGCTCGGCGTCGCGGTCATCCCGGGCGGCGCGAACGGGGAGAGCGCCCCGCTCGGCTGGCGGCGGGTGCACGGCGCGATCGGTCTGGTCGACCTGGAGGCCCCGCCCGAGCTGCTCGCCTCGGCCGTCGGCTCGCTGCGGATCTTCGCCGGTTACGCCGGCTGGGGCCCGGGCCAGCTCGAGGACGAGCTGGTGGACGGCGCCTGGTACGTCGTGGAGTCGGAGCCGGGCGACGTGTCCTGCCCGGAGCCGGAGACCCTCTGGCGCGAGGTGCTGCGCCGCCAGCGCAACGAGCTGGCGATGGTCGCCACGTATCCCGACGACCCGTCGCTCAACTGATGCCGGCGAGCGCCAGTACCCTTGGCGATATGAGCACTCTCGAGCCCGAGCGCGGGACTGGTACGGGAACCCTCGTAGAGCCGACGCCACAGGTGTCCCACGGCGACGGCGACCACGAGCGCTTCGCCCACTACGTCCAGAAGGACAAGATCATGGCGAGCGCCCTCGACGGGACCCCCGTCGTGGCGCTGTGCGGCAAGGTGTGGGTGCCGGGCCGCGACCCGAAGAAGTACCCCGTGTGTCCCATGTGCAAGGAGATCTACGAGTCCATGGGCAGCGGCGGCGACGACAAGGGCGGCGACAAGTAGGCGCCCGTCCATCGCCCGCCTGAAGACCCTCGGGCCCCCGGGACGCGCCGCGGACGCGGGCCCGGGGGCTTTCGCGCTTTTCGGCCACCGACTGGTCCAGACCTCTTGTCGGCGTGCCCGCCCCGCCATAGCCTCCTCGAAGCCGTGTACGGCGACGAACGGGCCGCCCCGCGGTGCGCGGTTCCCCCGTAGGAACGCTTTTCTTCACCGAGGACCGATGTGACCGACAAGGCGGATCTGATCCCGGCTCCGGCGCGCTGTTCGCGGAACGCCGCCGGGCACACGAGCATCGGCGCCGGCACGGGGCTGCGGGCGGGACCCGGCACCGAGGGCGTCGCACGCTGGCTGCGGG
The DNA here is from genome assembly GCF_042875075.1 of Streptomyces sp. NPDC003720. Lineage (NCBI taxonomy): Bacteria > Bacillati > Actinomycetota > Actinomycetes > Kitasatosporales > Streptomycetaceae > Streptomyces > Streptomyces sp. NPDC003720. The sequence goes on from NZ_JBIANZ010000017.1 coordinate 90,563, forward strand.
CCACCGTCGGAGCGGCGACCGGCCTGCCGCTGCCGGAGGCGGACGGCGGGGACGACCGCGTCGAGCTGAGCATCGAGCCGGGCCTGCCCCCCGAGGGCTACCGCCTCGTCGCCGACGGTCTTCCGGTGCGCATCCAGGGTGGCGGCGCCGCCGGCGTCTTCTGGGGGGCCCAGACCTTCCGGCAACTGCTCGGCCCCGACGCGTTCCGCCGCGCGCCCCTGCGTCCGGGCCGGGACTGGGACCTGCCCCGCGTCACCGTCGAGGACGCCCCCCGGTTCGGCTGGCGCGGTCTCATGCTGGACGTCGCCCGGCACTTCATGCCCAAGGAAGGCGTGCTGCGGTACCTGGACCTGATGGCCGCGCACAAACTCAACGTCTTCCACTTCCATCTGACGGACGACCAGGGCTGGCGGATCGAGATAGGGCGGTATCCGAGGCTGACCGGGATCGGCTCCTGGCGGGCGCGGACGAAAATCGGCCACCGCGCCTCACCGCTCTGGGAGGAGAAGCCGCACGGGGGCCACTACACCCAGGACGACATCCGGGAGATCGTCGCCTACGCCGCCGAACGGCATATCACCGTCGTCCCCGAAATCGACGTACCGGGCCACTCGCAGGCCGCCATCGCCGCGTATCCGGAACTCGGCAACACCGACGTCGTGGACACCGCCGCGCTCACCGTCTGGGACAACTGGGGAATCTCCGCCAACGTACTGGCTCCCACCGACACCACCCTCCGTTTCTACGAAGGGGTGTTGGAGGAAGTGCTGGAACTGTTCCCCGCCGAGTTCGTGCACATCGGCGGCGACGAGTGCCGCAAGGACCAGTGGCGCCGGTCGGCGGCCGCGAAGAACCGGATCGCGGACCTCGGGCTCGCCGGCGAGGACGAGTTGCAGTCCTGGTTCATCGGCCACTTCGACACCTGGCTCGCCGCGCGCGGGCGCCGCCTCATCGGCTGGGACGAGATCCTGGAGGGCGGGCTCGCGCCGGGCGCCGCGGTGTCCTCGTGGCGCGGCTACGGGGGCGGCGTCGCCGCCGCGCGAGCCGGGCACGACGTCGTCATGTGCCCGGAGCAGTACGTCTACCTGGACCACCGGCAGGCGCCCGGGGGCGACGAACCCGTGCCGATCGGCTTCGTGCGCACCCTGGAGGACGTCTACCGGTTCGAGCCGGTGCCGGCCGAACTCACCGCCGAGGAGGCCCGGCACGTGCTCGGCACCCAGGCCAACGTGTGGACCGAGGTGCTGGAGGACGCCGCACGCGTCGACTACCAGGCCTTTCCCCGGCTCGCCGCGCTCGCCGAGGTCGCCTGGAGCCGGCTGCCCGCCCCCGCCGAGCGGGACTTCGCGGACTTCGAACACCGGATGGCCGCCCACTACCGGCGACTTGACGCCCTCGGTGTCGGCTACCGGCCGCCCACCGGGCCCCGGCCCTGGCAGCGGCGCCCCGGCGTCCTCGGCCGCCCGATCGACGGCACGCCCCCGAACCGCTAGGTAGGCCGGCCCCCGCGCCCGGTCCGCCGGTGGAACGTGTGCTCGTGGAACGAACGACGGAAAACGCCGCCAAGTCACCGGAGAGTGGCAATCGCCGTGTACCGGCGATGCCGTGCGAAAACGGAATATGTCGCCGATGAGGTGGGCGAATGCCTCCTAGCGGACCCCCGCGTCCGGCCCTTGCGAAGATGTGCCAGAGTTGCCACGTCCGCCCTGTGAGCACGTACCGTACGGCCACACAGGTGGGACCAGGTGGGGCAGCGGGAAGGGGCAGCCGGTTTGACCACGCACGCACCGCAGGCGGCGCAGGCCGTCACGCTGCCCACGACACTGGACGAGGCCGTGGCGGCCCTCACCGCCATGCCCGCCGCCGTCCCCGTGGCCGGCGGCACCGACCTCATGGCCGCCGTCAACTCCGGCCAGCTCAGGCCCGCCGCCCTGGTGGGCCTCGGACGGATCAGCGAGATCCGCGGCTGGCAGTACCAGGACGGCCACGCCCTGCTCGGCGCGGGCCTCACGCACGCGCGCATGGGCCGTCCCGACTTCGCGGCCCTGATCCCGGCGCTCGCCGCCGCCGCGCGCGCCGCCGGCCCGCCGCACATCCGCAACGCGGGCACCCTGGGCGGCAACATCGCCTCGGCCGCGCCCACCGGCGACGCGCTGCCGGTGCTGGCCGCCCTCGAGGCGACCCTGATCATCGCCGGCCCGAACGGCGCCCGCCGGGAGATCCCGGTCTCGCACCTGCTGGCCGGCGTGGAGATGCTGCGCGGCGGCGAACTGATCGGCTTCGTGCGCGTGCCGCTGCTGCACGCCCCGCAGGTCTTCCTCAAGGCGACCGGACGGACCGGCCCCGGCCGGGCGCTGGCCTCGGTGGCCGTGGTGCTCGACCCGGCCCGGCGCGGGGTTCGCTGCGCCGTCGGCGCCATAGCGCCGATGCCGCTGCGCCCCCTGGACGCCGAGCAGTGGGTCGCCCAGCTCATCGACTGGGACAACGACCGCGCCCTCGTGCCCGAGGCCCTGCACGCCTTCGGGGAGTACGTCGCCGCGGCCTGCATCCCGGACCCGGTACCCGAACCGGACGGCTCCGTGGTCCCGCTGCCGCCCGCCGTACTGCACCTGCGGCGCACCGTCGCCGCGCTGGCCCGACGAGCACTGGGGAGGGCGCTGTCGTGACCGACGACCAGCACGGAGAGGGCGCTCCGCAGAGCGGCGGCCGCTGGGACCCGCTGCCCCAGGGTGACTACGACGACGGCGCCACCGCCTTCGTCAAGCTCCCCGAGGGCGGCATCGACGCCCTGCTGTCCGGCGACAGCCCGCTGGCCGCCCCCGGACACGGCTACGTCCCGCCGCGGATAACGGCGGCGCTCCCCGACGGCCCGGCGGACGCGTGGCCCGCGCCCGACGGCGACGGCCGGTGGCCCGACCCGAACGCCGTGCCCCAGCAGCCGGACACCGGCGACCGGTTCACCTACCAGCCCGCCGCGACCCAGCAGTGGACCTTCGAGGAGCCCCCGGCCCCGCCCGCCCCCGGACACGACGTCACCGGGCAGTGGTCCATCCCGGTCGCCGGCGGCGACCTCCCGGACGAGTCGGGCGAGTTCACCACCTCCTCGCTGGTCGAGCAGTGGGGCGGCACCCCGCCGGCCACCCTCCCCGGCGGCGCGCCCGCACCCTGGGCGACGGAGACCGCCGGGCAGCCCTGGGGGGAGCCGGAGCAGGACGCCGCGCCCCGCTCCGCCGAGGCGTCCGCGGCGCCCGAGTTCGCGCCCGCGCCGCCCTACGACCCGACTCCGGCCGCACAGGCCCCCGAAGGCCCCGCCGGCGGCCCGGAACGGCACGACGGGCCCGCCGGTCACCAGCCCGCCCACGAGGCCCTGGAAACGCCGGACACGGCCGCGACGCAGGCCGCCGCGGACCCCGCGGCCCCGGCCGGCGAGCCGGAGGCCCCCGAGGCGCCGGCGGACGAGCCCGGCGCACCCGAGGACACCGCCGCCGAAGCCGCAGCGGACGGGGCCCGGGCGGCCGAGGACGCGGCGGCCGACGAGGACCCGGCGGCCGGGCCGGCGGACCAGGACGACGCGCCCGGCGACGAGCCCGCCGCCCTCCCGCCCCACGACGACCACCCCCTCGCCTCCTACGTCCTGCGGGTCAACGGCGCCGACCGGCCCGTCACCGACGCCTGGATCGGCGAGTCCCTGCTGTACGTCCTGCGCGAGCGGCTCGGCCTCGCCGGGGCCAAGGACGGCTGCTCGCAGGGCGAGTGCGGCGCCTGCAACGTGCAGGTCGACGGCCGCCTGGTGGCCTCCTGCCTGGTTCCGGCCGTCACCGCGGCCGGCAGCGAGGTGCGCACCGTCGAGGGCCTGGCCGAGGACGGACGGCCCTCCGACGTGCAGCGGGCGCTCGCCCGGTGCGGCGCCGTGCAGTGCGGCTTCTGCGTGCCCGGCATGGCGATGACCCTGCACGACCTGCTGGAGGGCAACCCCGCGCCGACCGAGCTGGAGACCCGCCAGGCCCTGTGCGGCAACCTGTGCCGCTGCTCCGGCTACCGGGGCGTCCTGGACGCCGTCAGGGAGGTCGTCGCCGAGCGCGAGGCGCACGGCGGGGCCGACGACGAGGGACCGGACGCCGACGCGGCACGCATCCCGCACCAGGCGGGCCCGGGCGCCGGCGGCGTCAACCCGGCGGCCTTCGAGTCACCGGGCCTCTTCGACAGCCCCGGCACCTTCGGCGCGCCGGGACCGCACGACCAGCAGTACGGCCAGGACGGAGGCCAGGCGTGACCAACGAAGCCGCCACCGCGACCGCCACCGCGGCGGCGGTCGCCGCCGACCCCGAGCCGCTGCCGCACGGCCTCGGCGCCTCGCTGCCGCACGCCGACGCCCGCGCCAAGACCGAGGGCACCTTCCCCTACGCGGCCGACCTGTGGGCCGAGGGGCTGCTGTGGGCCGCCGTGCTGCGCTCCCCGCACGCGCACGCGCGCATCGTCTCCATCGACACCACCCACGCGCGCGAGATGCCCGGCGTGCGCGCCGTCGTCACCCACGAGGACGTCCCCGGCACCCCCCGCCACGGCCGGGGGACGCCGGACCGCCCGGTGTTCGCCTCCGAGGTCGTACGCCACCACGGCGAGCCCATCGCCGCCGTCGCCGCCGACCACCCCGACACCGCGCGGATGGCCGCCGCCGCCGTCATCGTCGAGTACGAGGTGCTCGACCCGGTCACCGACCCCGAGCACGCCTTCGAGGCCGAACCGCTGCACCCCGACGGCAACCTGATCCGGCACATCCCGCTGCACCACGGCGACCCGGAGGCGGCCGGCGAGGTCGTCGTCGAGGGCCAGTACCGCATCGGCCGCGCGGACCCGGCCCCCATCGGCGCCGAGGCCGGCCTCGCCGTGCCCCGCCCCGACGGCGGCGTGGAGCTGTACCTGGCGTCCACCGACCCGCACACCGACCGCAACACGGCCGCGGCCTGCTTCGGCCTGTCCCCGGAGCGGGTGAAGATCGTCGTCACCGGGGTGCCCGGCGCCACCGCCGACCGCGAGGACCAGGGCTTCCAGCTCCCGCTCGGCCTGCTCGCCCTGAAGACCGGCTGCCCGGTGAAGCTCACCGCCACCCGCGAGGAGTCCTTCCTCGGCCACGCCCACCGCCACCCCACCCTGCTGCGCTACCGCCACCACGCGGACGCCGACGGCAGACTGGTGAAGGTCGAGGCGCAGATCCTGCTCGACGCGGGCGCCTACGCGGACACCTCCGCCGAGGCCCTCGCCGCCGCCGTCTCCTTCGCGTGCGGCCCGTACGTCGTCCCGAACGCCTTCATCGAGGGCTGGGCCGTACGCACCAACAACCCGCCCTCCGGCCATGTGCGCGGCGAGGGCGCGATGCAGGTGTGCGCCGCCTACGAGGCGCAGATGGACAAGCTGGCGCGGAAGCTCGGCCTGGACCCCGCCGAAGTGCGCCTGCGCAACGCGCTCGCGACCGGTGACGTCCTGCCCATCGGGCAGACCGTGACCTGCCCGGCCCCGGTGGCCGAACTCCTGCAGGCGGTCCGCGACTTCCCGCTGCCCGAACTGCCCGTGGACACCCCCGAGGAGGAGTGGCTGCTGCCCGGCGGCCCCGAGGGCGCGGGCGAGCCGGGCGCGGTGCGCCGGGGCGTCGGCTACGGCCTGGGCATGGTGCACATGCTCGGCGCCGAGGGCGCCGACGAGGTCTCCACGGCGACGGTGAAGGTGCACGACGGCGTGGCCACCGTGCTCTGCGGGGCCGTGGAGACGGGCCAGGGCTTCACCACCCTCGCCCGCCAGATCGTCCAGGAGACGCTCGGCGTCGACGAGGTGCACGTGGCGCCCGTCGACACCGACCAGCCCCCGGCCGGCCCGGGCTGCCGCGGCCGCCACACCTGGGTGTCGGGCGGCGCGGTGGAGCGGGCGGCCAAGATGGTCCGCACCCAGCTCCTGCAGCCCCTGGCCCACAAGTTCGGCATGTCCACCGAGCTGCTGCAGATCACCGACGGCAAGATCACCTCCTACGACGGCGTGCTGTCGACCACCGTCACCGAGGCGATGGACGGCAAGGAGCTGTGGGCCACCGCCCAGTGCCGTCCGCACCCCACCGAGCCGCTGGACGCCGCCGGCCAGGGCGACGCCTTCGTCGGCCTCGCCTTCTGCGCGATCCGCGCGGTGGTGGACGTCGACATCGAGATCGGCTCGGTCCGGGTGGTGGAGCTGGCGGTCGCCCAGGACGTCGGCCGGATCCTCAACCCCGCCCAGCTCGCGGCCCGTATCGAGGCGGGCGTCACGCAGGGCGTGGGCATCGCCCTCACCGAGAACCTGCGCACCCCGCGCGGCCTGATCCGCCACCCCGACCTCACCGGGTACGCCCTGCCGACCGCCCTGGACGCGCCGGACATCCGGATCGTGAAGCTGGTCGAGGAACGGGACGTGGTCGCGCCCTTCGGCGCCAAGTCGGTCAGCGCGGTCCCGGTGGTGACGTCCCCGGCGGCGATCGCGTCCGCCGTCCGCGCGGCGACGGGCCGCCCGGTCAACCGCCTCCCGATCCGCCCGCAGGCGGCCGTGGTGACGTCCCAGTGACCTCGTTCCCGCGCACGGCGACGGCCGTGCGCGGGAGACGCGGGCAACGGACCCCGCCCTTCCGGCGTCCTCCCTGCTGCAAGGCCGTTGTCAGTGGTGCGGCGTAGTGTGCTGAGCAGTCGGGGGCGCCTGCCCGGGCACGGCGCACGACTTCGCACGCACACAGGCACGCACGGGGACGATCGCGGGGGAGCGATGAGCACGACCGACGCCGGTATCGCGGCGATCACACTGACCGAGGCGGAACTGGGCCGTCACATCACCCACGCCCCGACCCGCGGACTGCTCACGGGCGCCGGACTGCCCGCGGACACCGCCCTGTTGACCTTCTCGCCGCTGCGCGCGCACGGCCTGCGCACCGTCGGCGACGCCACCGACGGCCCCTTCCACCTCGCGGAGGAACTGCGCGGCCGCCTGGTGATCGGCGAACTGCTGAACCCGGCCGGCATGGAGCGCGAGTCGATCCTGCTGGACGGCGACACCGGCGAGCTGACGACGGCCCACCTCGTCGGCCGGTCCGATCCGCGCCCGTTCGCGCCCTCGCTGGCCACCCTGCTGCGCTTCGCCGCGGTCACGGAGGAACTGGCGGGCCTGCGCGGCCGGTTCGCGTCCCTGGCGGGCAAGTACGGCCCGAGGACGGTGACCGAGGCGTCGCGCCGCCTGCTCGCTCTCTTCGCGGAGGGCACGGACGGCCGGATCCCGCCCTACTGGAAGGCCGCGGCCCTGATCCGCCCGCTGGCCCTCGTCGCCGGACCGGGCGTCACGTCCGGACTCACCCTGGACGTCCCGGCCCGCCTGCTGGAGCAGGAGTTCGGCCAGGGCCGGGTGGCCCGGTTCGAGGAGGTCGACTTCCCCGCCACGCTCACCCACGAGCCGACCCGCCGCTTCCTGCGCGAGACGGGCCTGCCGGAGGAGGCGGTCGTCTTCCACGCCGACACCGACGTCCCGCTGCCGACGCTCACCGAGTACTTCACCGCGGAGCGCTGCGACGACTACCCCCTGGACGCCCTCCCCGCCCACGCCGGCCACCTGATCCGCCTCGGCCACCTCGTCGAGGACAACAGCCTGGTGGTCGACGGCAGAACGGGCGCGGTGCTCACCTTCAGCGAGCCCGAGGCGACGCTCCACCCCCTGAACACCGACGTGTCCACCCTGGCCTTCACCCTCTGGCTCCTGCACCACGAGCGCACCATCGACGAACACCTGTCGAACGAGCTGAGCACCGAGGCCTACGACCAGCTGGCCGCCACCATGATCCACACCCTCACCGCGGTGGACCCCACGGCCACCCTCCCGGACACCGCCTGGCACTACTGGACCCAGCAGTTCCAGGACGAGACGGGCGGGGTGCTGTAGCTGGAGACCGTGGCGGGAATCGAACCCGCGTAAGTCGCTTTGCAGGCGACTCCCTGAACCACTCGGGCACACGGTCGTGTGTTGCTGAGAAGAACGTAGGGCGGGGCCGGCGGCCCGCTCAAGGGAAACCGCGGCCGTGCAACGGGACTGCCACACGCCGTTCACGAAGTGCGGGACCGGGGTCTACGACCAAGGTCGGAGCGAGGGCGGGACCACCGACAGGGGTCAAACCGGTCTGTGGACCTTACTCTGTCGACCATGAGTGCCCTCGAGTCCCGTGACACCGTTGTGGTGAGTGATGCCGTCGACCAGGACGGCGGTGGTGTGCTGAGCCGGGAACACCGGGCGCTCAGCGTCGGAATCGTCTCCGTCGTGCTGCTGATCGCCTTCGAGGCGACCGCCGTCGGCACCGCGATGCCCGTGGCGGCGCGCGAGCTGGACGGGCTGGCGCTGTACGCGTTCGCGTTCTCCGGGTACTTCACGACCAGCCTGTTCGGGATGGTGTTCGCCGGTCAGTGGTCCGACCGGCGCGGTCCGCTCGGCGCGCTGACCTCGGGGATCGCCGCCTTCGCCGCCGGGCTCGTCGTCGCCGGGACCGCCGGGGCCATGTGGGTCTTCATCCTGGGCCGGGCCGTGCAGGGCCTCGGCGGCGGTCTGGTCATCGTGGCGCTGTACGTCGTCGTCGGGCGCGCCTACCCCGAGCGGCTGCGGCCCGCGATCATGGCGGCCTTCGCCGCCGGGTGGGTCGTGCCCTCCATCGTCGGCCCGCTCGCCTCCGGCGCCGTGACCGAGCACCTCGGCTGGCGCTGGGTCTTCCTCGGCATCCCCGTCCTGGTCGTCTTCCCGCTCGCGCTCGCGCTGCCGCAGATACGCCGCCGGGCGGCCGGCCCCGTGGACGACGCCGAAGGCGCCGCCTCCTTCGACCGGCGCCGCATCCGCCTGGCCCTGGCCATCTCCCTCGGCGCTGGCCTCCTGCAGTACGCCGCCCAGGACCTGCGCTGGCTCTCGCTCGTCCCCGGCCTCGCCGGCGCTGCTCTGCTCCTGCCCGCCGTCCTCGGACTGCTGCCGCGCGGCACCTACCGCGCCGCGCGCGGTCTGCCCTCCGTGGTGCTGCTGCGCGGGGTGGCCGCCGGGTCCTTCATCGCCGCCGAGTCCTTCGTCCCGCTGATGCTGGTCACCCAGCGGGGACTGTCACCGACGCTGGCCGGGTTCTCGCTCGCGGCCGGAGGTCTCACCTGGGCGCTGGGTTCGTGGGTGCAGTCACGGCCGCGCATGGAGGCGCACCGGGAGCGGCTGATGACGGCGGGCATGGTGCTGGTCGCCGCCGCGATCGTCGCCGCGCCGAGCGTGCTGCTGCACTCCGTGCCCGTCTGGACCGTCGCCGTCGCCTGGGCCTTCGGCTGCTTCGGCATGGGACTGGTGGTCTCCTCCACCAGCGTGCTGCTGCTCAAGCTCTCCGCGCCCAGGGAGGCCGGCGCCAACTCCGCCGCGCTCCAGATCTCCGACGCCCTGTCCAACGTCGTCCTCCTCGCGGCGGCCGGCGCGGCCTTCGCGGCCCTGGGCGGCGGCAGCGCGGCGGCCACGTCCGCCACGGCGGCCGGCGGCTCCCACCCCGCCGCCTTCGCCGCCGTCTTCCTGCCGATGGCGGCGGTCGCGCTGGCCGGGGTGTGGGTGACGCGGCGGCTCCACGAGGCGTGAACCCGGGAGTGCCGCCTCGCCGGTACCGTCGCGCCGCATCGCCGGTACCGGCACGACGAAGGGGCGGCCGTCCGCGCCGACTGTGACGTGAGTCCCACCCGGGGGCGGCCCGGCCCCGTCGGCGCGTCGGCGCCGCCGGTGCGCCGGTAGGGTGGCCCGGTTGTCATACGTAGCCGAGCCGCCCTACCCCCTGATCCACGGAGACCGTGACTACCGCCCGCCCGTCACCCGCCGCCACCCTCAACGGAGGGCCCTCCGGGCCCGCACCCATGACTGCTTCCTCCGCACCCTCCCACCACCTCTCACCGGCCTTCCCCGGCCGGGCCCCCTGGGGCACCGCCAGCAAGCTGCGTGCCTGGCAGCAGGGGGCGATGGAGAAGTACATCCAGGAGCAGCCGCGTGACTTCCTCGCGGTCGCCACGCCCGGCGCCGGCAAGACGACCTTCGCGCTGACCCTCGCCTCCTGGCTGCTGCACCACCACGTCGTGCAGCAGGTGACCGTGGTCGCGCCGACCGAGCACCTGAAGAAGCAGTGGGCGGAGGCCGCGGCCCGGATCGGGATCAAGCTCGACCCCGAGTACAGCGCGGGCCCGCTCGGCAAGGACTACGACGGCGTCGCCGTCACCTACGCGGGCGTCGGCGTCCGCCCCATGCTGCACCGCAACCGCGTCGAGCAGCGCAAGACCCTGGTGATCCTCGACGAGATCCACCACGCCGGCGACTCAAAGTCCTGGGGCGAGGCGTGCCTGGAGGCCTTCGAGCCCGCGACCCGGCGGCTCGCGCTGACCGGTACGCCGTTCCGCTCGGACACCAACCCGATCCCCTTCGTCGTGTACGAGGAGGGCCAGGACGGGATCCGCCGCTCCGCCGCCGACTACACCTACGGCTACGGCAACGCCCTCGCCGACCACGTCGTCCGGCCCGTCATCTTCCTCTCCTACAGCGGCAACATGCGCTGGCGCACCAAGGCCGGCGACGAGATCGCCGCCCGGCTCGGCGAGCCGATGACCAAGGACGCGGTCAGCCAGGCCTGGCGCACCGCCCTCGATCCGCGCGGCGAGTGGATGCCCAGCGTGCTGCGCGCCGCCGACCAGCGGCTGACCGAGGTCAGGAAGGGCATCCCGGACGCCGGCGCCCTGGTCATCGCCTCCGACCAGGACTCCGCCCGCGCCTACGCCAAGCTCATCCGGGAGATCACCGGCACGAAGGCGACCCTCGTGCTGTCCGACGACGCCGGCGCCTCGAAGCGGATCGACGACTTCAGCGGCAGCGACGACCGCTGGATGGTCGCGGTGCGCATGGTGTCCGAGGGCGTCGACGTGCCCCGGCTCGCGGTCGGGGTCTACGCGACGACCATCTCGACCCCGCTGTTCTTCGCGCAGGCCGTCGGCCGTTTCGTGCGGTCCCGGCGGCGCGGCGAGACCGCGTCCGTGTTCCTGCCGACCGTCCCGGACCTGCTGACCTTCGCCAACGAGATGGAGAAGGAGCGCGACCACGCCCTCGACAAGCCCAAGAAGGAGGGCGAGGAGGACCCGTACGCCGAATCCGAGAAGGAGATGGAGGAGGCGAACAAGGAGCAGGACGAGGACACCGGCGAGCAGGAGCAGTTCTCCTTCGAGGCGCTGGAGTCCGAGGCCGTCTTCGACCGGGTCCTCTACGACGGCGCCGAGTTCGGCATGCAGGCCCACCCGGGCAGCGAGGAGGAGCAGGACTACCTCGGCATCCCGGGCCTCCTCGAACCCGACCAGGTGCAGATGCTGCTGCAGAAGCGGCAGGCCCGGCAGATCGCGCACAGCCGCAAGAAGCCGGACACCGAGGCCGACCTGCTGGAACTGCCCGCCGAGCGCCGGCCGGTGGTCAGCCACAAGGAGATGATGGAGCTGCGCAAGCGGCTCAACACCCTGGTCGGCGCCTACGTCCACCAGAGCGGCAAGCCGCACGGCGTCATCCACACCGAGCTGCGCCGGGTCTGCGGCGGGCCGGCCAGCGCCGAGGCGACGGCGGGGCAGCTGCGCCAGCGGATCGCCAAGGTGCAGGAATGGGCCACGCGCATGCGGTAAAACCTGGGGTACGGGCGTGCCGTAAAAGCCTGGGGCATGGGCGTATGGGGACGAATGCAGGCAGTCCGGATCCGGCCATGACCGGATTCTGGACGGAGGCTTCCGCTCAGCGAACCGGCTTCGCTACTGTCCGGCTACGCACACGCCCCGTGGCAGCGCCGCCGCGGAGCGCAGCCGTGAAGCGACATGGCCCGGAGCCGCCGGGCGCCTTGCCGATCGGCGGCCTCTGAAGCGCGTCGCCGTCGGGACTCGGTGTCGCATCCGTCGCTCCGGGGTCCGCCGACCTCACCGCCGAAGGAGTGGGCGTCGTGACCGCGGAGACCTCCCAGACGCTCGACCGGGGACTGCGTGTCCTCAAGCTGCTGGCCGACACCGACCACGGGCTGACCGTCACCGAGCTTTCCAACAAACTGGGCGTCAACCGGACCGTGGTGTACCGGTTGCTCGCCACGCTGGAGCAGCACGCGCTGGTACGGCGTGATCTGGGCGGCCGCGCCAGGGTCGGGCTCGGGGTGCTGCGGCTCGGCCGGCAGGTGCATCCGCTGGTACGGGAGGCGGCGCTGCCCGCGCTGCGGTCGCTCGCCGAGGACATCGGGGCGACGGCGCATCTGACCCTGGTCGACGGCACCGAGGCGCTCGCCGTCGCGGTGGTCGAGCCGACCTGGACGGACTACCACGTGGCCTACCGGGCCGGTTTCCGTCATCCGCTGGACCGGGGGGCCGCGGGCCGGGCCATCCTCTCCGCCCGGCAGTCGCCGCCGGCCGACCCCGGGTACACCCTGACCCACGGCGAGCTGGAGGCCGGCGCCTGCGGGGCCGCGGCGCCCCTCGTCGGGGTGACGGGGGTCGAGGGCAGTGTGGGCGTGGTCATGCTGGCGGACTCGGTGCCGGAGCGGGTCGGGCCGCGGGTGATGGACGCGGCCCGCGAGGTCGCCGAGGCGCTGCGCTGAGCTGTGGTGGGCCGCCACCGAGGGGTCACGTAGATTGATTGCGTGCTCTCACGTCTCACGCGTACCCAGGCCGTCGCCGTCTGCGCCCTGCCCGTCGTGGCCCTGCTCGCCACGGCGGTGTTCGCGCCGCTGCCGTTCTCGGTGGCGCAGCCCGGGATGACGGCGGACGTACTCGGCAAGAACCGGAGCACCCAGGTGATCACCGTCTCGGGCGCGCCGGCCCGGGACACGAGCGGCCAGCTGCGGATGACGACCATCGAGGCGACCGGCCCGGACACCCGGGTGTCGCTCGCGGACGTGCTCGGCAACTGGTTCCGCACGGACCGGGCGGTGATGCCCCGGGACGCGGTCTACCCGAGCGGGAACAGCGTCAAGGAGATCGAGAAGTACAACGCCAAGCAGATGCGGCAGTCCCAGGACGCGGCGACCCAGGCGGCGCTGAAGTACCTGGGGCTGAGCCCCGACAAGGTCAAGGTGCGGCTGAAGCTCGCCGACGTGGGCGGGCCCAGCGCGGGGCTGCTGTTCACCCTCGGGATCATCGACACGCTGGAGGGCGACGGCCGCGGCGGTGACCTCACGGGCGGCCGCACCGTCGCCGGCACCGGCACGATCGACGCGTCCGGCAAGGTCGGCGCGGTGGGCGGGGTGGCCCTGAAGACCCAGGCCGCCCGGCGGGACGGGGCCACCGTGTTCCTGGTGCCGAAGGCGGAGTGCGCCGACGCGAAGTCCGAACTGCCGAAGGGCCTGCGGCTGGTCCCGGTGACCACGCTCCAGGGCGCGGTGGACTTCCTGGTGGCGCTGGAGAAGGGCAAGGGGAAGGTCCCGAGCTGCTAGGGCGTGCCGGGCGTCGTGACGCAGACGCGACTTTGCGGACACGGCCCAGGCCGTGTCCGGCGGCGGCCGGACCGGGGGAGCGGCTACTTCACGAAGCCCTCCGCCTTCATCCAGTCCAGTGCCACCTGGTGCGGATCCTGCCCGTCGACGTCGACCCGGGCGTTCAGGGTCTGCGCCACCGAGTTGTCCAGCCGGGCGTTGACCGGTTCGATGACCTTCGCGATGGCCGGCCACTCCTTCAGCACCCGGCTGTTGACCACCGGCGTCGCGTTGTAGTTGGGGAAGAACTTCTTGTCGTCCGCCATCACCACCAGGTTCATCGACTTGATGCGCCCGTCGGTGGTGAACACCTCCCCGTAGGTGCAGGCACCCTTCTCCACCTGCGTGTAGATGATCCCGGTGTCCATCTGCGTGACGTTCTTCGCCGGCACGCTCATCCCGTACGCCTTCTCCATGCCGGGCAGCCCGTCCGCCCGGTTGGCGAACTCCGACTCCACGCACAGCGTGACGGCCCCCGGGTCCCGCTCGGACAGCGCGGCCACCTCGGACAGCGTCCGCGTGCCGTACTTCTTGAAATTGGCCTGGTTCATGGCGAGCGCGTAGGTGTTGTCGAGCTTCGACGGCTCCAGCCAGGTCAGCCCGTTCCTCAGGTCCGCGTCCCGCACCGCCTGCCACTGCTTGCGCGGGTCGGGGATGGGCCTGCTGTTGCCCAGGTAGGTGATCCAGCCGGTGCCCGTGTACTCGTACTGCGCGTCCGCGTCCCCGTTCTTGACCGCCTCCCGCGACCCGATGGAGCCCTGGATGCCGGTCCGGTCCAGGACGTCCGCGCCGGCGGCCTGGAAGGCGATCCCCATGATCGCGCCGAGGATGAGCTGCTCGGTGAACTCCTTGCTGGTGACGGTGAGATGGGCGCCCTTCAGCGGCTCGCCGGCCCCGATGGAACCCGGCCGGACGTCGTCGACCATCGGGGAGCCGCTGGTCAGACCGCAGCCCGACGGCACGACGAGCAGCGCGGCCAGCAGCAGCGGCGCCCGGCGCCTCATGTCCCCGCCTCCAGACCGCGCGGCCGGAGCATGACCTCCGCCAGCAGCGCCAGCCAGTCGACCAGCAGGGCGAGGGCGATGGTGAGGAGGGCGCCGAGCACCAGCACCGGCATGCGCTGGGTGGTGATGCCGGTGGTGATCAGCACCCCGAGGCCGCCGCCCCCGCCGAAGGTCGCCAGGGTCGCCGTGCCGACGTTGAGGACCAGCGCCGTGCGGACACCGGCGAGGATCAGCGGGACGGCGAGGGGCAGTTCGACGCGGGTGAGGACGCCGAGCGGCGACATCCCGATGCCGCGGGCGGCCTCCAGCAGGGTCGGATCGTTGGCCTTCAGACCGGCGATGGTGTTGGCCAGCACGGGCAGCACGGCGTAGACGATGATGCCGATCAGAGCCGCCTTCGTGCCCGTCCCCAGCACGATCACCAGCAGCGCGAGCAGGCCGATCGCCGGGGTCGCCTGCCCCATGTTGGCGATCGTCATCGCCAGCGGGGTCGCCTTCCGCATCGCCCCGCGGGTGAGCAGGATGCCCAGCGGGATCGCGATGATCAGGACGAAGAACGTCGAGATCACCGTCAGCTGCACGTGCTGCCACAGCGCCTTGGAGACCTGGCCGCCCGAGAGGGCGTTGCGCGAGATCGTGTCCAGGTCCGCCTGCTGGAACCACAGCCAGGTCGCCAGCAGCAGCAGGACGAGGAACGAGGGCAGGACGGTCAGCCGCTGCCAGGTCAGCCGGCGCGCGGGCGGCCGCCGGGGCGGCGGGGCCTCCTGCTCCGCCACCTCGGGGAAAGGCGGCTCCTCGGCCTCGTGCCCGCCCCCGGGCCGCTGCTCGGTGCTCACGCCTTCGGCTCCCCTCCGTGTCCCTCCTGCTCCAGATGGGTCTGCTGGCTGCGGGCCTCCTCCAGGTCCGCCTGCGCCTCCATGGCCTCGAGCCGGTCGGCCTCCAGCAGTTCGTGCACGGAGTTCATCAGCGTCTCCATGTCCACCACGCCGATGTACTCCCCGCGCCGCCCGGTCACGGCCACCCGTCCGGCGTTGTCCGTGAGCACCGCCTCCAGCGCGTCCCGCAGGGTCGCGTCCCGGGTCACCGTGTCGTGCACCAGCGTGCCCGCGCGGGCCAGCGAGCCGCGGGCCCGCATCAGGTCGCCGCGCCGCAGCCACTTGTAGGGGCGGCGCCGCTTGTCGAGCAGCAGGATCTCGTTGGTGCCGCTGCCGCGCAGCAGCCCGAAGATCTGCTGCAGCGGGGTGTCCACGGTCACCGTCGGGTAGTCCCGCATCTCCACGTCCCGGACCCGGGTCAGGTTGAGCCGCTTCAGGGCCGCGCCCGCGCCGACGAAACCGGAGACGAAGTCGTCGGCCGGGTTGGTCAGGATGGCCTCCGGGGTGTCGAACTGGGCGATGTGCGAGCGCTCGCGCAGCACGGCGATCCGGTCGCCCAGCTTGATCGCCTCGTCGAAGTCGTGGGTGACGAAGACGATCGTCTTGTGCAGCTCGCGCTGGAGCCGGATCAGCTCGTCCTGGAGGTGGTCGCGGGTGATCGGGTCGACCGCGCCGAACGGCTCGTCCATCAGCAGCACCGGGGGATCGGCGGCCAGGGCCCGGGCCACGCCGACGCGCTGCTGCTGGCCGCCGGAGAGCTGGCGCGGATAGCGGTCGCGGAACTCGCCCGGGTCCAGCCCGACGAGGTCCAGCATCTCCTCGACCCGCTCGCGCACGCGCCCCTTCGGCCAGCCGGCCATCTTCGGCACCAGGGCGATGTTCTGCGCGACCGTCATGTGCGGGAACAGGCCCGAGGACTGGATGGCGTAGCCGACCTTGCGGCGCAGCCGCACCGGGTCGATGCGGGTGACGTCCTCGCCGTCGATGCGGATGCGCCCGCCGGTCGGCTCGATCAGCCGGTTGATCATCTTCAGCGTCGTGGACTTGCCGCAGCCCGACGGCCCGACGAAGATCACCGTCTCGCCGGCCCTGATCTCCATGGTGACGTTGTCCACGGCCGGCTGCGGACTGCCCGGGTAGACCTTGGTCAGGTTCTCCAGCTCGATCGTGGCGCCGTGTGTGGAGGCCGTCTCAGCCACGGATCCCCCTGGGGATGGTCAGCCGGCCGAGCAGCACGTACGCGGCGTCGAACAGCAGGGCGAGGATGACGATGCCGATCGTGCCGGCGAGCACCTGGTTCAGGGCGTTCTTGCTGCCCAGCGAGGCCAGCCCGCGGAAGATCTCGTTTCCCAGGCCGGGGCCGGAGGCGTAGGCGGCGATGGCCGCGATGCCCATCAGCATCTGGGTGGCGACCCGGATGCCGGTCAGGATGGGCGGCCAGGCCAGCGGCAGCTCGACGCGCAGCAGGCGCGCCGCCCGCGACATGCCGATCCCGCGGGCCGCGTCGACCAGCGCCGGATCGACCCCGCGCAGGCCCACGATGCAGTTCCGCACGATCGGCAGCAGCCCGTACAGGGTCAGCGCGATCACGGTGGGCGCCACCCCGAGGCCCACGATCGGGATGAGCAGGCCGATCATCGCGAGCGAGGGGATGGTCAGGAAGGTCGCCGTGGTGGTGGTCGCCAGGTTGCCCGCCCACTCGGAGTGGTAGGTGGCGACCCCGATCAGCACGCCCAGGACGGTCGCCACGACCATGCACTGGAAGACCGCGCTGGCGTGCTGGTAGCCGTCCGCGAGCAGTTGCTGGTGCCGGCTGCCCAGGTACTCCCAGAAGCTCACGCGCCTCACCCCGGTTCGTCGGACCCTTCCCGGCCGTCCGAGCCGCGCTCGCCCGCCCCCGGCTCACTCGCCGTCGGCGGCCTGCTCCACCAGCGGGATGATCCGCAGCGGAACGGGGTTCTCCATGACGATCGCCGTGGAGGCCCGGACGATGCCATCAAAACCGACGACCCGGTCGATCACCCGCTGGAGATCGGCGTTGGACCGGGCCACCAGCCGGCACAGCATGTCCCCGCTGCCGGTGGTGGTCAGCAGCTCCAGCACCTCCGGCACGGTCGCCAAGTGCGCCCGGACGTCGGCCCCTTGGCCCTGCCGGATCTGCAGTGTGGCGAACGCGGTGACCGGGTAGCCGAGGGCCGCCGGATCCACCTGGGGCCCGAAGCCCCGGATGACTCCGTTCGACTGAAGACGGTCCAGACGCGCCTGCACCGTCCCCCGGGCGACCCCGAGCCGGCGGGACATCTCCAGCACGCCGATCCGCGGCTCCCGCGCCAGCAGCACGATGATCCGGCCGTCCAGGCGATCGATCGCCACAGCACCTCCCGGGGATGGTCATCCTGTACAGAAAGCCCGGCCGCACGGCCATTGCGCTGAACACAATGCCCAGTGAATACGCGAACTATTGCGCACCTTGCAGACCCGGTCCACCCTTCCGCTATGACGCAGACCACAGACCTCACTCCCGACACCGCACGGCAGGCCGACCCCTTCCCGGTCAAGGGAATGGACGCGGTCGTCTTCGCCGTGGGCAACGCCAAGCAGGCCGCGCACTACTACTCCAGCGCCTTCGGCATGAAGCTGGTCGCCTACTCCGGACCGGAGAACGGCAGCCGCGAGACCGCGAGCTACGTGCTGGAGAACGGCTCGGCACGGTTCGTCCTCACCTCGGTGATCAAGCCGAGCAGCGACTGGGGCCGCTTCCTCGCCCAGCACGTGGCCGACCACGGCGACGGCGTCGTCGACCTGGCCATCGAGGTCCCGGACGCGCGCGCCGCACACGCCTACGCCGTCGAGCACGGCGCCCGCTCGGTCACCGAGCCGTACGAGGTGAAGGACGAGCACGGCACCGTCGTCCTCGCCGCCATCGCCACCTACGGCGAGACCCGCCACACGCTGGTCGAGCGCACCGGCTACGACGGCCCGTACCTGCCCGGTTACGTGGCGGCCGAGCCGATCGTCCAGCAGCCCGCCCAGCGCACCTTCCAGGCCGTCGACCACTGCGTCGGCAACGTCGAACTCGGCCGGATGAACGAGTGGGTCGAGTTCTACAACAAGGTCATGGGCTTCACGAACATGAAGGAGTTCGTGGGCGACGACATCGCCACCGAGTACAGCGCGCTGATGTCGAAGGTCGTCGCGGACGGCACCCTCAAGGTGAAGTTCCCGATCAACGAGCCCGCGGTCGCCAAGAAGAAGTCCCAGATCGACGAGTACCTGGAGTTCTACGGCGGCGCCGGTGTCCAGCACATCGCGCTGAACACCAACGACATCGTCCAGACCGTGCGGACCATGCGCGCGGCCGGCGTCCAGTTCCTCGACACCCCGGACTCCTACTACGACACCCTCGGCGAGTGGGTCGGCGACACCCGCGTGCCCGTGGACACCCTGCGCGAGCTGAAGATCCTCGCCGACCGCGACGAGGACGGCTACCTGCTGCAGATCTTCACCAAGCCGGTCCAGGACAAGCCGACCGTGTTCTTCGAGCTGATCGAGCGGCACGGCTCGATGGGCTTCGGCAAGGGCAACTTCAAGGCCCTGTTCGAGGCCATCGAGCGCGAGCAGGAGAAGCGGGGCAACCTGTAGCGGCGCCGCTCAGGACATGTCGTCCGGCGGGGGCTCGTCGGGAACCTCCCCGAGCCCCCGCAGGGCATTCCGCGCCGCCGCGGCCCCGAGCGGCGAGAAGTACGGGTTGATCCGCAGCGCCTCCTCCAGGTGCCGCCGGGCCGGCCCGTCGAGCTGCAGCTCGCGCTCGATCACGCCCCGGTGGTACGCGTACGGGGCACTGATCACCCCGCCGCCCTTCGCCTTGTCCGTCGCGACCGTGGCGTAGGTCAGCGCCTCGGTGTCCTCGCCCGCCCGGTGCAGCGCCCAGCCGAGCGCGTCGGCCACCTCGATCCCGGGCTGGCGCCGCCACTCCTCCCGCAGCCGCTCCACCGCGTCCTCGGCGTCGCCGTGGTCCGCCTCGAACCGCCCGATCAGCAGCTCCTCGTCGACCCCGCCCGCCACCGACCGCTCGACCCGCCGGCGCAGCAGGGCGTAACTCCCCTCGGCGTCCTCGTACCGGCCCAGCGACTCGTACAGCTCGCCCAGTTCCAGCGCGTCCGCCGCGTCCGGCTGCCGGTCCAGGGCCGCCCGGTAGGCGGCCACCGCCTCGTCGGTCCGGCCCAGCGCGGCCAGCGCCCGGCCCTTCCCGGCCAGCGCCGCCCGCCGGCCGGGGTCCAGCCGCACGGCCGCCTCGAAATGCCGCAGCGCGTCCTCCCGGTCGCCCCGCTCCCAGGCGAGCTGCCCCACCCCGGTCAGATACACGGCCTGCTCCGCGGGGGTGCGGGCGGCCGCCGCCGCGTCGGTGAGCTGGGCCACGGAGTCCTCGCGCCAGCCCCGGTCCCGGTAGACGGCCGAGGCCCGTGCCATCACCGCCGGCCGGTCGGACGCCCCGGTGCGCAGCCCCAGCAGCTTGTCCAGCGCACCCCGGGCCGCCTTGTAGTCGCCGAGCCCGGTGTAGGCGTCGATCAGCGGCGGATACGCCGACCAGCGCTTCGGGGTCAGCTTCAGCGCCTGCTCGCCGTACCGCTTCGCCGCCGGGAAGTCCCGTCGCGCGTTCGCCAGCGCGGCCAGGCCGCCCAGCGCCTCCGCCCGCCGGGCCGGGCCGGTGCCGGCCAGCTCCAGCGAAGTCCGCAGCGCCCGCTCGGCCTTCGGGAAGTCCGCCGCGTCGGCCGCGCTCCGCCCCCGCTGCACATACGCGGCCCCCAGCACCGCCCAGGCCCGCGCGTCCTGAGGCCGGGCCCGCACCGCGCCCTCCTGCACCCCGATGAGCGCCGACAGGTCCGGCAGCGCGGCCGGGACCCCGGAGGTGACCGCGGCGGCCGTCAGCGCCGGCGACTGGGCCCGCGGGCCCGGGGCGGGCGGTGCCGCCCGGTGCCGGGCCGGCTCCGGCGGCAGCAGCATCAGCGCCGCGCCCGCGGCGGCCGAGCCCGCCAGCACCGTGACCAGCAGGCGCCGCAGCAGACGCCGGGTGCGGCGCGGCGGGGGCGGCTCGGCCACCAGGGACGTTCCGGGGGCGGAGCTGCCGTACGGTCGGATCTCCATACCGCTCACTGTGCGGCAGCGCACCGGGCACATCCGGGTGGCCCAAGGACGGCACGGACGGGGTTCACACCGATGGCCCCCGAGTGTCACGCTGTGATCGTGAGCCGTATCGAAGCGCCCCGCGACGAAGTGACGAGCAACCTCACCGACCGGCTGCTGGCCGGCCTGCCGCCCGAGGCCGTGCTGACCGATCCCGACGTCACGGCCTCCTACGCCAACGACATGGCGAGCTTCTGCCCCTCCGGCGCCCCGGCCGCGGTCGTGCTGCCGCGCACCGTCGAAGAGGTGCAGCACGTCATGCGCACCGCGACCGAGCTGCGCGTCCCCGTGGTCCCGCAGGGCGCCCGCACGGGCCTGTCCGGCGGGGCCAACGCCGTCGACGGCTCCATCGTGCTGTCGCTGACCCGGATGGACCGCATCCTGGAGGTCAGCCCGGTCGACCGGATCGCCGTCGTCGAACCGGGCGTCGTCAACGCGGCGCTCTCCCGCGAGGTGGAGAAGCACGGCCTGTACTACCCGCCCGATCCCTCGAGCTGGGAGACGTGCACCATCGGGGGCAACATCGGCACGGCGTCCGGCGGCCTGTGCTGCGTGAAGTACGGGGTGACGGCCGAGTACGTGCTCGGCCTGGACGTCGTCCTCGCCGACGGCCGGCTGATGTCCACCGGCCGGCGCACCGCCAAGGGCGTGGCGGGCTACGACCTGACCCGCCTCTTCGTCGGCTCCGAGGGGTCCCTCGGCATCGTCGTACGGGCCGTGCTGGCACTGAAGCCGAAGCCGCCCCAGCAGCTCGTGCTGGCCGCCGAGTTCGCCTCGTCGGCCGCCGCCTGCGACGCCGTCTGCCGGATCATGGAGGGCGGCCACGTGCCGTCCCTCCTCGAACTGATGGACCGTACGACCGTCAAGGCGGTCAACGACCTCGCCCACATGGGTCTGCCGGAGACCACCGAGGCGCTGCTGCTGGCCGCGTTCGACACCCCGGACCCCGCCGCCGACCTCGCCGCCCTCGGCGCGCTGTGCGAGGCGGCCGGCGCCACCCAGGTGGTCCCCGCCGACGACGCCGCCGAGTCCGAACTCCTGCTCCAGGCCCGGCGGCTCTCGCTGACCGCGCTGGAGGCGGTCAAGGGCACGACGATGATCGACGACGTGTGCGTGCCCCGCTCGCAGCTGGGCGCGATGCTGGAGGGCGTCGAGCGGATCGCCGCGAAGTACGGCCTCACCATCGGCGTCTGCGCGCACGCCGGCGACGGCAACACCCACCCCACCGTCTGCTTCGACGCCCAGGACGTCGACGAGTCCCGGCGGGCCCGCGAGTCCTTCGACGAGATCATGGCGCTCGGCCTGGAACTCGGCGGCACCATCACCGGCGAGCACGGCGTGGGCGTGCTCAAGAAGGAGTGGCTGGCGCGGGAGATCGGGCCGGTCGGCGTGGAGATGCAGCGCGCGGTGAAGGGCGTCTTCGACCCGCTCGGCATCCTCAACCCGGGCAAGCTCTTCTGAGCCGCCGCCGGGCCTCACCGGGCGAGCAGCTCGTCGAGCGCGTCGTCGATGCCGAGCCGCCCGTCCTCGGTTCCCGGCGGCACCGCCCGCAGCGTCCGCTCCAGCCAGGCGGACACCGGCGTGGCCGGCAGCTCCAGCAGGGCGTCGCCGTCCGGTGAGCTCAGCGCGATCAGGACGACGCCGCGGCCCTCGGCCTTCGTCGGCCACACCCGGACGTCCCCGTGTCCGCACGGCCGGAACACCCCGTCCACCAGAAGCTCCCGGGCGAACGTCCACTCGACGGGTTGCTCGGAAGTGGTGTGGAAGGTGAGGTGCACGGCGTAGGGGTCGTCGGACCGGTAGCCCAGCCGGGCCGGCACCGGGACGCTCCGCTCGGGCGACAGGACGAGCTGGATCTCCAGCTCCCGTTCCACCACGGTCTGCTGCATGACCTGTGTTTCCTCTCTTCCGGGGCCGCTCGGCACGGGCCCGCACCGGGGGAGAGGGGGCAGGGGCACGATCATTACGCGGGTCCGGGGAAGTTTCTCCGGCCGGGTGCGGGATCCGTGGACGGCGTAGCCCGGAAAGGGGTGGGTACGGCGGGACTGGCGGTACGGCATGCCCCGGTCTGATAGATGTGGAGCCCCTTACCACCCCCGAGCAGATACGGGACGACGGACATGAGCGCCCCAACCCCGGCCCCCGGTGACGACAGGCCCCGCGAGGGCTACTACCCGGACCCGTCCATCCCCGGCTACGTCCGGTACTGGAACGGCGCCTCCTGGGTGCCGGGCACCAGCCGGCCGGCGCCGCGGGACGGCGAACCGCTCAACCCGCCGCCCGGGTTCCAGGCGGCGGTTCCGGCGGTGGAGGAGACGGGCCCGCACTTCTTCGACGAGGACCCGCCGCCGGGGCCTGCCGCCGAGGAGCCGGGCCGGCGGCAGGCGTCCGCCTGGGGAGCCGATCCGAGGGTCCCCGCGGACCGGCCGTCCCAGCCGGCCGGGCACGCCGCCCGGACCGACGGCACGGCGTCGATCCCGCCGGCCGAGGACGAGCCCGACCCGAGCGGCACCTTCCTCTTCCGCCGTCCGGTCCCGGGTCCCGCCGCCGTCCAGGACTCCGGCACCATGACGTTCGGCCCGGTCCGGGACCAGGGGGGACAGGGGCAGGACCCGGCCCGGGGCCGGCCGTCCGGCGCGCCCGCGGCCTCCGGCCCCGAAGCGGGCGGCACGCCGGGCGCCTCCGGCACCCCTGGGTTCGGCCCGGCCGCCACGGGGTCCGGCGGCCGGGCTTCCGGGGGCTTCGCCGCCCAGGGCCCGGCCGAGGGCCCCGGCTTCGGCGCCGGGAAGGCCGCCGCAGCGCGCGCGGCGGGCGCTCAGACCCCGCAGGCTCCGCCGGCCTCCGCCGTACCCCCGCAGGCCGGCCCCCAACAGGCCGCGCCCCAGCAGTCCGTGCCTCCGCAGGCCGCTCCCCGGCCGGCCGCGCCCCAGGCGGCCGCGTCCGCGCAGGCCGTGCCCCAGCAGTCGGCGCCCCGGCAGACCGGTGGTCCCGGCACCCCGCTGACCGCCGGGCCGGGTGGCGGCCAGGCGTCCTGGGCGCAGCAGGTGCACCGGCTGGCCGGGGGAGCGGACGAGCAGCCGGTCACACCGTGGAAGCCGCCGGTCGAGGACCCGTTCCAGGCGGTGGCCCGCCGGCAGGCCGCGGCCCGCCCGGCCGGCCTCGGCAAGCGGTTCGCCGCCCGCCTGATCGACAACCTGGTCATCGGCGCCGTCACCGCGGCCGCCGCCGTCCCGCTCGGCACCCAGGCGGTCGGCCACATCCAGGACAAGATCGACGAGGCGCGGCTGTCCGGCCGCACCGTCACCGTCTGGCTGATCGACGGGACGACCGGCACCGCGCTCGGCATCGTCCTCGGCGTCCTGCTGGTCTTCGGCGTCCTGTACGAGGTGCTGCCCACTGCCAAGTGGGGCCGCACGCTGGGCAAGAAGCTGTGCGGGATCGAGGTCCGCGACATCGAGGGGCACGAACCGCCGGGGTTCGGTGCGGCCCTGCGCCGCTGGCTGGTCTACAGCGTTGCGGGCCTGCTCGGCATCGGCCTGCTCGGGGTGCTGTGGTGCCTGTTCGACCGGCCCTGGCGCCAGTGCTGGCACGACAAGGCGGCCCACACCTTCGTCGCGGCCTGACGCGCACTCACGCGCACCGACACGGCCTGACGGGGACGAGCCGGCCGTCCGTGCCGCCGGGGCCCCGTGACCCGTACGGCCGCCCGCCGGATGCGGAGCCGGCGCGTTCGCGGTCCACTCGGGCACATGAGCAGTGAACCGCCCCCCGGCTCCGGAGCGGAGCCCCCCGAGGACGACCCGTTCAGGAAGCGGCCCCCGTCGGAACCGGGGGCGGGCTCGCCGTACGACAGCCCGTACGCCGACCGGCAGCCGCCGCCCGGCGAGGGCGGGCAGCCCCCGCCGCCCCCAGGAGGCCAGCAGCCGCCTCCCCATGGCGGTGGTGAACCCCCCGGTGCCGGCGGCCCGTACGGGGGCGGCCCCTACGGCGGCGGGTCCCAGGGCGGCGGTCCCTACGGTGCCGGCGGCCCCTACGGCGGCGGTCCGTACGGCGGCCCCGCCGACCCGCTGGCCGGCATGCCTCCGCTCGCGGAGAACGGCAGGCGCACCATCGCCCGCATCATCGACATGATCCTCGTGGGCATCGTCGTCTGGCTGGTGACCTGGCCCCTCGGGGTGCAGCAGTACGACGTGAACGGCAACCGGATGGAGGTCGGCCGGTCCCTCTGGCAGTCCCTCGTGGCCGCCGTCCTCTACGTCGCGTACGACACGATCATGATCGCCAGGTCGGGGCAGACCCTCGGCAAGAAGTGGCTCAAGATGCGGGTGGCCAACCTCAACGACGGCGCGACGCCCTCCACGCAGACCTCGCTGATCCGCGCCCTGGTGCTGTGGCTGCCGTTCGCCTTCTGCTGCGCCTGCTTCTGGACGGTGATCTGCGGCGGCTGGAGCTACTTCGACAAGCCGTACAAACAGGGCCTGCACGACAAGGCCGCCAAGACGGTGGAGGTCGACACCCGCTGAGGCGCGCGGGTTCCCCCTACGGGAGCGGCGGGTCCGTGGTCGCCACGGACCCGCCGCTTTCGTGTGCGCCGTTCAGAGCCTGGTCGGGACCCGCTCGGCCTCCCGCGCGGGCTCGGCGGACGCGGCGACGGTGCGCGTCCCGGGCAGCGGCACCGTCATCGCGACGAGCAGCCCGAGGGCGAGCGCGGCCAGGGCGATGACGGCGATCGCGAGGCCCGAACTCGCCTGCGACAGCAGCAGCATGGCGAGTGTCGACAGGATCACGGTGCACGAACCGTAGGCGAGCTGTGCGGCGGTCGGACGAGGCATGGCAATCGTGTCCTCGGAGCATCTCGGGGGATTCGGGGTGCCGTTCGACTCTCTTCGCGGTGCATGCCCGAGCGACGCGCCCGGTAAGCATGACCTAACCCACGGTACCGGTGCACAGGGGGCGCACGGAGTCATGGGGTCCGCGAAGCGGACGGTCCACGCGCCCGCGGAACGACACCCTCCGGCGTTCGTAAAGCGAACCCCGTCTCCGCATAGTGCACTTGTCCTGCTCAAGTCAAGGTCTGTTTTTTCTTCTAAACCTCTAGTCAAATGACGTCACTTGATACACGCGTTGAACGTGCGCGCACGGAACTCTCCATCAAATGGGAACCCCCTGTCCGTGCGCGCGGCGCGGGGGAGGAACTCAAGTGACCAGCAGACCCTGGACGTTCAGAGCCGCCGCCATAGCCGTGGCGCTCGCGACGGCCTCCGCCACCTACGCGACCTTCGCGGTCGCCGAGGCGAGCACCCAGGCCCCGTCGGCAGCCGTGAACCGGCACGACCCGGCCCCGGTGAAGCAGAAGGCCCACGACCTGGACGGCCCGCTGAGCAAGACGCAGCGCGCCCAGCGTCAGGAGGCCCTGAACCAGATCATCGCGGGCAAGGCGAAGGCCAAGGACCGCAACGGCTCGAAGGTCGTCCAGCTCAAGAGCAAGAAGGGCGACAGCAAGTACGTCGAGCTGAGCCGGGAGAAGACCGACAAGATCTTCACCATCCTGGTGGAGTTCGGCGACCAGACGGACCCCAAGTACGGGGGCACCGCCGGTCCGCTGCACAACACGATCGCCAAGCCGGACCGCAAGAAGGACAACTCGACGGCCTGGCAGCAGGACTACAACCAGAAGCACTTCCAGAACCTCTACTTCGGCACCGGCTCGAAGACCGAGTCGCTGAAGAAGTACTACGAGAAGCAGTCCTCGGGCCGCTACTCGGTCGACGGTGAGGTCTCGGACTGGGTCAAGGTCCCGTACAACGAGGCCCGTTACGGCAACAACGCCTGCGGCCAGACCAACTGCTCCAGCGTGTGGAACGTCGTCCGCGACGGCCTCAACGCCTGGGTCGCCGACCAGAAGAAGGCCGGCAAGTCCGACGCCGACATCAAGGCGGACCTGGCCAAGTACGACCAGTGGGACCGCTACGACTACGACGGCGACGGCAACTTCAACGAGCCCGACGGCTACGTCGACCACTTCCAGCTCGTGCACGCCGGTGAGGACGAGTCCGCGGGCGGCGGCGCGCAGGGCACGGACGCCATCTGGGCGCACCGCTGGTACGCCTTCGGCACCGACGCCGGCGCCACGGGCCCCAGCGACAACAAGCTGGGCGGCACGCAGGTCGGCGACACCGGTGTCTGGGTCGGCGACTACACCATCCAGCCGGAGAACGGCGGCCTCGGTGTCTTCGCCCACGAGTACGGCCACGACCTCGGTCTGCCGGACGAGTACGACACCGCCGGCGGAGACAACTCCACCGGCTTCTGGACGCTGATGTCCTCCGGTTCCTGGCTGGGCACCGGCAAGGAGTCCATCGGCGACATGCCGGGCGACATGAACGCCTGGGACAAGCTGCAGCTGGGCTGGCTGAACTACGACACCGCCAAGGCGGGCGTCAAGTCCTGGCACAAGCTGGGCGTCGCCGAGTACAACACCAAGTACCGCCAGGCGCTGGTCGTCTCGCTGCCGAACAAGGCCGTGAAGACCGAGATCGTCACCCCGGCCGAGGGCGCCACCCAGTGGTGGAGCGGCAGCGGCGACGACCTCAAGAACACGCTGACCCGTTCCGTGGACCTCACGGGCAAGAAGTCGGCCACCCTCTCGCTCGACGGCTGGTACGACATCGAGGCCGAGTACGACTACCTCTACACCGAGGTGTCGACCGACGGCGGCGCCAACTGGACCGCCGTCGACGGCACGGTGGACGGCCAGGCCATCCCGCGTGACGCCTCCGGCAAGCCGGCGCTGACCGGCACGGTCGACGGCTACAAGAAGCTGTCGTACCCGCTGGACGCCTACGCCGGCCAGAAGATCCAGCTGCGCTTCCGCTACCAGACCGACGGTGGTGTGGCCCTGAAGGGCTTCACGGCCGACGAGATCACGGTGACGGCCGACGGCACGCCGGTCTTCTCCGACAACGCCGAGTCCGCGGACGCCGCTTGGACCGCCAACGGCTTCTCCCGTGTCGGCGCGTCCTTCACCAAGGACTACAAGCAGTACTACCTCGCCGAGAACCGCCAGTACGTCTCGTACGACAAGACCCTCCAGGTCGGCCCGTACAACTTCGGCTTCTCGTCGCGCCCGGACTGGGTCGAGCACTACCCGTACCAGAACGGCCTGCTGATCTGGAAGTGGGACACCTCCCAGGCGGACAACAACACCAACGTCAACGGCCACCCGGGCACCGGTCTGATCCTGCCCGTGGACGCCCACTACAAGGCGCTCAAGTGGTCCGACGGCACGCTGCTGCGCAACCGGATCCAGGCCTACGACTCGCCGTTCGGCCTGGACGCCACGGACGGCATCACGCTGCACAAGGCCGACAAGGCGCTCAAGATCAAGTCGCAGAAGGGCGTGCGGGTCTTCAACGACCACACCAGCACCTACTACGACCCGTCCAACCCGACCGGCGGTGTCAAGATCACTGACACCAACACCAAGATCAAGATCGTCAAGCAGAGCCACGGCGGCACGACGATCGACCTCGAGGTCGGCCCGGCGGTGAAGTAGCGGATATATCCGCAGGTCAAAAGCGTATCGGCGGTGACCCCCTGGCGGGTCGCCGCCGATCGTGTTTAGGTGCGTCCTGTGGCTCGCTTATTGACACCGACCGGAACGGGGATGTGACCGCATGGCCGCAGGAGGCTTCAGCAAACTGCCGAACGGCACCGTGGTGGTGGCACTCAACCTGCCCAGCCCCGGCCCGGCCGGCGGCTCCGCCGGGGTACGCGTCCTGGTGCACGCCCAGAACCGCGCCCGGGCCCTGACCAGGCTCCGCAACCTCGGCCTGCGGGCGATATACCTGCGGGGCAACGCCGCACCGCCGACCCCGGACGAGATCACGGCGGTGCTGCACCACCCGGACGGCCTGATATGGCGCACGGCGCCGGACGCCGGTGTCCCGGTCACCGAGCTGTGGCACCCGATCCGCGCCCTGCTGCGCGCGCCGGCCGTGGCCCAGCACGGCTGAGCCCCCGGCCGGGCGGCGGACGGGCGCAGCCGCCTAGGCCGTGTCCGCGAAGTCGCGTCTGCGTCACGACGCCCGGCACGCACTCTCGCCGCACCGGCCGAAAGCCCGAGTACACCCAGTACGAGGG
>NZ_JBIANZ010000018.1:0-70200 GCF_042875075.1 Streptomyces sp. NPDC003720
CTCTCGCCGCACCGGCCGAAAGCCCGAGTACACCCAGTACGAGGGCATCCGGCCGGCACCCCGAGAGCACGCACCGGACGCCGCGACGCCCGCCCCACGGGCGAAAGGAGCGACTTCGCGGACACGACCTAGGACGCGGGCGGCTCGGCGGACGCCGCCGCCCGGTCCCCCCGGCCCGGCCGGTCCCCGAGGGCGATCGCCCGCGCGGTGTTGGACACGGCCTTGATCCCCAGATAGGCGGTGGTCATGCTGCTCACCGCGGTGAACGCGGCGGTCAGCACACCGACGATCACGGACTTGTCCCCGTCCAGCCGCCACACCCCGAAGGCGGCGATCCCGGCGATCGCGACATTGCTGACCACGACGGCCAGCAGCCCGTACCGGGCCCGGTACTTCTCCACCTCGACGTCCCGCACCACACGCCCCTCGCCCCGGCCCATCGTTCCCCCGTCCCCTACAAGCCCTCTCCAGCAGCGAGAACGTAGCGCCCCCGCCCCACGGGCCGCCACCGGCTCGGGGCACCCGGACCGAAGCGGTCACGGAACACAACAAGGCCCCGATCCGGGGATCGGGGCCTTCGTTGTGGCTGGGGCCGGGGTCGAACCGGCGACCTTCCGCTTTTCAGGCGGACGCTCGTACCAACTGAGCTACCCAGCCACGAGGCTTCCGGGGAAGCCTCAGCGGTCCTGACGGGATTTGAACCCGCGGCCTCCACCTTGACAGGGTGGCGAGCACTCCAAACTGCTCCACAGGACCAAGCTCTTGCGTGCAACAGTGTCGCACACGGTATTGCGTGCCCCCAACGGGATTCGAACCCGTGCTACCGCCTTGAAAGGGCGGCGTCCTAGGCCGCTAGACGATGAGGGCTATCGGCCCGCCTGCGCGCTTCTCAGCGCGTCGGGGACGTGAGAAGCATATGGGATGGCGGCGGGGTTCGCCAAAACGGTTTACGGGGTGGCCGGGGAGGCGGTGCCCGGGCTCGGTGTGGTGCCGGTCCGGCGGTGGGCGAGGACGTCCTCCGGGAGGTGGCGGCTCACCTCCGCCGTGGTCAGGCCGAGGCCGCCGAGTTTGATCTCGTCCCAGGCCTGCAGGCGGTGGCTGTCGCGGTCGACATAGAGGATCGAGGCCTGGATGGGGTCGGGGTACTTGCCCTCCACCGCGCGCAGCCCGCTGCCCCCGGTCGAGCCCTCCATCCGCAGCCGGGTGCCGTACTTCAGCAGCTCGGTGCCCTCGTGGTGCAGGTGGCCGCAGAGCACGAGGGGCACCTGGCCGTCCGTTTCCCGGGCCGCCACGGGCTCGTGGGCGATGGCCACGTCCACCGGGGTGCCGGCCGCCCGCTGGTCGCGCAGGGCCGAGGCGAGGCGGTCGCCGGCGAGGCGTTCGGCCGCGTCGCCGCCGGGGGCCACCGAGCGGTCGGGGGTGTACTGGGGGTCGCCGATCCCGGCGAAGCGCAGGCCGGCGACGGTGCGCGCGCGGCCGTCGTCCAGGACGTGGACGTTCTTCATGCGTTCCAGGTAGCGCTGGGTGGCGCGCGAGTCGTGGTTGCCGCGGACCCAGACGTAGGGGGCGCCGAGGTCGGGGATGGGGTCGAGGAAGCCGTTCTCGGCGGCCGTGCCGTGGTCCATGGTGTCGCCGGAGTCGACGATGACGTCGACCTTGTACTGCTTCACGAGCGAGGCGATGATCTTCCAGCTCGCGGGGTTGAGGTGGATGTCGGAGACGTGCAGGACGCGCAGGGTGGCGGGGTCCGGCTGGTAGGCGGGGAGGGTGGACGTGACGTCGTAGAGCTTGGTCACGTTGGTGACGAGGCGGGCCAGTTCCTGCTGGTAGACGTCGAACTCGGTGACGATGCTGCGTGCGTTGCCGACCACGGACGGGGCCGAGGAGAGCAGGCCGGAGAACCGGGGTTCGAGGACGGACCTGGGGTTCCAGGTGGCGTAGGCGCAGGCGCCGGAGGCCGCGAGCAGGGTGAGGGCGAGGCCGCCGGCGGTGATCGCGCGGCGGGGGCGGCGGTAGACGGCGAGGCCGAGGGCGGTGGCGCCGGTGACGACGGCGACGCAGGAGCGCAGGGCCAGGTCGAGGGTGCCGTGTTCGACGTCGTGGGCGACCTCGTCCTGGAGGCCTGAGAGGCGTTCGGGGTGGTCGACGAGGGCCTGGGCGCGGGGCGGGTCGAGCTGGTCGATGTTGACGTCCAGGCGGACGGGGGCGATGTGGCTGTCGAGGGTCAGCGCGCCGAGCGGGGAGACGTTGATCTTCGTGCCGCCGGTGAGGGAGGGGCGCAGCGCCATGGTGGTGTCCATCGGGCCGACCGGGGCGCGCACGTTGCCGACGACGAGGAGGCCGAGCCAGGCGCCGGCGAGGACCACGGCGGTGAGGCCGAGGGCGTTGAGCCAGGGGCGGGGGCGGGCGGCGAGTTCGAGGTCGGGGAGGGCGGGGGTGGTGCGGGTGCGGTCGGGTTTGCGGTGGAGCCTGCGGTTCAGGGCTGCGACGGGGACGCGGACCATTGGGCCCGTATGCCCACGGTCCGGTGTGGATATGCGGCGGTCCGGCTCTCTCGTGCGGCGGTCTCGTGCCGGACAATGACCGTGTGCTGGAGATGACGCGCGAGGAGTTCGAGGAACTGGTCGCCGAGGCGCTCGACCGGATTCCCCCGGAGCTGATGCGGCTGATGGACAACGTCGCGGTGTTCGTCGAGGACGAACCGCCGGCCGACGATCCGGAGCTGCTCGGTCTGTACGAGGGGACGCCGCTGACGGAGCGGGGCGAGTGGTACGCGGGGGTGCTGCCGGACCGGATCACGGTGTACCGGGGGCCGACGCTGCGGATGTGCGGGTCGCGGGAGGACGTGGTCGCCGAGACGGAGGTCACGGTGGTGCATGAGATCGCGCACCATTTCGGCATCGACGACGCCCGGCTGCACGCGCTCGGTTACGGGTGAGCGGGCGGGGGTTCGGGGGCGGTGCGTGTCCTCTTGCGGGCGGCGGGAGTTGGGGAGGTTGACTTCCTTTCCCGCCTTCGGAGGTGGCCGCCGTGCGCCGCTTGTACGTACCCGTCCGTCTGGCCGTCACGGCGCTGGCGGTGTCCGTGGCCGCGGGGTGTGTGAGCGTCGGTGACGACGACGGCCGGGCCCGGCCCGCGCACTCGGCGGGGCAGCGTGGGGGTGAGGCGCCGGACGGTGCTCCGGGGGGTGGCGGGGGCGGTTCCGGGTACGGCGGTCCGGGGGGTGACGGAAAGCACGAGCACGGGGGGAAGGCGCGGCCGGGGAAGTCGGCGTCGGCCTCGGCGTCGCCGTCCGGGGAGGGTGGTGAGCCGTCGGCGTCGGCGCGGCCCGGGAAGAGTTCGCAGCCGGGGGATCCGGTGCCGACGAAGGTCCAGCCGTCGCCTCCGGTGACCTCGGCTCCGCCGGAGCCTCCGGCGTCGACGCCTCCGGAGCCGTCGTCGGCGCCGCCGTCGGCGGAGCCCTCCTCGTCGGCCCATGAGGAGGCGCGGGCGCAGTGGGTGCGGCGTGAGCCGGCGCCGGTGGCGGGGGTGCCGGTGTGAGATGGGGGGTCGGGAGGGCCGCTGACCTGTGGTGATGGGGTCGGGTTTGCCTTTGGGGGTGGTGGGTGCGTATGGTGGTAGATCGTTTGATCCCATTTGCCCGGCGCCACCACAGAGCGCGCCGTGTGGCGCGTACTCTCCCTTGCCGTGGCGGACCGCATTGAGGCGGTCATTTGCGACTCACGGAGTTGACGGGCGCGTGCCGAAGAGACTCCGGAAGGTTTCGCATTCGCATGTCCGTGTCCAGTACTGATCAGATCGTCATGCCCGAGAACGAGAACGTCAACGACGAGCTCGTAGACGGGACGACCGAGATCACCGAGGTCCCCGAGACCGCTGACACCCCTCAGTCCCCCCAGATCACCTTCGCCGACCTCGGTCTCCCCGAGGGCGTCGTGCGCAAGCTCGCGCAGAACGGCGTGACCACCCCCTTCCCGATCCAGGCCGCGACCATCCCGGACGCCCTGGCCGGCAAGGACATCCTCGGCCGCGGCCGCACCGGCTCCGGCAAGACCCTGTCGTTCGGTCTGCCGACGCTGGCCACGCTGGCCGGCGGCCGCACGCAGAAGCACAAGCCCCGCGCGATCATCCTGACCCCGACGCGTGAGCTGGCCATGCAGGTGGCCGACGCCCTCCAGCCGTACGGCGACGTCCTCGGCCTGAAGATGAAGGTCGTCTGCGGCGGTACGTCGATGGGCAACCAGATCTACGCCCTGGAGCGCGGCGTCGACGTCCTCGTCGCCACCCCGGGCCGGCTGCGCGACCTCATCAACCGCGGCGCCTGCTCCCTCGAGGACACCCGGATCGCCGTCCTCGACGAGGCCGACCAGATGTCCGACCTGGGCTTCCTGCCCGAGGTCACCGAGCTGCTCGACCAGGTCCCGGCGGGCGGCCAGCGGATGCTGTTCTCCGCGACCATGGAGAACGAGATCAAGACGCTCGTCGACCGCTACCTGAACGACCCGGTCAGCCACGAGGTGGACGCGGCCCAGGGTGCGGTGACGACCATGTCCCACCACATCCTCATCGTGAAGCCCAAGGACAAGGCGCCGGTCACGGCCGCGATCGCCTCCCGCAAGGGCCGCACGATCATCTTCGTCCGCACCCAGCTGGGCGCGGACCGGGTCGCCGAGCAGCTCCGTGAGGCCGGTGCGAAGGCCGACGCGCTGCACGGCGGCATGACCCAGGGCGCGCGGACCCGGACGCTGGCCGACTTCAAGGACGGCTACGTCAACGTGCTGGTCGCGACGGACGTCGCGGCGCGCGGCATCCACGTGGACGGCATCGACCTGGTGCTGAACGTGGACCCGGCCGGCGACCACAAGGACTACCTGCACCGGGCGGGCCGTACGGCGCGTGCGGGCCGTACCGGCACGGTCGTCTCCCTGTCGCTGCCGCACCAGCGGCGCCAGATCTTCCGGCTGATGGAGGACGCGGGCGTCGACGCCGCGCGCCACATCATCCAGGGCGCGGGCGCCTTCGACCCGGAGGTCGCCGAGATCACCGGCGCCCGGTCGATGACCGAGGTCCAGGCCGAGTCCGCGAACAACGCGGCCCAGCAGGCCGAGCGCGACCTGGCCCAGCTCACCAAGCAGCTCGAGCGCGCGCAGCGCCGGGCCGCCGAGCTGCGCGAGGAGGCCGACCGTCTGGTGGCCCGGGTCGCCCGGGAGCGGGGCGAGGACCCGGAGACCGCGGTGGCCGAGGCCCAGGCGGCCGCGGCGGAGGCCGTGGTCGAGGCCGTGGCGCAGCAGCCGGCCGAGCGTGAGACCGAGCGTGAGGACCGTCCGGCGGCTTCGGCGCCGTACGAGCGCGGTGAGCGCGGCGGGCGTGGTTTCGAGCGTCGTGACGACCGCGGTGACCGCGGTGGTCGTTCGTTCGAGCGTCGTGACGACCGTGGTGGCCGTGGCTTCGAGCGCCGGGACGACCGCGGTGACCGTGGCGGCCGGGGTTTCGAGCGTCGTGACGACCGGGGCGGCCGGGGTTTCGAGCGTCGTGACGACCGCCGTCCGTTCGACCGGGACCGGGACCGCGACCGTGGTTTCGAGCGTCGTGACGACCGCGGCGACCGTGGTGGTCGTTCGTTCGAGCGTCGTGACGACCGCGGTGACCGTGGCGGCCGGGGTTTCGAGCGCCGTGACGACCGTCGTCCCGCCGACCGCGACCGCGGCGGCCGTCCCTTCGAGCGCCGGGACGAGCGGGGCGGTTTCCGCCGCGACGACCGCGGTGGTCACCGGGGCAGCGACCGTCCGTTCAACCGTGAGCGCCGTGACGACCGTCCGGGCTTTCGTTCCGCCGGTCACGACCGCCCCTACGGCCGTCGTGACGACCACCGCGGCGGTGGCTCCGGCTCCTTCGGGCGCCGCGACGACAAGCCGCGCTGGAAGCGCAACGGCTGACCTCGGATGACCGGCTGACCGCCGGTCTCCAGCGCCGAACCGGCCGCGGGCCCCGGAGACTTCTCCGGGGCCCGCGGCCGTTTCCGTTTCAGCGGGCGGACAGCGGTGAGCGGATGGCGTGCCGGGTGCGCTGCAGCCGCAGGGCGAGCTGGACCTCCAAGGCGCGCATGGGCTCCTGCCAGGCGGGTTCGAGGAGTTCGGTGATCCGTTCCAGGCGCCGGGAGACGGTGTTGGGGTGGACGTGCAGTGTCTCGGCGGCCCGGCGGGGGCTTCCGCCGGAGGCGTAGTAGGCCTCGAGGGTGTGGACCAGGTCGGTGCGGTGGCGGTCGTCGTAGGCGATGACGGGGCCGATGGTGGTCTGCACGAAGGACGGGATGTCGGGGCTGTCGGCGAGGAGCAGTCCGAGGAAGCCCAGTTCCTGCGCCGAGGCGCTGCCTCCGTCGGTGCCGAGCGCGGTGAGCGCCTCCAGGCACCGCCTGGCCTCCTGGTAGGTGCCGTGCAGCGGGCCGGGGTGCGCGACGGGGCCGGCGGAGCCGACGGTCACCCGGCGGCCGGTGACCGAGGCCAGCTCGGCGGTGACGGCCCGGCCGGCCGCCGAAGGGTCGGTGCCGGGGACGAGCAGGACCAGGCAGTCGTCCACGGTGGTCTGCAGGCCGGACATCCGGTGCGCGTACGAGGAGGCCCACACCAGGGCGCGTCCGCCGGCTCCGCCGTCCGGCCGGGCGATCAGCACCACGTGCGGGTCGTCGAGGGCGACGCCGAGACGCCGGGCGTGCACCGCGAGTTGTTCGGGCGCGCGGGGGGAGTCGCCGATCAGGTCCTGCAGGAGCTGGCTGCGGCCGCCGTCGGCGGAGGTGTCGGCGCCGGCCTGGATGCGCAGCAGGACCGCGGTGGACTGGGCGGTGGCCCGCAGCAGCCGGAGCTGGTAGTCGGCGGCCGGGCCGTCGGGGGCCAGGACGACGGTGCCGAGCACCTCGCGGCCGGCGGTGGCCGGGCACAGCCACAGTCCGTCGGCGGAGCGGATGGGGGCGAGTTCGGTGTGGGCGTCCAGGGTCCGCTGGAACAGTTCCGCCTCGTCGACGTCGGGGAAGCCGGCGGTGACCGCCAGGGTCCGGCCGGTGGCGTCGCGGACCATCAGGGCGCCGCCCAGTTCGGCCGCGGCGTGCGCGGCGACCTCGCCGAGGCCCCGGCCGCCGAGGACCATGTCGATGAGCCGGGTGTGGACGCCGCCGGCCAGGCGCTCGGCGGTGGAGGAGTCCAGGGCGCGGGAGACGTCCAGTTCCAGTTCGCTGAGCTCGGAGCGGGTCCGGGCGAGCAGCCGGGCCTTCTTGATGGCGAGGGAGGCGAGGTCGCCCAGTGAGGAGACGAGGGTGATCTCGTCGGGTGTGAGGTGGCGTACCGAGCGGTTGGCGCCGTAGAGCGCGCCGAAGGTGCTGCTGCCCTCTTTCAGGGGCACCGCCATGAGGCCGTGCAGGCCCTCGGCGGTGACGACCTCGTCGGTGGCCGCGGAGTGCGGGAACCGGTCGTCGGTGAGGTAGTCGGCGGTCCAGTAGGGCGCGGAGCGCTCGGCGGCCGCGTTGCCCACGCCGCCCTGCGCCGGGATGACGAAGCCCGGGGTGATCGTGGAGGCGTGGCCGTCGGACACGCGGACGTGGGAGCGGCCGTCGGCGGGGTCCCGCAGGGCGATCCAGGCCATGTCGAAGTTGAGCAGCAGCCGGGCCCGGCGGGCGATCACCTGGAGCAGCGCGTCCACGTCGTACGGGAGGGTCAGTTCCCGCGCGGTGTCCACGAGGGCCGCGAGGGCGGCCTCGCGCTGCTGGTGCCGGGTGAGCAGGCCGTGCACGTCGAGGGCCAGGGTGCGGGCCCGGTTGAGCAGGGCCAGGGACTCGGCCGGCACCGGTGCGGCGGCGCCGGTAGCCGGGAGTGGCTGGAATCGGTGGGGCGGGGCTTCGGCGGCGAGCAGTTCGAGCAGTCTGAGCAGTTCGTCCTGTACGAAGTCGTCCGTGGGCCGCACCGACCTCACCCCCTGTTTGATCAGCGGCGCCTGCAGTGTCCGGCTCCGCCGGACTTTCGTGAACCTAGATTGCGTGCACGACGGGCGTCAACGATGGCTGGAAACAATGAGGTTGGAACGGTTAATGGCCGAATTCCCCTCCCCGGGGAACGTGCCGCGGTGACCGGGACACCGTCGGCGCGGTGTGCGGCGGTTACCGCTGCACATTCCGCCCGGGTGTCCGGCTGCCCGACAATAAGCCCTGACACCGCGCCGGTTGTGCAGGCTGACGCCGCCGCCGCGAAGCGTCCAACGGGGGGACGAGAGCATGTCGGGAACGCAGAGTTATGTGCGCTCGCTGGAGCGCAGCCGGTTGTCGCTGACGCGGGCCGACCGGCCTTCCGAATTCGAATTCATGGGCCTGCGATGGGACCTTCTTGACGAAGTGTTTGCTCCCGTCTTCTCGCCCTCGACCGCCGTCGCGCTCGGGTTGCTCGGACTCGACCGGGCGGACCCCGGTGAATGGAGTGGTTCATTCCTGGAAATGGGCTGCGGAACGGGGGTCATCGCGGTGAGTGCGGCGCTTGCGGGGTGCGCGCGGGTGGTGGCCGCCGACGTGAATCCGCGGGCGGTGGAGAACGCCGAGCGCAATGCCGCGCGGCACCGAGTGGCGGACCGGGTGCGGGCGGTGCGGAGCGATCTGTTCACCGAACTCCGGCAGGAACGTTTCGACACCGTCTTCTGGAGCTCCAACTACGTGCGGGCGCCCGAGGACTACGCCTACCGCTCCATGCACGAGCGGGCCTACGTCGACCCCGGCTACCGCGCGCACCGGCGCTATCTGGCCGAGGCCCCGCTGATGCTCGCCCCGGGCGGTCGCGCGCTGCTGCACTTCAGCAGCCGGGGCGTGCTCGGGGAGCTGCACCGGATCGCCCGGGAGTGCGGGCGGGCGCTGCGGGTGGTGCGGTCCGTGGAACTGGTCGAGGAGGCGTACGGCGACGACGTCGTCGAGCACCTGCTGCTGGAGATCGGCGTGGACGAGGGCGCGGGCCGGGGCTGACCACCCGGGCGCGCCGGAGCCGGGTGACCGGCCAGGCCGTCGGTACGGGCGGGAACGCCGCTGCCGGGGGCCGTTCAGGGAGCAGTTGGACTCGGACACGGCGCGCCGCTGGACGGCCGCCGGTCCGCCGACGGGGGGAAGTGGTGGCTGTGGGCCTCTCCGCGCGGGACGCCTTCCGGGCCGAGCTCACGGCGGTCGCCGGGCGCGACGGCCGGGTCGTCTGCCTGGAGACGCTGCCCCGGGAAAAGGACCATCCGTTCGCCGCCGCGCACCCGGACCGCTTCTTCTCGCTGCCCAACGTGGGCTCGGTGCTCACCCAGATGGTGACGGGTCTGGGCGCGTCCGGGTTCCGGCCGTTCGTGGTGGTCGCCCCGGGTGCGGAGGGCCGTGCGGCGGCGCCGTGGCCGCCGTGGCGGGACTGCCTGGAGGCCGGCGCCACCGTGGTGGTGCCGGCCGAGCACTTCCCGGACGGGTACGACGAGGTGCGGCGGATGTCGGGCGTCCCGCTCGCCGTGCCCTGCGGCGAGCAGGAGACCCGGCTGGTGGTGCGGCAGGCGGCGCGCTCGGCGCGGCCGCACTGCCTGGTGCTGGGAGAACGGGCCGGGGCGGGCCGGGGCGGCGGGGAGGAGGGCGAGTCCGCGCTGTCCTCGCTGGCGCTGGGCGACCCGGAGGCCGCCTGCGCCCGGCTGATCTCCATCGGCGAGGCCGGTACCCGTCTCGCGGTGGCCGCGCGGGCCGCCTCGCCCGGGCTCGGGCACGCCCACCTCGTCTACCTGGACGACGCAGGGCTCTCCGCCGCGGCCGTCGGGCTCGCGCTGTGGCCGGGGACTTCGGTGGTGACGGCGGCTCCGCGGATGCTGGATCCGGTGCTGCGGGAGCTGCGGTCGCGGATGCCGGGGCGGGCGGTGGTGGGGGTGCCGGCGGGGGTGGGGCGGGGCGGGGTGGCGCGGGTGCTGGCCGCGGCGGGGGTTTAGCGGGGGTGTTCCGGCTCGGCTTCGCCATCGCCGGTCCGCCTCGGCTTCGCCATCGCCGGTCCGCCTCGGCTTCGTCTCCTCCGGGCCGCCTCTGCTTCGTCTCCTCCGGTCCGCCTCGGCTTCGCCTTCGGCGGGGTCGG
Organism: Streptomyces sp. NPDC003720; assembly: GCF_042875075.1. NCBI lineage: Bacteria > Bacillati > Actinomycetota > Actinomycetes > Kitasatosporales > Streptomycetaceae > Streptomyces > Streptomyces sp. NPDC003720. Next base: position 10,104 of record NZ_JBIANZ010000018.1, read on the forward strand.
GTTCCCACCCGCACCACCCGTGCGGCCATCGTCGTCGGGTGCGGGTGGCCCCTGTGGGGGTGCGGCGCCGTCGGCGGCTTGCGGGTCGGGGCCTTGGGGGGTGGGGCGTCCGGGCGGCTTGCGGGCCGGGGGCCTTGGGGGGGGCGGCGGTGGCTTGTGGTTGTGGGCGCTGGGGAGGGGGCGTCCTGGCGGCTTGCGGGTCGGCGGGCCCAGGGGGCGGGGCGCCGGCGGCGGCCTCTGGGGCCGTGGGTCTCGGGCGGGTGCGGCGCCGGCGGCCCTGCGGGTTGGGGGCCTTGGGGGGTGGGGCCTGGGGTGTGGGGTCAGGTGGGGGTGTCTTCCAGGAGTTTGGACTCGGCCAGGGCGTAGGCGAGTTGGGCTCGGCTCTTGCTGTTGAGGGCTTCGGCGGCGCGGCCGATGTGGGTGGAGACGGTGCGGGCGCTGATGCCGAGGCGCTTGGCGATCGCCGCGTCCGTGTGGCCCTCGATCATCAGCCGCAGGACGGCGCGCCGGGTCTCGTCGGTCATCAGCGGAGGGCGTGACCGCTCCTGGGTGATGCTCAGCGGCTCGGCGCGCCGCCAGGCGTGGTCGAAGACCGTCGCCAGGTAGTGGACGATCGCCGGGTGCTCGATGGCCAGGGCGGTGGTCCGCAGGTCGTGCCGGGGGTCGGGGATGAAGGCGATCTTGCGGTCGAAGATGATGAGCCGGTCGAACAGCTCGTTCAGGGTGCGCACTTCCACGCCGACCGCGGTCACCTGCTCGATGTAGGAGAGCGTGGGGCCGTGCGTGCGCACGGAGTGCTGGTAGAGCGTGCGCTGCCGGATGTCGCGCTCGGCCAGCTCCAGGGTCCGGCGCAGCGCCTTGCTGAGCAGTGCGGTGGCCCGTCCCCCGCCGGGCTGTGCCGTCAGCAGCTCCGCCCGGCAGGCGTCGGCGGACTTCTGCAGCGCGGCGCTGATCACGTCCTCGCCGTGCAGCAGACGGATGTCGGCGGAGGCGGTGCCCTGCTCCTCGCGGTAGACGTCCTCGGCGGCGCTGAGCGCCTCCCGGACGGCCGCGACGGCCTGCTGCTGGACGAGGATGGCGCGCTCGATGGGCCGGCAGAACTCGCTCACCGCGATGTCCGGCGGCACCACTCCCATGATCAGCGGGTTTTCGGCCAGCGGCCGCATCAGACCCAGCTCGACCAGGCAGTCCGGGACTTCCCCATCAATCGGACCTTTCGTAAGCGCTTCCCGATAGCGGGCCAGTCCGTCGTCGCACAGCCTGACGACATGAGAATGGGAGGGATTGTCCGACTTCCTGCACATTCGTTCCCCCTTCAGAAATGCGCAATGCGCGATCACGAGGCTACCAAGCGAAGAAAATCGGCCCCTGGCTGCGGCATGCTTCTCGCGGCGGAGGCGACAGCGCCTAATCAGCCACCTGGGAGGGAATCCACATGAATTCCAAGGGAACGAACGCCAGTCGATTCACCGCGATATTCACCCTCGTGCTCCTCCTCGGACTCGGCGTCCAGTCGGCCGAACGGGCCGCGCACGTCCAGTCGGCGACACAGAGGGCCGGCAGTCCCGTGAACGACCCGGAATGGGGCTGACCGAAGGTCCGGGCGGACGTCCGACGCATTCATAGGGGGGAAAAGATGGTCCCTCGTCGGAATCCGGAGACCGTCGGAATCATTCTCGCGGGCGGCCGGGGGGAACGGGCGAAACCCATCACCCTCGAATCGGCCGACTACATCCGCAGCAAGGCGCTCATTCCGTTCGTCGGCCGGCGGCTCATCGAATGGGTCGTCGAAGCCTGCCGGGACCAGGGCATCCGCCGTTTCCACGTGGTCGCCCACGGCCTGGAGAACCGCAGCCAGATCAAACTGCTCCTCGGGCACGGCGAGCGGCACGGCGTGGACATCCGGTACTCCCGGTCGCGCCTTGACCGCTACAACGTCGGCTCGGCCGGCGCCACACTGCACAACCTCGAACAGTGGGACCTGCAGGGCCAGGCCCTGGTGCTGCCGGTCGACTCGCTCTTCGACTTCGACCTGGCCGCCCTGCGGGCGGCGCACGACCGGCACGCCGCCGTGGTCACGGTGGCCGCGGTGGAACGCACGGCCCGGGAGATCGCGGACAAGTACGGGGTGATGCGCACCGACGCGGCGGGACTGGTGACGGGCTTCGTGGAGAAGCCGGCCGCGGGGCGGCTGCGCGAGCTCTTCCCGGACGCGGTCGCCGACGAGCGGGCCACCCTGCCCACCAACGCCGGGATGTACCTGGTCGACTGCGCCCGGCTGCGGCTGCTGGCAAGGGAGCCGGAACTGTTCCGGCGCTCCCACCAGCGGCTGGACTGGGGCGGTGACCTGCTGCCCTGGCTGGCCGGCAACGGGCACCCGGTGGCCGTCCACGCCATCGGCGGACTCGGCGACCTGGGCAACGTGCCGGACTACCTGGACACCCTGCGGCTCGTACTCGACGGGGGGTACGAGCAGATGAACCGGCTCATGGAGCGGACCGGGCAGGCCGGGCCGCACGGCTGGATCCACGACAGCAGCCTGCAGACGAAGGACGACCTGACCGGCACCACCCTCGCCCAGAAGATCGAGGAGGGCTCGGTGCTGATCGGTCCCGGTGTGCGCATCGGCCGCGAGGTCGAGATCGGACCGGGGGTACGGCTGGAGCACGCGGACGTCGGCGACGGGGCCGAGATCCGCGAAGGCAGCACGCTCGCGCACTCGGCCGTCGGCGAGTCGGCGGTGATCGGCGCCCACGCGGACGTCTCGGACAGCTACGTCGGCCCGATGGCCGTCGTCCACTCGGAACGCGCCCGCCCGACACGGCTCGAGGGCCGCACCGCGATCGGCGACGGGGCCGTGCTGCGGCCCGGGTCCAGGTTCCGCGGGGTCACGGTCTACCCGCGGCTCACGGTGCCCACGCTGACCGGGCTGCCCGCCGCGACCGAGCTGAGGAACGCCGACGACGTCCTGCGCTGGGTGTGAACCCGCCGGGGACGGCGGACGGCAGACACATAGGGGGAATCATGCACATGCACGGCCCCATAGCGGTGATCGGCGGGGCGGGACGGCTCGGAGCCCTCGTGACCAGCAGACTGGCCGAGGCGGGCGAGCGGGTCCGCGTGGTGAGCCGGCACCCGGAGCGGGGAACGCCCCCGCCGCCCGGCGTCGAGCCGTGGCAGGCGGACGTACGGTACGCGGACACGCTGGGACCGGCGCTGCGCGGCTGCGCCGCCGTGGTGTTCAGCGTCGAGCCGGGCACCGCCGACTCCGGTCCGGACAGCCCGGAGACCACCGTGTACAGCGGTGTGCGCAATGTGCTGACGGCGGCCGCCGAGTACGCGCAGCGGCCTCGGTTCGTGCTGGTCAGCCAGATATTCGTGACCCGGCGCGAGCACCCGATGAACGCCTACGGGCGGCTGCTCGACTGGCGGCTGCGCGGCGAGGACGCGGTGCGCGACTCCGGGCTGGCCTACACGGTCGTACGGCCCGGCTGGCTGACCGACGACGGCGGCGCGGGCGCGGGCGTCCGGCTGGAGCAGGGCGACCGCGGTGACGGCTGGGTCTCGCGCGCCTCGGTGGCGGAGGCCTGTGTGCGGGCGCTCGGCTCACCGGCGGCCACGCGCCGCACGTTCGAGGTCTACAACGAGCCGGGCCCGGCGCCCGCGGACTGGGAGCCGCTGTTCCGCGCGCTGGCCCCGGACCCGCTGCTCGCCCTGCGGCCCTAGGCCGTGTCCGCGAAGTCGCGCCTGCGTCACGACGCCCGGCACGCACTCTCGCCGCACCGGCCGAAAGCCCGAGTACACCCAGTACGAGGGCATCCGGCCGGCACGCCGAGAGCACGCACCGGACGCCGCGACGCCAGCCCTGCGGGCGAACGGCGCGACTTCGCGGACACGACCCAGGGCCCGCCCGCCACGGCCCCGTCCGGGGCCGCACGCAAGGACGAGGGCGGGCCGTTCCCCCGACCGCCCGTCCCCGTCCCGCTCCCGTCGCCCGACCCCCCCTGGGCCGACGGGCTCCTGCCGGGGCCGGCGCGCCGGCGGACGCGGCTACGCGTCCGCCGCGCCGGCCCCGGGTGAATCCTCACGCTTTCCAGAGAGGGCCGAGTCATGCCCGGCGAACGTCAGACAGCGGGGCCCGCCGACATTGCCGCCGCGGTTTCCGCACAGATTTCCACGGTCTCCGGGGAAGAGGTTCCCCCGGTTTCCGAGAGCTTGATCTCCGAGATGCTCTCCCGCGCCTTCCGCTCCATTCCGCGCAGCGACCAGCGGCGCTGGGGCGAGCTGTACGTGCGGGGCCTGCTGTCCGTGCCCGGCCGCAAGACGATGCGGGCGATCGCGGACGGCGCGGGCGGCGGGGTGGAGCAGAGCCTCTACCAGTTCATCACCAAGTCCCCGTGGGCCGCCGAACCGGTCCGCCGGGAACTCGCGGACCTGCTGCTGCGGATCGAGCCGCGCGCCTGGGTGGTGCACCCCCTGGTGATCGCGAAGGTGGGGCAGCACTCGGTGGGCGTGGAACGGCGCTGGGTGTCGCAGTACGGCAGGGTCGTCAACTGCCAGCAGGCGGTGGGCGTGTGGCTGGCCTCGGACCGGGCGTCGTGCCCGGTCGACTGGCGCCTGGCGCTGCCGGAGAGCTGGGCGGGCGAGGCGGCCCTGCGCCGGCGGGCCTGCATCCCGGAGGACGTCGGCTCGTGCCCGCCCGAGCAGTGCGCGGTCCAGGCGGTGTCCGCGATGGCCGGGGAGTGGGGTCTGCCGCACCGGCCGGTGGTGATGGACCTGCGGGAGAGCGACGCGTACGGCGTGTGCGCGCTGCTGCTGGAGCGCCGGGTGCCGTTCGTGGTGCGCGTCGATCCGGCGGTCCGCTCGCTGGCGCTGCGGCCGGTGCGGCCGGCGGTGCGGCCCGGGGCCCCGGAGCCCGTGTCGGAGGACACGGGCGCCCCGTGCCCGCCCGGCTCCCCGCTGGCCCTGGTGCCGGAGCTGAGCAGGCAGTGCCTTCCGGTGGAGTGGTACGACCACGAGACGGACGCCCTGCGGGCCACCTCGGTCGGCGCCACCAGGGTCCTGCTGCGCCGCACCGGACCCGAGGCGTCCCGGCCGGCTGCCGCCGACCCGCAGGAACTGATCCTGGTCGGCGCCTGGCAGGACCCGGGGCGGCGCACCCCGAGCGGGTACTGGCTGTCGAACCTGCCGCAGTCCCAGCTCGGCACCGTCTACCGCACCGCCATGCTCGCGCGCCGTGTCGCCCGCGACCTGACCGAGGTCAGCGAGGGCCTGGGCATCCGGGACTTCGAGGGCCGCTCCTACCGGGGCTGGCACCACCACATGACGATGGTCTCCCTGGCCCACGCGGCCACGGTCCTCTCGTCGGCGCCGCGCACCGACTCCCGCCCCCCGGCGCCACGGGTGCCCGCGGCACGGATGCGGGTGGGGGTGCGGGCCGCATGACGACCACGGCGGAGACGAACCCGGGCCGGACCTTCGTGGGGACGGGCCGGACGGGGGTGCGGGGCGTATGACGACGCTGGTGGACGCGGATGTGGAGCGGGTGCGGGCGGGGCTCGGGGGTCTGCTCGGGGCCTGGCTGCCCGGGCGGCGCTGGTTCGCGGGCAAGGACGGCGGGGTGCCGCGGGTCGGCGTCCGGCTGCTGGAGCGGGTGCTGCCGGGTGAACCGGGGCTGCTGGTCGCCGTGTTCGACGCCGGACCGGACGGGCCGTACCAGGCACTGGTAGGCGTGCGGCGCGGGCCCGGCGCCGAGCCGCCCGGCTCGGTGATCGGGCGGCTCGACGCGCCGGACGGCACCGCGCTCACGCTGTACGAGGCCACGCAGGACCCGGAGTCGATGACCCGGCTGCTGGGGTGCTTCGGCGCCGAGCGGGGCGGCCCGGTGCGCTTCGAGAGGCTGCCCGGGAGCGAGCTTCCGTACGGCCTGCCCGGAGTGGCGAGCACGGCGGAGCAGTCCAACACCTCGGTGGCCTTCGGGGACCGGGCGATGCTCAAGGTGCTGCGCAGGCCGGTGCCCGGAACCAGCCCCGAACTGGAGCTGCTGGGAGCGCTGCAGCGGGCCGGCGGTGTGCCGGGCGCGGCGCCGCTGGGGCAGGTGCGCGCCACCGGCGACTCCCCGCTGGGCGCCTGCACGCTGGGCATTTTGCAGGAGTTCGTGCGCTCCGACGGGGACGGCTGGGCGGCGGCCACCGGCCGGGCCCGCGCCTGTCTGGAGGGGGAGGGCGGCGTCCCCGCGCCGCTCGGCGGCTTCGCCGAGGAGTCGTACGGGCTGGGGCTCGCCACCGCCCGGGTGCACACCGCGCTGGCCGGGCAGCTCGGCAGCAGGCCGCTGAGCGGTCGGGAGTCCGTGGCCCTGCTGGACCTGCTGGGCGACCGGCTGACGGCGGGACTGCGGGCGGTGCCGCACCTGGCGCCGTACGCGCGGGAGCTGTGGGGACTCCACGACGACCTGCGGATCCGGGTGCTGCGCGGCCGGGCGCCGCTGGTCCAGCGGATCCACGGCGACCTGCACCTGGGGCAGGTGCTGCGCACCGGGCGGGGCTGGGTGCTCATCGACTTCGAGGGCGAGCCCGGGCACTCCCCCGAGGAGCGCCGCCGCCCCCAGCCCGCGCTGCGCGACGTCGCGGCGATGCTGCGCTCCTTCGACTACGCGGCCCACCACGCGCTGACCGAGCTGCTGGGCCTGCCGCCGGGCGAGATCCCGGCCGGCGACCCGCGTGCCGCCCGGCTGGGCCGCCGGGCCACGGCCTGGTCGGTGCACAACCGGCAGGCGTACTGCGCCGGTTACGCCGCCGGCGGCGGTCAGGACCCGCGCCGGGCGCCCCTGCTGGTGCGCGCCTTCGAGGCGGACAAGGCGGTGTACGAGGCGGTCTACGAGGCGCACAACCGGCCCGCCTGGCTGCCGATTCCGCTGGCCGCCGTGCGCCGGCTCACGGAAGAACGCCGGCGGCAGAGTTGAAAGTTCAGGAAGTCCGCGACCGCTCTTTGTCCACGGCAAACGAGTGCGCTGAAGATATGACAAGTTCGCGAAATGTCAAGAACGGGAGATTCGATGGTTCATCAGTCCCGGGCGAATTCGAAAACATAAAGCGAAGGGTGTGACCATGTCCGACACCGTCAACTTCACGTTCTCCGACACCGTCGCGGGCCGGGTGGCCGGATTCGATCGCGAGGCACGCGTCTTCACCCTCGTCACCGCCGACGGCCGTCCCTTCGAGGTCTCCCTGAACGGCGGGCCGTCCGCCGAGCTGCTGCACAACCTCGGGGAGCCGTACCAGGACGCGACCGGGCACATCGACTCGCTGATCGAGGAGGGCCGGTACGTCCTGGCGTACGGGATCTTCTACCCGGGGGCCGGCGGGCCGCGGTTCGAGGCGAAGCGGCTGATCTTCACCGGGCGGCAGCCGGACGACCACCGGTTCGAGGAGGCCGGCTGGTGGATCCGGCAGATACGCGAGATCGCCGCCTTCTACCGCAAGGCCCAGTTCGGCGACGGGCCGGTGGACTTCACCCGCTACCGCACCGAGATCCGGCTCAGCGGCGACAAGACCGCGAGCCACGTCCAGGAGACCGACACCATCTCCCGGCTGGTGTACGGCATGGCCTCCGCGTTCCTGCTCACCGGCGACGACGAGTACCTGGAGGTCGCCGAGCGGGGCACCGAGTACCTGCGCGAGCACATGCGGTTCGTGGACGCCGACGAGAACGTCGTGTACTGGTACCACGGCCTGAAGGTCGACGGCGACGTCGAGACCAAGCTCTTCACCTCGGAGTTCTCCGACGACTACGACGCGTTGCCCGCCTACGAGCAGATCTACGCGCTGGCCGGCCCCGTCCAGACGTACCGGATCACCGGCGACCCCCGCATCAAGGCGGACGCGGACGCCACCATCCGGCTCTTCGACCGGTTCTACCTGGACCCGGAGCACGGCGGGTACTTCTCCCACATCGACCCGATCCTGCTCAGCGCCGAGCACGAGTCGCTCGGCCCCAACCGGGCGCGCAAGAACTGGAACTCCGTCGGCGACCACGCGCCGGCCTACCTGATCAACCTGTACCTGGCCACCGGCGAGAAGACCTACGCCGACATGCTGGAGTACACCTTCGACACCGTCGTCAGCCGCTTCCCCGACCCGGGGCACAGCCCCTTCGTCCAGGAGCGGTTCCACAAGGACTGGTCGCACGACACCACGCACGGCTGGCAGCAGGACCGGGCGGTCGTCGGCCACAACCTGAAGATCGCCTGGAACCTGCTGCGGATGCACTCGCTGCGCCCCAAGGACGCCTACCTGGAACTGGCCACCTCCCTCGGCGAGACCATGCCCGAGTGGGGCGCGGACCGGCAGCGCGGCGGCTGGTACGACGTGGTGGAGCGGGTGCGGCGGGACGGCGAGGACCGGCACCGGTTCACCTGGCACGACCGCAAGGCGTGGTGGCAGCAGGAGCAGGCGATCCTCGCCTACCTCATCCTGTGCGGAGTCACCGGCCGCGCCGACTTCCAGGGCGAGGCCCGCGACGCGCAGGCCTTCTACAACGCCTTCTTCCTCGACCACGACGAAGGCGCCGTCTACTTCAACACGCTGGCCAGCGGGCTGCCGTACCTGCTCGGGGTCGAGCGGCTGAAGGGCAGCCACTCGATGTCGATGTACCACTCGGCGGAGCTGTGCTATCTGGCGGCCGTCTACAACAACCTGCTGCTCGGCGGCAGCGCGATGGACTTCTGGTTCAAGCCCGACCCGGCGCTGATCGAGGGCCGGGTGCTGCGGGTGGCTCCCGACCTGCTGCCGCGGGGCTCGGTGCGCATCGAGTCCGTGGAGATCGACGGTGAGCCGCACACCGGCTTCGACGCCGAGGGCCTGCTGGTGCAGCTCCCCGAGACGTCGGGCCGGGTCAAGGTGAAGGTTCGGCTGGCCCCCGTGGCCCGGACGGAGGTGGCGGGATGACCGTCAAGCTCAGCTCCCGCACCGAGGGCGACACCGCGGTCGTCGTCCTCGAAGGAGAGATCAACTCGACCACGTCCGGCGGGCTCCAGGCCCAGCTCCTGCCGTTCGTCGGACAGGGCAGCCGGCTGCTGATCGACCTCGGCGGCGTCTCGTACGTCTCCAGCGCCGGGCTGCGCACCCTGCTGATCGTGCACCGCAGGGCGCAGCAGCTCGAGACCCGGGTGACGCTGGTCGGCCTGTCGGAGGAGGTCCGGTTCGTGATGTCCGCCACCGGGTTCCTGGACTTCTTCGAGATCGAGGAAGACCTGGACGCGGCACGGGAACACACGGGCCGATGACCACCCCGGACGTACGTGAGCGCGTCGACGCGTTCCCCACCCGCCGGATCGGCGGCCACCGGGTCCGGGCCGGACGGCCCTTCCCGTACGGCGCCCATCCGGTGCCCGGGGGGATCAACTTCTCGGTCTACTCCGACCGGGCGACCGCGATGCGGCTGGTCCTCTTCGAGCGGGGCGCCCGGCGCCCCATGGCCGAACTGGAGTTCCCACCGGAGTTCCGCATCGGCAGCGTGTACGCGATGACGGTCTTCGACCTGGACGCGGAGAACCTGGAGTACGGCTTCCGCGCCGACGGCCCCTTCGACCCGGGGGCCGGCGACCGGTTCGACGCGGGCAAGGTGCTCAGCGACCCCTACGCCCGGCTGATCTCGGGCCGGGACGTGTGGGGCCGGGAACCGGACTGGGACGACGTCTACCCGTACCGGGCGAAGGTGCTCGACGACGACTTCGACTGGGGCGACGACACCCCGCTGGGCATCCCCACCGAGGACCTGGTCATCTACGAGACCCACGTCCGGGGCTTCACCCGGCACCCCTCGTCCCGGGTGAGCGCCCCGGGCACCTACGCCGGCCTGCGGGAGAAGATCCCGTACCTGGCGGAGCTCGGCGTGAACTGCGTGGAGCTGCTGCCGGTCTTCGAGTTCGACGAGCTGGACAACCCGCGCACCGACCCGGCGACCGGCGGCCGGCTCCACAACTACTGGGGCTACAACACCGTCTCGTTCTTCGCCCCCAAGGCCGGCTACGCGGCCACGGGACGGTTCGGGATGCAGGCAGACGAGTTCAAGACCCTCGTCCGGGAACTGCACCGGGCCGGCATCGAGGTCATGCTCGACGTGGTCTTCAACCACACCGCGGAGGGCAACGAGCAGGGCCCGACCATCTCGTTCCGCGGCCTGGACAACGCGACGTACTACATGCTCACGCCCCAGGGCGAGTACTACAACTTCAGCGGCACCGGCAACACCGTCAACTGCAACCACCCCGTGGTCCGCGACTTCGTGCTGTCCTGCCTGCGCTACTGGGTCTCCGAGTACCACATCGACGGCTTCCGCTTCGACCTCGCCGCGATCCTCGACCGGGCGCCCGACGGCACCCCGCTGCCCAACCCGCCGCTGCTGGAGCAACTCGCCCACGACCCGATCCTCCGGCACACCAAGCTGATCGCCGAGGCCTGGGACGCGGCCGGGCTCTACCAGGTGGGCGCCTTCCCCAACTACGGCCGCTGGTCGGAGTGGAACGGCAAGTACCGCGACACCGTGCGCCGGTTCGTCAAGGGCGAGCCCGGACTGGTCGGCGAGCTGGCCACCCGCATGGCCGGCTCTCCCGACCTGTACCGGGGCCGCACCGCCTCGGCGTCGGTCAACTTCGTCACCGCGCACGACGGGTTCACCCTGCACGACCTGGTCTCGTACAACGACAAGCACAACGAGGCCAACGGCGAGGACAACCGCGACGGGGCGAACGACAACCACAGCTGGAACTGCGGGGAGGAGGGCCCCAGCGACTCGGCGCACGTCCGCGGCCTCAGGACGCGCCAGATGAAGAACATGCTGGGCATCCTCCTGACCAGCCAGGGCGTGCCGATGCTGCTGGCCGGGGACGAGGTCGGGCGCACCCAGCGCGGCAACAACAACGGCTACTGCCAGGACAACGCGCTGTCCTGGTTCGACTGGGGGCTCGTCGAGGCGAACGCGGAGCTGCTGGAGTTCACCCGGGCCCTGATCGCCTTCCGGCACGCCCACCCGGTGCTGCGCGCCGCCGACCACCCGACCGGCTCCGACCGGGTCGGCAGCGGTTACCCGGACCTCGGCTGGCACGGGGTGCGGGCCTGGGACCCGGACTGGTCGGCGCACAGCAGGGTCCTCGCCTGGATGCGCTGCGGGCGTCACGCCCGGGGTGGCACCGTGCGCGACGACCACGTGTACGTGGCCGTCAACGCCCACTGGGAGTCGCACGACCTGGAGCTGCCCGGACTGCCCGAGGGGCAGGCCTGGCACCTGTTCGCCGACACCGGGCTGGGCGCCCCGCACCGCCCCGGCCCGCTCGGCGCCGAGCCCGAGCTGCACCACCCGGGCCGCTACCACCTCGGCCCGCACGCGCTGGTGATCCTCGTCGGCCGGGACCGGCGCACCGGCTGAACCCCCTCACAGAAGGAGAGCTGTTCATGTCGTTCGACGGAATCCTGAGCGTGTCCGAGGGCATCGCGACGATCGAGATCAAGGGAGAGCTGGACGCGTCCACCGCGCCCCGCTTCCACGACCTGATCGACCGGGCGGCCGAGCAGGGCGCGGTGCGGCTGGAGATAGACGCCCGGCATCTCGACTTCCTGGCCAGCGCCGGCCTGCGCTCCCTGGTCTTCGCCCGCCAGAAGATGGGCGACGAGGTGCGCATCGCGGTGATCGGGGCGACGGAGCCGGTGAGCCGCACCATCCGGCTGGCCGGCTTCGACCACAGCATCGAGCTGATCGACGCCTGAGAGGGGCCACGGAGATGGCGATCGACTCGGGGGCCGCGCCGGCCGAGCACACCGCCGAGCAGGAGTGGTGCGACCTGCCGCTCGCCGCCCGGACCGCGACGCGGCTGCGCGTCCCGGCCGACCTCGAATCCCTGGACCTGGTCGCCGGGTTCGTCCTGGAGCTAGGACGGTCGGGACGGCTGAGCAGCAGCGAGACCTACCGGCTGCGGCTGGCGGCCGACGAGCTGGCCACCAACATCGTGATGCACGGCTACCGCGGGGCGAGCGGCGACATCTGCGTGGACGGCGGGATCGCCCCCGACCGGGTGTGGGTGCGCTTCGTCGACGACGCCCCGGCCTTCGACCCGCGCGGCGGGATGAAGTCGCCCGACCTGGAGATGCCGCTGGCCCGGCGCGCCGTCGGCGGGCTCGGCGTCTTCCTGGCGCTCACGGCGGTGGACGGCTTCGACTACGAGCTGGTGGCGGGGCGGAACGTCAGCACGCTGACGATCCGCCGCGGCCACCACGACGGATGAGACGAGATGTCACACACGAAGGTGCTGCTCCTTGACGAACACCGCCGCGCCCCGGACGAGCTGCTGGCGACGCTGCGCGAGCTGCGGTTCGAGGTCAGCCGGCGCACGCCCGGCGAGACCCTCGCACAGGCGCCGGGCGAGCTGGGGGAGACCGACGTACTGCTCGTGTCCGCCCGGCTCGCCCCGGCCACGGTGAAGGCGGTCGTACGGCGGCTGGACGACGAGGGGCGGCAGCCCACCGTGGTGGCGTACGCCGACCACGACCTGCATCTGCTCGGCGGGCACGTCCAGGCGGGCGCCGACTACCTGGTGCCGCCGTTCCACCCCGAACTGGTCCGCGCCCGGCTGCGCGACTGCCACGAGCGCACCGAGTTCAGCCGCACCCTGCAGGACGTGGCCGCGCACGCCGAACTGCTCAGCTACGAGAGGGAGCTGGAGATCGGCCGGGAGATACAGCTCGGCTTCCTGCCGGACACCCTGCCCAGTCCCGACGACTGGGAGATCGACGTCCGCTTCCGGCCGGCCCGGACCGTCGCCGGGGACTTCTACGACGTCTTCGAACTGGTCAACCGGCGCCGGCTGGCGCTGGTGGTGGCGGACGTCTGCGACAAGGGCGTGGGCGCCGCCCTGTTCATGGCGCTGATCCGCAGCCTGCTGCGGCACACCGCCGAGCAGAGCGGGCTGCAGAGCCTGATCGCGGCCGACGTGCTGAACGAGTCCACCGTCTGGGAGGAGCAGACCCGCGCGATCCCGGTCGTGGGGGCGACGCCGCTGCTGAACGCGGTGGTGGGCACCAACAACTACCTGACCCGCAACCACATCCGGCAGGGCTACTTCGCCACCCTGTTCTTCGGCGTCCTGGACCCGCTGACCGGCAACCTCGTCTACATCAACGGCGGCCACAACCCGCCGGTGCTGGTGAGCGCCGACGGCGCCGAACCGGTGCTGCTGGAACCCACCGGACCGGCGGTCGGCGTCATCCCCGACGTCACCTTCTCGCTGGGATACGCGCAGATCAGCCCCGGCGACACGCTCTTCATCTACACCGACGGGGTGACCGAGGCGCGGTCCGGTTCAGGCCGGTTCTTCGGCAACGAGCTGATGCTCAGCCAGCTCACCGGGGCGGCGGTGCGCGGCGAGGAACTCCTCGACCACATGGACGGGGTGCTGAACGAGTTCGTCGGACCCGCCGAGCAGTCGGACGACATCACCATGATGGCCGTGCACCGGCGCGCCTCCTGACGCAGGACCCCGGGTGGAGACCATGTCCCAGATCATCACCGTGCACTCGTACCGGGGCGGTACGGGGAAGTCGAGCACGGCCGCCAACCTGGCGGTGCTCCTGGCCTCCTCGGGCCACCGGGTCGCGCTGGTCGACACCGACATCCAGACCCCGGCGCTGGACGTCATGTTCGGGGACGCGCTCGGTACCGTCCGGCGTTCCCTGAGCGACTACCTGATCGGGCGCTGCGAGATCGAGGAGGCCGCCTATCCGGCCGAGGCGGACGCCGGGCACGACGGGTTCTTCGTGGTGCCGGCCCGCAGCCGGGCCGGCGTCATCAACGAGATCCTGGGCCGCGGCTACGACGTGGGCCTGCTCCGGGAGGGCTTCGACCGGCTGATCGACTCGCTCGCCCTCGACGTGCTGCTCCTCGACACCCACGCCGGGTTCAACAACGAGACGGTCACCTCGATGGCCAGCTCGGACGCCCTGGTGGTGGTCACCCGGGCGGACCGGCTGGACATGGCGGGCGCCGCCGAGACCAAGTCGCTCGCCGAGCGCCTCGGCTGCGGACGGCTGAGCGTCGCGGTGAACCTGGTGCCGTCCGGCACGCCCCACGAGCCGCTGCGCGCGAGGGTGGCGGACGCCTTCGGCGCCCCGGTCACCGTGTCCCTGCCGTACGCCCCGGAGATGGCGGCGCTGGCCGGGGAGCGGCTGTTCAGCACGGCCTATCCGCACCATCCGCTGGTGGCGGGCTACCGCCGCATCATCACCGACGTCAGCAACGGCACCACGGCCCTGCGCCGCCCCCCGCCACACCCCCCTTCCCTCCCCTGACCCCGACGGCCCCCCACGTCCGGACCCCGACTGGGGGACCCGGCACGCCCGGGCCCCGACTTCGGCGCCCGCCATGTCCGGGGCTCGGACCCCGACGCCGACCACGGCCGGGCCCGAGATCCCCGACGCCCGCCCCAGCCGGGACCCCGAGACCCCGACACCCCCGGCGCCCGCCACAGCCGGGTTCACGACCGCACCCAGGTGCCAGGAGGCATGACCATGCGAGGCAAGCCCGACGTCCGTCGCCCGGCGCCCACCGTCGGCCGGATACCCGTGCGGGACGTCCGCCCCCAGGTGGACGCGGGCCGCCGTCCCGCCCGTGCCGTGCCGGGCGAGCTGTTCGAGGTGTCCGCCACGGTCTTCCGGGAGGGGCACGACGCGGTCGCCGCCAACGTCGTCCTGACCGGCCCGGACGGCGTGCCGGGCCCCTGGACGCCGATGCGGCTGGTCGCGCCGGGCACCGACCGGTACGCCGCGCAGGTCGCGGCCGGCCGGGAGGGCGAGTGGACGTACCGGGTGGAGGCCTGGAGCGATCCCGTGGCGACCTGGCGGCACACCGCCCGGATCAAGATCCCGGCCCGGATCGACGTGGAGCTGGTCCTCGCTGAGGGCGCGCGGCTCCTCGACCGGGCGCTGGACGCCCTGCCGTCCGACGAGGGGCGGGCCCGCGAGGTGCTGACGGCGGCCCGGGCCCGGCTCGCGGACGGCGCCCTCGGCCCCGACGAGCGGCTGGCCGCCGCACTCGGCGCCGAGGTCACCGAGGTACTGGCCGCCCGCCCGCTGCGCGAGCTGGTGACCCGCTCCGAGGAGCTCCCGCTGCGCGTCGACCGGGAGCGGGCGCTGTACGGGGCCTGGTACGAGCTGTTCCCGCGCTCCGAGGGCGCCGTCGCGGAGACCGTGAACGCCGAGGGCGTGCTGGAACCGCCGCGCTCGGGCACCCTGCGCACCGCGGCGGAGCGGCTCGAGGCGGTCGCCGCGATGGGCTTCGACGTGGTGTACCTGCCGCCGGTCCACCCGATCGGCACCACCCACCGCAAGGGCCGCGGCAACACCCTGGCCGCCGGTCCGCACGACCCCGGGTCACCGTGGGCGATCGGCTCCCCGGCCGGCGGCCACGACGCCGTCCACCCCGACCTCGGCACCCTCGACGACTTCGACCACTTCGTCGCGCGGGCCGGTGAGCTGGGCCTGGAGGTGGCGCTGGACTTCGCGCTGCAGTGCTCGCCCGACCACCCCTGGGTCACCGCGCACCCCGAGTGGTTCCGGCACCGGCTCGACGGGTCGATCGCCTACGCCGAGAACCCGCCGAAGAAGTACCAGGACATCTACCCGCTCGACTTCGACGCCGATCCCGAGGGGCTGTACGCGGAGTGCCTGCGGGTGCTGCGCCACTGGATGGCGCACGGCGTGCGCATCTTCCGCGTGGACAACCCGCACACCAAGCCGGTCCGGTTCTGGGAGCGGCTCATCGAGGAGGTGCACACCACCGATCCCGACGTGCTGTTCCTCGCCGAGGCGTTCACCCGGCCCGCGATGATGCACGGCCTGGCCCGGATCGGCTTCCACCAGTCGTACACCTACTTCACCTGGCGCAACTCCAAGGAGGAGGTCGAGTCCTACCTCTCCGAACTGGCCGGTCTGGGCGGCGAGGAGAGCGCGGCCTACCTGCGCCCGAACCTCTTCGTGAACACCCCCGACATCCTCAACGCCTTCCTGCAGTACGGCGGCCGCGCGGCCTTCGCCGTGCGGGCCGTGCTCGCCGCGACGGCGGCCCCGGCCTGGGGGATGTACGCGGGCTACGAGCTGTACGAGAACGTGCCCGCCGGACCGGGCGGCGAGGAGTACCTGGACTCGGAGAAGTACCAGTTCCGACCCCGGGACTGGAAGGCCGCAGACGCCTCAGGCGACACCCTGGCCCCGCTGGTCACCACCCTCAACCGGCTGCGCCGGGAGCACCCCGCGCTACGCCGGCTGCGCAACCTGCGCTTCCACCGCGCCGACAACGACGCCGTCGTCTGCTTCTCCAAGCGGGCCGGCGACGACTGGGTGCTGGTGGTCCTCAACCTCGACCCGCACACCGTGCGGGAGGCCACCGTCCACCTCGACCTCCCCGCCCTCGGCCTGGACCGCGCCGACACCTTCGAGGCGCACGACGCGCTGACCGGCGAGACGTACCGCTGGGGCCGCGACAACTACGTACGCCTCGACCCCCGCGACCAGGTCGCCCACATCATCACGGACAGGACGCACCTCTCGTGAACCCGCCGGTCTCCCCCCACCCCGTCCGCCCGGCCCCGGCCCGGCCGACGGCCACCGACCTCAAGCGCCTGACCACGTCGGAGACGGCCGACCCGCACGCCCTGCTCGGCCCGCACCCGGGACCCGGGGGCGTGACCCTGCGCGTGCTCAAGCCGCTCGCCGAGGCGGTGTCGGCCGTCGGCCCGGCCGGGAACGTGCTGGCCGAGCTGCGCCACGAGGGCGGCGGCGTCTTCTCCGGCCTGCTGCCCGGCGGCCCGGACGACGTGCCCGACTACCGGCTGCGGGTGCGGTACGCCGACTGCGAGTGCGAGACCGACGACCCGTACCGCTTCCCGCCGGTGCCGGGGGAGCTGGACCTGTACCTGATCGCCGAGGGCCGGCACGAGCGGCTGTGGACGGTGCTGGGCGCCCGGGTGTGCGAGCACCGGTCGGTCACCGGCACCGCGTTCGCGGTGTGGGCGCCGAACGCCCGCGCCGTGCGCGTGGTCGGGGACTTCAACCACTGGGCCGGCGCCGGGCACCCGATGCGCTCCCTGGGCGCCTCGGGCGTGTGGGAGCTGTTCGTGCCGGGTGTGGGCGACGGCTGCCGGTACAAGTTCGAGATCCTGGGGCCCGACGGCACCTGGCGGCAGAAGGCCGATCCGCTGGCCCGCTCGGCCGAGGCCGCGCCCGGCACCGCCTCCGCCGTCTTCACCTCCCGCCACCGGTGGACGGACGCCGAGTGGATGGCGCGGCGCGGCAGCCGGCGCGCCGAGCGGGCGCCGATGAGCGTGTACGAACTGCACCTGGGCTCCTGGCGGCCGGGCCTCGGCTACCGCGAGCTGGCCGATGAACTGCCCGGCTACGTGAAGGCGCTGGGCTTCACCCATGTGGAGCTCCTGCCCGTCGCCGAGCACCCGTTCCGCGGCTCCTGGGGGTACCAGGTCACCTCGTACTACGCGCCGATGGCCGCGCTCGGCACCCCCGACGACTTCCGGTACCTGGTGGACGCCCTGCACCGGGCGGGCATCGGCGTCATCCTCGACTGGGTGCCGGCGCACTTCCCCAAGGACGACTGGGCGCTGGCCCGCTTCGACGGCACGACCCTGTACGAGCACCCCGATCCGCGGCGCGGCGAGCACCCCGACTGGGGCACCCTCGTCTTCGACTACGGCCGTGATCAGGTCCGCAACTTCCTGGTCGCCAACGCCCTGTACTGGTGCTCCGAGTTCCACGTCGACGGGCTGCGGGTGGACGCCGTCGCCTCGATGCTCTACCTCGACTACTCCCGCCCCGAGGGCGGCTGGCTGCCCAACGCCTACGGCGGCCGGGAGCACCTGGAGGCGGTGGAGTTCCTGCAGGAGATGAACGCCGCCGTGTACCGGAGCTGCCCCGGCGTGGTCACCGTCGCCGAGGAGTCCACGGCCTGGGACGGGGTGACCCGGCGCACCGACCACGGCGGGCTCGGCTTCGGGTTCAAGTGGAACATGGGCTGGATGCACGACTCCCTCGGCTACATGGGCCGGGACCCGGTGCACCGGCAGCACCACCACCACGCGCTGACGTTCCCCATGGTGTACGCGTACGCCGAGAACCACCTGCTGCCGGTCAGCCACGACGAAGTGGTGCACGGCAAGGGCTCGCTGCTCGGCCGGATGCCCGGCGACCGCTGGCGCAGGTTCGCGGACGCGCGGGCCTACCTCGCCTTCATGTGGGGCTTCCCTGGCAAGCAACTGCTGTTCATGGGACAGGAGTTCGCGCAGGAGAGCGAGTGGTCGCACGACACCGGGACCGACTGGGCGGCCACGGCCGACGCCGCGCACGCGGGCGTGCGGGACCTGGTGCGCGACCTCAACGCCCTGTATCTGCGGCTGCCCGCCCTGTGGGACCTGGACGCCGACCCCCGCGGCTTCGCCTGGCTGGACGCGGACGCGGCCGAGGACAACGTGTACTCCTTCGTCCGGTACGACGGCGACGGCGACCCGCTGGTGTGCGTGCACCACTTCGGGCCGAGCGTGCGCGACGGCTACCGGATCGGGGTGCCGGGCGGCGGCGAGTGGACCGAGGTGCTCAACACCGACGCGGCCCGCTACGGCGGTTCGGGCGTGCTCAACTCCGAGCCCACGCAGGCCCGTCCGGTGCCCTGGCAGGGCCAGGAGTGGAGCGTCGAGGTCACCCTGCCGCCCCTCGGCGTCATCTGGCTGCGCCCCCGGCACCGGGCCGCGGGCGGCGAACGACACGACGAGGGGACATGACCGTGGGCGAGTACCTGTGGGACGAGTACCTCAGGATCCTGGGCGGGGCGCGCACCATCGCGGTGGTGGGCGCCTCGGCGGAGGAGGGCAAGTCCGCGCACGAGATCCCGGCCTACCTCCAGCGCAAGGGCTTCCGGGTGATCCCGGTGAACCCCTACCACCGCGAGGTGCTGGGCCGGCCCGCCTTCGCCTCGCTGCTCGAGATCGGGGAACCGGTCGACGTGGTCGACGTCTTCCGGCCGGCGCCCGAGACCCCCGACGTGGCCCGGGAGGCCGTCGCCATCGGGGCGCGGACGCTGTGGCTGCAGCTCGGCATCGTCTCCGACGAGGCGCGGGACATCGCCGTGGCGGGGGGACTGCGCGTGGTCATGAACCGCTGCCTCGGCGCGGTCCACGCGGAGCTGGAGCTGGCCGGGGAACTCAGCCGCACGACCTGAGAAGGGGGAGAGGACCATGCAGGATGCCGACGCCGTCGTCGTCGGGGGCGGCCCCGCCGGGCTGTCCGCCGCGCTCTACCTGGCCCGCTACAACCGCGAGGTCCTGGTCTTCGACACGGGCCACGGGCGTTCCACGCACCACCAGACCAACCACAACTACCTGGGGTTCCCGGGCGGCATCCCGACCGTCGACCTGCGCAAGCTCGGCCGGGAGCAGCTCGGCCGGTACGCCAACGCCAGGATCGCGCACCACCTGATCACCCATGCCGAGGGCGACGCGGAGCGCGGCTTCACGGTCCGCTCCCAGGGGCACTCCTGGCGGGCCCGGACGCTGGTGCTGGCCACCGGCGTCCTCGACCACTTCCCGCACTTCACGGGCTGGGAGTCGTACGTGGGCCGGTCGATGTTCTGGTGCATCACCTGCGACGGCTACGAGAACCGGGGGCGCAGCATCCTGGTCGCCGGGCACACCGACGCGGCCGCGGGCGAGGCGATGCAGCTGCACAGCCTCACCGACCGGGTGCGGCTGCTGACGAACAGCGCGAGCGACGAGATCAGCCCGAAGTTCCGCCGCCGTCTGGAGGGCGCCGGCATCCCCGTGGTGCACGACCGGATCGGGGAGGTGGAGGGCGCCGGCGGACTGCTCACCGCCGTGGTGACCCGCGGGGGCCGCCGGCTGGAACTGGACGCGCTGTTCTCCATTCAGGGCGCCACCCCCGAGACCACGCTCGCCCGGCAGCTCGGCGTCCGGCTCGCGCCCACCGGTTACGTCGAGGTGGACTCCGAGCAGAAGACGAGCGTGCCGGGCGTCTACGCGGCCGGCGACCTCACCGCGCTGCACTCCCACCAGGTGACGTCGGCCGTCCACGAGGGGGCGCAGGCGGCGTCGGCCGCCAACTACTTCCTGCATCCGCCGGAGCTGAAGGCGGACTGAGGCGGGGGGGGGGAGAGCGGGTCAGCGGCGGGCGCCCTGGATGCGGGCGGCCGCCTCGGCCAGCCGGGACAGGTCGTCGTCGGTCAGGGTGAGATCGGCGGCGGCCGTGTTCTGCTCCAGGTAGCTCGTCCGCTTGGTGCCCGGGATCGGCACGATGTCCTCGGGGCCCTGTGCGTGCACCCAGGCCAGCGCGACCTGGCCGGGCAGCACCTCGTGGCCGGCGGCGATGTCCCGGATGACGTCGACGACCTTCTGGTTGGCGTCGAGGTTGTCCTGCGAGAAGCGCGGCAGGTTGCGGCGCATGTCGTTCGCGGCCATGGTGTCCCGGCTGGTGACCGCGCCGGTCAGGAAGCCCCGGCCGAGCGGCGAGAACGGGACCACGCCGATGCCCAGCCGGCGGGCCGCGGGCAGCACCTCCGCCTCGATCTCGCGGCTCCACAGCGAGTACTCGCTCTGCAGGGCCGTCACCGGGTGCACGGCGTGGGCGCGCTCGAGTTCGTCCGCGGACACCTCGGAGACCCCGATGTAGCGGACCTTGCCCGCCTTCACCAGGTCGGCGAAGGCGCCGATGGAGTCCTCGACGGGGGTCTTCGGGTCGATCCGGTGCAGGTAGTACAGGTCGATGTGGTCCACGCCGAGCCGCTGGAGCGACTCGTCACAGCACCGCCGGATGTAGTCGGGGTCGGCGCGCAGCTCCATGCCGGCGCCGGGCCGCACGTCGGCGATGCCGCACTTGGTGGCGAGGGTGACCTCGTCCCGGCGCTCCCGCAGCGCGTAGCCGACCAGCTTCTCGTTGGCGCCGATGCCGTACAGGCCGGTCGCCCCGTACACGTTGGCCGTGTCGATCAGGGTCACGCCCAGATCGAGGGCCCGGTGGATGGTCCTGATCGACTCCTCGTCGTTGCCGACTCCGTACGACTGGCTCATGCCCATGCAGCCGAGACCCTGCGCGGATACCCGCAGTCCCTGGCTGCCCAGAGCGACCTGACGCATCAGTGTTTCCCTTCGTGGTGGTGGAACCAGTGGCCGAGCCGGCGGCCCACCGCGTGACCGCCGGTCAGCAGGTACAAGGCGTGTGCGAGGCCCGTGCGGCGGCCGTGCCGCACCCACAGGAAGTGGTGGTGGGGCCGGCTGTCGTGCGGGTTCGGAAGCCGGAATACCAGGACGAACGAGACCAGCGTAAGTGCGGCCATCACCAACAGGGCGGATTGAAAGGCGACTTGGTAACGGCTTGACGCACCGGCCACGCCGGGGCGGGCGCCGAGGACGGAGAAGACCGTGCCGATCCCGGCCACGCCGAGGGCCTGGCCGACCTGGAAGGCGGTGGTCAGGGCGCCCGAGGCGGAGCCCTTGTCGTCGGCCCGGATGCCGGTCAGGACGACCCCGATCAGCGGGGACATCGTCAGCCCCTGGGCGGTGCCGACCAGCAGCAGCGGCAGGGCCAGCTCGCCCGCCGACAGGCCGGAGCCGGCCGCGTGCACGACGGCCCAGGCGGCGGCCAGCCCGCCGAGCAGCAGGACGTGCCCGATGACCAGCACGGACCTGCCGAGCCGCGGCACCAGCCGGGGCACCAGCAGGGACGAGGCGAAGAACGCGACACCGACCGGCGCGAAGGCCAGGCCCGCCTGGAGCGGGTCGAGACCGAGGCCGACCTGGAAGGTCAGCGAGGTGTAGACGGCCAGGCCGACGATGGTGATGAAGAACAGCACCCCGATGGCCATGCCCGTGCCGAAGGCGCGCTGCCGGAACAGCGACGGGCGCAGCAGCGGGGTGCGGCCGGTGCGGTCCAGGTGCCGCTCGTAGCGGACGAAGACGGTGAACGCCGGGACGGCGGCGGCGAACATCAGCAGGCTCCACCAGGCCCAGCCCGTGCCCGGTCCGATCAGCAGGGGCAGGACGAGCAGCAGCAGGGCGCCGCCGAGCAGACCGGTGCCGGCCAGGTCGATGTGCGGGCGGCCCGCCGGCCGGTCCGGCGCCATGACCCGGCGGCCGGTGAGCAGCGCGGCGGTGCCGAGCGGGACCAGCACGAGGAACGCGGGCCGCCAGGCCAGCCCGGCGATGTCGAGCTGGATCAGGGCGCCGCCGACGAGCTGGCCGACGACGATGGCGACGCCGATGGTGGCGCCGAACAGGCCGAGGGCGAAGTTGCGTTCGGCGCCGTCGAAGGTGTCCTGGATGATCGACAGGATCTGCGGGTAGATCAGCGCGGCGCCGAAGCCCTGCACCAGCCGGGCGCCGATCAGCACGGCCGCGTCCGGGGCGAGCCCGCTGACCAGTACGGCGGCGGTGAACAGGACCAGGCCGGCGAGCAGCACCCGGCGGCGGCCCAGGACGTCGCCCAGCCGGCCGCCGGTGATCAGGAAGACGGCGTAGACCAGCCCGTACCCGGCGACGACGAACTGCACGGCGCCGAAGCCGACGTGCAGGGTCCGCTGCAGGGAGGGCATGGCGAGGTTGGCGATGGAGACCCCGCCGACCACGAGGAAGGTGCAGGTCAGCCCGACCGCGAGGACGAGCCAGCGGGCGCGGCCCGTCGCGTAAGGGTCCGGCGCCGGGGGCCGCGGCGGCGCGGGCGCCGGCACGGCGGCGGTCCGGGCGCCCGCGACGGGGGCGCCCGGACCACCCGCGGCGGCGCCGCCCGCGGCCGGGTGCGTCGTCACGTGGCCGCCAGGGCCAGCACCGTCGCCATGGCGGTGTCCGTGGCGGAGGCCGGGTTCTGGCCGGTCACCAGGCGGCCGTCGGTCACCGCGTGGGCGGTGAACTCGGGCGCCGCCTCGTGCTTGGCGCCCAGTTCCTCCAGGGCGGTCTGCAGGGCGAACGGGACGACGCCGGTGAGGCCGACCGCGGCCTCCTCGGCGTTGCTGAACGCGGTCAGCCGCTTGCCGTCGACCAGCGGGCGGCCGTCGGAGAGCCGGACCCCGACCAGGGCCGCCGGCCCGTGGCAGAGCGCCGCGACCACGCCGCCCGCCTCGTAGACGTCGCGGGCCAGCGCGGACAGCGCCGGGTTGCCGGGGAAGTCCCACATGGTGCCGTGGCCGCCGGCGAAGAAGACGGCGTCGTACGCGGCGGGGTCCACGTCCTCGGGCCGCGGGGTGGCGGCGAGCTTCCCGGCCATCTCCGGGTCCGCGAGGAACGCCTTCTGCACGGGGTCGGTGAGGTCGGTCCCGGAGGCCGGGGGCCGGCCGCCGCGCACGGAGACGAGGTCCACCCGGTGCCCCGCCTCGGTGAACACCCGCCAGGGGTGGGCGACCTCGGGCAGGTAGAAGCCGGTCTCGCGGCCGGTGCCGCCCAGCTCGGCGTGGCTGGTGAGGACGATGAGGACCCTCTTCGTACGGGACATGGTGACTCTCCTGCGGGGCGCTCAGGCCTGGGCGGCGTTGAGATTGCGGAAGCGGGGGCCGTAGAACACCGGCTTGTCGAGGTCGGTGTAGGTGTGCAGGAAGCCGAACTCGGCCGGGTACAGCCGGGGCAGGTCGTCGACGAGCTCCGGCGGGATCCGGCGCTGCATGAAGGTGAAGGAGGAGAACACCCGCAGCTTCATCATGTTGTGGACCGCCTCGCCGAAGGTCGGCCACTGCTGGTCCGGGTCGCCGTTCCACATCGCGTCGAGGTGGGCCATCATGTCGCTGTAGTCCTGGTCGAAGACGAGCAGCGCCTCGGCGACCTCCTTGCCGTCCGGGTCCTCGGCCAGCAGCTTGTCGTAGCCGTCGGCGGGCACCGCGAGCGTGTTGATCACCGACGGCCAGTCGATCCGCGCGCCCTGGAAGTGCACGGCCTCGGTCTCCGGGGTCAGCTCGACCGCGGGCTCCGGCTCGCGGTAGGTGCGGCCGTACCAGAGCTCGGCGAACTTCCCGTAGTGGGACTCCTCGTGCTGGTAGGCGGCGCCGGTGCGGATCGTGCCGCTGGCCGCGCCCTCGCCCTGCTGCAGGATCTCGTCGATGCCCTCGAGCAGCTGGTCCACCGGGTCCACGCCGGGCGTCGGCACGATGGTCTTGAAGCCGATGTTGTCGCCGACCTGGTTGGCGACCCCGCCGCCCTGCACCGCCGCGCGCAGTTCGGCGGCGTTGGCGACGATGGCGTCCCTGATCTGCGCGTACAGCTTGCCGATCGTCGGGAAGTCCTCGTGGCCGTACTCCTCCGGGAGCAGGAACAGCGGGGACTCCAGCCGCATGAAGTTGCGCAGCTGCGGCTTGGAGAGCCGGGCCAGACCGAGGTGCAGGTCGGGCTCCACGCCGCCGGGCAGGCCGTGCGAGGGGAACTTCGGGTCGAGGTCCCTGATCCGGGGTCGGCCGCCGATCGCGGCGAGCATGTTGGCGGCGATGGACATGTGCACCATCTCCTCCATCAGCACGCTGCGGATCGTGTTGTAGCTGGTGAAGTTCTGCACCTCGAGCGAGAGCATCGCCGCGGTGTAGACGGGCAGGGTGGAGTGCTCGAGTTCGATCGCCGTCTGGAGGGCGGAGCGGATCCAGGCGACGTTGCGCCGGACCGGGGCCGAGACGGTCTCGTCCTGGGCGGTGGTCATGGCTCGCTTCCTTTCAACGTGTCAGCAGGGTGAGGGCGGGCGGGGGAGTGCGGTCGGGCCGGTCAGGCGTCCTGCGCGGGCTTCGCCCGGCCGAGCAGGCCGACGAGGAGGACCGAGCCGACGCCGAGCGCCACGACGCCGAGGCCGATCCGGTGCATCGGGCCGAGCGTGCCGAGCACGGCGACGCCGAGAGCCGAGCCGGCCTGGCGGGAGGCGTTCAGCGCGCCCTGGGCGGTGGCGGCGAAGCGCTGCGGCGCGGCCGTCGCCATGTCGGCCGTCGAGGCCGGGATCGCGGTGGTGGCGCACAGCGCGAGGGCGATCTGGGCGGCGACGAGGAGCGCCAGCGGGGTCTCGGTGCCGGAGAAGGAGAGGATCAGGCCGGAGACGGCGCCGGCGGTGAGGCCGAACAGGATGAGCGGCCGGGTGCCGGTCTTCGCGACCAGCCGGCCGGTGAAGAACGGCAGGACGGCGAGCGGCAGCGTCATGGGCAGGAACGCGAGCCCGGTCCGCAGCGCCGACATGCCCCGGTCCTCGACCATCCACTGGGTCATGGCGAACAGCAGCCCGTAGAAGGCGAAGGAGGCGGCGGAGCCCGCCACCAGGTCGGCCCGCACCCGGGAGAGCGAGAGCAGCGCCGGCGGCAGCGCCGGGTCCGCGGCGCGGCGTTCCACGACGGCGAGCAGGACGAAGGCCAGCAGCGCGGCCACCAGGGCGGTCACCGGCACGGCACGCCCCCAGCCGTCGGTGCCGCCGTCGACGAGCCCGAAGGTGAGCGCGCCCAGACCGGCGATGGACAGCAGCAGGCCGGGGTAGTCGATCGGGCGGTGGGCGGTGGGCCGGTCGGCCGACAGCGACCGCGCCAGCACCACGGTGATCAGCGCGATCGGCGGGTTGACGAGGAACACGAGCTGCCAGCCGCCGAGAGCGACCAGGGCCCCGCCGAGCACGGGCCCCGAGACCAGTCCGAGCGCGCTGATCGCGGCCCAGGCGCCGACGGCGCGGGAGCGCTTGGCCGGGTCCGGGTAGAGCCCGGCGAGCAGGGCGAGCGAGGCCGGCACCAGGCCCGCCGCGGCGACGCCCAGTAGGGCCCGCCCGGCGATGAGCATGCCGGCGGAGTCCGCCGCCGCGCACAGCGCCGAGACGACGCCGAACGAGATCAGGGCCGCGCGGTAGATCCGGCGCGGTCCGAAGCGGTCCGCGATCGAGCCCGCGGCCAGCATCAGGCCGGCGAACACCACGGTGTAGGCGTCCACCGTCCACGGCAGCGCACTGGCCGAGGCGTGCAGATCGTCCCGCAGGTCCGGCACCGCCACGTTGAGGATGGAGGCGTCGAGCAGGACCAGGAAGTTGCCCACGACAATGCCGAAGAAGCGACCCGCCGTCCCCGCGCTCCGCCGTGCCTGCCGGCCCCCGCCGGCAGGCCGGGTCAGCAGCTCAGAGCTCTCAGATGTCATGCCGCCAGGCTTGTGGGCGCCCGCGCGTGCGGCCAGAAACCCACCTCTACTTCGTGAACTCGGCCGGATGCGGGCGTGATTGATCTGACCGTCCTACCGCCGGCCGCCGCCCGTCCGTCCCCGGCGGCCACCGCTCCGGAGCCCCCCACCGCGTATTGCGCGGCGAGTTCAGAAAGTATTCGCGAGTCGCGGAAAAGCGGCTTGCGTACGCCCCGGCCGGAAGTTCAGAAAGTATCCGCCGAAGGCTCCTGGGCCCTTTCCCGGGCGCGCTAGCTTCGCCACCAGAAGCCGGAAATTCCGCGCAGGCCGCCGAGTTCGGCGAATGCCGCGGTCCGGTAATCCCGGAGCGGACTGGAGAACAATCCATGGCTGAGATCAAGAGCATCGCGGTGCTCGCGTACGACCGGTGCAGCGAGTCGGACACCATCATCCCCTGGGAGATCATGATCGGTGTCGCGGTCTACCTGAAGGAGACGGCCGGCGAGGACATCGAGGTCAAGCTGGTGGCCCTGGAGGAGGGCCCGGTCACCATGCAGATGGGCGCCCGGGTCGAGCCGCACGCGGTACTGCGGGACGACGACCTGTACGACGTGCTGTACGTCCCCGGCGGCCGCGGCTCCGGCGCCGCCACCAAGAACGAGCGGATCCTCGACACCATCCGCCACCACCACGTCAACGGGAAGTTCATCGGGGCCAACTGCGTCGGCGTCGGCATCCTGCAGCGCGCCGGCATCCTCGGCAAGACCCCGGTGACCTGCAGCCCGCCCATCTCCCGGCGGCTGAAGGAGGAGGGCGCCAACGTGGTGGAGCCCCGCCGCATGTGGCTCGGCGCGCCCGAGGACCGCATCTGGACCACCGCCGGCGCCGCCTCGATCAACGCCGGCACCCTCGCGATGGTCAACCACCTGTTCGGCGAGGAGGTCGGCCACGAGATGTCGATGTGGTTCGACACCCGCGCCGCCGAGGGCTACTCCCTGTTCGGCGAGCTGGGCACCGAGCTGTTCGCGTACCCCGGGGCCGAGGCCAAGATCCAGGACGAGACGGCGGACATCCTGCTCCCGCCGCTGCACTGAGGCCCCGCCCGCCGAGCGGAACTGGAGGACCAGTGATCACGTGCACCACAGTCCTGGACGTCGCCGAGGGCAGCGAGGAGCCCTTCGAGAAGGTGCTGAAGCTCCTGGTGCGGCAGGTCCGGGCGAACGAGCCGGGCACCCCGGTGTTCGAGTTCGTACGGCACCGGACCACCCCCCGCAGGTACCTGGTCGTCGAGCAGTACGTGGACGACGCGGCGCTCGCCGAACACAGCGCCAAGGAATACCTCAAGGAAATCGTCCCGGAGATGCTGACGTACCTCGCGCGGCCGCCGCAGCTCGACGCGTACGACCCGGTCGACGAGTGAACGGGAATCACAGGGAGCGGACATGAGCGAGCAGCCCTACTTCCACATCGGCGTGGTCGTGCCCGATCTGGAGAAGGCGATCGAGTACTACGAGCGGACGCAGGGCCTGGAATTCACCAAGCCCGCGCACGTGACGAATCCGCGACTCGAGGACCCGCACCCGCACGAGCAGGTCGTGCACGTCGCCTTCTCGAAACAGGGCCCGCCGTACTACGAGCTGATCGAGGCCGACGGGGACGAGGGGATCTTCTCCACCGCCAACGAGGGCCGGATCCTCTACCTCGGCCTCTGGGAGCCGGACATGGAGGGCCGGCTCGGGGCGCTCGCGGCCGAGGGCATCGGCGTCGCGGCGGCCTCGCGGAGCGCGGAGGGCGCCACGCCCGGCTGGATCATCACGGAGCCCGACGCCCTGGGTGTCCGGTACGAGTACGTCGATCTCGCGGAGAAGCAGGCCATCGAGACCTGGATCGAGACCGATGAGTTCCCGGGTCTGTGAACCCGGGCCCCGGTAGCGGTCCCAAGAGGGAGAACCCATGAAGTATGACCACATAGTCGTCGGCGCGGGCTCCTCGGGCGCCGTGCTCGCGAGCCGACTCACCGAGAACGCCGGCGTCAGCGTCCTGCTGCTGGAGGCCGGGCCCGACTGGGCGGACGTCTCCGAGATCCCCGGTGACATCACCAACGCGCGCACCGTCTCCGTGGAGGACCACGACTGGGGCTACAGCGCCGAGGCGGTGCCGGGCCGGTCCCTCACCTACGCCCGCGGCAAGGTGGCGGGCGGCTGCTCCGCGGTCAACGGCGCCATCGCGCTGCGCGGCATCCCGGCGGACTACGACGAGTGGGCCGAGCTGGGCAACGATGAGTGGTCGTGGCGCTCGATGCTGCCGTACTTCACCAAGATCGAGGACGACCAGGACTTCGACGGACCGTTCCACGGCAAGAACGGCCCGACCCCGATCGTCCGCCACACCCGCGACCAGCTCGTGCCGTTCCAGGCCGCCTACCTGGAGGCCTGCATCGACCAGGGCTTCGGCTACGTCGCCGACCACAACGACCCGGAGTCCACCGGCGTCGGCCCGATCCCCATGAACCGCCGCGGCGACCTGCGTGTCTCCACCGCGGTCGCCTACCTCACCGAGGCCCGCCGCCGGAAGAACCTCACCATCCGCTCCGGCGCCACCGTGCACCGCGTGCTCTTCCAGGGCACCCGGGCGGTCGGCGTCGAGGTGGAGACCGGCGGCCGGCTGGAGAAGGTGTACGCCGACCACGTCACCCTCTCCGCCGGCGCCCTCAACTCCCCGGCGATCCTGCTGCGTTCCGGCGTCGGCCCGGAGCAGCGGCTGCGCGCCCTCGGCATCGAGGTGGTCCTGGACCAGCCGAACGTCGGCGAGAACCTGATCGAGCACCAGCAGATCACCGTCGGCCTGCTGCCCCGCGAGGGCGTCACCGACCCCGACGACCCGGACGTGCAGGTCCTGGTCCGCTACACCAACCCGGGCTCGCAGCACTTCAACGACATGCAGATGTACTTCGTCAGCCGCTACGTCCCGGTCACCCACCGGCCGATCAGCGTGATGAGCGTGCTGCAGAAGCCGGAGTGCCGCGGCCGGGTGTCGCTCGGCAGCGCCGACCCCACCGTTCAGCCGGACATCTTCCTCAACTCCTACGGCACCGACGCCGACCGCGCCATCGCCCTGGACGGCGTCCGCCTGGCCTGGGACATCGCCAACTCCAAGCAGATCAGGGACCTCTCCAGCGGTCTGTCGGACAAGCTCACGCAGGCCCAGGTCGACGACGACACCGAGCTGCTGCGCTACATCCGGGAGAACTCCGCCACCCTGTGGCACCCGGTCGGCACCGCGAAGATGGGCCCGAGCGGCGACGAGAGCGCGGTCGTGGACCAGCGGCTGCGGGTGCACGGCATCGAGAACCTGAGCGTGGTGGACGCCTCCGTGATGCCCACGCACGTCAGCGCCAACCCCAACCTGACCTGCTACGTCATCGGTGAGCGCGCCGCCGGGTGGTTCCTCGCGGACGCCTGAGCCACCGGACGGCCCCGGACCGCCGCGCGACCTTCCGGCGGCGGCGGTCCGGGCCCGTGATCCCCGCCAAGACTGAGGAGTTGACCCCATGGCCGAAGTGTCCGACGAGGGCTCCAAGCTCGTCCGCACCTACTACGAGCAGTTCCTGACCGCTCCCGGCGACCTGCGGATCGCCGACGAGATCCTCGCCCCCGACGTGGTCTTCGACAACCCGATCTCCCCGGACGGCATCCACGGCCTGCCGGCGTACAAGGAGTTCGCGCTGCGCTGGTACGGCGGCTTCCCGGACCGCGTCTTCACCATCGACGAGCTGCTGGAGCAGGGGGACAAGGTCGCCGCGTCCTTCACCATCACCGGCACCCACCTCGGCGTGTTCATGGGCGCGGCCCCCACCGGCGAGCCGATCACGGTCCGCGGCGCGAACATCTTCCGCATCGAGGACGGGCGCATCAAGGAGGTCCACGCCTTCTTCGACCCGCGCCAGCTCCTCGGCCCGCTCGGTCTGGGCGGCTGACCCGGTGCCGGCGGCCAAGGGCCGGATCGCGGTCCTGATCGAGGAGCACTTCGACCCGTCGGAGTTCCGCGACTTCAACGCGTACTTCCCCGGGCGCGGGTACGCCGTCGACTACGTCTCCCACCTGTGGGGGCAGCCCTCGCTCACGTTCGGCAGCAACCCCGACAACGGCCGTGTCGAGGAGCACGTCACCGTCACCCGCGAGGTCTCCGCGCTGGACCTCGCCGACTACGTGGGCGTGGTCCTGATCGGCGCGTACGCCATGGACCGGCTGCGCTACCAGGTGGAGGTGCCGGGCCCGGGCAGCCGCAACAAGGCGCCCGCGGTGGAGTTCCTGCGGGCCGCGATGGCCGCGCCGGGCCTCAAGGTCGGCGCCATCTGCCACTCGCTGTGGCTGCTGTGCGCCGACCGCGCCCTGCTCGAGGGACGCAGGGTCACCTGCGCGCACAACGTCGTCTGCGACGTGGAGAACGCCGGCGCCGAGATCGTCTACGCGGACGGCGGCACCGCCGACCTGGTGGTCGACGGCGACCTGATCACCGCCAAGCACCCCCAGGTGACCGGCGACTTCATGGCCGCCTTCGTCCGCGAGGTGGAGGCGCAGGCCTGACCCCGCACGCACCGCCCGACACCTACGTACGGAGAAGTCATGCCAGACCAGCAGCAGATCCGCGCCGCCGTCGAGGGGTACGCGGAGAGTTTCGCCAAGCGGGACCGGGAGCGGTTCACCGCCCTGCTCGCCGCGGACGTCGTCCAGCACGAGCCGGTCGGCGCGCCCGCCAACCGGGGCCGGGCCGCGGTGACCGCCTTCTTCGACGGCGTCTTCGAGGTCGTCGACCGGGTCGAGTTCCGCGTCACCGACGTGGTGGTCAGCGGCGACGAGGCCGCGTTCACCTTCCACATCACCGCCCACAAGAAGGACGGCGGGGTCGTGGAGGACCGCGGCATCGACACCTTCCGGGTCGGCGACGACGGCCTGATCACCGAGATCAAGGGCTACCACGACGACGCCCACACCCAGGTCGCCGGGGGCTGAGCGGCATGCGGGGGGTGGGCGCGCCGGAGGCGGGCGTCGCGCGCGGCACCTACACCGGCAAGGTGCGACTGCACCGGGGGCGGGTGCGGCTCAGGGTGCCCGAGGAGGGGCACCACCGGGCCGCCTCACCCCTGGAGCTCTTCTTCGACCTGGTCTTCGTGGTGGCCGTGGCCGAGCTCACCGAGGTCCTGCTGCACGCCCCGACCTGGGCGGGCGTGCTGCGGTTCGGGGCGCTGTACGTCCCGATCTGGTGGGCCTGGGTCGGCTACTCCTTCTACGCCGACCGCTTCGACAACGACGACCGGATCTACCGGCTCATCATGATCGTCGCGATGATGGCGGTGCTGTCGGTTTCCGTGGCGGTGCCCCGGGCGTTCACGGGCACCGCCGGAGCGAAACGCTTCGCCCTCGGCTACTTCCTGGTGCGGCTGATCCTGCTGGGCCTCTACCTGCGGGCGCACTACCACGTGCCCCGGGCCCGGACCCTGACCACACGCTTCCTCCAGGGGTACGGGCTCGGCGCGGCGATCTGGGGGGTGTCGGCGCTGCTGCCCACGCCCCACTGCTACCTGCTGTGGGGCGCCGGCCTGCTGGCCGAGCTGCTGACACCGATCCTGTCCGCCTCGGCGGTGGCGCGGGTGCCGTTCAACGCCTCGCACATCCCGGAGCGGTTCGGCCTGTTCACCATCATCGTGCTGGGCGAGGTCGTCGCCCTCAACGCCATCGGCATCGCCGCCAGCGGGCTGCGCGCCGAGACCATGGCCGTGGTCGCGGGCTCCTTCCTGATCGCCGCCTGCCAGTGGTGGCTGGTCTTCGACCACGTCGACCCCTCACCGCTGCGCCAGTGGCGGCTCACCGGCCAGGCCTACGTGTACGGCCACCTGTTCGTGCACGGCGGCATCACGGTGACCGGCGTCGGCGGGCTGCTCGCCGCGCAGGCCGCCAACGCACGCGGCCACGGGCACCCGGCGCTGGACGGCGGTCCGGTGCTCTGCTTCGGCATGGCCGTGTTCCTGCTCGGCGTCGGCGGCATCCACCTGCTCAACGTCGGTCTCGGCGGCGATCTGCGCGCCTGGTCCCGCCTGGGCCTGGCCGCGGCGTTCACCCTCCTCGGCCTGGCCGGCGGCGGCCTTCCGCCCCTGCTGCTGGAGGCCTTCCTGGTCTGCGGCCTCTCCTGCCAGATCCTCGTGGAGACGACCAAGGCCCCCGCGGTGCCCCACACCCTGCACGGCCCCTGACGGCACCGCACCCCACCGACGACACCCGGATCCACGCCAGGGCGACATCCGTGTGACGCATGTCACGGGACGCGAAAGGGAATCGCTGGGGGCATGACAGAAGACGCGATAGCGACGAGTGGCACGGACGGGCCGTCGGACGAGGAACGGCTTGCCCAGCTCGGCTACACCCAGGTCCTCGCCCGCCGTATGTCGGCGTTCTCGAACTACGCCGTGTCCTTCACGATCATCTCGGTGCTGTCCGGCTGCCTGACCCTGTACCTGTTCGGCATGGTCACCGGCGGTCCCGCGGTGATCACCTGGGGCTGGGTGGCGGTCGGCCTGATGACCCTGTTCGTGGGGCTGTCGATGGCCGAGATCTGCTCGGCGTACCCGACGTCGGCGGGCCTGTACTTCTGGGCCCACCGCCTGGCGCCGCCCCGGTCGGCGGCGGCCTGGGCCTGGTTCACCGGCTGGTTCAACGTGCTGGGCCAGGTGGCGGTGACGGCCGGCATCGACTTCGGCGCCGCGTCGTTCCTCGGCGCCTGGCTGAACCTGCAGTTCGGCTTCGAGGTGACCCCCGGCCGCACCGTCCTGCTCTTCGCGGCGATCCTGCTCCTGCACGGCCTGCTGAACACCTTCGGCGTCCGGATCGTCGCCTTCCTGAACGGCGTCAGCGTCTGGTGGCACGTCCTGGGCGTGGCGGTGATCGTCGGCGCGCTGGCCCTCGTCCCGGACCACCACCAGACGGCGTCCTTCGTGTTCACGAAGTTCGTCAACGAGACCGGCTGGGGCAGCGGCCTCTACGTCGTCCTGCTCGGCCTGCTCATGGCCCAGTACACCTTCACGGGCTACGACGCCTCGGCCCACATGACCGAGGAGACCCACGACGCCTCGACGGCGGGCCCCAAGGGCATCGTCCGCTCCATCTGGACCTCCTGGATCGCCGGCTTCGTCCTGCTCCTCGGTTTCACCTTCGCCATCCAGTCGTACGACAAGGAGCTGGCCTCCCCGACCGGCGCGCCCCCGGCCCAGATCCTCCTGGACGCGCTGGGCGCCACGGCCGGCAAGCTCCTGCTCCTGGTCGTGATCGGCGCCCAGCTCTTCTGCGGAATGGCCTCGGTGACCGCCAACAGCCGCATGATCTACGCCTTCTCCCGCGACGGCGCGCTGCCCTTCTCCCGCGTCTGGCACACGGTCAGCCCCCGCACCCGCACCCCCGTGGCGGCGGTCTGGCTGGCCGCGCTCGGCGCCCTCGCCCTCGGTCTGCCCTACCTCATCAACTCCACGGCCTACGCGGCGGTGACCTCGATCGCGGTCATCGGCCTCTACATCGCCTACGTCGTCCCGACCTTCCTCCGGGTCCGCAGGGGCGCGGCCTTCGAGCGGGGCCCGTGGCACCTGGGCCGCTGGTCGATCCCCGTCGGCCTGGTATCCGTCACCTGGGTGGCGGTCATCACGGTCCTGTTCATGCTCCCCCAGGTCTCCCCGGTCACCTGGAAGACCTTCAACTACGCCCCGGTCGCCGTCCTCGTCGTGCTGGGCTTCGCCGCGACCTGGTGGCTGGCCTCGGCCCGCCACTGGTTCCTGCGACCGGCCGTCACCCGCGCCCCCGAGCCGGCCGGAACGGTCGAGAACTAGTCACGTCCCCCACCCGACGCGGCCGGGTCGCCGATACCCGATCGGAGACCCGGCCGCGTCCGGCTATGCTCGGACAGGCAACATCGCCTGGGCCCTTAGCTCAATTGGCAGAGCAGTGGACTTTTAATCCATTGGTTGTGGGTTCGAGTCCCACAGGGCCTACGAAGGACCGCCCCCGGCTCGACGACACACCGAGCCGGGGGCGAGCCGTTTCCCGGGGTTCTCCGCCTCCGCCGGCCGGTGCCCGGCGGCCCGTCGAAGGGACTCGCCGTGACCCAGCCGCACACCGACGGCCGGCCCGGGGCCCTGCTCCCGGCCCTCGCGTCCATGACCCTGCTGGCCGCCGCCGTCATCGTCCACGACCGGTCCGCCGGCCGGGTGGTCCTCCTGCGGCGCGGCGAGCGGGCCAAGTTCGGGCGAGGCCTGTGGGACCTGCCGGTGGGCAAGAGCGAACCGGGCGAGCCGGTCACCGCCACCGCCGTGCGCGAGCTGTACGAGGAGACCGGCCTGACGGTGCGGCCCGAGGCGCTGGAGGTCGCGCACCTCGTCCACGGCGCCCGGGGCGCCGAGGCTCCGGACGGCTATCTCACCGTCGTCTTCGCCGCCCACGAGTGGACCGGGGAGCCCGAGAACCGGGAACCGGCCAAGCACGCCCAGGTCCGCTGGACCGGCGTCGACGAGCTGCCCGAGGACTGTGTGCCCTCGGCCCGCCGCGCACTGCGCGGGTACCTCGGCGGTGGCGTCGGGGTGTCGCTCCACGGGTGGGGCGGTCCCGCACAGCCGCCCGGGGGGTCCTAGGCCGTGTCCGCGAAGTCGCGTCTGCGTCGCGGCGCCCGGCACGCACTCTCGCCGCACCGGCCGAAAGCCCGAGTACACCCAGTACGAGGGCATCCGGCCGGCACTCCCCCAGCCTTCGGCCGGGGGGACCCCCAGAGCACGCACCGGACGCCGCGACGCCCGCCCCACGGGCGAACGACGCGACTTCGCGGACACGACCTAGAGTGCGGGGATGAGTTCGCGGGCGTATCTGTCGGAGCTGTTCTCGCTGGACGGTCTGGCCGCCGTGGTGACCGGGGGCAGTTCCGGCATCGGGCGCGCCGTCGCCGGCGCCCTGGCGCGCGCCGGGGCGAGCGTGGTGGTGGTGGCGCGCGGGGAGGAGCAACTCGACGCCACGGTCCGGGAGCTGGCGGCCGACGGCTGCCGGGCGGCCCGGGTGAGCGGCGACCTGAGCACCCGCGCGGGGGTGCGCGCCGCGGCCGAGAAGGCGGCCGGGGTGTTCGGCGAGCCCGACATCCTCGTCAACTGCGCCGGGATCAATCTGCGGCCCCCGATGGGCGAGGTGGGCGAGGACGTCTGGGACGCCACCATGGCGGTCAACCTGGAAGCGCCCTTCCTGCTCGGGCAGCGGTTCGGACCCGGCATGGCCGAACGCGGCTTCGGGCGGATCGTCCACGTCACCTCCCAGCAGGCGCACCGGGCGTTCGTGCAGAGCGGCGCCTACGGCGTCTCCAAGGGCGCGCTGGAGTCGCTGGCCCGGTCCCAGGCCGAGGCGTGGTCGCCGTACGGGGTCACCTGCAACACGCTGGTGCCCGGGTTCGTCATGACGCCGCTCAACGCGCGTCTGTCGTCCGACCCGGAGCGGGTGGCGGAGCTCGCCGCCCGCACGATGGTGGGGCGCAACGGCCTGGCCGAGGACTTCGCGGGCGCCGCGGTGTTCCTGGCGAGCCGTGCCTCCGCCTACGTCACCGGCCAGTCCGTCTTCGTCGACGGCGGCCTCTCCGTGCACTAGTCCGGGACCGCCCGGACCCGGGCAGGCCCGCGTTCAGCCCGCGCTCAGTTCGGGCAGCAGGTCCAACTCGCCGAGCGGCAGCGTGTGCTGGGTCTGCAGGACCTTCGCGCGCAGGTAGCGGACGTTGTGGGCGGTGGTGAAGACGCCGGTCGGCACCCGGTCCCGGACGAGTACGCCGAGCGAGCGCAACTGCTCCGCCTTGTCCGGGTTGTTGGAGAGCAGGTCCAGCTCCCCGATGCCGAGCGCGCGGAGCATCTGGGCGGCGGCCGTGTAGTCGCGGGCGTCCTCGGGGAGGCCGAGCGCGGCGTTGGCCTCGTAGGTGTCGAGGCCCTGGTCCTGCAGGGCGTAGGCGTCGAGCTTGTTGTACAGGCCGATGCCGCGCCCCTCCTGGCGGAGGTAGAGCAGCACGCCCCCGCGCTCGGCGATGCGCTCGACCGCCTCGCGGAGCTGCGGCCCGCAGTCGCAGCGGGCCGAGCCGAAGACGTCCCCGGTCAGGCACTCGGAGTGCAGCCGCACCAGCGGAACCGCGCCTGGCTCGCCGAGGACGACGGCGACGTGCTCCTGGCCGTCGTCCAGGCCGTGGAAGGTGACGAGTTCGGCGTCGACGCGGTAGCCGTCGTGAAAGTGCAGCGGCACCCGCACGCGGGCGCGCTGGGTGGCGGCGGGGGTGTCGGACATGCGGGCCTCCGGGTTCCGTCCCTGGGCATCTGCTTCAGATTTGAAGCAGTAGCTCAATCCCGGACACTACCTCATGCTTAAAAGTTCAAGCAACGGATTTCGCGCGGGTCGGCTTCGCGGGCTCCGCGCCCGGACCGCCCGGGGCCAGGGCTCAGGAGCGGGGCGGCTCGGGCGGCTGTCCCGGACAGGGCGACGACCGCCGCCGCCAGGGCACGTCCTCCGGCGCGGCCCCCGTCTCCTCCCCCTCCAGCACCCGGGCCACCCCGGCGCAGATCTCCTCCAGCTGCCCCACCTGCTCGGGCGTGAGCCGGTCGAACAGGGTCGTGCGGACCGTCTCGACGTGCCCGGGTGCCGTACGCTCCAGCACGGCCGTGCCCTCCGGCGTCAGCACCGCGAGACTGCTGCGCCGGTCCTGGCTGCAGTCCTCCCGGCGCACCAGCCCGTCCCGCTCCAGCCTGGTCACCGCGTAGGTCAGCCTGCTGCGGGTGATCTTCAGGGTCTCGGCGAGGTCGGTCATGCGCAGTCGCCGGCCGGGCGCCTCGGAGAGGTTGGCCAGCACGGAGTAGAACAGGTGGGGCATGCCGGCCTCCTGCTGGAGCTGCCGGTCGATGGCGTCCTCCAGCAGCCGGGAGGCGGCGATGTAGGCGCGCCAGGCGCGCTGCTCCTCGGGAGTGAGCCAGCGGGTCGTCATGCCGCCAGTGTAGGTTTGTTTCAAACTTGAACCAAGATTCGAATGTGAACAAGGCTCCGCCGGGGTCTTCGCGAGGGAGCGCGCCGATGCCGTACCCGTACGTCCTGCTGTCCGCCGCCGTCTCCCTCGACGGCTATCTGGACGACACCGGCCCCGACCGGCTGCTGCTCTCCGGCCCGGCCGACTTCGACCGCGTCGACGAGGTGCGGGCCTCGGTGGACGCCATCCTGATCGGCGCCGGCACCATCCGCGCCGACAACCCCCGGCTCCTCGTCAACTCGCCCGCGCGCCGCGCCGCCCGGGTCGCCGAGGGCCGCCCGGCGTACCCGCTCAAGGTCGCCGTCACCGCCTCCGGAGACCTCGACCCGGCCGCGAACTTCTGGCACACCGGCGGCGAGAAGGTCGTGTACAGCACGGACCGGGGCGCCCAACGGGCCGCCCGCGTCCTCGGCGGGACCGCCGACGTGGTCCCGCTCGGCCCCGAGCTCGACTGGCGCGCCCTGCTGGCCCACCTGCACGACGTGCGCGGGGTGCGGCGCCTGATGGTCGAGGGCGGCGGAACCGTCCACACCCAGCTCCTCCAGCAGGGCCTCGCCGACGAACTCCAGCTCGTCCTCGCCCCGCTGTTCGTCGGCGACCCGGCCGCCCCGCGCCTGTTCGGCCCGGGCGGGTACCAGGGCGGCCGGCTCCGGCTCACCGAGTCCCGCCGGATCGAGGACGTCGTCCTCATGCGCTACGAACCCACCGCCCCCGGCGCCGGCCCCGCGCCGGCCGCCGCCGACCGGCGCTGGCTGGCCACCGCCTGCGAGCTGGCCGCCCTGTGCCCGCCCTCCCGCACGGCGTTCAGCGTCGGCGCGGTGGTGGTGGCCGCCGACGGCGCCGAGCTGGCCCGCGGCCACTCGCGCGAGGGCGGCGACCCCGTCGTGCACGCCGAGGAGGCGGCCCTGGCCAAGCTGGACCCCGCCGACCCCCGGCTGCCCGGCGCCACCGTCTACAGCAGCCTGGAGCCCTGCTCCCGCCGCGCCTCCCGCCCCGCACCCTGTGCCGAGCTGATCCTGCGCGCGGGCGTGCGCCGGGTGGTCACGGCCTGGCGGGAGCCGGACACCTTCGTGCCCGGCGCCGACGGCGCCGGAGTGCTGGCGGCGGCCGGCGTGGACGTCGTCCTGCTCCCCGAGTACGAGGGCCCGGCCAAGGCGCCGAACGCCCATCTGCTGCCCTGAGCGGCGCCGCGCGGAAACGTGTGTGCGGAGCACCCCCGGACATGACGTATGCTTGAGACACAACGACGCGGGGTGGAGCAGCTCGGTAGCTCGCTGGGCTCATAACCCAGAGGTCGCAGGTTCAAATCCTGTCCCCGCTACTGAAGACTCAGGGCCGGAATCCAGTTCATGGATTCCGGCCCTGAGTGCTTTCCGTCGCCTGTCCGCACGGCCGCCCCATGGAAGCCGAGTGGCGTACGTCACAGCAGGTCATCCGCTCGGGCCACAGCGGTCGCCCGCCTCCCGCGCCCCCGCCACGCTGGTCTCACGTCGAGGACACGGGAGACCAGCAGTGCGCCCTGGTGAGGTGGAGGACAGCCCGTACGCCAGGGCGGCCGGCCGGCTCCCCGGCGGACCCGTTCCGGACCCGGACCCGGACCCGGTCCTCGGCGCCGGCCGCGCGCCGCTGCCCCCGGAGCGCCGCCGCTCCGCCGGGCGCAGCCTGCCCCACGCCCTCGCCCTCCTGCTCATCGCCGGCGGGCTCCTGTACGACCTGCTGACCCCGCGCGAGTTCACCGCCGTGCCCTTCTTCACCGCCGCCCCGCTGGTCGCCGCACCCCTGACCTCGCTGCGCACCACGCTCCTCACCGGACTGGCCGCACTGGGCGCCACCTACGCGGTGCACGCCCACTTCGGCCCCGGCCTGGACGTCAACACCGTCACCCAGGTGGTCACCGTGGCCACGGTCGCCCTGCTGGCCGTCGTCATCAACCGGGTCGTACGCCTCGGCGACCGGCGGCTCGCCTCCGTCCGGGAGATCGCCGAGGCCGCCCAGCGGGCCGTGCTGCCCGAGCCCGCTCCCCGTATCGCCGGCCTCGACATCGCGGCCCGGTACGAGGCGGCGCAGGAGGGCGCGTCCATCGGCGGCGACCTGTACGCGGTGCAGGACGGCCCGTACGGCGTGCGGCTGGTCGTCGGGGACGTGCGCGGCAAGGGCATGGGCGCGGTCGCCGCCGTCGCCGTGGTGATCGGGGCGTTCCGGGAGGCCGCCGAACAGGAGCCCACGCTGGAGGCGGTGGCCGGGCGGCTGGAGCGGGCGCTGGCCCGCGAGGGCGCCCGGCGCGACGGGGCGGACGCGCTGGAGGGCTTCACCACCGTCGTCCTCGCCGAACTGCCGCCCGGCGAAGGGGTGGTGCGGATCGTCAACCGCGGTCATCCGCCGCCCCTGCTGCTGCACGCCGACGGCGCCCTGCACGTCCTGACCGCGGGCGAGCCCGCGCTGCCGCTCGGCCTGGGCGAGCTCGGCCGGCGCCCCGACCGCGCGGCCGAGTCCCGCTTCCCGGCCGGCGCCACCCTGCTGCTCCACACCGACGGCCTCACCGAGGCCCGGGACGCCCACGGCCGGTTCTACGACCCGGTGCGCCGGCTCGCCGGCCGCCGCTGCACCGACCCGCGGACCCTGCTCACCCGGCTCGCCGCGGAGGTCAGACGGCACTCCGGGGGCGGCATGGCGGACGACATGGCACTGCTCGCCGTACGCCGGCCCTGACCCGAGGTGACCGAAAGTGATCGGATGGAAGCCCTCCGCTTGCCCGCTGAGTCACCATCAAAAACCTCGTGACTCCTGAATGCCGGTCAACTCGCCCGTTTTCCACGGCCGCGCGGCGTACGTCCACCCCCGGAAACGTTAATGATCAAGCCGAACGGCTTGGAATCTCACACGTGAGTCTATTAACGTTCGATAACGCAGCGCGGTCGTCCCAGCCGTCACAAGAGGCGGCTCCGTGCGCACGCGCCGAATCCCGCAAGGGAACCGGGGAACCACCACCTTGGGGTGAATCACGCGGATGCCACCGTGAACCGATCCGGTTCCCGGTACGTATACGCGCGTAGGAGACCTTCCTGCTCCGAACCCGTCAGCTAACCCGGTAGGCGGAGGAAGGAAAGGAGTACGCCCGCGTGGCGTCCAACCGGCCTGCCCCCGAAGCCCCATACGTGCCCAGCCAGCCCGACACCGAAACGTTCGGCTACGGCGGCTACCGCGCCGAAGAGGGCCCCTGGGAGGAGTGGAACCCCACCGAGGAGTCCATCCGCCCCGTACGCGGCCGGCACCGCGTCGCCAAGCAGCGCGGCGGCGGACTCGCCCGCAGCTCCACCGTCCTCGGCGTCGGCGTCATAGCGGCCGTCGGCGCGGGCGGCATGGCCAGCGCCCACACCGGCAAGCCGCCGGTGTCCATCTCCATGCCCGATCTGCCGTCCGTCGGCTCCCTGTTCGGCGACGACCACGCCGAGGCGGCCGAGGCCACCACGGCTTCCCTCAGCACGGTCGGCACCACCGCGGCCGCCGAAAGCGACCAGGGCGGCTCCGACGCGGGCGAGACCCTGCGCAGCCGGATCATGGCCCAGGCCGAGCAGCAGCAGAGCAAGGCCGACTCCAAGGCCGCCGCGGCAGCGGCGGCCGCCGCCGAGAAGCAGGCCGCCGACGCGGCCGCCAAGGCGAAGGAGGAAGCCGCCGCCAAGGCCGCCGAGGCCAAGAAGGAGGCCGAGGCCGCCGCGGAGAAGAAGGCGGAGGCGGAGCGGCTGGCCGAGCTGGCCAAGCAGTACACGCTGCCGACGTCCTCGTACACGATCACCTCGACGTTCGGCCAGGCCGGCTCGATGTGGTCCTCCGGCTACCACACCGGCCTCGACTTCGCCGCGCCCACCGGCACGCTGATCAAGGCCATCCACAGCGGCACCATCACCGAGGCGGGCTGGGCCGGCTCCTACGGCTACCGCACCATTCTCACCCTCGACGACGGCACCGAGCTGTGGTTCTGCCACCAGTCCTCGATCAGCGTCTCCGTCGGCCAGAAGGTCAGCACCGGCGACGTCATCGGCCGCGTCGGCGCCACCGGCAACGTCACCGGACCGCACCTGCACCTGGAGGTCCACCCCGGCGGCGCGGCCACCGGCATCGACCCGATGGCGTGGCTGCACGGCAAGGGCCTCAACCCCTGATTCCGGCCCGGGCCCGACCCGGCCCGGCGCCGCGCACCGTCTTCCCGGCGGCCCCGACTCCCCTTGGAGTCGGGGCCGCCGGTCTTGTTCACACACCGTTCGCGTGAATCCGGAATGGGCGGTATGGGGTTGATCGTTGTAACAGGGCATGACTGTTTCCCTGCGCAAGATCGGCTCCTCCGACCTCGAGGTCTTCCCGCTCGCCCTCGGCGGCAACGTCTTCGGCTGGACCGCCGACGAGAAGACCTCCTTCGCCGTCCTCGACGCCTACACGGCCGCGGGCGGCAACTTCGTCGACACCGCCGACTCCTACTCGGCGTGGATCGAGGGCAACGAGGGCGGTGAGTCGGAGACCATCATCGGCAAGTGGCTCAAGGCCCGCGGCAACCGCTCCGACGTCGTCGTCGCGACCAAGGTCAGCCAGCACCCGCAGTACCAGGGGCTGAGCGCGGCCAACATCAAGGCCGCCGCCGACGCCTCCCTGCGCCGCCTGGACACCGACTACATCGACCTCTACTACACGCACTTCGACAAGCCCGAGGTGCCGGTGGAGGAGATCGTCGGCGCCCTGGACGAGCTGGTGAAGGCGGGCAAGGTCCGGCAGATCGCCGCCTCCAACATCAGCCCCGAGCGGCTGCGGGCCTCCCTCGACTTCTCCGACCGCGAGGGCCTGGCCCGCTACGTGGCCCTCCAGCCCCACTACAACCTGGTCTCCCGCGACACCTACGAGGGCCCGCTGCAGGACCTCGCCGCCCGCGAGGGGCTCGCC
Organism: Streptomyces sp. NPDC003720; assembly: GCF_042875075.1. Lineage (NCBI taxonomy): Bacteria > Bacillati > Actinomycetota > Actinomycetes > Kitasatosporales > Streptomycetaceae > Streptomyces > Streptomyces sp. NPDC003720. Next base: position 52,258 of record NZ_JBIANZ010000018.1, read on the forward strand.
GCGGTCCCGTACTTCGCCCTCGCCTCGGGCTTCCTGACCGGCAAGTACCGCCCCGGCACGACGGTCGACAGCGCCCGCGCCGGCTCCGCCGCCAAGCACCTCGACTCCGAGCGCGGTCAGCGGGTGCTCACGGCCCTGGACGAGGTCGCCGGAGCCCACGACGCCCCCGTCGCCACGGTCGCCCTCGCCTGGCTGGCCGCCCAGCCGACGGTCACCGCCCCCATCGCCTCGGCCCGCACGGTGGAACAGCTCCCCGCGCTGCTGGGCGTGGCGGAGCTGCGGCTCACCCAGGAGGAAGTGGACCGCCTGAACCAGGCCTCCGCCTGACCCCGGCCGGAGGGCGGACGCCCGGTCAGGACCGGTACGGGTTGTACCCGGGGTACCCGGGCGGCGGCGCGGACGGGTTCCCGTAGGGGGCGGGCGGGTTCGGCGCCGCGCCGTACGGCACCGGCGGATATCCGTACGGGACACCCTGGTGCCCGTACGCCCCCGGGTGTCCGTACGCCGCCGGGCGGCCTGCGGGCATCGCCGGATACCCGTACCGCGCCCAGTACGCCGAGGCCGCCGGCACCGGGGCCACGGTCCTGGCCGCGTGCTCCAGCGCCGGCCGGGCCACCTCCCGGCGCCGCCACAGCTCGGCGAGCAGCTCCTGCTCCCGGACGGCGGAACCGGCGCCGGCCCGGCCCCGGCGCCCACGGTGCCGCAGGAAGGCGAGCGAGGTGGCGTACGCCTCGTACTGCGCGACCGCCCGCGCGGCGGGCCGCCCGCCGAGGTGGCGGCGGGCGTGGTCCCGGGCGGCGCGGCGCGCCCGCATCGACCCGAGGACGAACGGTTCGGCAGGCCCGAGCCACCCGGCGTACACGTACGCGGGCAGCTCCTCCCGCACGGTCCGCAGCTCGCGCTGCCGGGTCCAGACCGCCAGCCAGGTCAGCAGCCCGAACGCGGGGAGCATGAAGGCGGCGTAGACGGCGAGGAACCCGAACCGGCCGAAGGTCGCGGAGCCGTTCCACAGGGCGTGCATGCCCATCGCCAGCAGCAGTCCGCCGAGCGGGACCAGGGCGCGCCGGGCCCGGCCGCGTTCGGTGGAGAGCGCGGCGAGGCCGAAGCCGATGCCGGTGAGCACGGTGAACAGGGGGTGCGCGAACGGCGACATCACGACGCGCACGAAGAAGGTGGCGGCGGTGACGGAGGCGATGCCGTGGCCGCCGCTGAGCTGGTCGGTCCCGAAGGCCGTGCCCAGGTAGAGGATGTTCTCGGTGAACGCGAAGCCGGTGGCGGTGACCCCGGCTATCACCACGCCGTCGACGATCCCGGTGAAGTCCCGTCTGCGGAAGAGGAAGACCAGCAGCACGGCAGCGGCCTTCGCGGACTCCTCCACGACGGGCGCTATCAGGGTGGCGCCCAGGGTGTCGGCGCCGGCCGGATCGGCGGTCGAGGTGGCTATCCACTTCGTCGCGAAACTGTTGGCGACGATGGCGATCAGCGCCGCCGCGCAGGCGCCCCAGGCGAACGCGAAGACCAGGTTCCGCCAGGGGCCGGGTTCGACCCGGTCCAGCCAGCGGAAGGCGGCCAGGAGCCACGGCACGGGCAGCACGGCGAGGCCGAGCCCGACCAGGAAGCCCTGGGTACCGGTCTGGCGGCGCACCAGCGCCAGGATGACCAGGCCGGACAGCGCCAGCAGCGTGATCAGCGCCCCGTAGCGCACCCACCGGCGCTGCCACCAGTGCGGGTGCGTTCCGCTTCCGGGACCGGGGGAGTAGCTCGGGGACGGAGGACTGATGGCCACGGCATCGACCCTAACGGTGACCGGGGGAAGGGGCTGGTGCTGGTCGGGAGTACCGGACCTAGCGATCCCGGTGCGGTACGCGGCGGAAGAGGAGATCGTTCACCACGTGTCCCTTTTCCAGCCCCTGTCCCTCGAAACGGGTCAGCGGCCGGAACGGCGGACGGGGCGCGAAACCGCCGTCGGCCCGGGTGTTCTCGAAGTCCGGGTGCGCCGTGAGCACCTCGAGCATCTGCTCGGCGTACGGCTCCCAGTCGGTCGCGCAGTGCACGACCGCCCCGGGCCGCAGCCGGCTCGCGGCCAGCGTCAGGAACTCGGGCTGGATCAGCCGCCGCTTGTGGTGCCGCTTCTTGGGCCAGGGGTCGGGGAAGTACACGCGCAGCCCGTCGAGCGAGTCGGGCGCGAGCATCTCCCGGATCAGGATGATGGCGTCGCCGTTGGCCACCCGGACGTTGGACAGCCCGGCCTGGTCGGCGAGATTGAGCAGGTTGCCCTGGCCCGGGGTGTGCACGTCGACGGCGAGGATGTTGGTGCCGGGGTCCCCGGCCGCCATCCGCGCGGTCGCCTCACCCATGCCGAACCCGATCTCCAGCACGACGGGACCGTCGTCGCCGAACAGCTCGCCGAGGTCGATGACCCGCTGCCCGTCGATGTCCAGTCCCCACTTCGGCCACAGCCGCTGCAGCGCGTCGGCCTGCCCGGCCGTGACCCTGCTCCGCCGGGGCTGGAAGCTCCGGATCCGCCGCTCGAAGTGCGATCCGGCCGGGTCGGCCCTGGGCCCGTCGGGGAACCGCGGCTCCCCCTTGGCCCGGCTGTGCCGCACGGACACACCGGGGACGTGGGAGGGCCGCGGCGCGGCGGCGGTCTCGGACCGGGGGGCTTCGGGGAGGTTCAGCGAGTCAGACACAGTGACACCGATTTTACGGCGGTGGCGCGAGGTCCCGGGACGCCGCCCGGGGCGGCGGGCGGCGTCCCGGTGCCCGGGCGTCACAGCGCCCCGAGCATGTCCAGCGCGCGGCGGCCGATCTCCCGGCCGATCGGCAGCGAGGCGGTCGCCGCGGGGGACGGGGCGTTGAGCACGTGCACCGCCCGGTTCCCCTCCCGGATCAGGAAGTCGTCCACCAGCGTCCCGTCCCGCAGCACCGCCTGCGCCCGCACCCCGGCGGGGGCGCGCACCAGGTCCGCCTCCTCGACGGCCGGCAGCAGTCTGCGCACCGCCGTCAGGAACGCCCCCTTGGACACCGACCGGCGCAGCTCCCCGGCCCCGTACCGCCAGTGCCGCCGGGCCATCACCCACGACCCCGGCCACGCCACCGTCCCGGCCAGCTCCCCGGGCCGTACGACCCCCCAGCCGTAACCCTCGCGGGCCAGGGCGGGGACCGCGTTCGGCCCGATGTGCACGCCGCCGTCGATCCCCCGGGTCAGATGCACCCCGAGGAACGGGAACGCCGGATCGGGCACCGGGTACACCAGCCCGCGCACCAGCTCCGGCCGCGCCAGCTCGTAGTACTCGCCCCGGAACGGCACGATCCGCACCCCGGGCTCGTCCCCGGTCAGCCGCGCCACCTCGTCGCAGTGCAGCCCGGCGCAGTTCACCAGCACCCGGCCCCGCACGACGTCCCCGGCCGCGGTCAGCACGGCCACGCCCCGCTCCGGGCGCCGGTCCACCCGGACCACCCGCGCGCCGTACCGGATCTCCGCCCCCGACGCCTGCGCGAGCTGCCGGGCCACGCCGACGAAGTCGCACACGCCCGTCGTGCCGACGTGGATCGCGGCCAGCCCGCGCACCTCCGGCTCGTACTCGCCGATCTGCGCGGCGCCCAGCTCGCGGACCTGGATCCCGTTCTCCCGGCCGCGCTGCGCGAGCGCGTGCAGCCGGGGGAGCTCGTCCCGCCCGGTGGCGACGATCAGCTTGCCGGTGACGGCGTGCGCGATGCCGTACTCGGCGCAGAACTTCACCATCTCGGCCGCGCCGCGCACGGCGAACCGCGCCTTGAGCGAGCCCGGCCGGTAGTAGACGCCGCTGTGGATCACCCCGCTGTTGCGCCCGGTCTGGTGCCGGGCGGGCCCCGGCTCCTTCTCCAGCACGGTCACCCGCGTACCCGGCGCCGCCCGCGTGATCGCGTAGGCCGTCGACAGGCCGACGATGCCGCCTCCGATCACCAGCACGTCGCAGTCGTACGCACCCTCACGCACCCGCACCACCTCCCGGCTCCGATAGTGCACTGCGCCACTGACAATGCCTTCAAACCCGGATCGGCGGTCCTATGCCGGAGCCACCAGCAGCGGCCGGGCCCGCTCGCGCAGCTCCACCACCCGCGGCTCGTCCCCGTACGGCTCCAGCCGGTGCAGCAGGTCCTTCACGTACTCGGTGGTGCGCGCGGAGGAGATCCGCCCGGCCACCTCGACGGCCCGCACCCCCTGCTCGCAGGCGGCGTCCAGATTGCCCGACTCCAGCTCGGCGACGGCGGACACCACCAGGCGCAGCCCGTGCGACCGCACGAACTCCTCCGTCGGCTTCGACAGCGCCTGCTCGGTGAACCGCCGCACCTGGCGCGGCGCCTTCAGATCGCGGTAGCACTCCGCCGCGTCGGCGGCGAATCGGTCATAGCCATAGAAACCAAGCCAAGAAGGGTCGTTGTCACCGTCCCGGGACCGCTCGAGCCAGCTCTCCGCCGCCTTCAGCGCCGCGCCGGCGGCCGGCGCGTCCCCCGCACGCGCGTGCGCCCGCGCCTCCACCAGCCGGAAGAAGCTCATGGTGCGGGCGGTCGCCAGCCCCCGGTTGCGCTCCAGGGCCGCCTGCGCCAGGTCGACGCCCTCGTCGCCGAAGCCCCGGTACGTCGCCTGCAGCGACATGGAGGCCAGCACGTACCCGCCGAGCGGGACGTCCGCCGCCGCGCGGGCGAGCCGCAGCGCCTGGATGTAGTACCGCTGGGCCGCCTCCTGCTGCCCGGTGTCGAAGGCCATCCAGCCGGCCAGCCGGGTCAGCTCGGCGGAGGCGCCGAACAGGGCGCGGCCCACCTCGTCCGAGTAGGAGCCGAGCAGCAGCGGCGCCGCCTCCACCCGCAGGCACTCCGGCACCATGGACGAACGCCAGTCGCCGCCCCCGTACTTGGAGTCCCAGCGTCTGGCGTCCTCGGCGGCCTCCCGCAGCTTCTGCACATCGCTGTGGCCGACTTTGAGCGGTGCGCCGGAGCCCTCGGCGGAGTTCGCCTCCCGCGCGACCGAGCTGTCGGCGGGGGTTATCAGCCACCGGGACGCGGGCGTCGCGTACGCGGTCACCGCGAACGACCCCGCGAGGGACTGCCAGATGCCGCCCGAGCCGGCCCGGCGGCCGGCCAGGTCGAGCCGGTACAGCTCGGTGGCCGACCGCACCGCCTGCCCCACGTCCCGGGGGAAGGCGAGGCCCACCTCCGGCGCTGGATCGGCGTCCGCCAGCCCTATCTCGTGGAGCGGCACCGGACGGCCGAGCTTCTGGCCGATGGCGGCCGCGATGAGGTGCGGCGCCGCGCCCTGCGGCACCATCCCCTTCGACACCCAGCGCGCCACCGAGGTCTTGTCGTAGCGAAGCGTCAACCCGCGTTGGGCGCCAAGGTCGTTGACGCGTCGCGCGAGTCCCGCGTTGCTGATTCCCGCGAGGGCGAGAACGGCGCCGAGTTTGTCGTTCGGCCCGCGTTGCTCCCTGGACATGCGTCACCCCTCGACACAGACGGCTGCCGCGCTGGCATAACCGTGCGGCATTCGTAAACCCAGCGTAGTTCGCCGCATCCCAAGCGTTAAGGGGCATTGTTCCGGATGGCGGGATTGTGGTCCGTACGGGAGTACGGTCCTGTACGCACCGTGCACGAGGCGTCGCGGCGTGCCCCCGCACGTGTGGCCGTGCGCCCGCCCGTGCGCTCTTCTCCGGCCATCCGGGGAGCGGTTCCATGGCAGTCGCGTGGGTCGGCCCGCTGTACTGGATCCAGTGGGCTGGGGGACACCGCCGCCTTCATCCCCGCGGGTGGCGGACCGGTCCGGGGGGCGAAGACCGCCTCCCGGACCGTGCGCGCGCCCGTACGGGCGGGCCTTGCGCAGGCCTGTACGGAGCGTGCTCAAACCCCTGAGCCTGTCACTTATTTGGCTGAAAACAGCCCCCGCCCCGGTTGAGCGAATACCGCTCCCACCACGGGACTTGAGGGCGTGAAGGGCGTTTTCGGGGCGCACGCAGGGGGCGCATTCGCGTCGCACCGCTGGCGTGCACTCCCGCCACCGCCGCCCGGCCGACCGGGTGTTCACCCACCGGCGCGCAACCGGTACTCTGCCGCCCCCTGCGGCTTCCGGCGCCGGTTTCCCTCGATCGAAGGCGGCGTCACCGCGCCTCCGTGGCGCGTTCTTCATGGCAGCATGGGTCCGGTTCGTACGGTGCACTGGTTGTCCACGCTGTGTGGAGGCGTCGATGCGGTGGTTGGTGGGTTGGAGCAGCACCGCCGCTGGCGTCGCCGGAATCGGCTCCGCCGGCGCCACCGGACACGACGGCGAGACGCTGCACCCGGTCGGCTCCCACCTCCTGTGGGGCGACCCCGACCCGCTGTGGGCCGTCGGCGACTGGCGCCCCGACGAGGTGCGCGTGGTGCACGCCGACGCGCAGAACCGCATCGCCGTCCTCGGCACCTGCGGCGCCACCGACGAAGAGCTGCGGCGCGGCCTGTTCACCGCGCGCGGGGGCGCGCTGCGCCATCTGACCGCCTGGCCGGGCAGCTACACCGCCGTCGTCCAGGTGGGCCGCCGCATCACCGTCTGCGGCGACCTCGCGGGCGCCCGCCCCGTCTTCCACGCCCCCTGGGCCGGCGGCACGGCCTACGCCACCGCCGCGCTGCCGCTCGCCGACCTCATCGAGGCCAACCTCGACTTCGGCCACCTCGCCGCCCTCCTCGCCGCCCCCGACGTACCGGCCGCGCTGCGCGACACCACCCCCTACGAGGGCGTGCGGCGCGTGCCGCCGGGACACGCGCTCGTCCTGCGCGCCGGAGCACGCGAGATCACCGGCTACGAGCCGGTCGCCTCCCTCGCGGTCGCCGCGCCCCCCGCCGACCCGGACGTCGCGGTGGACGCCGTACGGGACGCCCTCGTCGAGGCGGTGCGGACACGGCTGTCGGCGCCCCGGCACGTGCCCGACCTCGACCCCGGGCCGGTGCCCGGCATGGGACCGGCCGAGCGGCGGGCCGCGCGCGGGATGCCCGTGCCCGGCATCGGCGCCGACCTGTCCGGCGGCCCGGCCTCCGGCACCCTCGCCCTGCTGGCCGCCGGGCTGCCCGGCAGGCCCGGCACGCTGCTCGGCCACGGCACGGGCGCCGGGGAGCGGCTGCTCGCCGTCACCTTCAACGACCTCGCCGTCCGCGGCCGCGAGTCCGAGGTCGAACGCGCCGGCGCCCTCGCGGCCAACCCGCGCCTGCACCACGTCGTGGTCACCGGAGGCGAGGAGAGCCTGCCGTACGCCGATCTCGACGGCCCCCTCACCGACGAACCGGGCCCCTCCCTGGTGACGGCCGCCCGCCACCGCGCCCGCCTCGCCGCCGGCAGCGCCGACCACTTCACCGGACACGGCGCCCGCCAGGTCCTGGACGCCCACCCCGCCCGCCTCGCCGACCTCCTCCTGGACCGCAGACGGCGCCACCTGGTCCGGCCGGTCGCCGCGCTCGCCCGGGCCGACGGCTCGGTGATGGTCCCCGCCCGTGTGTACGGCGCCGCCCGGCGACTGGCCCGCACCCCGTACCGGACGGGCCTGGAACTGCTCGCCGAGCGGCTGATGCGCCAGCGCTTCGACGAGCCCAAGGGCGCGGTCGGCGCCTCCCTCGCCGGGCTCACCTGGGCGAGACCCGGCCCGGCGGCCCGCTGGCTGACCGGGGAGGCACTGGCTGAAGTATCGGTTCTGCTGCAGGGGGAGGCGGACCGGTCCGCCCTCGGCTCCGGCCAGCGTCCCGGCGACTACCGCGCGCGTGCCGCCCTCGCCCGCCACGCCGCCGACCTCCGCGTCCTGGAGCAGGCCGCCGAGGTCCGCTCCCAGCGGCTGCACGCGCCCTTCCTCGACAACCAGGTCGTCCGCGCCTGCCGCGCCCTCCCCGAGGCCCTGCGCGTCCAGCCCGGCGCCCGCGCCTCCGTCCTGCGCAGGGTGCTGGAGGGCGCCGGCGTCACCGACCTCCCGCCCGGCTGGGGCGCCCCGTCCCAGGCCTCCTCGGCGGCGGCCACCCGCGCGGGCCTGCGCCTCGCCGCCGACGACCTGATGGACCTGTTCGCCACACCCCTGCTGGCCGACGCCGGCCTGGTGGAGGCCCGGGTGATCCGCAAGGCCGTCCGCGCCGCCGCGATGGGCGAACCCCTCCCCCTGGACGGCCTGGCCGACCTGACCGCCCTCGAACTCTGGCTCCGCCGCCTGCTGTCCCGCCGAGGCACCTGCTGGACCGGCACCCCAGCCCGAGCCCGAGCAGTCCCCTCAGGCATTCAACCCCGCAAAAACGCCCTGGCCTCCGGCGCTTGAACCGTGTCCGGGGGAAGGGGAGACACCGGGGGACTGCGGCCCCCCGAGCCCGCGCAGCCACCGACACTCGAGCCGCTCAGCTGCTGGAATGCATGCAGCCAGGGGCGGCGCCCACCCGGCAGCGGCCGATGAGGCTGCGTGGTCCCGCCCCAGCTGCGGGCTCCCGAGCCGCCAGGGCCGGCACCTCACCCACAACCGTTTGACGAGCGCCGGGCCCGCCCCAGCTGCGGGCATGCGTGCCGCCAAGGCCGACGGTGCTGAACGGCAGCGGCCGATGTGCCTGCGTAGTCCTTGCTAGGGGCTTCTGAGCCGCTGGGGCTGGCACCTCATCCACAGCCCGGTTGAACGGGTATCGGGCCCGCCCCAGCTGCGGGCATGCGTGCCGCCAAGGCCGACGGTGCTGAACGGCAGCGGCCGATGTGCCTGCGTAGTCCTCGCTAGGGGCTTCTGAGCCGCAAGGGCCGGCACCCCACCCCCAGCCGGCTGACGGCATCGGGCGCGCCCCAGCTGCGGGCATGCGTGCCGCTAGGGGCGGCACGGGTGGGCGCAGCGGTGCCTCTCCGGCGCCGGTGCGCGTCCCAGCCTCCGGCCCAGCGTGGCTGGGGGCGCTGAGCGAGCACCGGTTCAGCGGATCCCCGAGCAGCGGTGCATCTCCGGCGCCGGTGCGCGACCAGGCCCCCGGCCCACCGTGGCTCAGGGCACCGAGGAAGCACCGGCTCAGTGAACCCCCGAGCACCGGCGCCCCCGCCTCAGCAGCTGAACCGCGCCTCCGCCCAGTCCGCAAGCGCCACCCGCCCGAACCCCGGACCCCCCGGCGACACCACCAGCCGCACGCGCTCCCGCCCGGTGAGATCGACATGCACGGGCACCGCCGCGTCCCGCCCCGCGACCACCCCGGACCGCCACATCGGAACCCCGTCGGCGTACACGGAGAACACGACCTCACCGAGACCGAGAGTCATGTCGTCGACCCCGACGAGCGCGTCGTACGCCGTGCACCGGCGATTGAGGTCCACGACCACGGACGATCCACCGTGCACGCTGACACCGCGCGCGTACCGCTTCCCGCCGACGGACATCCCGTACCGCTGCCACACCCAGCTGCTCCCCCACAGCCGCATCTCCGGCGCGGTCCCGTCGCCGTTGACGTCGTAGCGCAGACGGCTCCACTCGTAGACGACGGGAGCCGGCGGAGGAGGCGGAGCCGGACTGGGAGTGGCCGTCGGACTCGGATCGGGACTCGGCGTCGAAGTGGGCCGCGGAGCACCCGTCGGCGCGGGAGCGGGAGCCGAGGAGACCGGTGCCGGACTCCTCCGGGAGGCCGGCACCACCGGCGGCGCGACCGGCGGCCTCCTCGGGGCGGAAGGCGGCGCGGCCGACGACGCGGGAGGCGACGCGGACGCCGACGGCGCCGGCGTCGTCACGACGGGAGCCGACGGCGACGGCCCGGCCACCTCCCGCCCCGGACGGCCGTCGTTCACCAGGGCCAGCGCCACCGCCGCCGCGGCCACCGCGACCACACCGGCCGCGATCCCGGCCTTCACCGGCACCCCGAGCCCCTCGGCGGCGGCCGCCCCACCGGCCCCCGAACCCCCGGCGGACCCACCGGCCGCTGCGGCCCCGGCGGCGCCCGCCCCGGCGCCCCCGGCGATGATCGCGAGGACCTTCCCGTACCCGGCGGCCCCGAACCAGCCGATGACGGCGACCGGCACAACCGCCGGGATACCGCCCGCGACCTCCTCGACCTGCGCGGCCGCCAGCCGGCACCTGGCGCACTCCTCCAGGTGCTTGCGCAGCCCCCGCTCGGCGCGCAGCCGCAGCTTGCGCCGCGCATAGGTGCCGAGCTGGTCGGCGTAGCGCGCGCACTCCTCGTCAGCGGTCAGCGCCGCGCTGACATGGGCCTGGAGATAGGCCTGCTTCAGCCCCTCCCGGGCCCGGCTCGCCAGCACCCGGGTGCCGTTGGCGTCCAGCCCGAACAGAACCGCCACGTCACTGGGCGACTCGTCCTCCACCTCGGTGTGCCAGAGCACCGCCTGCCAGCGCTCGGGCAGCGAGCGGAAGGCCCGCAGCGCCATGGACTGCTCGGCCTCGTGCAACGCGCGCACATCGGCGCCCACGTCCACCGAGTCGTCAGCGGCCCCCTCCGAGGGCCGCGCGGCCTGCTCGGCGAACACGGCGAAGTCGTCGACGAGCCGCTCGCGCCGGGCGGACCTGGCCCAGTGCGCGGCCACGCGCCGCACCGAGGTCAGCAGATAGGCGCGCACCGCGTACTCGGGCCCCGCACCGCCCCGTACCGCCTGAAGCATCGCGGCGAAGACCTCGGCGGTCAGGTCGTCCGCGGTGTGCGCGTCACGGCAGCAGGTACGGGCGTAGCGCCGCACGGCGTCGGCGTGCCGCCGGTACAGCTCCGCGTAGGCGGAGTCGTCGCCGCCGCGCATCCGGTGGATCAGCTCGCCGTCCGCGGGCGGCGTCCGCCGGGCCGAGGGCGCCCTGCCGTCCCGCTGCGCGGGCACCCCCGCCTCGACCGGCGCCCCGGCCGGCCCGCCCTGTTTCGGCACCTGCGGCGAGGTCAGTCCTCCGGTCTCGGAGTCACCGTCCCCACGCGGCTCGTCCCGCCCGTCAACGCCCATCGCGCAAAGCCCCCGAAACCGGCACAGCCCAACCCGTCACCGGCTCAGGGTGCCACAGCGGCGATCTCCGCAGTACCAGGCGTCACCCGAACGAGAAATTCGGCCTCCCAGCGCCCAGTTGGCGCCGAACTACCCCCCGCCCGCGCACACCGCGCGGGCCACCCGCACCGCCCGGCCGCGAAGGCGCACCGCGGTGCGGGTGGGGCAGACCCGCCGCCGCGGACGCGGGGCGGGGGACGGCCGCCGCCACTACGCCGGCCGGGACCGGAGCCCCTCCAGCAGGATGTCCAGCAGCCGCGCCGAAGCCGCGGCCTGCTGCGCCGCGTCCGGCAGCGAGGGAGCCGCCGTGGCGATCACGAGCAGCACGTCCGCCACGGACACGTCCGTCCGCAGCTCGCCCGCCTCCCGGGCCCGGTCCACCAACTGCCCGACGACCTCGAGCAGCGCGCCGACCCCGGCGTCGTCGGCCACGGCCGCGGACGCCTCCTCAGGCACCAGCCGCAGCTCACCGCCGCCCGGCTGCACCCGCTGCTGCGGCACCCGGAACTCGTCGCCGGAGCCGACCGGACCCACCGGACCGCCCGCACCGACCGCGCCCACCACTCCGACCGGGCCGGCCGAGTCGCCCGCACCGGCGGAGCCGACCCGCAGCACCTGCGGCGGCAGCAACCGGCCCGCGCCCGACGCCACGGACGTCCGCAGGAAGCGGGACAGCGCCGACCAGGGCTCGTCCTCCTGCCCGAGCGCGGTCCGCGCCTGCTCGGTCAGCCGCGCGGTCTCCTCCTCGGCTATCCGCCGGACCAGCACGTCCTTGCTCGGGAAGCGCCGGTACACCGTGCCGACCCCGACCCGCGCCCGCCGTGCCACGTCCTCCATCGGCGCGCCGTACCCCAGCTCGCCGAACACCTCACGCGCCGCGCGCAGCACGTGCTCCAGATTGCGCTGCGCGTCCACCCGCAGCGGCGTCGTGCGCGCCGAGTCCGCGCGCCCGCCATGCGCCGCGCTCACCGCCGTGCCGCCGGAGGCGAGAGCGGCTGCCGACGACCAATGAGTGTCCTGAACATGCATGTGTTCCCCCGGTAAATGACGTCTCCCCCCGGAGACTCCCCGCCACTGAAACGGAGTGCGCGGACCTGGCATCGGTCCCGAGCGGAACCGCCTTCGCGGACCCGTTCGGCCACATCCCCTACACCCCGTCGACACACGAACATAGTTGAGAGGCAGTCAATTCAGAAGGGGCAGGTTCCGCACAGTGCGCCCCTCGATCGGACTACGGGCCGGTTACGCCCCGATACAGACCCTTCGCCCCCTCTGGGCCGCCCCTGCTGACCTGCCCGCTTCCTCCCCGCCCGGACAGCGCGCGCCGACGCCCGCACCCCCGCTCGCCGGTCACACAAATTGCCGGGGCTGTGGACAAACAAGAGCGCCGGGTGCGTCATGGGATGGTGAAGGAACGTGCGCGCATTCTGGTTGTCGGCGGCGGCTACGTCGGGATGTACACGGCCCTGCGCCTGCAGCGAAGGCTGAAGCAGGAGCTCAGGCGGGGAGAGGCCGACATCACCGTCGTCACTCCCGACCCCTATATGACGTATCAGCCGTTCCTCCCCGAGGCGGCCGCGGGCTCCATCTCCCCGCGCCATGTCGTCGTACCGCTGCGCCGCGTCCTGAACCACTGCCACATCGTCGTCGGCGAGGTCACCTCCATCGACCACGCGGTGCGCACCGCCGCCGTCTCCACCCTCGCCACCGCCGAGGAGGGCCGGACCGCCGAGCTCGTCGGCTACGACGAACTCGTCCTCGCCCCCGGCTCGGTCGCCCGCACCCTGCCCATCCCCGGCCTCGCCGAGTACGGCATCGGCTTCCGCACCGTCGAGGAGGCCATCGGACTGCGCAACCACGTCATCGAGCAGATGGACATCGCCTCCTCCACCCGCGACCCCGCGGTTCGCGACGCCGCCCTCACCTTCCTCGTCGTCGGCGGCGGCTACGCCGGAGTCGAGGCGCTCGGCGAACTGCAGGACATGGCCCACTACACGGCGCGCTACTACCACAACCTCCGCCCCGAGGACATGAAATGGATCCTCGTCGAGGCCTCCGACCGCATCCTTCCGGAGGTCGGCGAGGAGATGGGCCGCTACACCGTCACCCAGCTGCGCCGGCGCAACATCCAGGTCCTGCTGGACACCCGCCTGGAGTCCTGCGCCGACCGCGTCGCCGTCCTCAGCGACGGCCAGCGCTTCCCGACCCGCACCCTGGTGTGGACGGCCGGCGTCAAACCGCACCCGCTGCTCGCCGCCACCGACCTGCCCCTCGACGCGCGCGGCCGCCTGAAGTGCACCGCCGAACTGACCGTCGACGGCGCCCCGCACGCCTGGGCCGCGGGCGACGCCGCGGCCGTCCCCGACGTCACCGCCGCCGAACCCGGCGCCCACACCGCACCCAACGCCCAGCACGCCGTCCGCCAGGCAGCGGTCCTCGGCGACAACATCGCCCACGCGCTGCGCGGCGAGCCCCTGGAGACGTACGCCCACAAGTACGTCGGCTCGGTGGCGTCCCTCGGCCTGCACAAGGGCGTCGCCCAGATCTACGGGCGCAAGCTGAAGGGCTACCCTGCCTGGTTCATGCACCGCGTCTACCACCTCAGCAGGGTGCCCACCTTCAACCGCAAGGCCCGGGTCCTGGCGGAATGGACGCTCGCCGGACTCTTCAAACGGGAGATCGTCTCGCTGGGCTCGCTCGAACACCCGCGCGCGGAGTTCGAACTCGCGGCCGGTGGAAAGCCTCCCCACAGCCCCTCCGACGACCCGAAGGGGTCGTCCTGACCGCGCCCGGGAACTCCACGGGCCGCCCCGGCGTCTGACGGATGTCGCCGCGGACGGCCACCTGCCAGACTGCCCCACGTCCTCGGACGGGCACCTGCCCGCCCACAGCACCCACGAGGCTTTCCTCACTGTGAACTTCACGCGTTGGAGCGCCCGGCTCCCCGGAACGCAGCGCCGCACCGCCGCGCGCACCGACACCGCGGTACCGCCGGACCGCCGGGGGGAAGGCTCCGTGCCCATGGCCCGCGCCGGACAGCCGGCCGACGGGGCCCCGCCGGTGCCCGCCGTCGACGATCTGCCCGCGCGCGACGTCCTCGACCGCGTCCCGGCCCTCGTCGCCCTCGTCCACGGCCCCGAGCACCGCATCGCCTACGTCAACGACGCCTACGCCTCGGCATTCGGCCTGCGGCCACCGGGCGCACCCGCCCGCGAAGGCCTGCCCGAACTCGCCGAACTCGGCCTGCTCCCGCTCCTCGACCAGGTGCTGCGCAGCGGCAGACCCCGCACGCTGAAGTCCCGCAAGGCCGTCGACGGCCGCTCGTACACGTTCACCTGCACCCCGGTCGCGGTCACCGAGGACGGGGACCGCGACGCCGGCGTACTCGTCTTCGCCACCGACGTCACCGACCACGCCGAGGCCGCCGAGCGCCTGCGCGCCAGCGAGCGCCGCCAGCGCGAGACCGCCGTCACCCTCCAGCGCTCCCTGCTCCCGCAGGAACTCGAACAGCCCGACGACCTCCGCGTCGCCGCCACCTACCAGCCCGGCGGCACCGAGGCCGCCGTGGGCGGCGACTGGTACGACGTCATCACCCTCGGCGGCGGCCGCACGGCCCTGGTGATCGGCGACGTCATGGGCAGAGGCGTGCGGGCGGCCGCCGTCATGGGCCAGCTCCGCACCGCGGTACGGGCCTACGCCCGCCTCGACCTCCCCCCGCACGAGGTGCTGCAGCTCCTCGACGGCCTCGCCACCGAGATCGACGCCAACCAGATCGCCACCTGCGTCTACGCCGTCCACGACCCCAACGAGGGCCGCCTGGTGTACGCCTCCGCCGGCCATCTGCCGATCCTGGTCCGCGACGAGAGCGGCACCGTGCTGCGCGCCGACGAACCGACCGGCCCGCCGCTCGGCACCGGCGGCTGGATTCACGCCTCCGGCTCGATCGCGCTGGGCCCCGGCTCCACGGCGGTCCTCTACACCGACGGACTGGTCGAGCGGCGGGACGAGGACCTGGACGAGGGCATCGCCTCCCTGGAGCGCGCCCTGTCCGGCGCGACCGGCACCCCCCAGGTCGTCTGCGACCGCCTGGTCCGCTCGGCCGGCGTCACCGCCGACCACGACGACGACGTGGCCGTCCTCGTCCTGCAGCACCCCGCGCGCAAGGGCCCCCAGGGCGACCTCTTCCGCAACGCGGCCCTGGAACTCCTCGGCGGAGTGGAAGCGGCCCCCCGGGCGAGAGCGTTCGCCTCGGGCGTCCTGACGAGCTGGCGCTTCCCCGCCGAACTGCACGACCTGGGCGTCCTCGCCACCAGCGAGCTGGTCGCCAACAGCCTCCAGCACGGCACACCCCCGATGCGGCTGCGACTGCGCCGCACCGACCGCCGCCTGATCATCGAGGTCACCGACGGCGACGACCACCTGCCCCGCCGCCGCCAGGCGGAACCGGCCGACGAGTCGGGCCGGGGCATCGCCATCGTGGCCACCATCGCCTCCGCCTGGGGTTCACGAAGAACCCCAGGCGGAGGCAAGGCGGTGTGGTGCGAGTTCCTGCTGCCGAAGGACTAGCGGCCGTCGGCGGTGCGCGCGGTGGCTACGCCTCCGCGACGACCGGCTCGGCAGCCGCGCCCCGGGCCACCACCCGGCTCCTCGCGGCGGCCCAGGGCTGGTCCTGCGCTACCGTCAGCCCGCGCCCCAGCCGCAACGCCAGCACCGTGATCCCCAGTGAGAAGAGCACGAACGTCACGATGTACGGCGCGTGCAGCGAGGCGCCGAGCGGGCCGCCCACCGCCGGCCCGACGGCCAGGGCCAACTGCTTGACCAGGGCGAAAGCCGAGTTGTACTGCCCGGCCATCCCCTCCGGCGCCAGATCGGCCACCAGCGGGGCGACCGTCGGCGACAGCATCGCCTCGCCCAGACCGAACAGCGCGTACGTCGACACGAACGCCGCCGTCGCCATCTCCTGGCTGCCGTGCCCGAGCCCCGCGTACCCTGCCGCGATCCAGGCCACGGCCCAGACCAGTCCGACACCGGCGATCACCCGTGACCGCCGGCGCCGCTCGACGAACTTCAGCACGGCGAACTGCGCGACGACGATCATCAGGGTGTTCGCGGCCAGCGCGGTACCGAGCGCCGAGGTCGATATCCCCGCGGCCTCCACGCCGTAGGCGCTCAGACCCGACTCGAACTGCCCGTAGCAGGCGAAGAACAGCACGAAGCCCAGCACGCACAGCTGCACCATCACCCGGTTCCCGAGCAGCCGCCGCCAGCTTCCCCGCGTCCCGGCGGAGGGAGCGTCGGCGATGCGCGGCGAGTGCGGCATCCGCACGCTCGCCATCACCGCGACCAGCAGCAGGAACATCCCCGCCTCGATCGCGAACAGCAGGGTGAAGGAGGAGACCCGGGTGGTGTCGACCAGATGGCCGCCTATCAGGCCGCCGACGCCCAGTCCCAGGTTCTGCAGGAAGAACTGCATCGCGAACGCCCGCGACCTGGTCTCCGCCGTGGAGCAGTCCACGATCATCGTGGCCAGCGCCGGCTGCATGACGGCCTGCCCGGCGCCGAGCGCCGCGGCAGACAGCAGTACGGCACCCGCGTTGCCCGCGAGTCCCAGACCCAGCGCGCCCAGCGCGGCGGTGACCAGAGCGGCGAGCAGAACCGGCAGCGGGCCACGGCGCACGATCGCCCGGCCTGCGAACGGCAGCACGATCAGCGCGGCCACGGCGAAGACGGCGAGCACGAGACCCGCCGTCATGGACCCCAGGCCCCGCACCTGCGCCACATAGACGTACAGGTAGGGGACCGTGAAGCCGAGCCCGAAAGCGCTGAGTGCGTTGCCCACGTGGATCCGGCGCATCGCTGCGCCCATCGCCCTGGTCACGTTCACCTCTCTCACAAGTTAGGAGTGAAGACTTCGAAGCTAAAGTTCGAAGCTAAAGAGTACACATTCAAGGACTTCAAGGCAAAGGGACGTCGTGCCATACTGCGGCCATGGCCGACACGCCCGGCGTCACGGAGCCGACCCTCGAAGAACAGATCGCCGCTTACCAGCGCGAGTTCCAGGACCTCGACCCCCAGGTCGAGAAGATCGTGTCGGCGCTGTCCAGGCTGAACCGCCGCATGAACGTCGCCTACGGCCGCCAGACCGCCGACCTCGGCATCAGCAACGCCGAGTGGGAGGTCCTCAAGGCCCTGGTCCTCTCCGGCGCTCCCTACCGCCTGGGCCCCAGCGAACTGGCCAAGCGCCTCGGCCTCACGCCGGCCGCGATGACCCACCGGATCGACCGCATGGTCACCGAGGGCCTCGTCACCCGTGAGCGGGACGAGACCAACCGCGTCCGGGTGATCGTCGAGCTGACTCCCGAGGGCCGCGAGAAGTGGCTGGAGGCGATGCGCCTCGCCACCGTCTTCGAGGAGGAGCTGCTCCAGGACCTCAGCCCCGGTGAGCGCACCGTGCTCGGCGAGGTGCTGACCAGGCTCCTGCGCCGGGTCGAGCACGCCCAGCCGGACGCCGGCGGCCGGCTCAGCGACCTGGACTGAGCCCGACAAAAGATCTTGACAGGGAGTGCTTGACACCCCCCTGCCCGATCCGTAAAGTTCTTCGGGTTGCCGCGGAGCCGTAACGGTTCCTCGACGACACCTCCGCCGCCTCGAGCGGCACCTCACACCACCAGCACGATCTCCCTAGGGATTGATTTCGGCATGCCTGAATTCAATTCGAATAGGGACTCGACGGCCCGATTGGGAATCGCCGAGCGGATCCGCTAAGGTTTGAGACGTCGGAACGGCCCAACGGCCGCGAGGACAAGCCCCGCTGACTGGGGGTCAGACGCCGAAAGGATCTGATAGAGTCGGAACCGCCGGAAAGGGAAACGCGAGAGCGGAAACCTGGAAAGCACCGAGGAAATCGGGTCGAGAAAAGATCTGATAGAGTCGGAAACGCAAGAACGAAGGGAAGCGCCCGGAGGAAAGCCCGAGAG
>NZ_JBIANZ010000019.1:0-56344 GCF_042875075.1 Streptomyces sp. NPDC003720
CAGCCTTCGGCCGGGGGGACCCCCAGAGCACGCACCGGACGCCGCGACGCCCGCCCTGCGGGCGAACGACGCGACTTTGCGGACACGACCTAGCGGGCGTGGCGCGGAGACCCTGCTCCTCCGCGCCACGCCCGGACGCCGCACCCGCGAGGGCTAGCCGATCGCCTTGATCAGCTCGCCGTTCGCGGTGTCGCCGCTCAGCTCCCAGAAGAACGTGCCGCCGAGACCCTGCTGGTTCTTGTACGCCATCTTCGTGCCGATGGTCGCCGGGGTGTCGTAACTCCACCAGTCGCTGCCGCACTTGGCGTAGGCCGTGCCGCCCACGGTGCCGGTGGCCGGGCACTTGCCCTTGAGCACCTTGTAGTCCTCGATGCCCTGCTCGTACGTGCCCGCCGCCGGGCCGGTCGCCGTACCGCCCGGCGCCGCCTGCGTGACGCCGGTCCAGCCGCGGCCGTAGAAGCCGATGCCGAGCAGCAGCTTGGACGCCGGGACGCCGAGGCCCCTGAGCTTGGCGATGGTCGCCGAGGTGTGGAAGCCGGCCTTCGGTATGCCCGCGTAGGAGGTCAGCGGGGAGTGCGGGGCGGTCGGGCCGGCCGCGTCCCAGGCGCCGAAGTAGTCGTAGGTCATCGGGTTGTACCAGTCGACGTACTGCGCCGCGCCCGCGTAGTCCGCCGCGTCGATCTTGCCGCCGCCGGTGGCGTCCGCGGTGATCGCCGCGGTGACCAGGCCGCCGGAGCCGAACTTGGACCGCAGCGCGGCCATGACGTTCCTGAACGCCGCCCGGCCGCTGGTGTCGCAGGTGTTGCCGCAGGCGTTCGGGTACTCCCAGTCGATGTCGATGCCGTCGAAGACGCCCGCCCACTTGGGGTTCTTCACCAGGTCGTAGCAGGACTGGGCGAAGGCGGCCGGGTTCCGGGCGGCCTCGCCGAAGCCGCCGGACCAGGTCCAGCCGCCGAACGACCACAGCACCTTCAGGCCCGGGTGCTTCTTCTTCAGCTTCAGCAGCTGGTTGAAGTTGCCGCGCAGCGGCTGGTCCCAGGTGTCGGCCGCGCCGTCGACGGACTCGGCGGCGGTGTAGGCGCGGTCGGTCGCCGCGTAGGAGTCACCCATCGCGCACTTGCCGCCGGTGACGTTGCCGAAGGCGTAGTTGATGTGGGTGAGCCTCGCCGCGGAGCCCGAGGTCTCGATGTTCTTGACGTAGTACTTGCGGTCGTAGGTGCCCCATTCGGTGAAGTAGCCGACGACCTTGGAACCGGCCTTGACGTGCGGGGCCGCCGGGCCGCCCGGGGCGGCGGCGGTCGCGGTGCCCGCGCCGGCCAGCAGTCCGGCGCCGAGGACGGCGGAACACGCGGCGGCGACCAGCGCCCGGAACCGGGCGCGGGGGCGGTGGGGAGTGTGCATCGGGTGGCTCCTCGTGGGGGTGAGGGGAACGCGCGCCGATTGGCATGAACGCGGTAAAGCGTTGGTCATGCACAGTAGGAGGACTAGACCAATAGGTCAATGGTGCGTACCAATCCCGGGTCGATGGCGGAGGTCGATAACGCTTCGGCTGGATTCTTGGAGTAAGCGGTCGTTAACTGGTGACGGGAGGTCGCTGATCGGGCATACTCACGGCACACAGCCGCTGGTCAGCAGCTTCCGAGACCCGGAAGCGGGTGCCTCGGCCGGAACCGGAACGACCAGGCGGAGCCGCCCCACCCAAGGCGCACATCCGCCCCGTGTGCCCGAACAGGGAGGAGACCGACGCCATGTCCGACCGCGACCCGCAGCCGGTGGAGCGTCAACTGCCGACGGAAGAGGCGAGGGACCTGCTCGCACTCGTCCGCGAGCTCGCGCAGCGCGAGATCGCGCCGAAGGCGGCCGAGGAGGAGGACGCCGGGCGCTTCCCGCGCGAGGTCTTCACCCTGCTCTCGGAGACGGGCCTGCTGGGCCTGCCCTACGACTCCGAGTACGGCGGCGGAGACCAGCCCTACGAGGTCTACCTCCAGGTCCTGGAGGAACTGGCCGCGGCCCGCCTGACCGTCGGCCTGGGCGTCAGCGTGCACACCCTCGCCTCCTACGGGCTCGCCGCCTACGGCACCAAGCAGCAGCAGGTCGAGCACCTGCCCGCCATGCTCGGCGGCGGCCTGCTGGGCGCCTACTGCCTGTCCGAGCCGTCCTCCGGCTCCGACGCGGCCTCCCTGCGCACCAAGGCCGTGCGCGAGGGCGACGACTGGGTGATCACCGGCACCAAGGCCTGGATCACGCACGGCGGCATCGCCGACTTCTACACGGTCATGGCCCGCACCGGCGAGGACGGCCCGCGTGGGATCACCGCCTTCCTGGTGCCCGGCGACGCCGAGGGGCTGAGCGGCGCGGCGCCGGAGAAGAAGATGGGCATGAAGGGCAGCCCGACCGCCCAGGTCCACCTCGACGGCGTACGGGTGCCCGACAGCCGGCGCCTCGGCGAGGAGGGACAGGGCTTCGCCATCGCCCTGTCCGCCCTGGACTCGGGCCGGCTGGGCATCGCGGCCTGCGCCATCGGCCTGGCCCAGGCGGCGCTGGACGAGGCGGTCGGCTACGCCGCGCAGCGCCGGCAGTTCGGACGGACCATCGGCGACTTCCAGGGCCTGCGCTTCATGATCGCCGACATGGCCACCCAGATCGAGGCCGGCCGCGCGCTGTACCTCGCCGCGGCCCGGCTGCGCGACGCGGGCAGGCCGTTCGCCAAGCAGGCCGCCATGGCCAAGCTGCACTGCACCGACACGGCCATGAAGGTCACCACGGACGCCGTGCAGATACTCGGCGGCTACGGCTACACCGCCGACTTCCCGGCCGAGCGCTACATGCGCGAGGCCAAGGTCCTGCAGATCGTCGAGGGCACGAACCAGATCCAGCGGATGGTCATCGCCCGTCACGTGGCAGGGCCGGAGGGTCGCTGAACTCGCCGCTGCGCACCGTCGGAGCCGCCAGCCTGATCCACTCCGGGTCGTGGCGGCCCGGCAGGGTGCGGCCTCCGTCGGCCCAGGCGCGCATGAGGTCCCGGTAGATGGGCGGGTCCGGCGGCGCGGACGGCGGAACCGATCCCGCGGGGCGGGGTACGAAGATCCGGCGCTGACGCCCGGTGGCCGTGTGCAAGGCGGTCATGCCCGGTAGAACGCGGCGCGGGCCGGGCGGGTCACCGCCCGGCGGAATCGAGCTTCAGTTCACCGGCGTCCGCTCCCGCGTGCCGCTGACGCGGCCGTACCAGCGGGCGGGCGCTCCGCGAGCGGCTGTCCGAGGGCGTGTCCGTCCCGCACCACGGCGGCTCACGCCGGCCGTGGTGCGGATCGGGATGTCCGCTACGGGGCGGGGCGGCTCAGGCCGCCTGGCTGCCCATCGCCCGCACGCGCAGCGGGCGCGAGCCCGGGCCGCCGACGTGCGAGAAGGGCTGGGTCCGCCAGTCGAGACCCTGGGGGAGCGTCAGCAGCAATGCGGTGTCCTGCTCCTGCGGGGCGAAGGACTCGTCCGCGGGACGGGCCTCGGCCGCGGCGCGGCCGGTGCCGGCGCAGACCGTGAGGCCGAACGGGTTCCACGGCGAGGCGCACAGCGCGTGTTCCGGCAGGAACTCCTCGTCCGCGAGCAGCGCGATGGGCTGCGAGCAGTCCGGGCACAGCACCCGGTACATCTCGAAGGTGTCGTAGGCGTCGAGTTCGTCGGCCAGGTCGGCGTCGGGTTCGACGCCCTCCGGCTCGGGCTCGACGACCGGCTGCTGCCGCTTGGACGCGGATCGACCAGGGCGCTTGACACTCTGCATGGGATTCTCCCCCTAAGGCTGGGCCGTGACGGCACTGCGGCCTCGACCACAGCAAGCACTTCCCGCCACGTCCGGGAGGTAATCACGGCAGCATCACGGAGGATGCCCGGGTGCTGTGGTCTTCGTCACATGCCGCGCGCGGTTGTCCGGTGCGGTGCTTTTGTCCCCCGCCGTCCGCCCGGCCGGCCCCCCGGCGGCCCGTCCCGGGCTTCCGCGCACCCCGCGGACCGGGCATGACCAGCGGTGCCCAGGTATCCGAGGAGATCACGCGCACGGTAGGTTTTGGCGCCATGGAGGAGCTGGACCGTCAGATCGTGCAGCTGCTCGTCACGGACGGGCGGATGAGCTACACAGACCTGGGCAAGGCCACGGGCCTGTCCACGTCGGCCGTGCACCAGCGGGTGCGCCGGCTCGAACAGCGTGGCGTCATCCGCGGCTACGCCGCGGTCGTCGACCCCGAGGCCGTCGGGCTGCCGATGACGGCTTTCATCTCGGTGAAACCGTTCGACCCCAGCGCCCCCGACGACATCGCGGACCGCCTCGCCGGCGTCCCCGAGATCGAGGCCTGCCACAGCGTCGCCGGCGACGAGAACTACATCCTCAAGGTGCGGGTGGCCACCCCGCACGAGCTGGAGGAGTTGCTCGCCCGGCTGCGCAGCCTGGCCGGGGTCTCCACGCGCACCACCGTCGTGCTGTCCACCCCGTACGAGGCGCGGCCCCCGAGGATCTGAACCGGCCGCCCCGGTCCCCACGCGCCCCACGGGCGCGAGAGACTGTGGGACATGAGTGAGCAGTCCGCCGACCCCAAGACCGTCCTCCTGCGCCGCGGAGAGGTGCACAGCCCCGCCGACCCCTTCGCCACCGCCATGGTGGTGGAGCGGGGCCAGGTCGCCTGGGTCGGCTCCGAGGGCGCGGCGGACGCCTTCGCCGACGGCGTGGACGAGGTGGTGGACCTCGACGGCGCCCTGGTCACCCCCGCCTTCACCGATGCCCATGTGCACACCACCGCCACCGGCCTCGCGCTGACCGGCCTCGACCTGTCCGACGCCCCTTCCCTGGAGGCGGCACTCGCCCTGGTCCGCGACTTCGCCGCCGCCCGGCCCGGCGACCGGGTGCTGCTGGGCCACGGCTGGGACGCCGCCCGCTGGCCCGGCGGCCGGCCGCCGACCCGCGCGGAACTGGACGCCGCCACCGGCGGACGCCCGCTCTACCTCTCCCGGATCGACGTGCACTCGGCGGTCGTCACCACCGCCCTGCTGGACCTGGTCCCCGGCGACGTCGCCCGCGAGGACGCTCCGCTCACCGCCGACGCCCACCACGCCGTGCGCGAGGCCGCCCTCGCCGCCGTCACCCCCGCCCAGCGCGCCGAGGCGCAGCGCACCGCCCTCGCCCACGCCGCCTCCCTCGGCATCGGCTCGGTGCACGAGTGCGGCGGCCCGCGGATCTCCTCCGAGGACGACTTCACCGCCCTGCTGCGGCTCGCGGCCGAGGCGCCCGGGCCCCGTGTGATCGGCTACTGGGCCGAGCAGAACGTCGACAAGGCCCGCGAGCTGGGGGCGCTCGGCGCCGCCGGAGACCTCTTCGTGGACGGCGCCCTCGGCTCGCACACCGCCTGCCTGCACCAGCCGTACGCCGACGCCGGGCACACCGGCACCGCCTACCTGGACGCCGGCGCCGTCGCCGCCCATGTCGTCGCCTGCACCGAGGCGGGGCTCCAGGCCGGCTTCCACGCCATCGGCGACGCGGCGGTGACCGCGGTCGTGGAGGGGGTGCGCGCGGCCGCCGAGAAGACCGGCCTCGGCCGGATCCGCGCGGCCCGGCACCGCGTCGAGCACGCCGAGATGCTCACCCCCGAGGCCGTGGCCGCCTTCGCCGAGCTGGGCCTGATCGCCTCCGTGCAGCCGGCCTTCGACGCGCTCTGGGGCGGCGAGGACGGCATGTACGCCCGGCGGCTCGGCGCCGAGCGGGCCCGCACCCTCAACCCGTTCGCCGCCCTGCTGCGGGCCGGGGTCCCCCTCGCGTTCGGCTCCGACAGCCCGGTCACCCCGCTCGACCCCTGGGGCACGGTCCGCGCCGCCGCGTTCCACCGCACGCCCGAGCACCGGGTCTCCGTGCGCGCCGCGTTCACCGCTCACACCCGCGGCGGCTGGCGCGCCATCGGCCGTGACGACGCCGGCGTCCTGGTGCCCGGCGCACCCGCCGACTACGCCGTCTGGCACACCGGTGAGCTGGTCGTCCAGGCCCCCGACGACCGGGTGGCCCGCTGGTCGACCGACCCGCGCTCCGGCACCCCCGGCCTGCCCGATCTCAGCCCCGGCGGCGAGCTGCCCCGCTGCCTGCGCACCGTGGTCGGCGGGCGGACGGTCTTCGTACGGCCGGGCGAGTGATCTCCCGGGGTGGCGAGACGGCGCTCATCGGCCGCCGCGGCCTCGCCCTACCTGGGAATCCTCCGGGTCCACCCCGGTAAGCGCTACTCCCGCGCAGGTCAGACGGCTGTTGACAGTCGACGGCCGGGGGCCGGTAGGTTCGGCGGAGTCCACCACCGGACGCCCGACCGTGGAGTGTTCGCGCACTCGTCGCAGCGCCGCTGGGTCAGGGACGGTGTGCCCCACCGGGCACCGTCACTGGCAGCCAGGCTCAGCGCCCGCGCCGACGGGGGAACGCTCCGGCCGGTCGGCAAGGTGTGACCCGGGTGGGGCCCGGTCGCTCAGTAGACAACGGCTTTCGGTCGACCCGCAGCCAGCGGGTCCCAGGTCGGCCCGAAGGGCGCCGGGCCCCCATCCGCAGCGGAACCCGGATGCCGAAAAGCACATTCTTACCCCACGCTTGAGGAAACAACACCACCGTACGACCGTGCCGTCGCGTCATCGCAGGCCGCGGCCACTATGGTGGACGCCTGCGTACGACATGAAGGGGCAGCAGTGAACGACGGCGACGGGACCCTCGCGGCCAAGGCCCAGGGGAGGCAGTTCGGTCCGCTCGGCACGGCCTTGGTGATCATCCCGACCTACAACGAGGCGGAGAACATCAAGTCCATCGTCGGCCGGGTGCGCAAAGCCGTCCCCGAGGCGCACGTGCTGGTGGCGGACGACAACAGCCCCGACGGCACGGGCAAGCTGGCCGACGAGCTGGCCGCCGAGGACGAGCACGTCCAGGTCCTGCACCGCAAGGGCAAGGAGGGCCTGGGCGCCGCCTACCTGGCGGGCTTCCGCTGGGGCCTGGAGAACGGCTACGGCGTGCTGGTCGAGATGGACGCCGACGGCTCCCACCAGCCCGAGGAACTGCCCCGGCTGCTCACCGCGCTCAAGGGCGCCGACCTGGTGCTCGGCTCGCGCTGGGTCCCCGGCGGCCGGGTGGTGAACTGGCCCAAGTCCCGCGAGTTCATCTCCCGCGGCGGCAGCCTCTACTCCCGCCTCGCCCTCGACCTGCCGCTGCGCGACATCACCGGCGGCTACCGCGCATTCCGCCGCGAGACCCTGGAGGGCCTCGGCCTGGCCGACGTCGCCTCCCAGGGCTACTGCTTCCAGGTCGACCTGGCCCGGCGCGCGGTGAAGGCCGGATACCACGTGGTCGAGGTGCCCATCACCTTCGTGGAGCGCGAACTCGGCGACTCCAAGATGAGCCGCAACATCGTGGTCGAGGCGCTGTGGCGGGTCACCGCCTGGGGTGTCGGGGACCGCGTCGGCAAGGTTACCGGCAAGGGCGGCCAGGACCGGTCCCGGTCGCACGGCTCGCGCTGACCGTCCCGCCGCCCCGCTTATCCCGCGCTGAGCCGCGCCCAGGCACACTGGGAGCATGACGACTGGCGTTCCCACCTCCCCGTCCACCACCCGGCCGCGCCGATCCCGGCTGCGCAGGTACCTGCCGCTGGGGCTGGTCGTGTGGCTGGTGCTGGAGGTCTGGCTGCTGACGCGGGTCGCCGGCGCGGCGGGCGGCCCCACCGTGTTCCTGCTCCTGGTGGCGGGCGTCGTCGCCGGCTCGGTGATCATCAAGCGGGCGGGGCGCCGGGCCTTCCGCAACCTCAACGAAGCGCTCCAGCGCGGCGGCTCGCCGTCCCGCGGCGGCGGCAACGGACTGCTGATGCTCGGCGGTCTGCTGCTGATCATCCCGGGTCTGATCTCCGACCTGGCCGGACTGCTCCTGCTGCTCCCGCCGGTGCAGCGGGCCGTGAGCCGCTGGACCGAGCGCACTCTCGACCGCAGGCTCCGCCGCGTCGTCCCGGGCGGCCTGGGCGACGCCTTCCAGCAGGCCCGCATGCACCGGCCCGACGGCAAGGTGGTGCAGGGCGAGGTCATCAGGGAGGACACCGCCGAGCCCGGCGGGCAGCGCCCCCCGCTGACCCGCTGAGGTCCGCCGGCCCGGTCGGCCGGGACATGGGAAAACCGCGGGCGCCGTACGTGATCACGTACGGCGCCCGCGGTATTGCG
Source organism: Streptomyces sp. NPDC003720 (assembly GCF_042875075.1). Taxonomy (NCBI): domain Bacteria; kingdom Bacillati; phylum Actinomycetota; class Actinomycetes; order Kitasatosporales; family Streptomycetaceae; genus Streptomyces; species Streptomyces sp. NPDC003720. Next base: position 8,203 of record NZ_JBIANZ010000019.1, read on the forward strand.
TGTCTCGCGTTACGCGCTCTTGCGGCTGTCCCTGGGGTGAACCGCGATGTTCATCGCCCCCGAGCGCAGAACCGCCAGGCGCTCCTCGAGGACCTCTTCGAGTTCCTCACGGGTGCGCCGCTCCATCAGCATGTCCCAATGGGTACGCGCGGGCTTGGCCTTCTTCTCTTCAGGGCCGTCGCCGTCCACCAGGAGTGCCTGGGCCCCGCAGACCTTGCACTCCCACTCCGGCGGGATCTCCGCCTCGACCGAGAAGGGCATCTCGAACCGGTGCCCTTTCTCGCATGCGTACTCCACGGCCTGGCGCGGAGCCAGGTCGATACCGCGGTCCGTCTCGTAGCTGGTCACTACGAGGCGCGTACCGCGAAGAGCTCGCTCACTCATGAATCGTGCCTCCCGGGCTTGTCGCCCACAGGACAGGTGTCGCTGTCGTCGTCATCCGGTCAACGTCCGGTCGGCGGTAAAGATTCCCGTTCCGGGTCATGCGTCGCCGTCGTAGCCGCCCCTTGTTCTACCCACAGGCGCCCGGTTTGTCACATCTGCTCACAGATGTCACCCAGCGTTTCGGCATCTTTGACGCGCAGTAACGGTACGCCTGGCAGGCCAAACGCGTACACTACCGCCCTTTCGTGTCGAGTGCTAAATCGTGTCCGGAACCGGGTTACCCGCTTTCTCGATCGCACGCCGCACGGGTACCCGGGCGAGCAGCGCGAACCCGAGCACGAAGAAGGCCACCAGCGAGATGATCGCCGAGCGGTAGCTGCCGCTGAGCTGGTAGGTCACCCCGAACAGCAGCGGGCCGAGCCAGCTCATCCCGCGGTCGCTCATCTCGTAGGCCGAGAAGTACTCCGCCTCCTTGCCGGCCGGCACCAGATGGGAGAAGAGCGACCGGGACAGCGCCTGGCTGCCGCCGAGCACCAGCCCGATGCTGGCGGCCAGCACGAAGAACCACACCGGCACCCCGGCGGGCAGGAAGTACCCGGCCCCCAGGGTGAGCGTCCAGGCCACCAGCGACCCGAGGATCGTCCGCTTGGCCCCGTACACCCGCGCCAGCCGCCCCATGGCGAGCGCCCCCGCCACGGCCAGCACCTGCACCAGCAGCACCGCCGTGATCAGCGTGGACTGCCCGAGCCCCAGTTCCTCGGAGCCGTAGACGGAGGCCTGGGAGATCACCGTCTGGATGCCGTCGTTGTAGACGAGGTACGCCAGCAGGAAGGCCAGCGTCAGCGGATGCCGGCGCATGTCCCGGAGCGTCGCCGCGAGCTGCCGCAGGCCGGGGGTGACGGCGGCGCCCTCCACGCGCGTGTGCCGGTCGCGCAGCCGGCGCAGCGGCACGAGGGTGAAGACGCCCCACCACAGCCCGGCCGAGGCCAGGCAGACGCGGACGGCGGCGGTCTCCGTCAGCCCGAAGGAGTCGTGCGCCGAGTACAGGACCAGGTTCGCGACGAGCACCAGGGACCCGGCCGCGTAGCCGAAGGCCCAGCCCCGGGAGGACACCGCGTCGCGCTCCGCGGGCGGCGCGATCTGCGGCAGGTAGGAGTTGTAGAGCATCATCGCCACGGACTGCGCCGCGTTGGCGACGACGAGGAGCGCCCCGCCGAGCAGGTACCGGTCGCCGTCCAGGAAGAACATGCCGGTCGTGGCCGCGGCCCCGGTGTACGCCGCCGCCCCGAGCAGCGGCTTCTTGCGGCCCGTGCGGTCCGCCGCGCTGCCCACCAGGGGCATCACCACCACCGCGAGGATCACCGACAGGGAGACCGAGTAGGCGAAGAACGAGCCGGCCCGGACCGGGATGCCCAGGGGGTGCACATAGCCGTCGGCGTCGGCCGCGTGCTTGGCGACCGAGGTGAGGTACGGGCCGAGGAACACGGTCAGCACGCTGGTCGAGTAGACCGAGCACGCCCAGTCGTAGAAGTACCAGCCGCGCTGCTCGCGCCGCCGGCCCGCGGCTTCGCCGGCCGTCCCCGCCCGCACGGTGTCGATGCCCACCCGTGCCCTCGCTTCCCCGCCGCAGTGCCGTGCGAAGGCCGGGACGCGGGTGCCGGGGCGCTCAGACCCAGACGCCGCGGTCCTCCATGACCTTGCGCAACGTGTCGATGTGATCGGTCATGATGCCATCGACGCCGAGGTCCAGCAGCCGGTGCATCCGCTCCGGCTCGTTGACCGTCCACACGTGCACCTGCAGCCCGCGCGCGTGGGCGGCGCGCACGAAGCGGTGGTCCACCACCGGCACCCCCGACTGCGCTTCGGGCACCTGGGCGGCCACCGCCGACCTGCGCACCGCGGCCGGCAGCCCCCAGGAGCGCAGCCGCAGGCTGAGCACCCCCCGCGTGCCGAACGAGGTGGCCAGGCGCGGCCCGGCCAGCCGCTGCGCCCGCAGCACCCGGGCCTCGGAGAACGAGCCCACGCACACCCGGTCCCAGGCGCCCGTGCGCTCGATCAGCTCCAGCAGGGGGCGCAGCGCCGGTTCCGCCTTGACGTCCACGTTCCAACGGGCCCCGGGGAAGGTCTCCAGCAGTTCCTCGAACAGCGGCACCGGCTCCCGCCCCGCCACGCGCGCGTCCCGCACGTCCTGCCACGGCAGGTCGGCTATGCGGCCCGCGCCGTCGGTGACCCGGTCCAGCGTCGCGTCGTGGAAGGCGACGAGCCTGCCGTCCGCCGTCGCGTGCACGTCGGTCTCGATGTACCGGTAGCCCAGCTCGACGGCGCGCCGGAACTGGGCCACCGTGTTCTCCAGCCCGTCGGCCGCCCCGCCCCGGTGGGCGAAGGCGATCGGGCCCGGATGATCGAGGTAGGGGTGGCGCGGGGGCTGCGTCGTGAGGGTCACGGACGCAGTATCGCCCCATCGGGTGTCACCGCGGCGACGACGGTGCTGCCGCCCGGTGCCGGCGGGGCGGCGAACACCTTCAGGAACAGCTGTGCCAGGGGTCCGATGGACACCGCGTAGAGCACGGTCCCGATCCCGATGGTGCCGCCCAGGGCGAACCCGGTGATCACCACGGTGACCTCGACCACGGTCCGCATCAGCCGGATCGAACGGCCGGTGCGCCGGTGCAGCCCCGTCATCAGCCCGTCGCGCGGGCCCGGTCCGAAACTCGCCGCTATGTACAGGCCGGTCGCCGCGCCGTTGAGCACGATGCCCGCCACCAGCAGCGGGACGCGCACGGCGAGGGTGCGCACGTCCGGCAGCAGGGCCAGGGTGCCGTCCATGGCGAGACCGACCACGAAGACGTTGGAGACGGTGCCGAGGCCGGGCCGCTGGCGCAGCGGGATCCACAGCAGCAGCACCACCGCCCCCACGGCGATCGACACCACGCCGATGGTCAGGCCGGTGAGCTCCGCCAGCCCCTGGTGCAGCACGTTCCAGGGTTCGAGGCCCAGGCCCGCCGCCACGAGCAGCGCGGAACTCGCGCCGTACAGCGCGAGTCCCGCGTACAACTGGATCAGCCGTCGTCCGAGACGGCCGGAGGTGGACACGACATACCCCCCTGGGTGGTGACAGTGGACTGACGCATGTCACTCTGGAGCCAGGGAGGACATCCCATCCATGGCCAATCCGGGGAAGGTGGACTGATCGCATGGCGCATTGGACCTCTGCGGTGGGCGCCGCGCAGCTCGCCAGACTGCTCACGTCCCAGCAGGACCGCCCGGCGGGCCCCGGCAGCCGCCGCCCGCCCGCCTACCGCGCCCTGGCCGACGGCATCCGGCTGCTGGTCCTGGAGGGCCGGGTCCCCGTGGCCGCCCGCCTCCCCGCCGAGCGCGAACTCGCCCTCGCCCTCACCGTCAGCCGCACCACGGTCGCCGCCGCCTACGAGGCGCTGCGCGCCGAGGGCTTCCTCGAGTCCCGGCGCGGAGCCGGCAGCTGGACGGCCGTGCCGGCCGGCAACCCGCTGCCCGCGCGGGGCCTGGAGCCCCTGCCGCCCGAGGCCCTCGGCTCCGTCATCGACCTGGGCTGTGCGTCGCTCCCGGCCCCGGAGCCCTGGCTCACCCGTGCCGTCCAGGGCGCTCTGGAGGAACTGCCGCCCTACGCCCACACCCACGGCGACTACCCGGCCGGTCTGCCCGCCCTGCGTTCGATGATCGCCGAGCGCTACACCGCGCGCGGAATCCCCACCATGCCCGAGCAGATCATGGTGACGACCGGCGCGATGGGCGCCATGGACGCGATCTGCCATCTCTTCGCGGGCCGCGGCGAGCGCATCGCCGTCGAGTCGCCGTCGTACGCCAACATCCTCCAGCTCATGCGGGAGGCGGGCGCGCGGCTCGTGCCCGTCGCCATGGCCGAGGGACTGGCCGGATGGGACCTGGACCGCTGGCGGCAGGTGCTGCGCGAGGCCGCGCCCCGGCTGGCCTACGTCGTCGCCGACTTCCACAACCCGACCGGCGCGCTCGCCGACGAGGACCAGCGGCGGCGGCTGGTGGACGCGGCCCGCTCGGCGGGCACCGTCCTCGTCGCCGACGAGACGATGACCGAGCTGTGGCTCGACGAGGAGTACGACGCCGGGATGCCGCGCCCGGTCTGCGGCTTCGACCCGGCCGGTTCCACGGTCATCACGGTCGGCTCGGCCAGCAAGGCCTTCTGGGCGGGCATGCGCATCGGCTGGGTGCGGGCGGCCCCGGACGTCATCCGCAGCCTGGTCGCCGCGCGCGCGTACGCCGATCTCGGCACCCCCGTACTGGAACAGCTGGCGGTGAACTGGCTCTTCAGCACCGGCGGCTGGGAGCAGGCGGTCGCGCTGCGCCGGGCCCAGGCCCGCGAGAACCGCGACGCCCTGGTGGCCGCGCTGCGCCGGGAACTGCCCGACTGGGAGTTCGAGGTCCCCAAGGGCGGCCTGACCCTGTGGGTCCGCGCGGGCGGCCTGTCCGGTTCGCGGCTGGCCGAGGCGGGGGAGCGGGTCGGCGTCCGGGTGCCTTCGGGCCCCCGCTTCGGCGTCGACGGCGCCTTCGAGGGGTACGTACGCCTGCCGTTCACGGTGGGCGGCGCCGTGGCGGACGAGGCGGCGACCCGCCTGGCGGCGGCGTCCCACCTGGTGAGAACGGGCGCGACGGGGGACGCGGAGTCGCCCCGGACCTTCGTGGCGTAGCCGCCACTCCGCTGTGGCCGGGGCGGGGGAGGCGCCCCGGAAGCGCGGGTCCGCCGAACGCCCACGCCCGGCTGCGGCTGACGGCGGCTCAGGAACTCTCGGCGGCGACCGCCTTGGCGGCCACCGGCTCCGCCGCGACCGCCTCGACGGCCTCGCCGTCGACCGGCGTCGTACGCGGCGGCAGCAGCCCCAGCACGGCCTGCCGGTCCGTGTCGCTCGTCGCGTCGTCGTAGGGGTCCGGCGTCGCCGGCACCTGAAGCCGGTGCACCGGCCCCGTGCCCAGTCGCGCGTACCCGCGCCCCGGCGGCATATGGGCCGGCGGACTCGTGTGCGGCGGCATTCCCAGCACCGCCTCCACCTGCTGCGGGGCCGCGGGCCCCAGCACGACACGCGCGCGCGTGTGCTGCCGTACCGCCTCGCTCAGCGACTCCGCGCTGTCGAACTGCTCGGCCACCACCACCGTCACGTTGGCGGCGCGCCCGTGCCGGAGCGGCACCTGCAGGAACGTCTGCGGATCCCTGCGGTGGTCCGCCTCCGCGAGGTGGGTGAAGACGGTCGGCCGGTCCAGCAGGATCCACAGCGGGCGCCGCGTGTCCTCGGGCGGCGGGTCGCCCGCCTGCCGGGCGCGGTTGACGGCGGTGAGCCGCCGCTCGGTCTCCTGCGCGGCCCATTCCAGGCTGGCCAGCGCCCCGGCCGGCGCGCACTCCACGGCCAGCACGCCGTCCCGGCCGATCAGGCACGCGTACTCACCGGTGCCGCCGCCGTCGACGACGAGCACGTCGCCGTGCTGGAGGGCCTGCAGGGCGATCGAGCGCAGCAGGGTAGAGGTGCCGCTGCCGGGGTCGCCCATGGCCAGCAGGTGCGGCTCGGTGGAGCGGATGCCGGTGCGCCACACGACCGGCGGCACGTCGCGCCGCTCCTCCTCGTAGGAGAGCGGCAGCGTGCGCTGGACCTCGCTCGGGTCGGTGAACCCGAGGACCGTCTCGCCGGGCGTGGTGACGAACCGCTGGGCGGCGATGCCGGCGGGCAGCGGCTCGAGGACGGACACCGTGAGCCGGTTGCCCTCCTCGTCCCAGCCGAAGTGGTACTCGCGGCCCCGCCCGGCCTTCGCGGCGAGCAGGTGCTCGACTCGCGCGCGGGCCGTGGCCTCGCCGTCCGGGAAGTACGCGGGATAGCGGATCACGAGGTGGGCGACGCGTCCGCCGTCGTCGAACTCGTGCGCCTCGAAGGCCCTCGGCCACTCCCCGCCGTGCGCGTACAGCGGCGCCGGGTCCTCGGCGGTGGTGAAGTACGGCACGAGGGCTTCGTAGAGCGACTGGAGGCGCTCGGCCTGTGTCTCGTCCGGCCCTTCGGGCGCCGGCGGCGTGCGGTCGCGGCCCTGCCAGGCCGCCGCCGCCATCACCGTGATGACGGCGAGCAGCGGTCCGTACGGCATCAGCGCCACGACCAGGACCACGGAGGCCGCGAGGAACAGCAGTGGCCCGCGCTTGTCCTTGGGTGTCTCGGCCCACCTGCGCCGTCCGGCCGAGGCCAGCCGGCGCAGCCCGCGCGAGATCGTGATCAGCGGGTGGAGGACGTCGGTGGCGCTGTCGGCCGCCGTCCGGGCCAGTTCCCGGCTCCGGGCGATCTGCGTCCGGGCGATCTGCGCGCTGTCCTTGCTCAGAATGCGGGGAAGAGGGCGCCGGGCCACTGCTGTCTCCTGTTGGTGTGCGTACGGGCGGGGGTACGGGCGTCAGAACTTGATGCCGCCCAGCAGGCTCGCCAGGCTCTCCCCGCCCGCCTTGATGCTCGGGGCGATGGCCGTGCTGGAGAGATAGAAGCCGAACAGGGCCGAGACGCAGGCATGCGAGCCCTTGAGCCCGTCCTTGCGGAAGAAGAGGAAGACGACGACGCCGAGCAGGACGACGCCGGACATGGAGAGGATCATTTGAGACCTCCTGGTGTCGAGGGGGACAGTCACCGTGAGTTCTTCCAGGATCACAGGATGTATCTATACGATAAAAGGTGCAACTGGGTGAATTGCGGTGCTTTTCCCTCGACCGGTGGAGCCGTGGGCGGGCCGCTTGATCCGGGCGCTTGCGTCCACCGGTGTCTCGGGTGATCTTCACCTCGGGCGGTTCGGGCCATGCGAGGCGCGAGCCAGTACCCTTGCGATTCACCTGAACGGTTGCAACGAGAGGCGGTCACGTCGATGAGTGACGTTCCCGACCCCGAGGTCGTGGAGCTGGCGACCAAGATCTTCGATCTGGCGCGGCAGGGGCGGACGGACGAGCTCGTGGCGTATGTCGACGCCGGTGTGCCCGCCAACCTCACCAACGACCGGGGCGACTCCCTGGTCATGCTCGCCGCGTACCACGGTCACGCCGACGCGGTACGCGCCCTGCTCGCCCGGGGCGCCGAGGCCGACCGGATCAACGACCGGGGTCAGACCCCGCTCGCGGGAGCCGTGTTCAAAGGTGAGACGGAAGTGATCAGAGCGCTCCTGGAGGGCGGCGCCGACCCGGCCGCGGGGACCCCCTCGGCCGTCGACACGGCGCGCATGTTCGGCAAGGCGGAACTCCTGGAGCTGTTCGGCGCGCACTGAAGCGGCCGTTCTGACCAGGCACGACACGGACAACGGGGGAGGCGGTACAAGGCCGCCGGAAATACGGTCGCGGCAGCTCACAGCGCGGGTCATCATGACGACGTGATTCACGGACGCGATGGCCGGGCAGGTGTTGCCGCACCGCGCGGACCGTGACGCGGTCCGCATGGGCCACCGACGAGAGGCAGAGAGAGATGGTCTACAGCAAGCAAGAGACGGCGGGCGCTCCGACGTTGTGTCACGCGGCCAGGTAATGCGTGTTTCCCGGTTGCGTCGACGCTTGATGTGAGGCTGTTTCCCATGTTCGATCCGGTCATAGCGCCCAGCGGTACGCTGCTCGGCCTGCTCCAGCGGGGCCGCGGCGACGGCACGCTGCACGCGCTCACCGCCCCGCGCGCCGAGGCGCTCGCGGCCCTGAACCACTGTGTGCTGCGCGACCCCCGCCACGACTGGCAGGTGGAGAACCGCTCCCTCTACTACGCCCGGCTCTACCTCGACCTGAACGGCGAACTGGACGCCGTCGAAGCGCACCTCTTCGGCGCCGAGGACGTCCTCGACACCGAGGAGTCCCGCACCGGCCTCGCCCTGGCCGTGCTCGGACACCTCGCCTCCTACGGCAGGCGGGACGCGCTCGAACTGCTGCGCAGGTACGCCGCTCACGGCTCCAACTGGGCCTGGGCCCTCGACGAACTGGCCCTCCGGGACGACGACGCGGGCCTGCGCGCCCTCGCCGCCCCGGTCCTGGCCCGCTTCGCCACCGACCCGGAGGGCGAGGCCGAACTGGCCGCCGCCGTCCGCGACGCCTTCGAGCCGCGGCCCTGGCGGCTGTGGGCCGAGGATCCGCGCGCGTCGGTCGCCACACGCGTGCGTGCCGCCCAGGAGACCGGTTGCTTCGACCGCTGGCAGCGCCAGATGCGGCCCACCGGGCCACGTCCGGGCTGGAGCGTGCGAGCCGTCTTCGAGTGGGCCCAGCAGGGCATCGAACGCGGCGCCGCCCTCCATGTGCCGGCCGCCCGCTGCCTCGTCGCCGTGGCCGGTCCGGACGACCGGCCGGAGATCCTCCAGGCCGCCCGGTCCGGCACCGACGGGGCCCGCTGTACGGCCCTGCGCTACCTCGCCGACAGCAACGATCCCGACGTCCTCGGTCTGATCGAGGCAGCGGTGGCCGACGGAACGTCGGTCGTCGTCGAGGCCGCCGTCGACGCCTTCGAACGGATGCGCAGCATCGCCGCCGTCCAGCGGGCCCGGCGCTGGGCCCAGCGCCCCGACGCCCTCGGGGCCGCCGCCGGCCGGATGCTCGCCTGCCGCGGCGGGGCCCAGGACAGCGACCTCGTCCTCGGCGCCCTGCGCGAGGCCGTACGCGGCGAGGGGCCCGACGCGCCCACCCTGTGGACCCTGGTCGACGGCGCCGGACGCCTCGGCATCGCCTGCGCGGCCCCGGTGCTGCGCCACGTCTACCGCGAGACGGCCTCCTCCCACCTGCGCGGCCGCGCCGCCCGCGCCCTGGCCGCCACCGACCCCTCCTTCGCCACCGGCTTCGCCGTCGAGTGCCTGTGGGACTGCGAGGAGACCACCCGGGAGATCGCCGCCCGGCACGCCGAGACCGGCGACGTCCGCGTCGTGGAGAGGCTCCGCCGCCTCGCCGCCGACCCGGCCGAGGAGGACGAGGTGCAGACGGCGGTCCGCAGCCGCTTCGGACCGGACGCGCAGATCATGTGACGCGGACCTTCCAAGCTCGGATCGTCCAAGCTCGGATCGTCCACGCCCGGATCGTCCAACCTCGGATCGTCCAATCTGGACCGTCCACGCCCGGATCGTCCAACCTCGGATCGTCCAATCTGGACCGTCCAAGCCCGGACCGCCCGCACCCGGACCAGGCCGGAGCCACGGCTCCGGCGGGCGCCGGCCGGGGACGCGTGCCGGGGGACGCGCGCGGCGGCCGGCACGGGTGCCGTACGTACGCCGCCCGGGTGGACGGCCCGCCCGTGGGTGAACACCGGGTGACCCGCGGGGCAGGCGGGCATGGCGGCCGTGCGGCCCGCACGGGTGCGGAATCCAACGCTCACAGGACGTTCCCCGGCCGGAAAGATCGACGTTGACGCGGCCACGTCCGGCACGGCGACAACACCCGTATGCGTGTCGTCATCGTGACCGAATCCTTTCCCCCCGACGTGAACGGCGTCGCCCACTGCGCGCTCCAGACCGCCCGCCACCTCGTGGACCGCGGTCACCATCCGCTCGTCGTCGCTCCCGCCACCGCACCCGGCACCAGGGCCGACGCCCTGGCGGAGCCGTGTCCCGTCGTCCGGATCCCCTCCCTCCCGCTCCCCGGCTACCCGCAGGTCCGGGTCGCCCTGCCCAGCCGGCGGCTCGCCGCCGCGCTCACCGGGCATCGGGCCGACCTGGTCCACCTGGCCGGCCCGTTCGTCCTCGGCGTCCGGGGCATGGCGGCCGCCGCCCGGCTCGGCATACCCGCCGTCGCCGTCTACCAGACCGACCTGGCCGGATACGCCCGTACCTACATGGGCGCCGGCGAGGCCGCCGCCTGGCGGCGCATCCGCTCCGTGCACACCGCCGCCGACCGCACCCTCGCCCCGTCCAGCGCCGCTCTGCGCGACCTCGAGGCACACGATGTGCCCCGGGTCCGGCTGTGGCCGCGCGGCGTGGACACCGTCCGTTTCCGGCCGGACCACCGGGACGAGGCGCTGCGCCGCGAACTCGCGCCGAACGGCGAGGTGCTCGTCGGCTACGTCGGCAGGCTCGCCCCCGAGAAGCAGGTCGACCTGCTGTCCGGTGTCTGCGGGCTGCCGGGCGTGCGGGTCGTGGTGGTCGGCGACGGACCCAGCCGCGCCCACCTGACCGAGGCCCTGCCGGGCGCGGTCTTCCTCGGCCGGCGCACCGGCGACGACCTAGCCCGGATCTTCGCCTCGCTGGACGTGTTCGCGCACACCGGCCCCTTCGAGACCTTCTGCCAGACCGTCCAGGAGGCCATGGCCAGCGGCGTGTCCGTGGTGGCCCCCGCCGCCGGCGGTCCGCTCGACCTGGTCGCCCACGGACGCACCGGCCTGCTGGTCCCTCCGCGTGACGCGGTCGCCGTACGGGAGGCCGTGCGCGCCCTGGCCGCCGACGCGGGGCTGCGGGCCGCCTATGGCGCCACCGGGCGGGCGACGGTCGAGGGACGCACCTGGGCCGCCGTCGGCGACCGGCTGATCGAGCACTACGAGGACGTGCTCGCCGCCCGGAAGACGGCGGTGGCGGCATGACCGGCACAACCGGCACACCCCTGCGCATCGTCCGGCTCGCCAACTTCGTCACCCCGGCCTCCGGCGGCCTGCGCACCGCCCTGCGGGAACTGGGCAGGGGCTTCCGGGCGGCGGGCCACGAGCCGGTGCTGGTCGTGCCGGGCGAACGGCACACCGACCGCGACACCGAGCAGGGCCGGGTCATCACCCTGCCCGGACCGGTGGTGCCCGGCACGGGCGGCTACCGCGTCCTGGCCGACCGGCGGCGTCTGGCCGCGCTCCTGGAGCGGCTGGCCCCGGACCGCCTGGAGGTCTCCGACCGCACCACCCTGCGCTGGACCGGCCGCTGGGCGCGCCGCGCGCGGATACCCGCCGTGATGGTCTCCCACGAGACCGCCGACGGCGTCCTGCGCACCTGGGGCCTGCCGGAGCACCTCGCCCGGCGGACCGCCGACGCCCTCAACACCCGTACCGCGCACGTCTACGCGCGCGTGGTGTGCACCACGGAGTTCGCCGAGCGCGAGTTCGTGCGCATCGGCGCGCGCAACGTCGTACGCGCCCCGCTGGGCGTCGACCTGACGGAGCGGCACCCCGGTCTGCGCGATCCCGGGCTTCGGGCCCTGCACGCGCGCGGCGACGAGGCGCTGCTCGTCATGTGCTCGCGGCTGTCGGTGGAGAAGCGGCCCGGCACCGCCCTGGACGCACTGGAGGCGCTGCTGCGGCGCGGCCGGCGGGCGGTGCTGGTGGTGGCCGGGGACGGGCCGCTGCGGGCGCGGCTGGAGCACCGGGCGCGCGAACGCGGCCTGCCGGTGGCCTTCCTGGGCCATGTCGCGGACCGGGCGGACCTCGGCGCGCTCCAGGCGTCCGCCGACGTGTGCCTCGCGCCCGGGCCCGCCGAGACCTTCGGGCTGGCCGCGCTGGAGGCCATGGCGTGCGGGACGCCCGTGGTGGCGAGCGCGTCCTCGGCGCTGCCCGAGGTGCTCGGTTCCGCGGGCGTGGCGGCGGCCGACCGGGGCGAGGCCTTCGCGGACGCCGTGGAACTGCTGCTGGCGCGCTCCGGGCCCGAACGGCGGGAGGCGGCACGCGCGCGTGCGGAGTGCTTCGGCTGGGGCGCGGCGGTGGAGGCGTTCCTCGCCGCGCACGACGCGGAGGTGCTCGGGCGCGCGGAGGCTCCGGCCCGCCCCGCGACCCGCGAGGGCGCGTCATGAGACCCGTGCGTTTCGTGGCGCTCGGCGACTCGCTCACCGAGGGCGTGGGCGACCCGCTGGGGGAGGCCTGGCGCGGCTGGGCCGCCCTGCTGGCCGCCGCCCTCACCGAGGACCCCGGCCGGACGGAGTTCACGAACCTGGCCGGCAGCGGGGCGCGGACGCACGACGTGCGCGCGTCGCAGACCCCGGCCGGGCTCGCGCTCCGCCCGGACCTGGTCTCCGTCGTCGTCGGCGTCAACGACACGCTGCGCCACACCTTCGACATCGACGCCGTGGCCGTCCGGCTCGACCAGGTCTACGCGGCGTTCACCGGCCAGGGCGCCACGCTGCTCACCGCCTGTCTGCCCGACCCCGGCGCGATGCTCGGACTCCCCGGCGCCCTGGCCCGCCCGCTGGCCCGACGGCAACGGGCGGTCAACGCCGTCGTGCACGCGCTGTCCGGCCGGTACGCGGCGGTCCACCTGCACGCCTCGGAGGGCGCCTGGCTCGGCGACCGCGCCCTGTGGAGCGCGGACCGGCTGCACCCGGGCGAGCGCGGCCACCGGCAGCTCGCCGTCCGCTTCCACGCCCTCCTCGCCGCGGCGGGTCTGGCCACCGGGGCGCCGCCGTCCACCGAACCGGAGTTCCCGGCCCCGACCCGCGCGGCGAGCCTGTGGTGGCTCGCCACGGCGGGGACCGGCTGGGTGGCCAGGCGCTGCACCGATCTGCTGCCCCAGCTGCTGCGGCTGGCGGCGGACGAGGCACGGCACCGCGCGCGGGGCACCGCCGACCAGCTCGACCTGCGCGCGTCCGCCGCGGTGTCGCGGGCGCTCGCCGCCCTGCCCCCGGCCCGGTGCGTCGAGGGCGCCCGGACCGGCTTCGGGGATCAGCGGCGCCGTACCGCCACGAACCGCACCGGGGTGCCCGGGACCGCATGCGCGGCCGCCGGGAGGTCGGCCGCGCGGACCACGGCGATCACCGGGTAGCCCCCGGTGGTCGGGTGGTCGGCGAGGAAGACCACCGGGCGGCCGTCGGGCGGGACCTGGACCGCGCCGAGCACCATGCCCTCGCTGGGGAGTTCGCCCTGGCGGGCCCGCTCCAGGGCGGGCCCCTCGGTGCGCAGGCCGATGCGGTTGCTCGCCGGGGACACCCGGTACGCGCGCGTGGTCAGCGTCCGCAGCGCCCCCGCCGTGAACCAGTCGTCGCGCGGGCCCGTCGTCACCCGGAGCACCAGCTCGGCCGGCGGCCCCGGCTGCGGGACGGGGTCCACGCGCGCGGGCGGGCCGGCCGGGACCCCCAGCGGCAGCACCGTGCCGTCGGTGAGGGGCGCCGGACCGAGGCCGGACAGCAGATCGCGGGAGCGGCTGCCGAGGACCGGTTCCACGGCGATGCCGCCGGACACGGCCACGTAGGCGCGCAGGCCGGCCACGGCCGTGCCCACCTCCAGCAGTTCACCGGCGGGCACGGTGACCGGGGCGCCCCAGGCGACCGGCCGTCCGGCCACCGTGACCGGGCACGGCGCCCCCGCGACGGCGACGGTCACCGTGGAACGCGGGCGCAGCGCGCAGCCGTTGACCGTGGTCTCCAGGACCGCCGCGTCCGCCGGGTTGCCGGCCAGCCGGTTGACGAGGGCCGCCGCGCGCGGATCGAGCGCCCCGGAGCGGGGCACGCCGAGGTGTGCGTACCCGGGGCGCCCGCGGTCCTGCACGGTGGTGAGCGCCCCGGCCCGCACCACGACGAGCGCGCGGTCGCTCACGTGTCCTCCCCGGCTGCCGGGCACGCCCGCGCGTGCGCCCTCACGCGTCGCCCACCGGTGTGAAGCGCACCCGTGTGCCCGGTGAGAGCAGCGCGGCCGGTACGCGCGCGTGGTCCCACAGCACCGCGTCCGTGGTGCCGATCAGCTGCCAGCCGCCCGGCGAGGAGCGCGGGTAGACACCCGTGTACGGTCCCGCCAGCGCCACGGCGCCCGCCGGCACCGCCGTGCGCGGGGTGGCCCGGCGCGGGACGTCGTAGCGGGCGGGCAGCCCGGTGAGGTAGCCGAAGCCTGGCGCGAACCCGCAGAAGGCCACCGTGAACTCGGTGTCCGCGTGGATCCGGACGGCCTCGCGCACGGACACCCGCCAGCGGGCGGCGACCTCCGCGAGGTCCGGGCCGTCGTAGCGCACGGGCAGTTCGACCCGCTCGGGCGTCTGCGGGGGAGCGGCGGGCGTTTCCGAGCAGGCCAGATCGGATGCCAGGCGGGCCGGGTCGGCGAGCCCGTCGAGCAGGACCGTACGGGCCGCCGGGACGATCTCGCGTACGGTCAGCGACCCTTCCGCCCGCCGTCGCAGCAACTCCGCGTGCAGGGCCCGCGCCTGCGCGCCGGAGGCGACCTCGACCAGGAGGGCGTCGTCGCCGACGGGGAGTGCCGTCAGGCCGCTCATGCGAAGGCCTCCACCCGCACGCCCGCCGCCACCAGCCGCTCGCGCACCCGGCGGGCCAGATCCACCGCGCCGGCCGTGTCGCCGTGCAGGCACAGCGAGCGGGCGCGGACCCGGATCCGCGCGCCGGAGTGAGCGATCACCGAGCCGGAGCGCGCGAGACCCACCGAGCGCTCCACGACGGTCTCCGGATCGCTCACCACGGCGCCCTCCCGGCCGCGCGGCACCAGCGTGCCCGCGTCGGTGTAGGCGCGGTCGGCGAACGCCTCCGTGACGGTCGGCAGGCCCGCCTTCCCGGCCAGCTCCAGCAGCCGGGAGCCGGGAAGGCCGAGCACCGGGAGCGAGGCGTCCGCCAGCAGCACGCCGTCCACCACCGCCGCGGCCTGGTCCTCGTCGTGCACCACCCGGTTGTAGAGCGCGCCGTGCGGCTTGACGTACGCCACGCGCGCGCCCGCCGCCCGGGCGAACACCTCGAGGGCGCCGATCTGGTAGGCCACTTCGGCGGCCAGCTCGGCGGGCGGCACGTCCATCGCGCGCCGCCCGAACCCGGCGAGGTCCCGGTAGGAGACCTGCGCGCCGATCGTCACCCCGCGCGCCGCGGCCAGCTCGCACACCCGGCGCATGGTGGCCGCGTCGCCGGCGTGGAACCCGCAGGCCACGTTGGCGCTGGTGACGACGGACAGCAGTTGCTCGTCGTCGGTCAGCCGCCAGCGGCCGAAGCCCTCGCCCAGGTCGGCGTTCAGATCGATCGCGGTCATGGTCCCTCGTATCTTTCCGGTCCTCGTGTCGGGTGCTGTCCGGGCCCCGTGCCCGGTGTGCCGCTCGCCGGCGTCAGTCGACGCCGACCACGCGGTACTGCTCGTCCCGCGCGTCGGTCAGGAACATCTGGCCCGGTGCGTGGGTGATGGCGAACGGCGGCCGGGACGCCATCACCGCCGCCTGCGGGGTCACCCCGCAGGCCCAGAACACCGGGATGTCGTCGGGCGCGGCGTCCACCGGGTCGCCGAAGTCGGGCCGCCCGAGGTCCTCGATGCCGAGGGCCGCCGGATCGCCGCAGTGCACCGGGCCGCCGTGCACGGCGGGCAGCAGGCCGCTCTCCCGGATCGCGGCGCGCAGGTGCTGCGGCGGCACCGGACGCATGGACACCACCATCGGCCCGCGCAGCCGGCCCGCCGGGCGGCACTCCCTGCCGGTCACGTACATCGGCACGTTGCGGCCCTGCTCGACGTGCCGGATCGGGACGCCCGCCCCGGCCAGCGCCCACTCGAAGGTGAAGCTGCAGCCCAGCAGGAACGACACCAGGTCGTCCCGCCAGTACGCGCGCGCGTCCGTCGGCTCCTCGGCCAGTTCGCCGTTCCGCCACACCCGGTAGCGCGGCAGGTCGGTGCGCAGATCCGCGCCCGGGGCGAGCACGGTGGTGGCGGAGCCCGCGTCCGTGACGTCCAGCACGGGACACGGCTTGGGGTTGCGCTGGCAGAACAGCAGCATGTCGTAGGCCCAGTCGGCCGGCACCGCGATCAGGTTGGCCTGCGTGTGCCCGGCCGAGACACCCGCCGTGGGGCCGGTGAGCCCCGCCCGGAAGCGGGCCCGCGCTTCCTCGGGGCTCCACGCGTGCGCGTGCTCGTCGACGAGGGTCACGGGCCGGTCGGAGGTACGGTTCACCCGCGTCACGCCAGCTCCTTCCCGCGCGTCTCCGGCAGCCCGAGCAGGGCGAGCGCCGCGAGGCCGTAGCCGATCGCGCCGAAGACCAGCGCGCCGCCCACGCCCCAGCTGTCCGCCAGGAAGCCCACCAGGGTCGGGAACACCGCGCCCACCGCGCGGCCGGTGTTGTACGTGAAGCCCTGCCCGGTGCCGCGCACCTCCGTCGGGTACAGCTCGCTCAGGTAGGAGCCGAAGCCGCTGAAGATGGCCGACATGCAGAAGCCGAGCGGGAAGCCGAGCACCAGCAGCAGCGTGTCGGCGCCGTGCGGGATGTCGGCGTAGGCGAGCACGCAGATCGCCGAGAGCAGCGCGAACAGCCAGATGTTGCGGCGCCGGCCGAGCCGGTCGGTGAGGTGTCCACCGGTCAGGTAGCCGAGGAAGGCCCCCGAGATCAGCAGGGTCAGATAGCCGCCGGTGCCCACGACGGACAGGCCGCGCTCGCTCTTGAGGTACGTCGGCACCCAGGTCGCCAGCGTGTAGTAGCCGCCCTGCACGCCCGTGGACAGCAGGCTCGCGAAGACCGTCGTGCGCAGCAGGCCCGGCTCGCCGTTCGAAGCCGGCCGGAAGATCGCCGCGAACGAACCGCGCCGGGGGCTCTGTTCACGGGCGGCCGTCGCCTCGGGCGCGTCGTGCACCCGGCGGCGCAGCCACACCACGAGCAGCGCGGGCAGCGCCCCGGTCCAGAACATGATCCGCCAGGCCAGGTCGTCGCCGGCGACGGAGAAGACCAGCGTGTAGACGACCGCCGCCAGTGCCCAGCCGACCGCCCAGGAGCTCTGGACGGCGCCGAGCGTGCGGCCCCGGTGCCGGGCGCTCGCGTACTCGGCGACCAGGATGGCGCCCACTGCCCACTCGCCGCCGAAGCCGAGCCCTTGCAGGGCGCGGAACACCAGCAGCGTCTCGTAGTTGGGTGCGAAGCCGCAGGCCACGGTGAAGACGGCGTACGTGATCACGGTGATCATCAGCGCCCGGACCCGGCCCAGCCGGTCCGCGACCACCCCGGCCACCGCCCCGCCGATCGCGGAGACCACCAGCGTGACGGTGGTGAACAGGCCGGTCTGGCCGCTGTCCAGACCGAAGTACGCCGCGAGCGCCACCATGCTCAGCGGCAGCGTGAAGTAGTCGTAGGAATCCAGGGCATATCCGCCGAAAGCTCCGGCGAACGCCTGGCGGCCGCGCGGGCCGAGGGCCCGCAGCCAGCCGAACGCGCCGTCTTCGGCGACGCGTTCGCCTGTGGCCGGCCGGAGGTCCGGTGTCGCGGACCGGGGCGGGGGAGTCGTGCTCATGGGCACCTCGCAGAAGGGGGACGGGGGGTGCGGTGAACCGAGCCATGCCGTGCGGGAGTTGTGCCGTGCCGAGCACCGTAGAGGATCGTTCAACGATCCTTCAATACCCCTGTTGTCTCGTCCTCCCGACTGCGATTGAATTCCGGGCATGGCAGAGCAGCTGACGGGACTGGCCGACGACCGCGCCCTCCTGGGGCGCACCAGCACCGCCGAACGGGTCTCCGACATCCTCCGCAGCCGGGTCGCCGAGGGCTATTTCCCGCCGGGCACCCGCCTGTCCGAGGACGCCATCGGCGGCGCGCTCGGGGTCTCCCGCAACACCCTGCGCGAGGCGTTCCGGCTGCTCACCCACGAGCGACTGCTCGTCCACGAACTCAACCGCGGCGTCTTCGTCCGGGTCCTGACCGTGGAGGACGTCGAGGACATCTACCGCGTCCGCGAACTCGTCGAATGCGCCGTCGTCCGCGGCCTCGGCGAACCGCCCTACGCGCTCGACGGCCTGGCCGCCGCCGTCGCCGAGGGGCAGCTCGCCATGCAGGGAGATGACTGGAAATCGCTGGGCACGGCCAATATCCACTTCCACCGCGAACTGGTGGCGCTGGCCGGCAGCGAACGCACCGACGAGCTGATGCGCAGCGTCTTCGCCGAACTGCGGCTCGCCTTCCACGTCGTCGACCACCCGCGCCGGCTGCACGAGCCGTACCTCGCCCGCAACGGCCAGATCCTGCGGGCCCTGCAGGCCGGCGACCGGGACGAGGCCGAGGGGCTGCTGAGGACCTACCTCGCCGACTCGCTGGAGCGGGTCGTGGAGGTGTACCGCCGCCGGGTCGGCGAGGACGCCTCCTCCTGACGCCGGGATCCCGTCTCCTGTCGGCGCCGGGAGCCCGACGAGTCCTGGTGACGCCGGGAGCCCGTGGCGCGCGGTGCTGTCATCCGCACCCGTCGAGCGTCTGTGACGGCCGTCGCTTCTGCGTCGTTTGGGTCGTTGTCAGACCGAGGACCTAGTCTGTGCACCGTGACTTCGCCTGCATCGACGGACAGCGTTCCGCCCCAGCTCAGCGCGGGGCCGCGCCCGGCGCCGGGCCCGGCCGCCGACGAGGGGCTGGCGCGGCGGCTGCGCGCGCTCGCCTGCACGGCGCCGCTGCACGACCTCGACGCGCGCAAGGCCAACCTCGCCGGCGAGTACTCGGTGTACGGGATGGCCGAGGTGGCCCTGTCCGCCATCGACCTGGTCACGCTGAACATGGACTTCGACACGGGCGCCGACCACGAGCAGATCGTGGCCCGGCTCGTCCCGCGCATCGCCGCCCAGGCCCCGCACCGGCCCACCGCCGAGCACGAGCGCGTGGCCCGCTGGGTCCTGGAGAACCTGATCAACGTCGGCAGCGTGGATCGCGGCTTCCGCGCGGTGTACGGCACGTTCGCGCCGGACGGCACCTACGTCCGCCGCGACTACGACTTCAAGCTGATCGAGGAGGTCCCCGGCCCCGGCGGCACGGTCTACCTGCGCACCACCGACGAGGCGGTCAACGTCCTCGTCGGCGCCCTGGACACCGACGTCACCAGCGCCCAGATCGCCGCCGAGGTCAAGCTCGAGGTGCTGATCAACCGCGGCCGCCTCGCCGACGCCCAGCTCGCCGCCGAGCAGGCCCGCTACCGCACCGTGCAGTACTCGGAGACCCTGCGCCGCGCGCTGGAGGCCACCCGGCGCAACGTCCGCGCGGTCGACTGGCTGAACGCCGTGCCCGACATGATCGCCGAGGCCCTCGACCACGTGGCCGACCGCTACCGGCACGAGAACGCCATCCTCACCAACATCCGCAAGGCCCGCGACGAGACCGAGGACCCCGGCAACAAGCGCCGCGCGGCCGAGCTGGTGGACATCGTCAAGGACTGCATCCGCCGGCACACCCAGCTTCAGTCCCGGCTGCTGGAAGCGGGCCCGCTGTTCCGCGCCGAACAGGACAGACAGGCGTTCGCCCCGGCCGCGTCCACGTCCGGGACCGACCTGTACGGCCACCTCCTCGCTCCGGCGCTGCCGCTGCCGCTGGAGCGTGCGGTGCGCGTCACGGACGCCTTCTTCGTCCACGCCACCGGACTGCGCACCCCGGTGTCGGTGCGGGTCGGCGACCTCGTGGACATACTGCTGACGCCGCCGGTGGAACGGGAGCACCTCGGCGCGGAGATGCCCGAGCCCGACCTGATCGCCACACCGGACGACAGCCGGTTCAGCGAGGAGCAGCTCGCCGCCGCCATGGAGCTGCTGGACCTGCCGGCGGACGCCCCGCGCCGACTGTCCGGGCTGCTGGCCGAGGCGCGCGGACAGGACCCCGAACTGCCCTACCTGGTGGCGCTGCTGGCCGTGCACGCGGCCAGCCCCGCGGTCGGCACCGCCTACCGGCAGGGCGAGCAGAGACTGCTGTTCGCCGTCGACGACGGGACCGAACTGGACGATCCCGAGTTCGGCGGGGCCGACCTGATCGTCGGAACGGCGCTGCTGGACGCGGCGGGAATGGCCGCCGACCGGACGGAAGCAGCATGAGTGAGCAGCGAGACCGCGACAAGGAGCCCAGACCGTGACCGAGCACGTCGAGTGGAGTGACACGCAGGCCCCGGCCCCGTCGGCGTCCGCCGCCGTCACCCCCGCCGACGCCGCCGACGCGGCGCGGCTCGTCGCCTTCGGGCTGCAGCCCAGACTGCAGCCCGCCCGCGACCAGGAGTACACCGATCTGCTGCGCCGCTACCGCGAGGAACCGGCGTTCGCGCGCCTGGCCGACGCCGTCGCCGCCGGCCTCGGCCTGATCGTGCTGGAGGTGTCCCCCCGCGCGGGCATGGCCGTGACCGCCGCCGAGGACTCGGTGTTCGCCGTCCGCATGGGTGACTACGCGCGTCGCACCGCCGCCGACTCCGGGGACCGCTTCCTGCACGGCCTGGCCCACCTGGCCGTCGCCGCCCTGGCGTTCCCGCGCCCGGAGGATCTGGCCGACGACTCCTACATCGGCCGGATCACCGTCAACGGCGTCGACGCCTTCGTACGGCAGGCCTGCCGCCGCCTGGAGGAGCGGGCCGAGGAACGCGGCGAGAACACCGACCCGGCCACCGACGCGCCCGGTCTGGAGGCCGCCTGGCGGATCTGGGCCCGGCGCAGCGCGACCGGCGCCACCAAGGACGCGCGCCGGCCGGCCGCCTCGACCACGGGCATCGTCGCCAAAGCCGCAGCCTTCCTCACCGAATCCGGCTTCCTGCAGCGCACCGGGGACGACCACGGCGGCACCTACCGCACCACGGCGCGCTACCAGCTCCAGGTGCGCGACCTGGCCGGCGGCGCCGCGATGGCCGAGCTGCTGGAGCTGGGCGTCGTCCCGGTCACCGACGGCTCGGCCAGCCTGCTGCCCGCCGAGGACACCGAGGACCTGGACCTGGTGGCCGACGCCGGGCTCCCGTTCCACTCCTGATCCACCGCCTTCCTGACCAGACTTACGAGAGTCCGCCATGTACGAGCTGTCCCGGGTCCGCCTCTACTCCATCGGGCCGGCCGGTGCGCGCTACGCCGACACCGTGCTCGACCTGCGGGGCGTGGGCGGGCCCGTGCCCGACCCCGCGCCCACGCAGGCGGAGTTCTTCGCCGAGGAGCCCTCCGGCCCGCCGCGCCGGCCCGCGCCCGCGGGCGTGCTCTTCCTGGAGAACGGCGGCGGCAAGTCCGTCCTGCTCAAGCTGATCTTCTCGGTGATGCTGCCCGGCCACCGCAACACCCTCGGCGGCGCCAGCTCCGGCGTGCTGCGCAAGTTCCTGCTCGCCGACGACTGCGGGCACGTGGCGCTGGAGTGGCAGCACGTGCAGACCGGCGAGTGCGTCGTCGTCGGCAAGGTCAGCGAGTGGCGCGGACGCCAGGTCTCCAGCGACCCGCGGAAGTTCGCCGAGGCCTGGTACTCCTTCCGGCCCGGCCCCGGCCTCAGTCTGGACAACCTGCCCGTCGCCGAGTCCACCGCGGTCCGGCCGCCCGTCGAGGGCAGCTCGGGCGCCCAGGGCCGGCGCCGCACCATGAAGGGCTTCCGCGACGCCCTCACCGAGTCCGGCAAGGCCTACCCCCACCTCGAAGTGCACTGGGAGGAGATCCACGACCGCTGGATCGAGCACCTCGGCGACCTCGGCCTCGACCCCGAACTCTTCCGCTACCAGCGGGAGATGAACGCCGACGAGGGCGAGGCGGCGGGTCTCTTCGCGGTCAAGAAGGACTCCGACTTCACCGACCTGCTGCTCCGCGCGGTCACCGACACCCGGGACACCGACGGCCTCGCCGACCTGGTCAGCGGCTTCGGCGACAAACTCGGCCGGCGGGCCGAGCTGACCGCCGAGCGGGACTTCACCGCGGGCTCCGTCGACCTGCTCGGGAGGATCGTCGAGGCCGCCGAGACGCGCTCACGCACGCGTGACGTGCACGCCGGCGCCGAACGCCGCACCCGCACCCTGGCCCGGCGGCTGTCCGCGAGGGCCGTGCGGGAGCGGGTGCGCGCCGCCGACCTGGCGCAGCGCGTCACGGCCGCCGCCTACGCCGTCACGCACTCCGAGGGGGCCCGCGAGCGCAGCTCGCTCGTCGCCGCCGAACTCGCCTACCGGCACGCGTCCCTGGCGCTCGCCGCCGCCGAGAAGGCCGCCGCCGCGCAGAAGCGCGAACTGGCCGACGCGCGCACCCTGCACTCCGCCTGGCAGGCCGCCGAGGCCGTGCTGCGGCACCGCGCCGCCGCCGACCGGGTCACGCGCGTGTCCGCCGCCATCCAGGAGGCGGAGCGGGACGCCGCCCCCGCGCTGGCCGCCCGCGCCAAGGCCGCCGTGGACCTCGTCCGCGCCCTGCACGCGGCCGCCGAGAGTGCCGAGAGCCTCGCCAACGAGGGGGAGGAGCGCTCGGCGGCCCTCCAGGAGATCGGTGAGAGCGGCTACCGCGACTCCACCGCCGCCGCCACCGAGGGCCAGCGGGCCCGCAGCGAGGCCGGGCACCTGCGCCAGCGCCTCGCCGAGGTCGAGCAGGAGACGGCCGAGGCGGTGCGCGCGGGCTGGCTCGACGACAGCGCGCCGGACGCCGACCCGGCCCGCGCCGCGCTCGCCGCGAGCGACGCCGAGAAGACCGCGGTCGCCGCCTGGGACGCGGCCCGTGAGGCCGCCCGCAAGGCCACCGAGCACGCCCGTGAGGCGGCCTCCGCCGAGGCGCGCGCCGAGCTGACGGCGGCCCGAGCGGCGGACGCCGCGACCGCCGCCGAGCGCGCCTACGACGCCGAGCGGCGCCTCGCCGAGACGCTGGCCGCCGAGGACCGGCTCGCCGAGCTGCTGAGCCTGCCGGCCGCTTCCGGAGCGGCCCGCCCCGGGGTGCCGGCGCCCAGGAGCGAGACCGACGGACCGTCGGTGCGGACGGCGGAACCGGCGGCAACCCGTCCGCGCGCCGAGGGCACGATGGGCCCCGAGGAACTCGACCGCTTCGCGGACGAGCTGCGCGAACTCCTCGACGACGCCGTATCGGCCGCCGAACGGCACCTGTTCGAACTGCGTACGGCCGCCGCCGACGACGCCCGCATCCTCGGCGCCCTGGGCGACGGCGGACTGCTGCCGCCCGGGCCGGACGTGCTGGCCACCGTCGAGTTCCTCGGGGAGCACGGCATCCCCGCGCTGCCCGGATGGCGCTACCTCGCCCAGGCCGTCGACTCCGCCGACCACGCGCGCGTGCTCGCCGCCCGCCCCGAACTGGTCGACGGTGTGATCATCACCGACCCCGCCACGCACGCGCGTGCCCGCGAGGCGCTCGGCGACGCCGCCCTGCTGCCCCGCTCCGCCGTGGCGGTCGGCACGGCGGCGGCCCTGCTGGCCCCGACGCCGGCGCCCGGCGCCACCTCCGGCGACGTCTTCCTCGTGCCGCCGAACCCCGCCATGCACGACGAGCACGCGGCGGACGAGGAGCGGCAGGCCCTGCGCGCACGGGCCGCCGAGCGCGACGAGGAGATCCGCGCGCTCGCCGCCCGGCTCGGCCGCGACCGCGAGCTGTCGGCCCGCCTCGCCTCCTGGCGCACCGGCTGCCCGGCCGGACGGCTGACCGAGCTGAGCGCGGCGGCGCAGGAGGCCCGCGCGTTCGCCGAGGAGAGCGAGGCCGAACTCGCCGAGGCACGCACCGCCCGCGCGGAGGCCGACGAGACCGCCGCCGAAGCCACGCAGGTCCGCGACGAGCGGCAGGAGGCCGCGCAGCGGGCCCGGCGCGCCGCCGACGCCCTCGCCGGGCTCGCCTTCCGGCTGCGCGAGCGCGCCGGCTGGCAGGTCAGGCTCCGCGAACTCGCCGACGAGGCAGCCGAGTCGGAGGCCCGCGCCCAGGCCTGCCTGGAGCGCGCCCGCGCCGCCGACGAGGACCGCCGCGCCGTCCAGCGGGCCGCCGACGACGCCCGCCGCACCGCGCGTGCGCTGCGCGCCGAACGCGCCGAGATCGCCGGCGCACCCGACGACGTGCCGGCGGCGGACTCCGATGACCCCGAGGCCTCGCTGCCCGCCCTGCGCGAGGCGTACCGAGCCGCCTCCCAGGTGTACGAGAAGGTCGGCGTCGGCGCCGACCTGCGGGCCGAGCAGGCCCGCGCGGAGAGCGACGAGAGCGCCGCCCGCGCCGAACTCGACCGCCTCAGCAACAAGGTCCGCAGCCGCGCCGAGCAACTGCTCCAATCGCCGGACGGCTCCGACGGCCCCTCCCGGCAGGCGGCCGCCGCACGTGCGGAGGAGCTGGTGCAGCTCCTGGAGACCCGGATGTCCACCGCGAGCGAGCAGCTCGGCCGGCTGCGCGGCGAGGCCGAGCGGCACGCCCCCGAGGAGGGCGCGGCGCACACCGAGCTGTCCGCGGAACTCACCCCGCGCGACGCCGAGCACGCCCAGGCCCTGCTGCGCACCGCCACGGCCGAACTCGCCGCCCGCACCGAGGCGCTGGCCGAGGCCCGGGACGCGCACACCGAGCTGCTGGAGGCCCACCGGGCCGCCGAGGACGCGGCCGGCGACTTCGACGAGATCGCCGTGATGCTCCGCGACCTGCTGCGCGAGCACACCGCCGAAGAGGAGCAGGAGGAGCCCGAGCCCTACCCCGGCACTCTGGAGGAGGCCCGGCACGCGGCCGCAGAGGTCCGCCGCTCACTGCGCGGCTGCGCGGCCGACCTGTCCGCCGCCGAGGCGGCCGTGCGCGAGGCGAGCGACGTGCTCGTGCGGCACGCCAACTCCACCCGGTACGAGCAGGTGCGCACCCCCGCCCGGCAGCAGATCCGCGAGCTGCCCGCCTCCGCGCTGCCCGAGCACGCCCAGAAGTGGGCAGCCGCCTTCGCGCCCCGGCTGCGGGTCCTCACCGACGAACTGGCCCAGTTGGAGCGCAACCGGGACTCGATCGTCGACCGGCTCCGCGGGCTGGTCGAGTCGGCTCTGGCCACCCTGCGCTCCGCCCAGCGGCTCTCCCGTCTCCCCGAAGGGCTCGGCGAGTGGTCGGGACAGGAGTTCCTGCGCATCCGTTTCGAGGAGCCCGACCAGGCGACGCTCACCGAACGGCTCGGCGACGTCATCGACGAGGCCACGCGCGCGGCCGTGAAGAAGAACTCCGACATGCGGCGCGACGGCATGTCGCTGCTGCTGCGCGGAGTGGCGGCCGCGCTGCAGCCCAGGGGCGTTGCCGTGGAGATCCTCAAGCCGGACGCGGTGCTCCGCGCCGAACGCGTCCCCGTCGGCCAGATGGGCGACGTGTTCTCCGGCGGGCAGCTCCTCACCGCCGCCATCGCCCTGTACTGCACGATGGCCGCCCTGCGCTCCAACGACCGGGGCCGGGACAAGCACCGGCACGCGGGGACGCTGTTCCTCGACAACCCGATCGGCCGCGCCAACGCCACCTACCTGCTGGAGCTCCAGCGGGCGGTGTCCGACGCGCTGGGCGTGCAGCTCCTGTACACCACCGGCCTGTTCGACACGACCGCGCTGGCCGAGTTCCCGCTGGTCATCCGGCTCCGCAACGACGCCGACCTCAGGGCGGGCCTGAAGTACATCAGCGTCGAGGAGCACCTCCGGCCCGGCCTGCCGCAGCAGCCGCAGGCCGGGGACGAGGTGCGCAGCGAGATCACGGCGACCCGCATGTTCAGGCGGCCGGCCTCCGCGACCTCCTGATCCAGGCCCGGAGGCTCGCGAGTACGGGCCGAGCCGGGGAGCCGGCCGGGCCGGGCCTCCCGTCCGGCCGGCTCGGTCAGGGGTGCGACAGCTGCCCGGCGCCGCCCCGCCGGCGTATGCGAGCCTGCTCCCGCAGGGTGGCGCGCTCCTGCCGCCGGCGGGACCGGCGCTCACGGCGCAGCGCCCGGGCCGTGCTGCTCGGCTCGGAGACGACGCCGTACCGCTGGTTCCACACCTGACGGGTCACCCAGACGTCGGCCACGCCCCAGGTGGCGACGATCGTGCTGACCACGCTGCTGATCACCATCGGGAAGGCCAGCCAGGAGTCGGCCATCGTGCACAGGAACGCCACCACCGCCTGGATCAGCGTCACCGAGGCGATCAGCACCGCCCGCACCGCCGCCGTACGCACCGGGTCGGGCAGCCTGCGTCGCCGCGCGGGCTCCTCGACCCACAACTGCCGCTCCTGCTGCCTGAATTCGCCGGTGGACTCCTCGGCGTGCCCCTGCGCCGGAATGTCCCGATCCGACGCTTCCGGGTGCCGCCGCACCGACGGTCGCTCCGCCACGCTCTCCGCGGTCGCCCCGCGCCGCTCCGCCGTGCCCATCACCGTGTCACTCCCCACCGCCGGCAGGCCCCTTGCCCTGATGTCCGAAGACGCCGACTCCCACTGGCTGCCCGGCTTGCGCACTTTTACGCCGCCGGGATGCGGGATGCGGCTCCTGCGTCCGATTCCGCCCCCATTTCCCATCAGGAAAGACGAGTGACGAGCCGCGAAGATTCCCACCGGCGAAAACTTCCGGCCAACCCGTTGTCCGTACTCCTCCGGCCGGTCCGGTCACCGGCCCCCGTACACCGGGCGCAAAGTCCCGCAATGCCCGGACAACTCGCCATCTCCCGTAGCCGATGCGGCAGTTCGCCTGGCACACGCGTCTTCGAGTTATCTGTGCGGCGGTAGTAGGCTCGCGCCGTTTGTTGACGCACATGTGTACCCCCGGCCCGCGGGGGTCGAGCTGGGGGAGGCCATGCGCTTTCGCGGGAAGTCGATCCGCCGGAAGATCGTGGCGCTGCTTCTCGTGCCGCTGGTGTCCCTGACCGCCGTCTGGGGCTTCGCCACGGTGCTCACAGGACGTGAGGTCACCCGGCTCTTCAGCGTGTCCGACATCGTGCGGGACGTCGGTTACCCCGTCGAGGACGCCGCCCGCGGCCTCCAGCAGGAACGCCGCCAGACCCTCGTCTACCTCGCCGACCCGCGTGCGGCCGACGCCCTGTCGGCGCTCCAGCGCACCCGCACCGCGACCGACCGGTCCCTCGCCGAGGTCCGCGGGCACGCCCGGGACCAGGACGTCCTCGACGGCATGGACGGGGACGACGGCGAGCGTCTGACCACGGTCCTGGACGCCTTCGACGGACTCGACGCCCTGCGCCGCGGCGTCGAGGCGCGCACGGTCAGCCGGGCCCAGGCCTTCGACCGCTACAACCGCCTCGTCGACCCCTGCTACACCTTGCTGGCATCCCTCGACGGCATCGACAGCGTCGAGATGAACGAGCAGGCCCGTGCCCTCGTCAACCTCACCCGCGCCCGCGAACTCCTCTCCCGGGAGGACGCGTTGCTCGGTTCCGCGCTGGTCGTCGGCAAGGTCTCCCGCGACGAGACCCGCCTTGTCTCCGACCTCGTCGCCCAGCGCGACCTGCTCTACGACATCAGCCTGCCACTGCTCCCCGCCGCGGAACGCGACCGGTACGAACGCTTCTGGGAGAACGCCACCACGGCACCGCTGCTGGCGGCCGAGCAGTCCGTCACGGGCAGCGGCCCCGGAACCCCGCGCGGCGTCACCGCCCGGAGCTGGGACTCCACCGCGGCCGGCGTCCTCGACGAGCTAGGCACCCTCGACGACCAGGCCGGCGACCGGTTCCAGGACCGGATGCGGCCCGTGGCGGTCGGCGTGATCGTGCAGGCGGCCGTCGCGGGCGTCCTCGGCCTCGTCGCCCTCCTCGTGTCCCTCGTCCTGTCCGTGCGCGTCGGCCGGGGCCTCGTGCGGGACCTGCGCAAGCTGCGCCTGGACGCGCACGAGGCGTCCGGGGTGCGGCTGCCGAGCGTGATGCGCCGCCTCTCGGCCGGTGAACAGGTGGACGTGGAGACCGAGGTGCCACGCCTGGAGTACGACAGGAACGAGATCGGCGAGGTCGGCCAGGCGCTCAACACCCTGCAGCGCGCCGCCGTCGAGGCCGCGGTGAAGCAGGCCGAACTGCGGTCCGGCGTCTCCGAGGTGTTCGTGAACCTCGCCCGCCGCAGCCAGGTCCTGCTGCACAAGCAGCTCACTCTGCTCGACACCATGGAGCGCAGGACCGAGGACACCGACGAACTCGCCGACCTGTTCCGGCTGGACCACCTCACCACCCGCATGCGCCGGCACGCCGAGGGCCTGGTGATCCTCTCCGGCGCGGCGCCGTCGCGGCAGTGGCGCCGCCCCGTGCAGCTCATGGACATCGTCCGGGCCGCGGTCGCCGAGGTGGAGGACTACGAGCGCATCGAGGTCCGGCGCCTGGCGCGGGTCGCCGTCACCGGCCCGGCCGTCGCCGACGTCACACACCTGGTGGCCGAACTCCTCGAGAACGCCACGGTCTTCTCGCCGCCGCACACCGCCGTCCAGGTCCTCGGCGAACGGGTCGCGAACGGCTTCACCCTGGAGATCCACGACCGGGGTCTCGGCATGACCGCCGAGGCACTGCTGGACGCCAACCTCCGGCTCGCCGAGACACCCGAGTTCGAGCTCTCGGACACGGACCGGCTGGGCCTGTTCGTGGTCAGCCGCCTGGCCCAGCGCCAGAACGTCCGGGTCTCCCTGCAGCCGTCGCCCTACGGCGGCACCACCGCCGTCGTCTTCATCCCCGACCTGCTGCTGTCCGACGACGTCCCCGACACCAATGGCATCGGCTTCCGCCTCGACCGCCCGGCGAAGGACACCGGACAGGCCGTGGGCCTAGGCCCCGCTCGCTCCCAGGCCCCCGTACAGCTCCCCGGCCTGCCGACCTCCCTGCTGGACGGACCGGTCGAACTCGAGGGGCCGGTGGACCTGGACACCATCGACGACTTCCCCGGCGCCCTGACGGACGAGGAGAGCGTGCGCGGCGGCCTGTTCCGCTCCCGCCGCACCCGCGACCAGGAGGAGCGCCGGACCGCACGACCGGACGGGCCGCACCGGCCGGTCCCCCCGCACGGCGCCGACAGCCCGGACCCCGACCGCACCGGCGGCCCCGTGCCGCTGCCGCGGCGCCAGACGCCCAAGCTGGTCAGCTCGCATGGCCGGCCCGTCGCCGAGCAACGCGCCCGGCGCGACGACCCCGACGACCGGATCACTCCGGGCCCGCGCCGCCCCGACGCCGTGGGACCGGCCCCGCTTCCCGCCCGCCGGCGTGGCACGGCGGTCCGGCGGACCCCCGCTCTTCCCGACCGCACGGCCGAGCAGACGGCCCGTGCGGGCGACGGCGAGGAACAGCCCTCCGGGGCCCCGGCGCTGCCCCGGCGGACCCGGCCCGCGTCGGCAGCCTCGGGCCGCGGCCGGGGCGAGGCCACCCCGCCCGCGGACGGCCCGGCCCCGGAGCCCGCGTCCGGCACCGGTCCGCTGCCCCGGCGTGTCCGGCAGGCCAGCCTGGCCCCGCAGCTGAAGCAAGAACCCCCTCGGCGCCCCGAGCACGCCGAGGAGCCCGCCGACCGCGACGCCGACGAGGTCCGCGACCGGATGGCCTCACTGCAACGGGGCTGGCAGCGCGGCCGTGAGGAGAACGCCTCGGGCGACGACCAACGCAATGGCACAGCACAAGGAACGACTAAGGGGGACGGTCGATGACCGCACCGAAGGCCACCGGCCAGACGGAGCCGAACAAGGGCGAGCTGAACTGGCTCCTGGACGACCTCGTCGACCGGGTCGCCAGCATCCGCAAGGCCGTCGTGCTCTCCGGGGACGGGCTGCCCACAGGGGTGTCCAAGGACCTGACCCGCGAGGACAGCGAGCACCTGGCCGCCGTCGCCTCCGGCTTCCACAGCCTCGCCAAGGGCGTGGGCCGCCACTTCGAGGCGGGCAGCGTCCGGCAGACCATGGTCGAGCTCGACGACGCGTTCCTGTTCGTCACCGCCGCCGGCGACGGCAGCTGCCTCGCCGTCCTCTCCGACGCCGACTCCGACGTCGGGCAGGTCGCCTACGAGATGACACTGCTGGTCAAGCGGGTAGGCGTGCACCTGATCACCGCGCCGCGCACCGATCTGCCCGCAGGCGGGTAGTGGGATGACATGAGCGGAGACGGTCAGGGAAGCAGCCACTGGTTCGACGACGAGGCCGGACCGGTCGTCCGCCCGTACGCCATGACGCGCGGCCGCACCACGAGCGCCGGCCAGCACCGCCTCGATCTGATCGCGGTGGTCGTCACCGAACCGGGCGCGGAGGACCCGGATACGGACCCGACGCTCGCCCCCGAGCACGTGGAGATCGTCGGGCTCTGCGCCGGGGCGCCGCAGTCCGTCGCCGAGATCGCGGCGGAACTGAACCTGCCGGTCGGCGTCGTGCGCGTCCTGATCGGGGACCTCGTGGACGCGGAACTCGTCCATGTGACGCGTCCGGTACCCCCGGCCGAGCTGCCGGACGAGAGTATTCTGCGCGACGTGATCAACGGCCTCCGGGCCCTGTGACCGGCGCGGATGCGGAGTGACGACGTGACTGGCTGGCAGTTCTGGGTCGACCGAGGCGGCACCTTCACCGACATCGTCGCGCGCCGCCCGGACGGCCGGCTGCTCACGCACAAGCTGCTGTCCGACAACCCCGAACGGTACGCCGACGCGGCGGTCGCGGGCGTCCGGGAACTGCTGCACGGCTCCCAGGAGCCCGTCGACGCCGTACGCATGGGCACCACCGTCGCCACGAACGCACTGCTGGAACGCAAGGGCGAGCGCACCCTGCTGGTGATCACCCGCGGCTTCCGCGACGCGCTGCGCATCGCCTACCAGAACCGCCCCGCCATCTTCGCCCGCCACATCCGGTTGCCCGGGATGCTGTACGAGCGGGTCATCGAGGCCGACGAACGCATCGCCGCCGACGGGACCGTGCTGCGCGCCCCCGACCTCGAGGCGCTCGCGGGACCGCTCCGCCAGGCGTACGACGACGGGATCCGCGCGGTGGCCGTCGTCTGCCTGCACAGCCATCTGCACCCCGCCCACGAACGCGCGATCGGCGACCTCGCCGCGCGCACCGGTTTCCCGCAGATCTCCCTGTCCAGCGAGACCAGCCCGCTGATGAAGCTGGTCCCGCGCGGTGACACCGCCGTCGTCGACGCCTACCTGTCCCCGGTGCTGCGCCGCTACGTGCGCCACGTCGCCGACGAACTGCGCGATGTACGGCTGATGTTCATGCAGTCCAACGGCGGACTCACGGAGGCCGGACAGTTCCGCGGCAAGGACGCCGTCCTGTCCGGACCGGCCGGCGGCATCGTGGGCATGGCGCGCATGTCGCAGCGGGCCGGTTTCGACCGCGTCATCGGCTTCGACATGGGCGGCACCTCCACCGACGTCTCCCACTTCGCCGGCGCTTACGAACGCGTCTTCACCGCCCGGATCGCCGGCGTCCGGCTGCGCGCCCCGATGCTGGACATCCACACCGTCGCCGCCGGCGGCGGCTCCGTGCTCCACTTCGACGGCTCCCGCTACCGCGTCGGCCCCGACTCGGCCGGCGCCGCCCCCGGGCCCGCCTGCTACCGCGCTGGCGGCCCGCTCACCGTCACCGACGCCAACGTGATGCTCGGCCGGATCCCGCCCGCCCACTTCCCCGCCGTGTTCGGCCCGGACGGCGGCCAGCCCCTCGACGACGCCGTCGTCCGCGACCGCTTCACCGCCCTCGCCCACGAGATCCGTGAGCGCACCGGCGACGACCGCACGCCCGAGCAGGTGGCCGAGGGCTACCTGCGGATCGCCGTCGCCAACATCGCCAACGCCGTGAAACGGATCTCCGTCCAGAAGGGCCACGACGTCACCCGCTACGCCCTGACCACGTTCGGCGGAGCGGGCGGCCAGCACGCGTGCCGGGTCGCCGACTCCCTGGGGATCCGCACCGTCCTCGTACCCCCCATGGCCGGTGTGCTCTCCGCGCTCGGCATCGGCCTCGCCGACACCACGGCCATGCGCGAACAGTCGGTCGAGGCGCCCCTGGAGGCCGCCTCGATGCCGGGCGTCCGCGAGACGGCGGACGCCCTGGAGAGCGCCGCCCGCGCCGAACTGCGCGCCGAGGACGTACCGGACGACCGCGTCGAGGTCACCCGGCGCGCCCAGCTCCGCTACGACGGCACCGACACCACCCTCACCGTCGAGCTGACCGACCCCGGCACCATGACCCACGCCTTCGAAGAACGTCATCGCGCCACGTACTCCTTCACCCTCGACCGCCCGATCGTCGTCGAAGCCCTCTCCGTCGAAGCCACCGGCATCACCGCACCCCCCGACCTCTCCGCCCTCGCCCCTTACGAAGGCCGCCGCGCCGCACCGCGAACCGTCCGGCTGCACACCGGCGGCGCCTGGCACGACGTACCCCTCCACCGCCGGGAGGCCCTTCCTCCCGGCGAGACCGTCACCGGACCGGCGATCATCACCGAGCCCGGCGCGACGACCGTCGTCGACGACGGCTGGCGGGCCGCGGCCGGAGACGACGGGCATCTGGTCATGGAACGCACGGCGATTACGGAGAGTTCCGATCTCGACACGAAAGTGGACCCCGTCCTGCTCGAGGTCTTCAACAACCTCTTCATGTCGATCGCCGAACAGATGGGCGCCCGGCTGGAGTCCACGGCCCAGTCCGTCAACATCAAGGAGCGGCTGGACTTCTCCTGCGCCCTGTTCGACCCGAGCGGGAACCTGGTGGCCAACGCGCCCCACATCCCCGTCCACCTGGGCTCCATGGGCACCAGCGTCCAAGAGGTCATCCGCCGCCGCGGCGCCTCCATGCGCCCCGGTGACACCTACGCCGTCAACGACCCGTACCACGGCGGCACCCACCTGCCCGACGTCACCGTGATCACCCCGGTCTTCGACACCGAGGAGGCCACGGTCACGCGGAGTGAGCCGGAGATCCTCTTCTACGTCGCCTCCCGCGGCCACCACGCCGAGATCGGCGGCATCGCCCCCGGCTCCATGCCCGCCCACAGCCGGACCATCGACGAGGAGGGCGTCCTCTTCGACAACTGGCTGCTCGCGCAGGACGGCCGG
This sequence comes from Streptomyces sp. NPDC003720, assembly GCF_042875075.1. NCBI lineage: Bacteria > Bacillati > Actinomycetota > Actinomycetes > Kitasatosporales > Streptomycetaceae > Streptomyces > Streptomyces sp. NPDC003720. The sequence continues at coordinate 41,110 of NZ_JBIANZ010000019.1, forward strand.
TTCCGCGAGGAGGAGACCCGCCGCCTGCTCACCGAGGCGCCCTGCCCCTCCCGTAACGTCCGCACCAACCTCGCCGACCTGCGCGCGCAGATCGCCGCCAACCGCAAGGGCGTCGACGAGGTGCGCCGCATGATCGACGAGTTCGGTCTCGACGTCGTCCAGGCCTACATGCGGCACGTCCAGGACAACGCGGAGGAAGCGGTCCGCCGGGTCGTCGACGCCCTGGACGACGGGGAGTACGCCTACGAGACGGACTCCGGCGCCGTCATCCGCGTCCGTGTGCGGGTCGACCGCGCCGAGCGGCGCGCGACGATCGACTTCACCGGCACCTCCGCTCAGCTCGCCACCAACTTCAACGCCCCCTCGTCGGTGGTCAACGCGGCCGTCCTCTACGTCTTCCGCACCCTGGTCGCCGACGACATCCCGCTCAACGACGGCTGTCTGCGCCCGCTGGACATCGTCGTACCGCCCGGCTCCATGCTCGCCCCCGAGCCGCCCGCCGCCGTCGTAGCGGGCAACGTGGAGACCTCCCAGGCCGTCACCGGCGCCCTCTACGCCGCACTCGGCGTGCAGGCCGAGGGCTCCGGGACGATGAACAACGTGACCTTCGGCAACGAACGCCACCAGTACTACGAGACCGTCGCCTCCGGCTCCGGCGCGGGCGACGGCTTCCCCGGAGCCGACGTCGTGCAGACCCACATGACCAACTCGCGGCTCACCGACCCCGAGGTGCTGGAGTGGCGGCTGCCCGTACGGCTCGAGGAGTTCGCAGTCCGGCGGGGCAGCGGCGGTTCCGGGCGCCGGCGCGGCGGCGACGGCGCCGTCCGCCGGATCCGCTTCCTGGAACCCATGACGGTCTCCACGCTTTCCCAGCACCGCCGTGTGCCGCCGTACGGCATGGCCGGCGGCGAGCCCGGCGCTCTCGGCTCCAACCGGGTGGAACGCGCCGACGGCACGGTCACCGATCTCGGCGGGAGCGGCTCGGCGGAGGTGGGCCCGGGCGACGTTCTCGTCATCGAAACCCCCGGTGGCGGCGGCTACGGCCGGCCGTCACCCGAACCCGATCAAGCAGGAGAAGAGACGGATGATCTTCGGGCGTTCTGAACGCGGCAAGCCCCCGGTCGAGCCCGTCACGCTCAAGATCCTGGTGGCCGGCGGCTTCGGGGTGGGCAAGACGACCCTCGTCGGCGCGGTCAGCGAGATCAGGCCGCTGCGCACCGAGGAACTGCTCACCGAGGCCGGACGTCCGGTCGACGACACCAGCGGCGTGGAGGGGAAGCACACCACCACCGTGGCCATGGACTTCGGCCGCATCACCCTGCGCGAGGACCTCGTGCTCTACCTGTTCGGGACACCCGGACAGGAACGGTTCTGGTTCATGTGGGACGAGCTGTCGGAGGGCGCGCTCGGTGCCGTGGTCCTCGCGGACACCCGCCGGCTGGAGGACTGCTTCGCCGCCGTCGACTACTTCGAACGCCGCGCGATCCCGTTCGTCGTCGGCGTCAACTGCTTCGAGGGTGCGGCCCGTTACCCCGCGGAATCCGTGCGGCAGGCCCTCGACCTGGACGAGGACGTGCCGGTCGTGCTGTGCGACGCACGGGACCGGGAGTCGGTCAAGGAAGTGCTCATCGGCGTCGTCCAGCACGCGATGAGGCACGCGGCGGGCCGTCGCCGGGCCCTCGCCACCTGACCGCACCCCGCCACTCGGTCCACGGCACGGCCCGTACCCCCGCCGACAGGGGTACGGGCCGTGGTCCCCGCGGACACCCGACGCGCGTGTGAGGTGCTCACACGTCCCGCACGCGCGCGTGCCGGGCGCCCTCGCCCCTACACGTCGTCCTCCTCGAGCCAGCCGAAGCTCTTCTCCACCGCTCTGCGCCAGTTGCGGTACTCACGGTCGCGCACCGGCGCCTCCATCGCCGGGGTCCACTCGGCGTCCCGCTGCCAGTGCGACTTCAGCTCGTCCAGGTCGTCCCACACGCCCGTCGCCAGACCGGCCGCGTAGGCGGCTCCCAGGCACGTGGTCTCGGACACCCGCGGCCGGATCACCGGAACCCCGAGCACGTCGGCCTGGTGCTGCATGAGCAGGTTGTTCCTCGTCATGCCGCCGTCGACCTTCAGGGTCGTGATCCGTACCCCGGAGTCCTGGTACATGGCGTCCACGACCTCCCGCGTCTGCCAGCTCGTCGCCTCCAGCACCGCGCGCGCGAGGTGCGCCTTGGTGACGTAGCGGGTCAGACCGGTGACGACGCCGCGCGCGTCGGAGCGCCAGTAGGGCGCGAACAGCCCGGAGAAGGCGGGCACTATGTAGGCGCCGCCGTTGTCCTCGACACCGGCGGCCAGGGTCTCGATCTCGTCGGCGTCCCGGATGATGCCGAGCTGGTCGCGGAACCACTGGACCAGCGCGCCCGTTATCGCGATGGACCCCTCCAGGCAGTACACCGGCGCCTCTCCGCCGATCTTGTAGCCCATGGTCGTCAGCAGCCCGCTCTTGGACGCCACGGGCCGGTCGCCGGTGTTGAGGAGCAGGAAACTGCCGGTGCCGTAGGTGTTCTTCGCGGTGCCGACGTCGTAGCAGGCCTGCCCGAACACGGCCGCCTGCTGGTCGCCCAGCGCCGAGGCCACGGGGACCCCCGCGAGCGGGCCGACTGCGGTGCCGTACACCTCGGCGGAGGACCTGATCTCCGGCAGGACCGCCTCGGGCACGTTCATCGCGGAGAGGATGGCGGGATCCCACTGGAGCGTGTTCAGGTTCATCAGCATGGTGCGGCCGGCGTTCGTGACGTCCGTGACGTGCCGGCCGCCGTCCGGGCCGCCGGTGAGGTTCCAGATCAGCCACGAGTCGATGGTGCCGAAGGCGATCTCGCCGCGTTCGGCGCGCTGCCTGAGGCCGGGCACGTGGTCCAGCAGCCAGGCCGCCTTCGGCCCGGAGAAGTAGCTCGCCAGCGGGAGTCCGGTCGGCTCCCGGAAGCGGTCCTGGCCGTCGGTGCCGCCCAGTTCGCGGCACAGGGCGGCGGTACGGGTGTCCTGCCAGACGATGGCGTTGTGCACGGGCTTGCCCGTGGCCCGGTCCCACAGGACGGTGGTCTCCCGCTGGTTGGTGATGCCGAGCGCGCTGAGCCGGTCGGCGCGCAGCCCGGCCTTGGCCAGCGCACCGGCCACCACGGCCTGCACCTTGGACCAGATCTCGGTGGCGTCGTGCTCCACCCAGCCCGGCCTGGGGAAGATCTGGCGGTGCTCGCGCTGGTCCACGGCGACGATCGCGCCACCGTGGTCGAAGATGATGCAGCGGCTGGACGTGGTGCCCTGGTCGATGGCGGCGACGTACTTCTCGGCGGTGTCCGTCATGGCTGTCCCTGGGTCGCTGGGTCGGGTCGCTGGCTCGGGCCTTCGCGGCTCGGTGTGCGTGGTCGTGCAGCCGGTCAGAAGGCGATGTTGTAGACGAGGCCCGCGAGCGCGCCGCCGATCAGCGGGCCGACGACCGGGATCCACGAGTAACCCCAGTCGGACGTGCCCTTGTTCGGGATCGGCAGGAAGGTGTGCACGATGCGCGGGCCGAGGTCGCGGGCCGGGTTGACGGCGTATCCGGTGGGGCCGCCGAGGGACAGTCCGATGCCGACGACGAGCAGTGAGACGATCAGCACCGTCGTGCCGGACTCGCCGAGTCCCTTGGTGAGACCGAAGGCGAGGACGGGCAGCACGAGCGACATCGTCGCGATGATCTCGGTGACGAGGTTGGCGACCGGGTTCCTGATCTCGGGGATGGTCGCGAAGACGCCCAGCGTCGGCACCGGTTCGTCGGCGGTCCCCTCCGTGGTGCCCTCCTTGCGGACGTTGGCCTGGAACTGCGCGAGGTACACCAGATAGGCGAGGACGGCGCCGAGCATCGCGCCGACGACCTGGCCCAGCAGATAGACCCAGACCTTGTCCCACTTGCCGGTGTCCACGGCGATGCCGATGGTGACCGCGGGGTTGAGCTGCCCGCCGGACAGGGGCGCGGCGGTGTAGGCGCCCGCGAGCACGCCGAATCCCCAGCCGAACGCGATGACCACCCATCCGGAGGCCCGGGCCTTGGAGTACCGGAGGGTGACGGCGGCGCAGACACCCGCGCCGAACAGGATCAGGATCGCGGTACCGATGATTTCGCCGACGAATATGTCTCCGTTGCTCATGGCGGCTCCCTTGACGCCGGCCTGGGGCGAACGGCCCCGGCCCTCCGTGCAGGAACGGTTCCTTGGCGACTTCAGCCGAAGGCAGGGAGGGCCCCGCGCCCCGCCCGGCGTCCGTGACGAGCGTGCCGACGCAGCCGGATCGCCTCGATGGCGGGCCGATGGGCGCGGAAAAAACCCACGGCGCAGTGCCTGAATACGCCGTGAATGTACGGCGATGTCGGCTGACACCGGGAAGTGTTCACCGGCACCGGGAGGCCGTCAAGGTCGCCGACGGCAACGATGGCGGCGTTCACACGGGCGCGACTTCCGGCGGCGCCCTTCCCGCAGGCGGGGGCCCGAACGGCCCTGTGCGGCCGGGCCGTTCACCCGAGCGGCTCGGCCGCCGCCCGGCCGGCCCGGGCCGGCGCCGCCCCGCGCCGGACCTCCTGCCCGGGCAGTCCCGCGCGCACGAGCACCCAACTCGTTCCGGCCAGCGCCTTCGCGGCCTTCTTCACCGGCGCGAGAGCGGCCGCGGCCTGCCGGTGGTCGAATACGCTCCCGGGCCGGCACACCACGGTCGAGAGGGACAGCGTGACCAGGCGGCCGCCCGCCGACCAGGGAACGTCGAGCAGGGCGGTGGCCAGCGGCTCGAGCGTCTCCTCGTCGGTCAGCACCAGGAAGTCGTCCCCGCCGATGTGGCCCACGCGCGCGTGCCCCGCGGCGGCCTGCTGCAGCGCCCGGCCCACCGAGCGGATCAGCTCGTCACCCGCGGCGAAACCGGCACCGTCGTTCACCTGCTTGAAGTGGTCGATGTCGAGCCAGCTGAGCGCGAACGCCCGCCCCTCGGCGATGCGCCGGTCCACCTCGGCGGTGATGGCGTCCGAACCGGGCAGCCGGGTGAGCGGGTTCAGGCCCGCCGCCTCCTCCACCCGGGTCTCGGCCAGCGCGCGTACCAGGTCCGCGAGCCGTACGACGCCCACGCACCGGCCACCGTGGTCGACGACGGCCACGTCGTCCGAGGTGCGGTCGCTGCCGCCGACCGCCACGACGTCCAGCACCTCCCAGGCGGTGGCGTCCGCGCCGACCGCGCGCGGGGCGTCGCCCAGCTTGTACGCGGGCCGGTCCGCGTACAGGGCGTGCCCGTAGCGGCCGGACATCGACAGCAGGAAGCGGGAGCGGTGCACCGAACGGACGGGCACTCCGGCCTGGTCCACGAGCAGCACCCCGGAGACCTCCGGTGAACCGGTCAGCAGCGCACGGACCTGCCCCGCCGAAGCGGTCACCGGCAGCACGGCGGCGGGCCGCACGAACTCCCGTACCGGCGGGCCCGGCCGGGGCTGGGCCGAGGCCGCGGCGGAGCGGGGCGGAACGTACACGTCCGCCGCCGGGATCCTGGCCGGCGGCGCGAACAGCTCGCCCTGGGCGAGCTGCGCGCCGGCCGACAGCGCGGCCGTGCACTGCAGCTCGGTCTCCACGCCCTCCACCGCCACCAGGGCGCCCAGTTGCTCGCACAGGGTCCGCATGGACCGCACAGCGGCCGGCCGTGCCAGCAGCGAGGCGTCGAGCTTGACCAGGTCGGGCGAGAGGTCGGTGAGCAGCCGCAGGGGTACGTCCCCGTCCCCGATGCCGTCCGCGCTGATCCGGAACCCCTGCTCACGCAGCCCGCCCACGGCCTCCAGCAGCGCTCGCTGCGGCACATGGGTGCAGGGCGGCACGATGTCGAGGGTCACCTCCCAGGGCATCCGCCCCTCCGCCCGGACGGCGTCGTGCAGCCGGGCGAGGCCGCCGAGGTCGGCGAGCGTGGCCGCGAACACGTTGAGGTGCAGCGGCAGCAGCGTCTCCTTGCGGGCCGCCGCGCGGAGCGCCAGCACGGCCAGCCTGCCGTCGAGCTCGGGGTCCCGGCGCGCCTCGGCCAGGACGTCGCCGGTCTCCGGGCGGGCGAGCACCTCCAGTGCGGTGACCGCGCCGGTCCGCAGATTGACCACCGGCTGGAAGGCGAAGCGGAGAGTATCCGTCCAGGAGTGCACGGGAGCATGATGGCGCTGCCGGAACGCGCCCAGGCCCAGTTCATAAGACGTTCACGCAGCATTCCCGGGTGATCACGGAGCGTGCGGAGTGCCCGGTGCGGGCACCTCCGAGGCATCCCGGCCGGGCCGCCTGGTTCCACTTCCGCTTCCTGTTCGTCAGTGCCGGAAGAAGTGCCTCCTCTGATCGGATACAGTCCGCGCGTGTCCGAAAATCAGCATCCCATCGCCAACTCCGCGCCCGGCTCGCACTGTTCCGGCTGCGGAGCGCCCTACGGAGAGGGCGTGACGGGCTGGCCGCGCACCTGCCCCTCCTGCGGCACCGTCGCCTACCGCAACCCGCTTCCGGTCGCCGTGGCGCTCCAGCCCGTCTACGACACCACCGGCACCGCCCTGGTCGTCATCACCCGGACCGTCGCCCCCGCGCGCGGAGGCACGGCACTGCCGGGCGGCTACGTCGACGACCGGGAGGACTGGAAACAGGCCGTGGTGCGCGAGCTCAAGGAGGAGACGGGCATCGACGCCGCCGCCCGGGACGTCCGCCTCGTGGACGCCATGAGCTCGCCCCACGGACACCTGCTGCTGTTCGGACTCCTGCCCGAACGTCCGGCCGAAGGGCTCCCGGAGTCCAGCGCCACGGACGAGACCGAGGGCTGGCACCTCCTGCGCCGACCCGAGGAACTCGCCTTCCCGCTGCACACCCTTGCCGTACGGGGCTGGTTCGAGGGCCGCTACATCTGAGCCGCCCGCTCAGCCGAGCCCCCGTACCCGCACCGGGTGGGGCGGCGCCGCCGCGCCGTCCTCCCGCTCCCAGGTCACCACCACCCGCCGGCCCTGCCGGCGGGCCGCATACCGCTCGATCTCCGGCTCCACCCAGCCGTCGCCCGCGTCCCGGACGACCAGCCCGCCCCCGGTCCGCCCGGCGACGGGCGCCCACACCTCCAGTTCCAGCTCCCCGTCCGCGCCCCTGACCGGAACGACCGCCCCCGCGCGCGCCAGCACCGGTATCCGTGACAGCGGCGTGTCCAGGACGACCTGCCCCGGACCCTCGTACGCCTCCTCCGTCACGGTGTCGTACCAGCGGCCCCGGGGCAGCCGCACCGCGCGCCGCCCCGCGCCGGGGCCCAGAACCGGCGCCACCAGCAGCTGGTCACCCAGCAGGAACGCGTCCTCGCAGTCGCGCAGCGCCCGGTCCTCGGGCGACCCCCACCACAACGGCCGCACATAGGGCGCGCCGGTGCGCCGCGCCAGATGCGCCAGCGTCACGAAGTACGGCAGCAGACGCCGGCGCTCCAGCAGCGCCGCGCGCGCGTGCCCCAGCACTTCCGCACCGAACTCCCACGGCTCCCTGCGGCCCGCCCGCGGACCGGCGTGCGTCCGGAACAGCGGCAGATACGCGCCGAGCTGGAACCAGCGCAGGTACAGCTCCGGCGACGGACTGCCATCGTGACCGCCCACGTCGGGCCCCGAGTAGGGCACCCCGCACAGACCCAGGCCCAGCACCAGTGACAGCGAGGCCCGCAGCCCGGGCCAGCCCGTCGCCACGTCCCCGGACCAGGTGCCGCCGTAGCGCTGCATGCCGGCCCAGCCGGACCGGGAGAACACGAACGGCCGCTGCTGTGGCGACAGCTCCCGCAGCCCCTCGTAGCCCGCCCTGGCCATGCAGAGCGCGTACACGTTGTGCGCCTCCCGGTGGTCGCCACCGCGCCCCTCGACGGCGTGCCGCGCCGAACGCGGCAGCGTCGTCTCACCGAAGGCGCTGAACGACGTCGGCTCGTTCATGTCGTGCCAGAACCCCGCGAAACCCTGCCCCAGCCGCTCCTCGTACAGGCCGCCCCACCACTTGCGCACGCGCGCGTGCGTGAAGTCCGGGAAGACCGACTCGCCGGCCCACACCTCGCCCCGCACCCTCCGCCCCGAGCCGTCCCGCACGAACGCGTCCAACGCCGAACCGCTGTCGTACACGGCGTCCCCCGGCACGGCCTTCACCGCCGGGTCGACGATCGACACCAGACGGACGCCGTCCCGGCGCAGCTCCTCCGCGAGCACCGGCAGCTTGGGGTAACGCTCCTGGTCGACGGTGAACACCCGATGGCCGTCGTAGTGGTCGACGTCCAGGTGCACGGCGTCCAGCGGCAGATCGCGCTCCTGGTACCCCGCGACGATCCGGCGCACCTCCTGCTCACCGCCGAAGCCCCACCGCGCGTGCTGGTGGCCCAGGGCCCACGTCGGCGGCAGCGCGGGCGCCCCGGTCAGCGAGGCCCAGGTGAGCAGCACGCGCGCGGGCGTGCCCACCATCACCCAGCAGCGCAGCGGCCCCCCGTCCATGCGCAGCTCGCAGCGCCCCGCCCGGTCGTGCCCGGACCCGGCGCCCTCCTCGCCCTCCCGCAGGCTCACCGTGCCGTCCCACGTGGTGTCGTGGAACACCAGATGGCTCGCGGCGTCGGCCACGACCAACTGCACCGGCATGGTCACGTACAGCGGATCGTCCCCCGGGCCGAACGCACGGCCCGGATCGGTGTTCCACAGCCGGTAGACGCCCTTGCGCAGGCGCGGACCGCTCGCGCGCCCGCCCAGACCGAAGAAGCGGGCGTCCGCCGCCACCTCGGACCGCTGCATCCACCGCGCAGGGCCCCCGTCGGCCGGCTCCCACCACCGCGGCGGCATCTCCCGCCGCAGCACCACACCGCCCGGAGTGCACACCTGCAGCGCCCCGTGCCGCGACACGACGACCGTCACCCGCTCGGCGACCACCCGCCAGCCGCCGTCCTTGTCCGGTTCCAGCACGGCCCGCGGATCGGGCTCCGGGGCCGCGCCCGCGAGGGCGTACGACGGCTGCGGACCCGCCCCGTCCCACCCCCAGAACACGGCCCCGCTGACCGTCACGGTGATCCGCAGGTCGGACCGGCTGAACCGGATCACACCGCCCCCCGGACCCGGCTCCGCCCCCTGCACCCGCCCCGGGACCCGCGCGCGCTCGGCCCCCCGCCGGGGCAGCCCGGCGGCGTCGATCCGCCGTCTGCGCCACGCCGCCCGCACCGTGCGCAACCCCTGAGCCGCCCGCCCCGAACCACCAACACTCACCGAACGCACCAGGTCACGACCGTCCATGCTGTTCACCCTGCCACTGACCGCCCCGCGCGCGTGTGTCGTTCAACTGCCGTTCACCCGTGCCCGGACCACATCTTCACGACACGGACTATGTGGGGCCCGCCCTGGTGCAGAAGTCGATCACATGGCATCGTCCCTGTCAGCCGCGTCACGCGCACACCCCAGCCCGTGCGCGGACCGACGCACACGACGCGTACAGCCCGGGAGCCGCCCCATGTCGACCGCGAACCCCAAGCCGCTCTGGCAGCCCGCTCCCGAGCGGATCGCCCAGGCCCGCATCACCCAGTTCCAGGCATGGGCCGCCGAGCACCACGGCGCCCCTGCGGAGGGCGGCTACCCCGCACTGCACCAGTGGTCCGTGGACCAGCTGGACACCTTCTGGAAGGCCGTCGCCGACTGGTTCGACGTCCGTTTCTCGACGCCCTGGACGCGCGTGCTCGGCGACCGCGCGATGCCCGGCGCCGAGTGGTTCCCCGGAGCCACCCTGAACTACGCCGAACACGCCCTGCGCGCCGCGTCCGACCGCCCCGACGAGCCGGCGCTCCTGTACGTCGACGAGACCCACGAACCACGCCCGGTGACCTGGGCCGAGCTGCGCCGCCAGGTCGGCTCCCTCGCCGCCGAACTCCGCGCCCTCGGCGTCCGCCCCGGCGACCGGGTCAGCGGGTACCTCCCGAACATCCCCGAGGCCGTCGTCGCCCTCCTGGCGGCGGCCGCCGTGGGCGCCGTGTGGACCTCCTGCGCCCCCGACTTCGGCGCCCGCAGCGTCCTCGACCGCTTCCAGCAGATCGAGCCGGTCGTCCTGTTCACCGTCGACGGCTACCGCTACGGCGGCAAGGAGCACGACCGCCGCGAGACCGTCGCCGAACTGCGCCGGGAACTGCCCACCCTGCGCGCCGTGGTGCACATCCCGCTGCTCGGCACCGAAGCGCCGGAGAGCGCCCTGGAATGGTCGGCGCTGACCGCCGCCGACACCGAGCCCGTCTTCGAACAGGTCCCGTTCGGCCATCCGCTGTGGGTCCTGTACTCCTCCGGGACCACCGGCCTGCCCAAGGCCATCGTGCAGTCCCAGGGCGGCATCCTGGTGGAGCACCTCAAGCAGCTCGGGCTGCACTGCGACCTCGGCCCCGAGGACCGCTTCTTCTGGTACACCTCGACCGGCTGGATGATGTGGAACTTCCTCGTCTCCGGCCTGCTCACGGGCACGACGATCGTCCTGTACGACGGCAGCCCCGGCTACCCGGACACCGGCGCCCAGTGGCGCGTCGCCGAACGCACCGGAGCCACCCTCTTCGGCACCTCCGCCGCCTACGTCATGGCCTGCCGCAAGGCGGGCGTGCACCCCTCCCGCGACTTCGACCTCTCCCGCGTCCAGTGCGTCGCCACCACCGGCTCGCCACTGCCGCCGGACGGGTTCCGCTGGCTGCACGAAGAGGTCCGCGAAGACCTGTGGATCGCCTCCGTCAGCGGCGGCACGGACGTCTGCTCCTGCTTCGCGGGAGCCGTGCCGACCCTGCCGGTGTACACCGGCGAACTCCAGGCGCCCGGCCTCGGCACCGACCTGCAGTCCTGGGACCCGAGCGGGAAACCCCTCGTCGACGAGGTGGGCGAGCTCGTCGTCACCAACCCCATGCCGTCCATGCCGGTCCACTTCTGGAACGACCCCGACGGCAGCCGCTACCACGGCAGCTACTTCGACACCTACCCGGGCGTCTGGCGGCACGGCGACTGGATCACCCTCACCTCGCGCGGCTCGGTGATCATCCACGGCCGCTCCGACTCCACCCTCAACCGGCAGGGCGTACGCATGGGCTCGGCCGACATCTACGAAGTGGTCGAAAGGCTGCCCGAGATCAAGGAGTCCCTCGTCATCGGCGTCGAGCAGCCCGACGGGGGCTACTGGATGCCGCTCTTCGTGCACCTGGCGCCGGGCGCCGCCCTCGACGAGGCACTGCTGAACCGCATCAAGCAGGCGATCCGCGAACAGCTCTCGCCGCGCCACGTGCCCGACGAGGTCATCGCCGTCCCCGGCATCCCGCACACCCTCACCGGCAAGCGCATCGAGGTCCCGGTCAAGCGCCTCCTCCAGGGCACCCCCCTGGAGAAGGCCGTCAACCCCGGCTCCATCGACAACCTCACCCTGCTCGGCTTCTACGAGGAGCTGGCCCGCAAGCGCGCCTGACCTCCCCGCTCACCCGCGAACGGCCCCGGACTTCACCCGCCACGCCGGCGAAGCCCGGGGCCGGACGCTTCGAAGCCCCCGCGAATCCCCGCGCGAACGTCTCCGCCCCGGCCCGTTGTCAGTGTCCCCGGTTACTGTGAGTGAGCATTGATCGACAGCGCACTTGGGGGAAACATGGCGCACACCGACCAGCAGACGATGCGACGCGCCCTGCGCCGCGAGATCGCCGGAACCATCGGCCTGCTCACCGACGAACACGACTTCGGCGCCATGCGGCGCTACCGCAGCTTCGTCTTCGACGACCACACCACCTACCTGCGACAGGTGGAATCCCTGCTGAAAAGCCGGGCGGCCCAGGGCGGACACACCACGCTGGCCCTGTTCGATCCGGAGGACTACGCGGCGTTCTGCGCGGCGACCGGCCTCGACCCGGAAGCATCCGCCAGCCGCGCCCGGTTCACCGCACACCTGGCGGCCACGGGCCCCACCGTCCCCTACGACGGCCGCCCCCTCACCGCGCTCGTGCCCGACCTCGTCGACGAAGCCGTACGCCAGGCCACCTGGGAGTACGCCACCATCCTCCTGACCCGCCTCGGCCCCTGCGCCACCTGCGGCGAGGACATCGGCCGCGCAGCCTTCACCCGCGCGTCCGGGCTCATCGTCCGCATCCTCGACAGCGCCCCGCCCGGCGACCGCCACCTCGTCTGCAGCGTCTCGGCGCCGGCGGAAACCCTGGTCGCCGTCCTCCACGCCGACCAGGGCGCCGAGGGCACCGCCGAACTCGACGAGGGGGAAGCCCTCGAATTCACCAGCGTCCTCGCCCTCGGCCTCGCCACCAAGAGCCCCGGCGGCCTGGTCATGCGCGTCAGCTCGCCCGGTACGGCCGACCGCGTGCACGGCTGGCGGCTGCGCGGAGGCGACCTCGTACCCCTCAGCGCGGCCGAGGTCTTCGACGCCTACTGCACGGACGCCGAATCCGGCGACCTCATCAGCCCCGAACCGGACGTCGACTACTGCGCACCGCCCGACCTCGGACAGGAGGGCACGCCACCGGAGCACCGCCACTGAACGCACCAGGGGCGCCCCACCTGGTGGTGAGGCGCCCCTGAACCGGCGATCCGGCGCGAGCCGGAATCGACTACTCCCCGGACAGCACCGCCTGCGCGGCGCTGCGTGCCTCCGCGGCGCTGTCCGCCGCCCGCGCGGCGGCGGCCGCCCGCTCGCACTGCGCCAGCGTGTACTTCGCCAGGGTCGCCCGCACGTACGGCAGCGACGCCGCGCCCATCGACAGGGAGGTGACACCCAGACCGGTCAGCACACACGCCAGCAGGGGGTCGGACGCGGCCTCGCCGCACACCCCGCAGCTCTTGCCCTCGGCCCTCGCCGCCTCGGCGGACAGAGCCACCAGGTCGAGCAGTGCCGGCTGCCACGGGTCCTGGAGCCGTGACACCGCACCCACCTGTCGGTCAGCGGCGAAGGTGTACTGCGCGAGGTCGTTGGTCCCCAGCGAAAGGAACTCGACCTCCTGGAGGATCGAGCGCGCCCGCAGAGCGGCGGACGGGATCTCCACCATCGCGCCGAACTTCGCCCGGAGCCCCGCCTCGCGGCAGGCGTCCGCGAACGCCTTGGCGTCCGCACGGTCCGCCACCATGGGCGCCATGACCTCGAGGTAGACCGGCAGCCCTTCCGCCGCCCTGGCGAGCGCGGTGAGCTGCGTGCGCAGGACGTCGGGATGGTCGAGCAGCGTCCGCAGACCCCGCACGCCCAGCGCCGGGTTCGGCTCGTCCGCCGGGGTCAGGAACTCGAGCGGCTTGTCCGCGCCCGCGTCCAGCACCCGCACCACCACACGGCCCTCGGGGAACGCCTCCAGCACCTGCCGGTAGGCCTCCACCTGCTTGTCCTCGGACGGCGCGTTCTTGCTGTCGTCCAGGAACAGGAACTCCGTGCGGAACAGACCGACACCCTCGGCCCCGGCCTCCACGGCGGCCGGCACGTCCGCGGGCCCGCCGACATTGGCGAGCAGCGGCATCTTGTGCCCGTCGGCCGTGGCGCCGGGACCGGTTGAAGCCGCCAGCGCCGCCTTGCGCTCGGCCGCCGCCGCCTCCAGCTGCGCCCTCTTCTCGGCGCTCGGGTTCACGAAGACGTCCCCGGTGCTGCCGTCGACGGCGACCACCTTCCCCTCGGCCAGCTCCCCGGCACCCGGCAGCGCCACGACGGCCGGAACCCCCAGGGCACGGGCGAGGATCGCGCTGTGACTGGTCGGACCGCCCTCCTCGGTCACGAAACCGAGGACGAGCGTGGGGTCGAGCAGCGCCGTGTCCGCGGGCGCCAGATCGCGCGCCACCAGCACATAGGGCCTGTCACTGTCCGGGACACCGGGCATCGGCACGCCCAGGAGCCGGGCGACGATGCGGTTCCGGACGTCGTCCAGGTCGGCCACGCGCCCGGCTAGGTACTCCCCGGCGCCCGCCAGCAGTTCGCGGTACGCGGCGAACGCGTCGTACACGGCGCGCTCGGCCGTGCTGCCGACGGCGATCCGCCGTTCCACGTCCGCCATCAGCTCGGGGTCCTGGGCCATCATGGCCTGCGCCTCGAGGACCGCCTGGGCCTCGCCGCCGGCCAGATTGCCGCGCGCCATCAGATCGGCCGCCACGGCGTCCACCGCCTGGCGGGCCCGTCCCTGCTCGCGTCCCGCCTCGTCCGCGGGTATCTGCTTGGCAGGCGGCTCCAGCACCGCCGTCCCCATGTGCCGAACCTCGCCGATCGCCACACCGTGGCTCACGCCGACGCCTCGCAGCGTTGTCTCCATCTCACCGTCTCCGATAGTGCGGCGGGGCCGCCGCCGCGATGGTCGTCCTGTACGCCGCCGGACGGCGGCCCTCCCGTCAGTTCCAGGAGAAGAGGCTGTCGCCGGCCTTCACGTCGCCGCTGTCCCGCAGATCGGAGAGGGACTCGGCGGTGGCCTCGAGGGCCACGACCGGACACACGGGGGACTTGCCGGCCGCCTCGACCGCGGCCGGGTCCCAACGCACGATGCTCTGCCCACGCGTCACGGTGTCGCCTTTGGCGACGAGCAGCTCGAAGCCCTCGCCGTTGAGCTGGACGGTGTCGATGCCGAGGTGGGTGAGCACACCGTGCCCGGCTGCGTCGACCACGACGAAGGCGTGGGGGTGCAGGGAGACGATGACGCCGTCCACCGGTGCCACGGCCTCGGAGGGCTCACGTACCGGGTCGATGGCGGTGCCCGGGCCGACCATGGCCCCGGAGAAGACCGGATCCGGTACATCGGCCAGTCCGATGGCCCGACCGGCGAGAGGGGACGTCACGGTGGTCATGGGAAGCCTCCCAGGAGTGGAGCTGCAGGTGGGGCCGTCACTGCCTGTCCCGTAAACGGCGCGCTGATCAGCAGCGTATGCCAAAGGAAGTGACGGTTCCGTACGGAACTTACCAGCTAGTGGTCTAGACCACCAGCGCCGTCGATTTGCATGGCCTTCGAGGCCCCGTGTACTGTCGTACTCCTGCCTGGGGCGGTGCGGCGCGAAAGTGTCGCGGCCCGGCAGCAACCAAACTGGTCAGATCCTCTCTCGGGATCCCTTCTGCATGTCCTGCGGAGGGTGGTCAGAGAGTCGGAAAAACACTGATAGAGTTTGGAACACCGAAGGGAAGCGCCCAGAGGAAAGCCCGAGAGGGTGAGTACAAAGGAAGCGACCGTTCCTTGAGAACTCAACAGCGTGCCAAAAATCAACGCCAGATATGTTGATACCCCG
>NZ_JBIANZ010000020.1:0-50887 GCF_042875075.1 Streptomyces sp. NPDC003720
CATCCGGCCGGCACTCCCCCAGCCTTCGGCCGGGGGACCCCCAGAGCACGCACCGGACGCCGCGACGCCCGCCCTGCGGGCGAACGACGCGACTTTGCGGACACGACCTAGCGCAGCCGGGCCACGCGCCACACGGCGAGGACGGCCACCAGGGCCACCAGGAGCACGTAGGCGAGGACGACCCGCCAGTCGGGGCGGCGCCCGGAGCCGCGCGCCGGCAGCCCCGGCCAGGTGTGGCCCACCCGGCGGGCGGCCATCATGCCCCAGCCCGCGGCGCAGGAGCAGATCAGCAGGCCCAGCATGGCGATGACCGCGCCGCTGTCGCCGAAGTCGAAGGCGAGCGGGAAGGCGAACATCAGGGAGCCGCCGGCGGCCAGGGCCACGATCGGCGCGAGCTGCCAGATGCGCAGCCGCCGCTGCGGACGCAGCTCGACCTCGACCTCCGGGCCGCTCGCGTACATCTCCTCGGGCGCGGGGCCGTCGGCGGTCACGCCGCCCTCGGTGTCGTCCGGGCCGTCGTCGGCGAGATGCCCCGCGTCGTCGGTCAGCCGGTCCTCGCCCTGTTCCGGTTCGGCGGGGTCGGTCGTGATCTGCTCGGCACTTCGTGCGGTGTCGCGAGGGCCGGCCTCCATCGCCACGCGCCCTCCCAACTAGGACTCCACTTGGTCGATCGAAGCTCGATGATGGCACGGCACCGGAGGCCGCGTTGACCGGCGGCGCATCCCGATGCCATCACGTGATCAGGCTGTGACCGGTCGTTCGACCACGGCCAGAGCCAGCCGCGGGAGTTCCTCCCGGTCCGCCGCCGCACCGCTCAGCCAGTGCACCCGCGGATCGCGCCGGAACCAGGAGTCCTGACGGCGCGCGAAGCGTTTGGTGGCGCGCACGGTCTCGGCCCGCGCCTCCGCTTCGGTGCACTCCCCGGCGAGCGCGGCGAGCACCTGCTGGTAGCCCAGCGCGCGCGAGGCCGTCCGGCCTTCCCGCAGCCCCAGCGCCTCCAGCGCGCGCACCTCGTCCACCAGCCCCGCCTCCCACATCCGGTCGACGCGCAGCGCGATGCGCTCGTCGAGCTCGGGGCGGGCGACGTCCACACCGATCTGCACGGTGTCGTAGACGGAGTCGTGGCCGGGGAGGTTGGCGGTGAAGGGCTGCCCGGTGAGCTCGATCACCTCCAGGGCGCGGACGATGCGGCGGCCGTTGCCGGGCAGGATGGCGCGGGCGGCGTCGGGGTCGGCCGCGGCCAGGCGGGCGTGCAGCGCGCCGGAGCCGCGCAGCGCCAGCTCCTCCTCCAGACGGGCCCGGATCACGGGGTCGGTGCCGGGGAACTCGAGGTTGTCCACGGCTCCGCGTACGTACAGCCCGGAGCCGCCGACCAGGATCGGCCAGCGGCCCTCGGCGAGCAGCGCGTCGATCCGCGCGCGGGCGAGTTTCTGGTACTCGGCGACCGAGGCGGCGGCCGTCACCTCCCAGATGTCCAGCAGGTGGTGCGGGACACCCGCCCGCTCCTCGGGCGTCAGTTTGGCGGTGCCGATGTCCATCCCTCGGTACAGCTGCATGGAGTCGGCGTTGACGACCTCCCCGCCGAGTCGCTGGGCCAGGAACACGCCGAGATCGGACTTTCCGGCCGCTGTGGGGCCGACGACGGCGATGACGCGGGGGGCGGGGGCTGCGCTGCTCACCGCACCAGTCTCGCAAACCTCCCGGCCGCGCCTCGAACGAGTTACGTGACGGCGCGCATCCCGGTTCGTTGCACCGGGGTACCGCCCGCTCGGTCTTTGGAGGCGGTGGCCCGGGTGGCGCGGACGGACGCACCGCTTGACGCGGGATTTCACCCGCACGAGTAACGTATGGAGTGGTTATGGGCGTTTTTGCACGGCTTCTCGGCAGGTCGAAGGCGAAGCAGGAGGCGTCGGCCGCCGAAGGGCCGGCCGGCGACGCGCCGGAGGAGACCGCGGCGCCCGAGACGGTCGAGGGCGCGGAGACGGCTGGGGCGACGGCCGTGTCCGAGGAGACGCACGAGGAAGAGAGGGCCGCCGCGGACGCCCCGGAGTCCCGCGCGGCCGACGACGCCGACGCTGCCGAGGGCCCGGAGATCCCCAAGCAGCAGTCCGCGGACGAGGCCGCCGACAGCGAGGCCGGTGAGGGCGCCCGCAGGTGACCGTCCCCGTCAGGGAAGGTGGAGCATGGGTCTCTTCGAGAACATGAAGGCCAGGCTGGGTCCGGCCAGGGACAAGGTGTCGGATCTGGCGAACAGGCACGGGGACAAGGTGCAGCACGGCATCGACAAGGCCGCGCGGGCCGTGGACGAGCGGACCAAGGGCAAGTACACCGACAAGATCCACGCCGGTACGGGCAAGGCGAAGGACGCGATGGACCGCCTCGCGCACAAGGACGAGCCGCACGTCGGCGGTGCGAATCCGCCGGCCCGGCCGGAAGGGCCGCCGCCCACCTCCTGAACGGCACACGGCACACGGCTCGTCGGACGGTCGCGGGGCACCACGCCTCCCGGCCGTCCGCCGTTTCGTGCCCGTGGCCCGCGGGCGTCCTCCGCGCGGCCTACGACCAGGTGGCGACGAGGTATCCGACGCCGTAGGGCGCGTCGTCGTACAGCAGCGCGCCTTCGAGGCCCGCGCCCTCCGCGGCGCCCGCCAGGACCTGCCAGGGGGCGCGTCCGGAGGCCTTCAGCTCGTACGCGAGGCCGGGGTCCAGGGACTGGAGGGCCGCGACGTCCGCCGTGCCCAGGGCGCGTGCCACCGCGGCGTCGAACGGGGCCGCCCGCTCGTCGAGGTAGCCCGGCGCCTTCAGGGTGCGGCAGGCGCTGGCGTCCCCCATCACCAGCAGCGCTACCCGCCCGGCCCGGGCACCCAGCTCCCTGCCGGTCTCCACGCACCGCTCGGGTTCGAGCGGTTCCCCGACCCCGAGCCCCTCGATCGGGGCGTCCGCCCACCCGGTGCGCTCCAGCAGCCACGCCGCGACGGCCAGCGACGGCGGCAGCTCGCGCTCGGCGGCGGCGCCCGTGGCGGGGCCGAGCCGCACGGCCACGTCGACACCGAATCCCCGGAAGGACCCGGGAGCGCCCTGCGGGTGCCGGCCGCGCCCGTCGCGCTCGGCCGGCCCGACCACCACGAGGATGTCGGGCCGGGCGGCGGCGAGCACACCGAGCGCGTCGGCGCAGGCCGCGCGCGCGGGGTCCAGTTCCGGTGCGGCGCCCGCGGCCACCTCGGGCACGAGCAGCGGCGGGCAGGGGCAGACGGCGGCGGCGACAAGCATGACCGGCAGGGTAACGCCGTCCGGAGACGGAGCGTTACCCCAGGCCGAGCGCCACACCGAGCCCCGGACCGGTCACCGGGCCGGAGCCCTGGGCGGTGCGCACGCCGGCCGGCTTCCGTGCCGCTCAGTCGCAGCCGCAGCCGCTCGCCACGGCGGGCAGTGGCGCGGGTACGCCGACCTTCGGCAGACCGAGCAGCACGCCCGCCGGCTTGGCGGCCTCGGCGGCGTTGCGCTTCTCCCAGGCGTCGCCCGCGCGCGTGCGGCGCACGTCGAGGACGGGGCCCTCGGCGAGGAGGTGGTGCGGGGCGGCGTAGGTGATCTCGACGGTGACGACGTCACCGGGGCGCACCTCCTGCTCCGGCTTGGTGAAGTGGACCAGGCGGTTGTCCGGGGCCCGGCCGGACAGCCGGTGGGTGGCGCCGTCCTTGCGGCCCTCGCCCTCGGCCACCATCAGCTCCAGCGTGCGGCCGACCTGCTTCTTGTTCTCCTCCCAGGAGATCTCCTCCTGGAGTGCGACCAGACGCTCGTAGCGGGCCTGGACGACCTCCTTGGGGATCTGGTGCTCCATGGTCGCGGCCGGGGTGCCGGGCCGCTTGGAGTACTGGAAGGTGAACGCCTGCGCGAAGCGGGCCTCGCGCACGACGTGCAGGGTCTGCTCGAAGTCCTCCTCGGTCTCGCCGGGGAAGCCCACGATGATGTCGGTGGTGATCGCCGCGTGCGGGATGGCGGCGCGCACCTTCTCGATGATCCCGAGGTAGCGCTCCTGCCGGTACGAGCGGCGCATCGCCTTCAGGACCGTGTCCGAGCCGGACTGCAGCGGCATGTGCAACTGCGGCATGACGTTCGGCGTCTCGGCCATGGCGGCGATGACGTCGTCGGTGAAGTCGCGCGGGTGCGGGGAGGTGAACCGCACGCGCTCCAGGCCCTCGATGTTCCCGCAGGCGCGCAGCAGCTTGCTGAAGGCCTCGCGGTCGCCGATGTCCGAGCCGTAGGCGTTGACGTTCTGGCCCAGCAGCGTGATCTCGGAGACGCCCTCGCCGACCAGGGCCTCGATCTCGGCGAGGATGTCGCCGGTGCGGCGGTCCTTCTCCTTGCCGCGCAGCGCCGGGACGATGCAGAAGGTGCAGGTGTTGTTGCAACCGACGGAGATCGACACCCAGGCCGCGTACGCGCTCTCGCGCCGCGTGGGCAGCGTGGAGGGGAAGGCCTCGAGGGACTCGGCGATCTCGACCTGCGCCTCCTCCTGGACGCGGGCGCGCTCCAGCAGGACGGGCAGCTTGCCGATGTTGTGCGTACCGAAGACGACGTCCACCCAGGGCGCCTTCTTCACGATGGTGTCCTGGTCCTTCTGCGCCAGGCAGCCGCCGACCGCGATCTGCATGCCGGGCCGCGAGGCCTTCTTCGGCGCCAGCCGGCCGAGGTTGCCGTACAGCCGGTTGTCGGCGTTCTCCCGCACCGCGCACGTGTTGAACACGACGACGTCGGCGTCGCCGTCCGATCCCTCGGGGGCGCGCACGTAGCCGGCCTCCTCGAGCAGCCCGGACAACCGCTCGGAGTCGTGGACGTTCATCTGGCACCCGTAGGTGCGCACTTCATAGGTCTTCGGTCCCTGGACGTCCACTGCGAGGCTCCGGTCGCTGCTGCTGGTCATGGGTCAAGGGTAGGTGCTCGCCGAAGGGCCCCTTCACTCGTCCGCCACACGCACGACGGCCAGCGTGATGTTGTCCGGGCCGCCCGCCGCGACGGCGGCCTTCCACAGTTCGAACGCCGCCCGGCCGTCGTCGTGCTCCCGCATCACCTCGTCGAGCACGTCGTCGGGCAGCGGATCGGTCAGGCCGTCGGTGCACAGCAGGCAGCGCTCGCCGGGCGTCAGGGGCCGCTCGGTCACATGGGCGCGCACGGCGCGGTACGCGCGGCTGCCGCCCAGGCACTGGGTGACGAGGTGGCTGGCGCCCCACGCGGAATCCGGCGGGGGACGGTCGTCGACGCTGAGCAGCCGCAGTCCGTCCCGGCCGGCCGCGTACACCCGGCTGTCGCCCACGTTGAACACCAGCAGCGAGCCGGGCCGCAGCACGACGCCGGCCACGGTCGTGCCCATGGTCGCGAACTCACCCCCCGAGTCGCCGCCGGCGGCCGCCTGGACGGCGCGGTTGCAGTCGTCCACGGCGTCACGGACCGCCTGCTCGCCGTCCAGTCCGGGAGCGACGGCCGCGATCCGGCGGGCCACCAGGGCGCTGGCCACATGGCCGCCGGGATGTCCGCCGAGCCCGTCGGCCACGGCGACGACGAGAGGTGTGCCGAGCGGGAAGACCAGGGTCTGCGGGTTCTCGGTGACCGTCGCGCACAGGGTCCACGGCCCGGCGACGAGGCTGTCCTCGTTGCGTTCGCGGACCAGCCCGGGATGGCTCAGCGCACTCACCACCGCGTACGGCATGGCAGGTCACCGCCTTCGCACAGGGGACCGGTCCCCCGCCCGTACGCCGGCTCGCCGGCGGGACCGGGCGCGGCAGATCCTCGCTCCCAAGCCTAGGCGTTCCCCCCGGCCACCGACCGTCCCGGCGGGCTGGGGGGCGGTGGAGCGGCGAGCGGCGTGGCGGCCGGCTCAGGCGGCGGGTGTCAGGCCGCGCCGTCCGCTCTCCAGCCCTGGCGGCGCAGCACGGCGGACACGTCCGGCGCCCGGTAGTGCTCCCCCTTGAGGACCTTGCCGTCGGCGCGCCGGGCGACCTGGCCGTCGGGGCCCAGCTTGCTCATGTTGGCGCGGTGGATCTCGGCGATCACCTCGTCGAGGTCGATGCCGTGGACCAGCGCGGTGCCGTACGCCACGTACACCACGTCGGCCAGCTCGTGCGCGAGCCGGTCCAGCGGGCCCTCGACCGACACCTCGGCGACTTCCGCGGCCTCCTCGGCGAGCAGTTCCCCGCGATGCGCGGCCAGCGCGGGAGCCACTTCGGTGGGGGTGCTGTGCGCGTCGAGGCCGAAGGCGAGGTGGAATTCGCGGACGAGACGGGCGGGCGAAGTGCTCATGCGGCGACTGTAACGGCCGCCACCGACAGCCCGGCCGCGCCGCCGTCGCGGCCCGCGGTGACCCCGGCCCTGGTCAGCCCCGCGGGCGGCTGGCAGGATCGCCCGCATGTCCAAGGTGTTCCCCCGTGTCAGCCGGCGCCGGGCGCTGCAGAGCGCGGCCGTCGGTGCCGTGGCCCTCGGGCTGCTGCTGTGGTGGCTGCTGCCCCTGGGCGAGAAGCCGCCGAGCGGGACGATCGTCTTCAGTACGGGCACGTCCCGCGGGGTCTACGAGGAGTACGGCGAGCGGCTGCGCACCGAGATGGCGAAGGACATGCCCGGCCTGAAGGTGAAGCTGCTGAACAGCGCCGGTTCGCAGCAGAACGTCCAGCGGGTGGCGACCGGCCACGCCGACTTCACGATCGCGGCGGCCGACGCGGTGGCGACGTACGAGCAGCGGCACCCCGGCTCGGCGGGCCGGATGCGCGGAGTGGCCCGGCTGTACGACGACTACGTGCAGCTCATCGTGCCGCGTGACTCGGCGGTCGAGAGTGTCGAGGATCTGCGGCACAAGCGGGTGGCCACCGGTCTGCCCGACTCCGGGGTGCGGCTGATCGCCGACCGGGTGCTCAGGGCCGCCGGCATCGACCCGCACAAGGACGTCACTCCGGTGTCGGACGGCATAGACACCGGACCCGCCCGCCTCGCGCAGGGCAAGCTCGACGCGTTCTTCTGGTCGGGCGGGCTGCCCACGAAGGGGCTGGAGGGACTAGCGAGGAAGGGCGCCTTCAAGTTCGTGCCGATCGACGGCGATCTGGCCGCCAAGCTGCACGCGGGCGACGAGACCGGGCGGTACTACCGTGCCACCAACATCCCGGAGTCGGCGTACGCGCGCGTGCAGCACGGCTCGACGGTGGCGACGATCGCGGTCTCCAACGTGCTGATGACCCGCTCGGACATGGATCCCCGGCTGACCGAGTGGGTGACCCGCACGGTGATCAAGAGCCGGGACGACATCGGCGCCCATGTCCACTCCGCGCAACTGGTGGATCTGCGCACCGCCATCTACACCGACCCGCTGCCCCTGCACCAGGGGGCCCGGCGCTACTACCGGTCGGTCAAGCCGTAGCGGGCCGCTTCGCGCGGGGCCCGGCAGTCCGGGCGCGTGTCTAGCGTGGCTCGGCGTGCCGCGGCACCGTCACCGTGACCGTCAGTCCCCGTGGCTCGTGGTGCGCGCAGTCGAGTGAGCCGCCGCCCGCGGCGAGCAGGGCGCGGGTGATGGACAGGCCGAGTCCGGAGCCCTTGACGTTCTGGTGGCGGCCGCTGCGCCAGAAACGGTCGCCCACGCGCGTGAGTTCCTCGTCGGTGAGTCCGGGTCCGGTGTCGTCGACACGGACGGTCGTGCTGTCGCCGTTGGAGGCCACCGTGACCTCGACCGTGCCGTCCTCGGGGGTGAACTTCACGGCGTTGTCGATCACCGCGTCCAGCGCGCTGGACAGGGTGATCGGGTCGGCCCAGCCGGTCGTCGGCGGGCAGTCGCCCGTGAGCCGGACGCCCTTGGCGGCGGCGGCCGGCGCCCAGGCCGCCACCCGCTCCCCGGCCAGCGCGCCGATGTCGGTCAGCCGGAGGTCGGCCTCCGCGTGCTCGGCCAGCGCCAGGTCGAGCAGGTCGTCCAGGACCTGCGCGAGCCGCTTGCCCTCGGTGCGGACCGAGGCGATCTCCGCGTTGTCCTCGGGGAGTTCCAGGGCGAGCAGCTCGATGCGCAGCAGCAGCGCCGACAGCGGGTTGCGCAACTGGTGCGAGGCGTCGGCGACGAAGGCGCGCTGCTGTTCCAGGACGTCCTCGACGTTGTCCGCCATCTCGTTGAACGACCGGGCCAGACGTCTGAGTTCCGGCGGCCCGCCGCCGACCGCGACCCGGGACTTCAGGCGCCCGGTGGCGATGTCGTGCGTGGTCGCGTCCAGGACGCGCACCGGTCTGAGCACCCAGCCGGTCAGCCGCAGCGCGGCGCCGACGGCGAGCAGCATCGCGGCGACCTCGCCGGCCGCGATGACCAGCCACCCGCGCAGGATGTTCGAGCGCAGCTGCCCGGTCGGCGAGTCGGTGACCACGACGGCCACCACGTCCCCGTCCCGGATCACCGGTGAGGCGACGACCAGCCGGCCGTGCTGCCAGGGCCACACCTGCCGCGGGTCGTGGCTGCGTCGGCTGAGCAGCGCCTCGTCGAAGGCCTCCCGCACCTCACCCGTCCGCGGCAGCAGCCAGTCGCCGGGGGCGTTGGCCATGGCGGCGTCGTTGCTGTAGAAGACGCCCGCGCGGATGCCGTAGACGCCGTGGTAGCTGTCGAGTTCGCGGCGCAGGGTCTGCCGGCGCTCGTCCGTGGTGGACGGCCGGGACGCGGTGGGGACGTCGGTGACGAACTGGGCGAGCGCGGCGAAGCGCGCGGTGTCGTCGATCCGGTCGACCACGACCGTCTGCTGCTGGGAGGCGGCCAGGCTGACGGCGAGCGGCACGCCCAGGGCGAGGAGCACGGCCGCCATCAGGACGATGAGCAGCGGCAGCAGCCGGGTGCGCACCCGTCCCCGCTAGGCGGCCGGGGCGACGAGCCGGTAGCCGACGCCTCGTACGGTCTCGATCAGCGCGGGCATGCGCAGCTTGGCGCGCAGGGACGCGACGTGCACCTCCAGCGTGCGACCGGTCCCCTCCCAGCTGGTGCGCCACACCTCGCTGATGATCTGCTCCCGCCGGAAGACCACGCCGGGCCGTTGCGCGAGCAGCGCGAGCAGGTCGAACTCCTTGCGTGTGAGCTGGATCACCGAACCGTCCACGCTGACCTGACGGGTGGGCAGCTCGATGTGCACCGAGCCGAGCCGCAGCGCGCTCCCCGCGTCCGGCGCGGGGTCCTCGTGCACACTGCGCCGGCTGACGGCGTGGATCCGGGCGAGCAGTTCCCCGGTGTCGTACGGCTTCACCACGTAGTCGTCGGCGCCCAGGTTGAGCCCGTGGATGCGGGAGCGGACGTCGGAGCGGGCGGTGACCATGATCACCGGGGTGCTGGTGCGCTTGCGGATCTTGCCGCAGACCTCGTAGCCGTCCTGGTCGGGCAGGCCCAGGTCGAGCAGGACCACGCCGAATCCCGCGCCCTCGGGAACGAGCGCCTGGAGGGCCTCCTCGCCGCTGCGCGCGTGGGTGACGTCGAAGCCGTGCCGCGCGAGGACCGCGGACAGGGCCGCGGCGACGTGGTTGTCGTCCTCGACGAGCAGCAGTCTCATCGCCGCCCCCTCCGGTTCAGTGGTCATACGGTCGTCGTTCTCGTTCGGCTTGTATCTCACCTGCACACGCGCGTGCACGATGGAAGTCACGCCGATGGACAAGGACGGCGTCAAGAGGGTTCCGGTTGCCTGCCGCTTCCGTTATGCGCCCGATACGTGGCACATAACGCAAGTGCTACGACACGTGTCCGATTGCTATCGGATCGTGATGCTCAGATTCCCCTCAGATGTGATGACGCTGGTCACGGGGTCTCACTACTGTCCACGGAAACCGAGGAGGACGGAGCCCGAGAGCGATGACCGAAGTATCGGTGGCCAAGGAAGACGTGGCCGCGACCGACGAACTGGTCGTCCTGAAGAGCGTCAACAAGCACTTCGGCGCGTTGCATGTGCTCCAGGACATCGACCTGACGATCGCCCGCGGCGAGGTCGTCGTGGTCATCGGGCCCTCCGGGTCCGGGAAGTCGACGCTGTGCCGCACCATCAACCGGCTGGAGACCATCGACTCCGGCACCATCACGATCGACGGGAAGCCGCTGCCCCATGAGGGCAGGGAGCTGGCCCGGCTGCGCGCCGACGTCGGCATGGTCTTCCAGTCCTTCAACCTCTTCGCGCACAAGACCGTGCTCGAGAACGTGATGCTGGGCCAGATCAAGGTCCGCAAGGCGGACAAGAAGCAGGCCGAGGAGAAGGCCCGCGCGCTCCTCGACCGGGTCGGTGTGGGCACCCAGGCCGACAAGTACCCCGCACAGCTCTCCGGTGGCCAGCAGCAGCGCGTCGCGATCGCCCGGGCGCTGGCGATGGGCCCGAAGGTCATGCTCTTCGACGAGCCGACCTCGGCCCTCGACCCCGAGATGATCAACGAGGTCCTCGAGGTCATGCAGCAGCTCGCCCGCGAGGGCATGACGATGATCGTGGTCACCCACGAGATGGGCTTCGCACGGTCGGCCGCGAACCGGGTGGTCTTCATGGCGGACGGCCGCATCGTCGAGCAGGCCGCGCCCGACCAGTTCTTCAGCGCGCCGCGCAGCGACCGGGCCAAGGACTTCCTGTCGAAGATCCTGCACCACTGACCGCGCGGAGCCCGCGCGCCCTGACGTTCCGGGGTCGCCCCTCCCTCACCGGCCTCGTTCTTCCACCACGCAAAGGATGTTCACCATGAAGCTCCGCAAGGTCACCGCCGCCTCGGCCGCCGTACTCGCCCTCGCCGTGGGCGCCACCGCTTGCGGTGGCGGCAAGAAGGACGACAACGGCTCTTCCGGTGGTGGCAAGAAGATCGCGATCGGCATCAAGTTCGACCAGCCCGGCATCGGCCAGAAGACCCCCCAGGGCTACTCGGGCTTCGATGTGGACGTGGCCACCTACGTCGCGAAGAAGCTCGGTTACGGCGCGGACCAGATCGAATGGAAGGAGTCGAAGAGCGCCGACCGCGAGACCATGCTGCAGCGCGGCGACGTCGACTTCATCGCCGCCTCCTACTCGATCACTCCTGAGCGCCAGCAGAAGGTCGACTTCGCCGGCCCGTACCTGCTGGCCCACCAGGACGTGCTGATTCGCGCGGACGACAACACCATCAAGTCGCCGGCGGACCTCAACAAGAAGAGGCTGTGTTCGGTGACCGGCTCGACGTCGGCGCAGAACGTCAAGGACAAGCTGGCGCCGAAGGCGCAGCTCCAGCAGTACCCGACGTACTCGGCCTGCCTGACCGGTCTGCAGAGCAAGGCGATCGACGCCCTGACCACGGACGACTCGATCCTCGCCGGTTATGCCTCCCAGTCCCAGTTCAAGGGCAAGTTCAAGCTGGGCGGCTTCAAGATGACCAACGAGAACTACGGCATCGGCGTCAAGAAGGGCAGCGACCTCAAGGCCAAGATCAACAAGGCCCTGGAGGAGATGGTCTCCGACGGTTCGTGGCAGAAGGCCGTGGACAAGAACTTCGGTCCGGCCGACTACAAGAACGAGCAGGCTCCGAAGATCGGCGAGATCAAGAGCTGAGGCAACGCCCGCAGGGTGCGCCGCTCCTGACCGCGGCGCACCCGGGCATCCCTACACGCGGAAGCGCGGGAGATCGTGTTCGACTTTCTTGACAAGTACGACGTGCTGGGCGCCTTCTGGACGACGGTGCAGCTCACACTGCTGTCCGCCGTGGGCTCCCTGATCTGGGGCACGGTGCTGGCCGGCATGCGGGTGGGGCCGGTGCCGCTGATGCGCGGCTTCGCCACCACCTACGTGAACATCGTGCGGAACATCCCGCTCACGGTGATCATCCTGTTCGCCTCCCTCGGCCTGAGGGACACGCTGAGCATCACGCTGGGCTCGGACGTGGTCGACACGAGCAACTTCCGGCTGGCTGTGCTCGGCCTGATCGTCTATACGTCCTGCTTCGTCTGCGAGGCGATCCGCGCCGGCATCAACACGGTTCCCGTCGGCCAGGCGGAGGCGGCCCGGGCCATCGGCCTGAGCTTCACGCAGGTGCTCGGCCTGATCGTGCTGCCCCAGGCTTTCCGCGCGGCCGTCGGCCCGCTGGCCAACGTGCTGATCGCATTGACGAAGAACACGACGCTGGCAGCCGCGATCGGCGTGGCGGAGGCGGCGCTCCTGATGAAGGAGATGGTGGAGAACGAGGCACAGCTGCTGCTGATTTCCGCCGTCATCGCCTTCGGGTTCTGCTGCCTGACGCTGCCGACCGGTCTGATCCTCGGCTGGGTGGGCAAGAAGGTGGCGGTGAAGCGATGAGTTCGGTCCTGTACGACGCCCAAGGACCCCGCGCCAAGCGGCGCAACATCCTGTACACGGCGGGTTTCCTGGTCGTCCTCGCGGCCGTCGTGTGGTGGGTGTACAAGGCTCTGGACGACAAGGGCCAGCTGAACTGGGTGCTGTGGAAGCCGTTCTTCACCGGCTCGGAAGCGTACTCGACGTACATCTGGCCGGGTCTGCAGAACACACTGAAGGCGGCGGCGCTCGCGATGGTCATCGCGCTGCCACTGGGCGCCGTACTGGGCATCGCCCGCCTCTCGGACCACGTTTGGATACGTGTCCCGGTGGGGGCCGTCGTGGAGTTCTTCCGCGCGATCCCGGTGCTGGTCCTGATGATCTTCGGGCTGGCTCTGTTCGCCCAGTACACCAACATCAGTTCGGACGACCGGCCGCTCTACGCGGTCGTGACCGGTCTCGTGCTCTACAACGCGTCGGTGCTCGCGGAGATCGTGCGGGCCGGCATCCTCGCCCTGCCCAAGGGCCAGTCGGAGGCGGCCTTCGCGATCGGCCTGCGCAAGACCCAGACGATGCGGCTCATCCTGCTGCCCCAGTCGGTCACCGCGATGCTGCCCGCGATCGTCAGCCAGCTGGTCGTGATCGTGAAGGACACGGCGATCGGCGGCGCGGTCCTCACCTTCCCCGAACTGCTCTCCTCGGCCAACACGATGAGCGGTTACTACGGTGCCAACATCATCGCCTCTCTCACCGTCGTGGCCGTGATCTACGTTGTCATCAACTACTCGCTGACCTCCTTCGCGAGCTGGCTCGAGGGCCGGCTGCGGCGAGGCAAGAAGTCCACCGGTGCGGTTCTCGGGGCCCAGGACGTCGCGGACACGCCGGGTACGACGGCGGGCGGGGACGGTGTCGGCGCAGGCGCCGGCCCCGGCGGCCTCGTCTGACGGAGCATCACGTCACCCGTACGGCCCCCGGAGGCAGTGGCATGATCGCCACTGCCTCCGGTCGCTTGACGCAAACTCTGCCAATGGGTTGCATACATTCTGTGATCGTGCACCCTGCTCCAACCTCCTGTTCACACTCATCCCCGAGGGCACCGCTGCGGGCAGGGGGCGCCGCGCCGTGGACCCGGTGATCATCGTCGGAGCGGGGCCCGTCGGGCTCACGCTCGCCCTGGCGCTGGCGCGTCAGGACGTTCCCTCGGTCGTCCTGGACGAGGGCCCGGGCAAGGACGAACCGCGCCCGGCACGCACCGTCGTCCTGCGCGAGGACACGGCCGCCCTGGTGGAACGGCTGACCGGGAGCGCGCTCGGTGACCAGGGGATGAGATGGACCGGATTCCGGTCGGTGCGGCGCAAGCAGGTGACGGGCGAGATCACCTTCGACGTGGCGGACCCCGCCCCACTGCACATCGCCCAGCATCTGCTCACCGGCGCCCTGCGCGCGGCCATCGCGGACGAGCCGCTGGTCGAGGTCGCCACGGACAGCAGGCTCGACTCGATGGAGCAGGAACGCTCCGGCGTCACCGCGCACACCCGCGGTCCCAGCGGCACCTGGTGGCGCGGCAGTTATCTGGTGGGCTGCGACGGTCCCCGCTCGACGGTGCGCAAACTGCAGGACATCCGCTTCCCGGGCCGTACCGCGGTGGAGCGGCACGCGGTCGCCGCGCTGCGTACGGAACTTCCGTGGGAGGGTCGGGCGTTGCTCCATCGGACGCCGCCGTGGCGGCAGTCCGGGCCCTCGGCCTCGGAGGTTTCCGCCCGCCCCCTCCCGCACGGCGTGTGGCGCCTGGACTGGCTGCTGCCGCCGGGCAAGGACCTGGTCACGCCCGAGCTGCTGGTGGCCCGGATCCGCGAGACCCTCGCGGGCTGGACGGACGGCTCCACTCCTCCGTACGACCTGCTCGACACCGGGGTCCACACGGTCCATCACCGGCTGGCCCGGCGCTGGCGGGCCGGCCGGGTCTTCCTCGCCGGTGACGCGGCCCACCTGCTCGGCGCGCTCGGCACCCAGGGGCTCGACGAGGGACTCCGGGACGCCGACAACCTGGCCTGGAAGCTGGCCCCGGCCTGGCACCACGGGCACCACGAGGCCCTGCTCGACAGCTACCAGACCGAACGCCGCGCGGTGGTCGCCGCCCGGCTGCGCGCCGCCGACCAGGTGCTGCCGGTGCTGCGCGGGGGTGGCGGGCTGCGTCACATCGTCCCCGGCGCGGCCCGCGGCCACGATGCGCTGCTCACGGACGGTCATCTGGGGCGCGGCCCACTGGGTGCGCCGGGGGCGTACACCGACTCACCGCTCGCGCCGGGGCCTCTGGAGGGTGAGATCCCGGTCGGCACCGCGCCGGGCGCACCGGTGACGGACGTCCGCGTCACCGCGGAGGATGGTTCCTTCGTACGGCTGCGCGACCGGCTGGGCCGCGGCGCGCTGCTCGTCGTGCTGATCGCACCCGGTACCGGGGTGTGGGACCGCAAGCACTGGGTGTCCGCCGGCGTCATGCCCCGGCTCGCCGCCGCGGTGACCGCGCTTCCGCATCCGGCGGAACTGCTGGTCGCCGAGGAGTACCCGGGCGCACCGGCGCACAGCGTGCTGCTCGTGCGCCCCGACGGCCATCTGGTCACCGCACTGAGCGGGGTACGCCCGGCCGACCTGTACGCGGCAGCGCAGGCGGCCGTGGGCGGTGCGGTGAAACAGGAGTCAGGGGCGCGCTCCGGCGTGCGCTGACCAGGACTCCGTCACCGGCTGTCCGCATGGTGACGGTGAGTTGACCGGCGTCCGGCAGCGTGCTGTACTCCGGATCGTGACCGACACCTGTGTGCGCCTGTGGCGGAGGGTCCATATGGACCTCGTCCGCTATGCGGGCTGCGTGTGTCGCCCGTCCTGCTGAATTTCGCTCCCCTTTTCTCGCGGGCGCCTCGGTGCGCCCGTTTCGGCGAACCTTCCTCAGGACGGTGTACGTGTCTGTCTCCCCTGCTGCCTCCGCATCCCTCTCCACGGCCGGTTCCGCCTCCGGCTCCCCCTTGCCCCCTGCCGGTGCCGCCGGCCATGCGCCGACTCAGGCGGACCTCCTCGACTTCGCACGGCGTACGGCCGCCGACGGCGAGCTGATCGCCTCGCTGCCGCTCGACCCGGAGGGCCGCACCTGGGTGCGCCTCGAAGGTCCCGGCGGCAGCGAGGCCTGGCTGATCGGCTGGCCGCCCGGCAGCGGCACCGGCTGGCACGACCACGCCGACTCGGTCGGCGCCTTCGTCACCGCTTCGGGGGAACTCAAGGAGTTCTCGCTGGCCGCCCGGCTGCCCACCGACGGCTGGAAGACCCTGGAACTCGCCGAGGACGTGGACCGCGAACGCCGGCTGCCCGCCGGGCAGGGCCGCGCCTTCGGCCACCACCACGTCCACGAGGTCATCAACGAGTCCCCGGACCGACATGCGATCTCGGTCCACGCCTACTTTCCGCCCCTGCCGCGGATCCGTCGCTACAGTCGCACGGGCCAGGTGCTGCGCCTGGAGCAGGTCGAGCGTCCGGAGGACTGGCAGTGAGCGAGGAGACGACGGTGCGGCCGGCCGGCATCGACGAGCTGCTGGAGCGGGTCCGTGCGGGCTACCGGCGCATCGAGGCGCGAGCGGCGCACGAGGCGGCGCTCAGCGGTGACGCCCTGCTGGTCGACATCCGGTATGCGGCCCTGCGCGAGCGGGACGGTCTGATCCCCGGCGCCCTGGTCATCGAGCGCAACGAACTGGAGTGGCGGCTCGACCCCCAAGGCAGCCACCGGGTGCCCGAGGCGACCGGCCATGATCTGCGGGTCGTCGTCATCTGCAACGAGGGTTACGCCTCCAGCCTGGCGGCTGCCTCCCTGCACCAACTGGGCCTGCACCGGGCGACGGACCTGGTGGGCGGCTTCCAGGCGTGGCGGGCGGAGGGACTGCCCGTGGAGCCGACCGCAGCCTGAGCCGGCCACCACCGCCGGCGAGGCGTCGGCGGGCGGCGGCTCGTGGCCGCCGCCCGCCTACTCCTTCGCGGTGGCCACCGTCACCGCCCTGACGCGGAGCGCCACCCGCCCGGGAAGGGCACTCGCGGTGAGCGCCAGGAGCGCGGCCACCGCGACGACGGCGACATACAGCAGGGGCATGACCGTGGGGGCGGCCCGGCCCGTCATGCCGAGACTGAACGCGGTGAGCACGGCCAGGGAGATGCCGCTGCCGAGCGCGGTGGCGAGGAGCAGCACCGACAGCGCCTCGGTGCGGAGCATGCGCAGCACCTGGCGGCGGGTCGCTCCGGCGAGGCGGAGCAGGGCGAACTCCCTGACACGCTCCGCGACCGACATGGCGAGGGTGTTGACGACCGCAATGGCGGTGAACGCCAGGACCAGTCCCATGGCCAGGTAGTTGACCTCGGCGTTCGCCTGCTGCCGTTCGGCCTGGAGCGAGTCGGCGGCGGCCGGTGAAAGAATTTCCAGACCCGGGAACTTACGGAGAGTAGTCGCGAGTTCTGTCTTTGTACGGGTCGTACCGACGAGGACGGAGGAGGCGAGCGGATTGTCCATGTGGCGGGCCAGAAGGTCGTGGGCGAAGGTGAGGTCTCCGAAGCCGAGACCGCGGTCGTAGACGGCGACGATGGTGAGCGTGGCGGGGGTGCCGTCGCCGAGCGTCAGTTTCAAGCTGCTTCCCGGCCTCAAGTGATGCTGGTCCGCCGCCAGTCGGCTGACGGCGACGGTGCCGGGGGCGAGATCCGCGAGGGAGCCGGCGGTGACCCGCGGGTCCCAGGTGCGGGTGAGACCGGCCGGGGTGACGCCCTGGGCGGAGTACTTGTCGAGGCCGACGCGGACGGTGGTGCGCACCACCTCGGTGACGGTGTCGTGCCGGGCCCGAAGCAGTCGCGCGGCCTCACCCGGGACGCCGGGGCCCTTCGCCGCGACGACCCAGTCGGCGGTGACGCCCTCGCGCGCCTGGGCCCGGGCCGCGCCGCCGAGGGTCGACTGGACGAACAGGACGGTGCAGGTCATGCCGATGAGCAGGGTGAGAGGAGTGACGACGGAGGCCATCCGGGTGGCGTTGCCTCGCAGGTTGGCGGTGGCGAGCCGCCCGCCGTGGCCGGTGAGCCGCAGCGGTACGGCGAGCAGCAGCGCGGCCGCCTTGACCAGGAGGGGACCGAGCAGGGCGACGGAGGTGGACAGCACGACGACGGCGAGGAAGGTGACGGGAGTCGAGGCGGGCTCGGTGCGCAGCGCGGTGAGGACGGCGACGAGGACGATGCCACCGGCGAGGAACAGCAGACCGGCGGCGATACGCCCCCAGGCGGGCCGGTCGCGCTCGGCCTTCGCCTCGGCCAGTGCTTCCGCCGGACGGATCCGGGCGACCCTGCGGGAGGCGATCCGGGCCGCCGCCCAGGCGCCGAGCAGGGTCGCGGCGAGGCCGGCGAACGGCGGGAAGACGCTGGTGGTGTGCTGAAGCGTGTCGGGTACGGCGCCCAGGGCGACGAACCGGGAGTGCAGCAGCCCGCCCAGCGGCAGACCGAGGAGCGCCCCGGCGGTGCCCGCCGCAGCGCCGACGATCAGCGCCTCCCGGCCCAGCAGCCTGCGGACCTGTCCGGGCGTGGCGGCGATGGCTCGGAGCAGAGCGAGTTCGCGGTGGCGCTGCTGGACGGTGAGTGCGAAAGTGCCGACGACCACGAGCACCGCGACCAGCAGCGAGGTGCCGCCCATCGCGCCGCCCATGCTGATGAGCCGGGTGCGGGCGGCGGCCGCGTCCAGGAACTCGACGGGCCCGCGGGCGTCTCCGGTGCTGACCTGGGCGGTGGTGCCGTGCAGTGCCCGTGCCACGGCCTGGCGCACCGCCTCGGGGTCGGCTCCCCTGGCCGGGAGGACGCCGAAGGCGCTGACCTGCCCGGGGTGTGCGGCCAGCCGGCGGGCCTCGGCGGTGGAGAAGAACAGCGAGGTCTGGTGGCGCACGGGCGTGGCCGGACTGGCGATACCGGTGATCCGGTAGGCGCGCGGTGAGCGTGTCGACTGCACGGTGAGGCGGTCCCCGGGGCGGAGATGAGCGCGCGCGGCGAGGTCGTGGTCGACGACGAGATCGCCGGTGGTCCTGGGCGCGGTGCCAGCGGTGAGCCGGTAGGGGGTCAGCGCGGCGGATTCCCAGGCGTGCCCGTAGGCGGTGCGTCCAACGGTGCCGGCGGGTGTCAACGGCTGGGCGATGAAGGTCAGTTCGGGCACGACACGGGCGACGCCGGGGGTGCGGGCGAGGGTCGTGCCCAAGTCGGTGGACAGCCAGGCGCGTTCGGCGACGGGTTTCGCCTTGTGCTTGACCTTGGTCTTGCCCTTCTTGTGCTTCACGGTGGTGCGGTGGACGTACTGGTCGGCGGAGACCACGACCGGAGCGGCGGCATAGCGCTCGGTGCGGATCGAGCCGCGCAGGCCGGTGTCGAGGAGGGTGCCGCAGGCGGTGATCAGAGCGGCCGCGCACATGAGGGCGAGGAAGGCGCCGAGGAAGCCCGCCTTGCGGGCGCGGACGGTCTTGAGGGCGTAACGCAGCATCATCGGGGCGGGCTCTTTTCTGTTGTGCGTCCCGGTTGTCCGTGTGCCGACGGGCCCAGGCGTGAGCCGGGGTCCGGGGCGTGCGTACACCCTCACCCGCGCGGGGCATCCGGGGCACTGCGGTGACCCGGCGTCCTGGGCGGGGGTTAGCCCCACCCCGGCACGCGGCCGGCTGCGCTCGGCGGCCGGGCCCCCGCTGTCAGAAGCCCTCGCCCTCGAGGAACTCCGTTTCCTCGCCCTCTTCCTCCAGGGCCTGGCGGACGACGCGGAGGGCCATGCCCTCGGAGTAGCCCTTGCGGGCGAGCATGCCGGCCAGCCGCCGGAGCCGCTTGTCGCGGTCGAGGCCGCGGGTGGCCCGCAGCTTCCGGGCGACGAGTTCCCGTGCGGTCTCCTCCTCCTGCTCGGAGTCGAGTTGGGCGACGGCCTCGTCGATCAGCGTGGAGTCGACGCCCTTGGTGCGCAGTTCGCGGGCGAGCGCGCGGCGGGCGAGTCCCCGGCCGTGGTGCCGGGACTCCACCCAGGCTTCCGCAAACGCCCCGTCGTCGATGAGCCCGACCTCCTCGAACCGCGAGAGCACCTCTTCGGCCGCCTCCTCGGGGATGTCCCGCTTGCGCAGGGCGTCCGCGAGTTGCTTGCGGGTGCGCGGGGTCCCGGTGAGCAGGCGCAGACAGATCGCCCGCGCCCGCTCGACCGGGTCCCCCGAAGACTCCCCCCGCTCGGCCCTCGACGAGGTGGGGGCGCCTTCGTCCTCACCGGGAGACTCCCCGAAGCCTCCCCGCCGGCGGCCTCGGCCGCGCCCACGGCCGCCACGTGACCCGGTCGGCCTCCCCGGGCCGTCGGTCCCGCCCGTGCCGTCCCCGTAGGCCTCGCCGCCGGGGTGCCTGCCGCCGCTCCCGTACCCGCCGGGTCCCCCGTTGCCTTCTCGGCCGTCCCCGTACCCGTCGTCGCCGGCCGTGGCGGAGCCCGTGTCACCGCCGGTGCCCCTCCCCCGCGGGGCACCGGGGTCGGCGTACTCGTACTCGGCCCAGTCGGTTCGTCGCGTCACGGGTCAGCTCTTGGCTGCGGCGGCCTTGGGCTTGGTGGCCTTGGCGGCCGCGGGCGCCGTCTTGGCGGTGTCGTCGGCAGGGGCGGCGACCGCCGCGTCCGGACCCGGCTCGGCGGCGGGCTTCTCCGGCCGGACGCCGACGCCCAGCTTCTCCTTGATCTTCTTCTCGATCTCGTTGGCCAGGTCGGGGTTGTCCTTCAGGAAGTTGCGCGCGTTCTCCTTGCCCTGGCCGAGCTGGTCGCCCTCGTACGTGTACCAGGCGCCGGCCTTGCGGACGAAGCCGTGCTCCACGCCCATGTCGATCAGGCCGCCCTCACGGCTGATGCCCTGGCCGTAGAGGATGTCGAACTCGGCCTGCTTGAAGGGCGGCGCGACCTTGTTCTTGACGACCTTGCAGCGGGTGCGGTTGCCGACCGCCTCCGTGCCGTCCTTCAGGGTCTCGATGCGGCGGATGTCGATGCGCACCGAGGCGTAGAACTTCAGCGCCCGGCCACCGGTCGTGGTCTCCGGGGAGCCGAACATCACGCCGATCTTCTCGCGGAGCTGGTTGATGAAGATCGCGGTCGTCTTGGACTGGTTGAGCGCGCTGGTGATCTTCCGCAGCGCCTGGCTCATCAGACGGGCCTGCAGACCGACGTGGCTGTCACCCATCTCGCCCTCGATCTCCGCGCGCGGCACCAGCGCCGCCACGGAGTCGATGACGATGAGGTCGAGCGCGCCGGAGCGGACCAGCATGTCCACGATCTCCAGGGCCTGCTCGCCGTTGTCGGGCTGGGAGAGGATCAGGTTGTCGATGTCGACGCCGAGCTTCTTCGCGTACTCGGGGTCGAGGGCGTGCTCCGCGTCCACGAACGCGACCTGGCCGCCGGCCTTCTGCGCGTTGGCCACGGCGTGCAGGGTCAGCGTGGTCTTACCGGACGACTCCGGTCCGTAGATCTCCACCACACGGCCGCGCGGCAGGCCACCGACGCCAAGAGCGACGTCGAGCGCGGTCGACCCGGTCGGGATGACCTCGATGGGCTCCATCGACCGCTCGCCCATGCGCATGACAGCGCCCTTGCCGAATTGCCGTTCAATCTGTGCGAGCGCGGCGTCGAGCGCCTTCTCGCGGTCGGTTCCTGCCATGGGTTCCACCCGGTTTGCTTGAGTCGATCGCTTCACGTCAAAGACGCTAACGCCTGCCACTGACAATGCGCCCCGACGCAGGCCCGGCCTGTGGATAACCCGGGAACACACCCTATTCAAAGGGGACAAAATCCCCGTCCGGAGCCTCGCCTGAGCTCCATGAGAATGGATGTTCGATTTTGGTGTCAAGCGCACCACGCGGGGCCGCGGAGGGCGGTCGGCGGTGCCCGTCGCTACGAGGACTCCTGCGAGTCGGGCCGCCGTTCCCACAGCAGCCTGAGGCGCGTGAACGCGCCCGGGCGGCCGGGATCCCGCCGGCGGTGGCCGTGCACCCGCGGGTCGTCCGTGACGGTGTACCGCTTCACGTACGCCCCCAGGAAGGCCTGCAGCGTGGCGACCGCGGGGATGGCGATCAGCGCGCCGACCGCGCCGAGCAGCGCGGTGCCCGCGATCACCGAGCCGAAGGCTACGGCCGGGTGGATGTCGACGGTCCTGGAGGTCAGCTTGGGCTGCAGCATGTAGTTCTCGAACTGCTGGTAGACGACGACGAAGATCAGCACCCACACCGCGTACCAGGGGTCCACGGTGAACGCGATCAGCATCGGCAGCGCGCCCGCGAGGTAGGTGCCGATGGTGGGGATGAACTGCGACACCAGCCCCACCCAGACGCCGAGCACCGGCGCGTACGGCACGCCCAGCGCCTCGAGCAGGATGTAGTGCGCGATCCCGGAGATGAGCGCCATGAGGCCGCGCGAGTAGAGGTAGCCGCCCGTCTTGTCGACGGCGATCTCCCAGGCGCGCAGCACCTCGGCCTGGCGCGCGGGCGGCAGGACGGAGCAGAGGGCCCGGCGCAGCCGGGGGCCGTCGGCCGCGAAGTAGAACGAGAACAGCCCGACCGTCAGCATCTGGAAGAGGCCGCCGAGCACCTGGGCGGACACGTCGAGCACGCCGGCCGCGCTGTTCTGGGCGTACTTGCGCAGCCAGTCGGAGTGCAGCAGGCCCTCCTGGACGTCCACGCGTCTGAGCTCCATGTGGAACTTCTGGTTGATCCAGTTGATCACCGAGTCCAGATAGTCGGGGAAACCCTCGACCATCTTGATGATCTGCCCCGCCAGCATGGATCCGAGCAGCGTGACGAAGCCCGCGGCCACGATCGTCAGGCCGAGGAAGACCAGGAACGTCGCGAGCCCCCGGCGCAGGCCGTGTGCGGCCATCCAGCTCACCGCGGGCTCTATCGCGAGCGCGAGGAAGAACGCGATCAGGATGTTGATCAGCAGTCCGGTCAGCTGGTGGAAAGCCCAGCTGCCGAGCTGGAACGAGGCGATGAGCGCGAGCGCGAGCACCATGGCGCGCGGGAGCCAGCGCGGCATGCGACGGCCGGGCGGCTCGGCGACGCCGTCGTCGGCCGGACGCCTGGCGTGCGGCGGCGAAGCGGTCGGGGAGGCTGCGTGCCGGGCGGCCGGCTCATTGTCGTCAGTGGGTGCCACGCACCCAGTCTCGCCCACGCCGGCGGCAGCTCACGGCCCGCCCGGAGTCCTCGTGTCGCTCAGTGCCGCTCCCCGGGCACGTTCATGACCGAGCAGACCACGCGCCATACGTCCTTGGCGCCCCAGCCGGCGTCCAGTGCCTCGTGCACCGTGCGCCCGCCCAGCTCCGTCATCACGTGATCGCGCGCGAAGGTGTCGGCGTACCCCGGACCGAAGTGTTCCGCCATCCGCTGCCAGAAGACCGTCAACCGCATGCCTCCAGTATCCCGCCCCTGGGGGTGGGGCCCGCCGGGAGCCGCCTGCCGAGACCGCTTTCCGTCCTACGGTCTGTCGCATGGCCGAATCAGGAGCTTCCCCCCTCCCCTCAGAGCCCCCGGCGCGCTCCCCGCTCTTCCGCGCCGAACAGTTCGTCTGGCTCACCGCGCGCGTGCTGGAGCAGCGGCTCTTCGCCTACCACTTCCTGAACGGCGCCGCCGAGCCGGTGGAGGCCGCGCTGAACGCCTACCGCAACGAGGACGGCGGTTACGGTCACGCGCTGGAGCCGGATCTGCGCGGACCCGTGAGCCAGCCCCTGCACGCCGCCCGCGCCCTGGGCGTCCTGGACGCCATCGGGCGCTGCGGCGGGCAGCGGGCGGAGCGGGTGTGCCGTCATCTGACCGCGGTCTCGACCGCGGACGGCGCGCTGCCCGCGGTCGATCCCGGCCAGCGCGGCTATCCGGCGGCGCCGTTCGTCCCGGTCGTGGACGACCCGCCCAGCGAGCTGCTCGCCACCGGCCCCGTGGTGGGACTGCTGCACCGCAACGAGGTGTGGCACGCCTGGCTGTTCCGGGCCACCGACTTCTGCTGGCACGCGGTGGACTCCCTGCGGACGTCCCACCCCTACGAGGTGCACGCCGCGGTGGCCTTCCTGGACTCGGTCCCGGACCGCTCGCGCGCGGAGGCGGCTGCCGACCGGCTCGGCCGCCTGGTGCGCGAACAGCGGCTCGCGGCGCTGGACCCCGAGCGGCTCGACGCGTACCCGGTCGCGCCCGGGTACGCCCCCGGCGAGCACCACTTCCCGCACGACTTCGCGAGGAGTCCGCGGTCGCTCGCGCGCGCGTGGTTCACGGACGAGGAGATGACGCGCTCCCTCGACCACCTCGCCGGATCCCAGCAGGAGGACGGCGGCTGGCCCGTCCGCTGGCGACAGTGGGCGCCGGCCCCGACGCTCGAGGCGCGGCCCGTGGTGACGATCGACGCGCTGCGCACGCTCAGGGCGTACGGCCGCTTCGTGGGCTGAGCCGCGCTCAGCCGCCGATCGCCCGCACCCCCGCGGTCACCACCACCGCGGCGGCGACTACCAGCAGGAAGGGCGCGCGCAGCACCAGTGCCAGTGCGGCCGCGCCGAGTCCCGCCGCCCTGGCGTCCAGGACCAGGGCGTGCCCGTCGGCGAACGTCTGCTGGGCCGTGAGCGCGGCCAGCAGGGCGACGGGCAGCAGGGCGGCGAGCCGCCGGACGAGCGGCCGCTCCATGGCGCCCGCGGGCACGAGCAGTCCGGCGAGCTTGACCGCGTAGCAGCCGAGGACGGTCAGTCCGATCGCGATCCAGGTGTTCACCGGTCCTCCTCCGCCGCGTCCGGTGCGGTCCGCCGGGTGCGGCCGATGCGCCGGCCCTCGGCGAAGAGCGCGACCGGCGCCGCCAGCGCGGCCACGAGGACCGGCACGCCGGCCGGCAGGACCGGGAGCAGGCCGAGGCCCAGCAGCACCGCGAGGCCGGCGACGGCACGCTCGGTGCGCGTCTTCAGCATGGGGGCGAGCAGGGCCAGGAAGACGGCGGGCCCGGCCGCGTCCAGCCCCCAGGCGTCGGTGTCCCCGATGGCCTTCGCGCCCAGTGCGCCGAGCAGCGTGGTGAGGTTCCACAGCAGGTAGAGGCTGAGCCCGGTCACGGTGAAGCCGATCCGCGCGGCGCGCCGGGTCGGCTGGGCCAGGGTCACGGCCGTGGTCTCGTCGATCACCCACTGGGCGGCGAACGGCCGCACCGCGCGCGGGACGGCCAGCACCTGCGACAGGCGCAGCCCGTAGAAGGCGTTGCGCACGCCCAGGAAGAAGGCGCCTGCGGCGGCCGTGAACGGGCTGCCGCCCGCGGCGAGCGCGCCCACCAGGGCGAACTGCGAGGCGCCGGTGAAGACCAGGAGGCTGAGCGCGCAGGTCTGGAGGAGTCCGAGGCCGCTGCCGGCCGAGGTCACGCCGAAGGCGAACCCGGAGAGCCCGACCGCGACGCCGACGCCCAGGGCGTCCCGTACGACGGCGGAATCGGGCTTGGCGGCGGCTTCGGCGGACGTGTCCGCGAGTGCTGTCTGTTGTGCCACGCCTCGGACGGTACGTCCGGACCTCAGTGCGGGTCTTGTACGTTCTTGCGCTCGCGCTGGTAGGCGCCCGGAGGCACCCCGACGATGCGGGCGAAGTGCCGGTTCAGGTGGGGCTGGTCGGTGAAGCCGACGGCGACGGCCACCTCGGCGGGCGCGGTTCCCGCGTCGAGCAGCAGCCGCGCGCGGCGTACGCGCGCGTCGGTCAGCCAGGTGTGCGGCGGCATCCCATAGGCGTCACGGAACGCCCGCAGCAGGGCGAACGGGCTGGTCCCGAGGTCGGCGGCCAGGCGTTCCAGGGTCGGCGGCGCGGCCATCTCGTCCTCCAGCACGCCGCGCGCGCGTGCCGCGATCCGGGCGCCGGCCGTCCGGCGCGGCCGCTGCGGCAGCGAGCCGCCGTTCAGCCGCAGCAGCCTGGTCACGGCGACCCGCAGCAGGGTGTCGGCGGCCAGCGCGTTGCCCTCGTCGGCGGCGCGCAGCACCTGGTGGACCAGGCGGACGGTGTAGGGATCGTCGAGGACGGGGCTGACGAAGCCCGGGGTACCGCGGATCGTGGTGGTCTCGGCCGCGATCGCGGCCACCACCTCGGGCGAGGGGTAGACCGCGCCGTAGCGCCAGCCCTCGGGCACCCCGGCCCGGCCCGTGTGCGGGGTGTCCGGGTTGACCAGCGCGAGGGCGCCCGCGCCCACTGACACGTCGGAGCCGCGGTGCTGGAAGACCTCGACGCCGTCGGCGATGGCCGCGATCACGAAGTTCTCGTGGGTGTGCCGGACGAAGGTCTTGTGGACGTACCGGGCACGCAGCAGGTCGACACCGGGCAGCCGCTCGTACCGCCAGTGCCGTGCCCGCTCCGCCGAACCCGCCATGCCTCCATTCTCCGCCAGTCCGGCGGGCCCCGGTCCGCGGGCGGTCCACGCCGGGGCCCGCCCCTGTCGCCCGCGTCAGCCCGATTGTCAGTGGCCGGGTGCAGGATGGAGGGCATGGTCAGCTCCGCACACCGAGCCCTCGACGGCTTCTCGCCCGCGACTCGCGGCTGGTTCACGGGGGCGTTCTCCGCGCCCACCGCGGCCCAGGCGGGCGCCTGGCAGGCCATCGGCGCGGGCTCGGACGTGCTGGTGGTGGCCCCCACCGGCTCGGGCAAGACGCTGGCCGCGTTCCTCGCCGCGCTGGACCAGCTGGCCTCGACACCTCCTCCGGCCGACCCGAAGAAGCGCTGCCGGGTGCTGTACGTGTCCCCGCTGAAGGCCCTCGCGGTCGACGTCGAGCGGAACCTGCGCAGCCCGCTGACCGGCATCCGCCAGGAGTCCGTGCGCCTCGGCCTGCCCGAGCCCGAGGTGAAGGTCGGCATCCGTTCCGGCGACACCCCGCCCGCCGAGCGCCGCGCCCTGTCCACGCGCCCTCCGGACATCCTGATCACGACCCCCGAGTCGCTGTTCCTGATGCTGACCTCGGCCACCCGCGACGCGCTGACGGGCATCGAGACGGTGATCCTGGACGAGGTGCATGCGGTCGCCGGCACCAAGCGCGGCGCGCACCTCGCGCTCTCCCTGGAGCGGCTGGACGAGCTGCTGCCGAAGCCCGCCCGCCGCATCGGGCTGTCGGCGACGGTGCGTCCGGTGGACGAGGTGGCCCGCTATCTCTCCCCCCGCCGCAAGGTGGAGATCGTCCAGCCGGAGTCCGGCAAGGAGTTCGACCTGTCCGTGGTCGTGCCGGTGGAGGACATGGGCGAGCTGGGCGGCTCCCCGGCGGCGGACAGCGGTGAGGGGGCCGAGCGGCCCTCGATCTGGCCGCACGTCGAGGAGCGGATCACCGATCTGGTGCAGGCGCACCGGTCCACGATCGTGTTCGCGAACTCGCGGCGCCTGGCCGAGCGGCTGTGCAAACGGCTCAACGAGATCGCCTACGAGCGCGCGACCGGCGAGTCCCTGGACGAGCACCACTCGCCGGCCGAGCTGATGGGCGGCTCGGGGGCGGCCCACGGCGCGCCCGCGGTGATCGCCCGCGCGCACCACGGCTCGGTCTCCAAGGAGCAGCGCGCCTTGGTCGAGGAGGACCTGAAGGCGGGCCGGCTGCCCGCCGTGGTCGCCACCTCCAGTCTGGAGCTGGGCATCGACATGGGCGCGGTCGACCTCGTCGTCCAGGTGGAGTCCCCGCCCTCGGTGGCCTCGGGGCTCCAGCGCGTCGGCCGCGCCGGCCACCAGGTGGGCGCCGTCTCCACCGGCGTGGTCTTCCCCAAGTACCGGGGCGACCTGGTCCAGTCCGCGGTGGTCACCGAGCGGATGCGCACCGGCGCCATCGAGTCCCTGCGCGTCCCCGCCAACCCGCTGGACGTGCTCGCCCAGCAGCTCGTCGCCATGACGGCGCTGGACACCTGGCAGTTCGACGACCTGCTGACCGTGATCCGCCGCGCGGCCCCCTTCGCCTCGCTCCCCGAGTCGGCGTTCACCGCGACACTGGACATGCTCGCGGGCCGCTACCCGTCCGACGCGTTCGCGGAGCTGCGCCCGCGCGTGGTGTGGGACCGCGTGGCCGGCACGATCACCGGCCGCCCCGGCGCCCAGCGGCTCGCGGTCACCTCCGGCGGCACCATCCCCGACCGGGGGCTCTTCGGGGTCTTCCTCGCCGGTTCCGACCCCAAGAAGGGCGGCGGCCGGGTCGGCGAGCTCGACGAGGAGATGGTGTACGAGTCCCGGGTCGGGGACGTCTTCACCCTGGGCACCAGTTCGTGGCGCATCGAGGACATCACGCGCGACCGCGTCCTGGTCTCCCCCGCGCCGGGCGTGCCGGGCCGGCTGCCCTTCTGGAAGGGCGACCAGCTGGGCCGTCCGCTCGAACTGGGCCGCGCGGTGGGCGCGTTCCTGCGCGAGGTGGGCTCGCTGCCGAAGGAGGACGCCCGGCGGCGCCTGTTCGACGCGGGCCTGGACGCCTGGGCGGTGGACAACGTCCTGTCCTACCTGAACGAACAGCGCGAGGCCTGCGGACACGTCCCGGACGACCGCACGATCGTGGTGGAGCGCTTCCGCGACGAGCTGGGCGACTGGCGGGTCGTCGTCCACTCCCCCTTCGGCGCCCAGGTGCACGCCCCGTGGGCCCTCGCCCTGGGCGCCCGCCTGTCCGAGCGGTACGGCATGGACGCGCAGGTCATGCACGCCGACGACGGCATCGTGCTGCGCCTGCCGGACGCCGACTTGATGGGCCTGGACCTGCTCGACCAGGAGCCGGTGAAGGCCGGCGCCGAGTACGACAGCGAGCAGGCCCCGATCGGCGCCGCGGACGTCGCCTTCGACAAGGGCGAGGTCGACCAGGTCGTCACCGACCAGGTCGGCAGCTCCGCGCTGTTCGCCTCCCGGTTCCGCGAATGCGCCGCCCGCGCGCTGCTCCTGCCGCGGCGCAACCCGGGCAAGCGCACCCCGTTGTGGCAACAGCGCCAGCGGGCAGCCCAGCTGCTTCAGGTGGCGAGCGAGTTCGGCTCGTTCCCGATCGTCCTCGAGGCGATCCGCGAGTGCCTCCAGGACGTCTTCGACGTCCCCGGGCTCGTCGAGCTGATGGGCGACATCGAGTCCCGCAAGGTCCGCCTGGTCGAGGTCACCACCCCCGAGCCGTCCCCGTTCGCCCGCTCCCTCCTCTTCGGCTACGTCGCCCAGTTCCTCTACGAGGGCGACTCGCCGCTCGCCGAGCGCCGTGCGGCCGCGCTCTCCCTGGACTCCCGGCTGCTGGCCGAGCTGCTGGGGCAGGCCGAGCTGCGCGAACTGCTCGACGCCGACGTGCTGACCGAGCTGGAGCGCGAGCTGCAGTGGCTGACGGAGGACCGACGGGTCAAGGACCTCGAGGGGGTCGCCGACCTCCTGCGGCTGCTCGGCCCGCTGACCGACGCCGAACTGGCCGAGCGGGGC
The DNA here is from genome assembly GCF_042875075.1 of Streptomyces sp. NPDC003720. NCBI lineage: Bacteria > Bacillati > Actinomycetota > Actinomycetes > Kitasatosporales > Streptomycetaceae > Streptomyces > Streptomyces sp. NPDC003720. Next base: position 28,681 of record NZ_JBIANZ010000020.1, read on the forward strand.
GCCGAGGCCCAGTGGGCGCGGGACCTGGCCGCCGCCCGCCGGGCCATCCGGGTGCGCATCGCGGGCACCGACCACTGGGCGGCCGTGGAGGACGCGGGCCGGCTGCGCGACGCCCTCGGCACGGCACTGCCCGTGGGCGTCCCCGAGGCCTTCACCGAACCGGTCAAGGACCCGCTCGGCGACCTCCTCGCGCGGTACGCGCGCACCCACGGCCCGTTCACGTCGGCCACGGCGGCTGCCCGCTTCGGTCTGGGCGTCGCGGTCACCGAGGGCGCCCTGCAGCGGCTGGCCGCGGCCGGCCGCGTCGTCCAGGGCGAGTTCCACCCGGCGGGCATCGGCCAGGAGTGGTGCGACGCGGCCGTACTGCGCCGGCTGCGCCGCCGTTCCCTGGCGGCCCTGCGTCATGAGCTGGAGCCCGTGCCGCCCGCCGCGCTCGCCCAGTTCCTGCCCCAGTGGCAGCACATCGGCAAGGGGCACGAGCTGCGCGGCATCGACGGACTGGTGCGTGCCATCGAGCAGTTGCAGGGCGCCTCCGTGCCCGCCTCCGCACTGGAGAAACTGGTCCTGCCCTCACGCGTCGCCGGTTACACGCCCTCGATGCTCGACGAACTCACCGCGGCCGGCGAGGTCGTGTGGGCCGGGGCGGGCGCCCTGCCCGGCAAGGACGGCTGGGTCTCCCTGTACATGGCGGACGCGGCACCACTGCTGCTGCCGCAGCCGCACCCCCTCGAGCTGACGGCGCTGCACCAGTCGGTGCTCGACACCCTGTCCGGGGGCTACGGCCTGTTCTTCCGTCAGATCGCCGACCAGGTGCGCGCCACCACGCACCCTGAGGCCGGCGACCCCCAACTGGCGGACGCCCTGTGGGACCTGGCCTGGTCGGGACGGCTCACCAACGACACGCTCACCCCGATGCGCGCCCTGCTGGGCTCCGGCCGTACCGCCGGCTCCACCGCCCACCGCGCCAAGCGCACCGTCCCGCGCGGCCGTTACGGCTCCCTGACCGCCGCGGCGCGCGCCACCTCGCGCACCGGCCCGCCGACGGTGGCCGGCCGCTGGTCCCTCCTGCCCGCGGCCGAGCCGGACGCCACGGTGCGCGCGCACGCGCTGGCCCGCACCCTGCTCGACCGGCACGGCGTGGTCACCCGCGGAGCGGTGGCCGCCGAGGGCGTCGAGGGCGGCTTCTCCGCGGTGTACCGCGTGCTGTCCGCCTTCGAGGACAGCGGACAGGCCAGACGGGGTTACGTGGTCGAGGGGTTGGGCGCGGCCCAGTTCGCGATGGACGGAGCGGTCGACCGTCTCCGCGCGGTCTCCAACGCCCGCGACCGGGGCCAGGGCCTGCCCAACGGCTTCGGCGGCGGCCACGGGACCGGGCCCTTCGCCGCGGACGGCCAGACCCTCCCGGACCGGAACGCCTCCGGTCACACCACTCCCGGCGGCTTCGAGCAGGCCGACGGCGGACTGGCCCATCCCGGCCTCGACGGCGACTTCACCTGGCCGCCGGACGAAGCGGTACGGCCGGGCGACGGCGGCTTCACCTGGCCGCCGGAGAACACCGTCCCGGCCCGGGACGAGTACGTCTCCCCGCGCGACCGCTCACCGGCGGACCCCTTCGCCGCCCCCGGCTACGGCGGCCCGAGAGGCGGTGGTTCCGCTCACGGCCCGTACGGGAACCGCGACTTCGGCGACCGCCGAGGCCGGGCGTCCTCCTCGCCCGACCCGCGTGCCGCGGTCCTCGCCGCGGCCGACCCCGCCAGTGCCTACGGCGCCGCCCTCCCCTGGCCCGAGCCGCCAGCCGGGGCGGGACACAAGCCGGGCCGCAAGGCCGGTTCGCTCGTGGTGCTGGTGGAGGGCGAGCTGACGCTGTACATGGAACGCGGCGGCAAGACCCTGCTGGCCTGGCCCGCCGACCCGGAGGCGGACGCGGACGCCGGCGACGATCCGCGCCTGCGCACCGCCGCCGAGGCCCTGGCCTCGGCCGCCCGGGCGGGCTCCCTCGGCACGGTCACGGTCGAGCGGATCAACGGCGCCCAGGCGCTGACCTCGCCGCTGGGCGCCCTGCTGGAAGGAGCCGGCTTCATAGCGACCCCGCGTGGCCTGCGCCTGCGTGCCTGACACACCGCGGCCGCCACGCGCCGCGCGCACCCCACCGCACATCACCCGTCCGTGGCACCCTTGACGCATGCCCGAAGGTGACACGGTGTGGCAGGCCGCGAAACGGCTGCACGAGGCCCTCGCGGGCAAAGTGCTGACCCGCAGTGACTTCCGGGTGCCGCAGTACGCGACGGTCGATCTCACCGGCCGTGCGGTGCTGAGCACGATCGCGCGCGGCAAGCACCTGCTCACCCGCTTCGAGGGCGGCCTGACCCTGCACACGCACCTGCGCATGGAGGGCGCCTGGAAGGTGTTCGGCACCGGCGAGCGCTGGCGCGGCGGCCCCGCCCACCAGATCCGGGTGATCCTCGGCACCCCGGACCGCTCGGCCGTGGGGTACCGCCTTCCGGTGCTGGAGCTCCTGCGCACCGGCGAGGAGGAGCAGGCCGTCGGCCACCTCGGCCCCGACCTGCTCGGACCGGACTGGGATCCCGCGCTCGCCCTCACCAACCTGCTCGCCGACCCCGGCCGTCCGCTCGGTGAGGCCCTGCTCGACCAGCGCAATCTGGCCGGCATCGGCAACGTCTACAAGTGCGAGCTCTGCTTCCTGGTGGGCGCGACCCCCTGGCTGCCGGTCGGCGCCCTGCCGGCGGACCGTGCCACAAGGCTGATCGCGCTCGCCAAGAAGCTGCTGGAGAGCAACCGCGACCGCCCTGTCCGGCAGACCACCGGCCTGCACCGGCAGGACCTCTTCGTGTACGGCCGCGCCCCACGCCCGTGCCTGCGCTGCCGCACCTCGATCCGGGTCGCCGACCAGGCCGACGGCTACCAGGAACGCCCCACCTACTGGTGCCCGCACTGCCAGACGGGCCCGGCGCCGGCACGGGGCACGGCACAGGCCTGGCGTGAGCGCTATCCCCGCCGATCCCCGTCCGCCTGACGTCTCCGTCCGGCCGGCGTCTTCGCCCGGCCGGCGTCTCCGTCCGCCTGGCCGACGCCGCGTCAGGGCCGCCCGTCGCCGAGGCCGGCCTGCGCGCTCTCCGGTTCGGCGTCGTCGCGCCGGTCAGGATCCGCACCGGCGGCACCGGGGTCCGGCACCGCCGTGACGACCTGCCCGGCCCGCCAGGCGCTCCTCCACCGTCCCGCGGCCACGGCGCCCGCCGCCCGCGTCCTCGGCACACAGTGCACCGGCAGCACGCTGAGCCCCCAGCCACCGATCGCGACGGCCCCTTCGAGCACACCCGCGCCCTGTCCGAGGGCGATCCGGAACACGGCCCACCACCACACGGCGCCCAGCCCGAGAGCGGTTCCCCAGCGCAGCACCCGTCTCACCATGGCCGTCACCTCCAGCCGGACGCCGGAACACCGCCCGACCCGCGCGGGAGGCGCACCGAGGGCTCACCGACGCAAGGACACCGGGCACTCGATCCGGCGGCGCGAGGTGACCGTCCCGGGGCGGATCCTCACGCGTTCTCCGCCTGGAACATCCAGTGGTGCTTCTCCAGGTCGGCGGTGATCCCGATGAAGATGTCCTGGGACACCGGATCGGGCTCGCCGGTCGACGCCACCCGTCCCCGCATCCGTGTGATCACCGCGCCGAGCGCGTCGACCATCGCCCGGATCGCGTCGGCGTCCTTGATCCAGCCGGCCGGCGTGGTCCCGATGCCGCTGCCGGACGCCACCGTGGACGCGCGGCCGTCCGGTGGTACGCCGAGGGCGGAGGCCCGCTCGGCCACCGTGTCGGAGTGGGTGCGCGCCGAGGCGACGACCTCGTCCAGCTGGAGATGGATGGACCGGAAGCGGGGTCCGACGACGTTCCAGTGGATCTGCTTGGCGACCAGCGAGAGGTCGACCAGGTCCACCAGGGCGCCCTGCAAGGCCTCGGACACGGTCTTCAGTGCCTCGTCGGGCAGCGGGCTCTTCACGACGTACATCCGCTTCCTCCGGTGGGTTCGGCGCCGGTCAGGTCACCTCCACGATGACCGGCGCGCCGGGTACCGGCAAACGGACCAGCCGCGGGCGCGGATCGCACGCGCATGACGAAAGCCCCGGCCGGGCTCCCCAGGGTCTGCCTGGGAGCCCGGCCGGGGCTTCACGCGTATCGGGTGGTCAGGCCGCGCACGCGGAGGTCACGCGGCGACCACGTCCACCGCTTCGGCGGGCGCCTTGATGGTCACCCGTTCCGGTGGCACACCGGTCACCGACACGGAACCCAGCATCGGACGGACCGGCGTGGGCACGGGCTCGGTGGCCGCGGCGGACTGGGCCAGCTCGGCGAGCGCCAGTTCGTCGCTCACTTCCCGCATGAGTTCCGACATCCGTACGTCCAGCGCGTCGCAGATGGCGGAGAGCAGCTCGGAGGAAGCCTCCTTCTGCCCCCGCTCCACCTCGGAGAGATAGCCGAGTGAGACTCGGGCGGACGAGGAGACTTCGCGCAGAGTACGGCCCTGGCGTTGGCGCTGCCGACGCAGCACGTCACCCAGCAGGCGACGGAGCAGAATCATCGGTGGCTCCCTCCTCGGACCGCGTAGCCGCATCCTTCTCGCCCCACCGTACCGCCTTGCGCCGCGGCCGTGCGGGGAGCGATGTCGTGTTCACTCAGGGCTGCAAACATCAAAACCCCCCGTTCCGTTCCGTATCCTGTGCCCGCTCATTCCCGGTCTGTTCGCCTGCAAGCTCGTTCAGAAGCAGTGCGAGTACGCTCCGTACACTCTCCATACGAATTTCCGCACGGTCGCCGTTCAACCGCAGCGCCTCCACTTTTCCGCCACCGGCAGAACCCCGGTGGGCGGTCAGCGGCCCGTCGACGGCGACGAACACCGTCCCGACGGGTTGGCCGTCCTGCGGGTCGGGTCCGGCCACTCCGGTCGTCGCGAGACCCCAGTCCGCGCCGAGGGCCCGGCGCACACCGGCCGCCATCTCCGCCGCCACCTGCGGATCCACCGCGCCGCGCTCCGCCAGCAGGGTGGCGTCGACGCCCAGCAGCCGCCGCTTCAGTTCGGTGGCGTAGGCGGTGACCGAGCCGCGGAAGACGTTGGACGCGCCGGGGACGGCCGTGATCTCCGCCGCCACCAGTCCACCGGTGAGCGACTCCGCGACGGCGAGGCTCTCGCCCCTCACGGTCAGTAGTCGCACCAGTTCGGTGGCAGGTGAACTCACGCTTCCTTCTCCTCCAACGCCGCCGCGCGTTCGGCGATTCCCCGCCGGCGCAGCACAATGGCCTGTCTCACGTAGTCGAGCCCGGTCACCACGGTGAGCACGACCGCCGCGGCCATCACCCAGAACCTCATGCTGGCCAGCCAACCCGTCAGGGCCAGGACGTACATCCCGACGGCGACGCCCTGCGTGAGCGTCTTGAGCTTGCCGCCCCGGCTCGCGGGGATCACCCCGTAGCGGATGACGAGGAAACGCAGCAGCGTGATCCCGAGTTCCCGGCCGAGGATCACGATGGTGACCCACCACGGCAGATCGCCGAGGGACGACAGACAGATGAGCGCCGCACCCATGATCGCCTTGTCGGCGATGGGGTCGGCGATCTTCCCGAAGTCGGTGACCAGGTTGTAGGTGCGCGCCAGATGCCCGTCGAACAGGTCGGTGATCATGGCGACGGCGAAGGCGGCCCAGGCGAGGGAGCGCCACGCCGGGTCGTAGCCGCCGTCCGCCAGCATCAGCGCCACGAAGCCGGGCACGAGGAGCAGCCGGAGCATCGTCAGCAGATTGGCGACGTTCCACACGCTCGCCTGGTTGACGGCCGCCGCCGTCAGTTTCCCGCCGCGCGCGGGACGCGCACCGCCGTCCGGGCCGGGGGCCGGGGTGGAAGAACGGGCGACGGAGCCGGAGACCTCGGAAGCAGCGCCGTCGGCGGCGGTCGCACCCCGGGCGCCCTGCGCACCGGTGGAACCGCCCGCGGCGGAAGCCGGGACTCCGGTCATCTGCCCGCCTCCTCACTGCCCGACGGCGAGCCCGCCAGCGGCTCGGCGACCAGGTCGACGCCTTCCGTGCCGACCACCTTCGCCTCGACCATACGTCCCACGCTCAGACCCTCGCCGCTCGTGAGCAGCACCTGGCCGTCCGTCTCCGGCGCCTGGTGCGCGGCCCGGCCGTACACGCCGTCCTCGCCGTCGACCGACTCCACGAGGACGTGCACGGTCTCTCCGAGGCGCTCCTCGGCGCGCTGGGAGACGAGTTCCTCGGCGAGCCGGGAGACCCGGGCCAGGCGCTCGGCGACGACGTCCTCGTCGAGCTTGCCGTCGTACGTGGCGGCCTCCGTGCCCTCCTCGTCGGAGTAGCCGAAGACGCCGATGGCGTCCAGCCGGGCGCCGTTCAGGAAGCGCTCCAGCTCGGCGAGGTCGGCCTCGGTCTCGCCGGGGAAGCCGACGATGAAGTTGGAGCGCACGCCGGCCTGCGGGGCCTTGCCGCGGATGGTGTCCAGCAGCTCCAGGAAGCGGTCGGTGTCGCCGAAGCGGCGCATGGCACGCAGCACGCCGGGCGCGGAGTGCTGGAAGGAGAGGTCGAAGTAGGGGGCGACCTTCGGGGTGGAGGTGAGGACGTCGATGAGGCCCGGGCGCATCTCGGCCGGCTGCAGGTAGCTGACGCGCACCCGCTCGAGGCCGTCGACCTCCGCCAGCTCGGGCAGCAGGGACTCCAGCAGGCGGATGTCGCCCAGGTCCTTGCCGTAGGAGGTGTTGTTCTCGGAGACCAGCATGATCTCCTTCACCCCCTGCTCGGCCAGCCAGCGGGTCTCGTTCAGCACGTCGCTCGGGCGGCGGGAGATGAAGGAGCCGCGGAAGGAGGGGATGGCGCAGAAGGAGCAGCGCCGGTCGCAGCCGGAGGCGAGCTTGACCGAGGCGACCGGAGAGCCGTCCAGACGGCGGCGCAGGGGCGCGCGCGGACCGGAGGCGGGCGCGACGCCCTCCGGGAGGTCGGTCGGGCCGTGACCGGGCAGCGCCACGGCAGCGGCGGAGTCCTGCCGCTCGGCGGGGCTGATCGGCAGCAGCTTGCGGCGGTCGCGCGGGGTGTGCGCCGCGTGGATGCCGCCGGAGAGGATGGTCTGCAGGCGGTCGGAGATGTCGGCGTAGTCGTCGAAGCCGAGCACGCCGTCGGCCTCGGGCAGCGCCGCGGCCAGCTCGTTGCCGTACCGCTCGGCCATGCAGCCCACCGCCACCACGGCCTGGGTTCTGCCATGGTCCTTGAGGTCGTTGGCCTCCAGAAGGGCGTCGACGGAGTCCTTCTTGGCGGCCTCGACGAAACCACAGGTGTTGACCACGGCGACATCGGCGTCCGCGGCGTCCTCGACGAGCTGCCAGCCGTCCGCCTCCAAACGGCCTGCGAGCTCCTCCGAGTCCACCTCGTTACGGGCGCAGCCAAGAGTGACGAGTGCGACGGTACGGCGTTCAGGCATGGGCTCAAGACTACTTTGTCTGGCTGACACCCCACGTCGACGGGGTTGGCCGATCTTGGCCAACCCCGTCACATCCGTGTCCCGCCCCCGCTCATCCGGCCTCGGGGTCGCCCTTCGTGTACGTCAGACGCTCCACGGCGCCCGGCCGGAAGTCGTCCTGGATCTTCTTGCCGTTCACGTACAGCTCGATCGCGCCGGCGTCGCCGAGGATCAGATTGATCTTGGCGCTGTCCTGGAAGGTCTTGGACTCGCCCTTGTTGAGCAGCCCGTCGAAGAGCATGTGGCCGTTGTGGTCCTTGGCCGAGATCCAGCTGCGCCCGTTCGGCGCGCTGACCCGGACGGTGACCTTGTCCTGGGGCGCGGCGGCGATCGCGCTGTCGGACGGCTCGGACGACGGCGCGGCGGGCTTGTCCTTCTTGGTCGTGGGCGCGGACGACTTGCTGGGCTTGGCCGAGGCCCCCTCGGCGACCTGCGACTTGGCGTCGTTGCCGCTGTCGCCGCCCTTGAAGGCGGTGAACCCGACGAAACCGACGACGGCGACGATCGCGGCGACCATGGCCGCGGTCCAGTTGGGCCCCCGGCGCTCGGGACGGATGCGTTCCGCCTCGAACATCGGCGCGGCCGGGGTGGGCGCGGGCCGTCCGCCGTGCTCGGCGTCGTACTGGGCGATCAGCGGGGCGGGGTCGAGACGCACGGCCCTGGCCAGCGTGCGGATGTGCCCGCGCGCGTAGACGTCACCGCCGCAGGGGGCGTAGTCGTCCGCCTCGATGGCGTGCACGATGGCGATACGGACACGGGTGGCGCTGCTGACGTCGTCGACCGTGAGGCCGGCCGCGATGCGCGCCTGCCGCAGGGCACGGCCGACGGAGGGACGGGCTTCCTCGGACACGTCGTGGAACGGACGCTCGTCTTCAGGGGAGTTGCCGATGGACACGGGGGCGCCTTTCGAGCGTGTGAGCCACCTGTGCTGGAGGTTCAGTCTAGGCGGGTACGAAAGGGTGGGGCGACCGGGCGGGAGGTGTTTGTACGCCATCGGTATGGCCCGACAACCCGATGGTGGGACAGACACATACCCCAGGACGGGATCCGTACCGGTCCTTTCGCTCAACTTGACGTACGACGAGGGGAAACGGTTGCCCGCCGCTCCCTAACGGGTGGATCACGGCGCTGCCGCCACCCGGCGTAACACCGACACGCCGGGCGGCCCGCCGTCCTAACCGTCCGACTCCCCACGGATCAGCGCGAGTACGCCGTCCAGCTCGTCGGGTTTCACGAGAACGTCACGCGCCTTCGAACCCTCGCTCGGTCCCACGATGTTGCGGGACTCCATCAGGTCCATGAGCCGTCCCGCCTTGGCGAAGCCGACCCGGAGCTTGCGCTGCAGCATGGACGTCGACCCGAACTGGGTGGAGACGACCAGCTCGGCGGCCTGGCACAGCAGGTCGAGGTCGTCGCCGATGTCCTCGTCGATCTCCTTCTTCTGCTTGGTGCCCACGGTGACGTCGTCGCGGAAGACGGGCGCCATCTGGTCCTTGCAGTGCTGCACGACGAGCGCGACCTCGGCCTCGGTCACGAACGCGCCCTGCATACGCGTCGGCTTGTTCGCGCCCATCGGCAGGAAGAGGCCGTCGCCCTTGCCGATCAGCTTCTCGGCGCCGGGCTGGTCGAGGATGACCCGGGAGTCGGCGAGCGAGGAGGTGGCGAACGCCAGCCGGGAGGGCACGTTCGCCTTGATGAGGCCGGTGACCACGTCGACCGACGGGCGCTGGGTGGCGAGCACCAGGTGGATGCCGGCCGCGCGCGCGAGCTGGGTGATGCGCACGATGGCGTCCTCGACGTCCCGCGGGGCGACCATCATCAGGTCGGCCAGCTCGTCCACGATCACCAGCAGGTACGGGTACGGCTGGAGCTCGCGCTCGCTGCCCTCCGGCGGCTTGACCTTGCCCTCGCGGACGGCGCGGTTGAAGTCGTCGATGTGCCGGTAGCCGTAGGCGGCGAGGTCGTCGTAGCGCAGGTCCATCTCGCGCACCACCCACTGCAGGGCCTCGGCGGCCCGCTTGGGGTTGGTGATGATCGGCGTGATCAGGTGCGGGATGCCCTCGTAGGCCGTCAGTTCCACGCGCTTGGGGTCGACGAGGATCATCCGGACGTCCTCCGGGGTCGCCCGCATCATGATCGAGGTGATCAGGCAGTTGATGCAGGACGACTTGCCGGAGCCGGTGGCGCCCGCCACCAGCATGTGCGGCATCTTCGCCAGCGAGTGCATCACGTACCCGCCCTCGACGTCCTTGCCGAAGGCGACCAGCATCGGGTCGTCGTCCTCGGCGGACTCCGCCAGGCGCAGCACGTCGCCGAGGTTGACCATCTCCCGGTCGGTGTTCGGGATCTCGATGCCGACCGCCGACTTGCCGGGGATGGGGCTGATGATCCGCACGTCGGGGCTGGCGACGGCGTACGCGATGTTCTTCGTCAGCGCGGTGATCCGCTCGACCTTCACGGCGGGACCGAGCTCGACCTCGTAGCGGGTGACCGTCGGACCGCGGGTGAAGCCGGTGACGGCCGCGTCGACCTTGAACTCGGTGAAGACCTGGGTGAGCGAGGCGACGACCGCGTCGTTGGCCGCGCTGCGCGCCTTGCCGGGGCCGCCCCGGGTGAGCAGGTCCAGCGACGGGAGCGCGTAGGTGATGTCGCCGGAGAGCTGGAGCTGCTCAGCGCGCGCGGGCAGGTCGCGGGGCTCCTCGGGGGCCTTCTTGGTCAGGTCGGGGACGCCGCCGGAGGACAGCCTCTCCTGCTTCGGTCGGGCGGACGGGACCGGCGTCGGGGCGGGCGCCGGATCCGGCGTGGGCACCGGGGTGGTGTCCTCGCGCTCGCCCACGCTGACGCCCTGGGTGAGGTCGGCGACGACCGGGGACGGCGGCATGCCGTGCATGACGGCGCCGTCGAGCGCGGCCGCGGCGGCCGACGCGACGTCCACGGCGTCCATCCGGCGGCGCGGATCGGGCTGCGGCACCGCGGAGCGCCGCGGACGGCCGCGGCGCTGCGAGAGCGCGTCCTCCTCGGCTCCCTCGGGGTCGTACGCCCGCGGGGCGCTCCGGCGTCCGCGGGGGCGCGCGGGCAGCGCCTCACGCCACTGTTCGTCGTAGAGCTCGTCGTCCCCGGCGACCTCGAACTCCTGCGGGTCGGACAGCAGGCCCAGGCGCACGCCCAGCGCGCGCAGGCGCTGCGGAATGGCGTTGACCGGTGTCGCGGTCACCACGAGCAGCCCGAAGACCGTCAGCAGCACCAGCAGCGGTACGGCGAGCACCGCGGTCATGGTGTACGTCAGCGGGGTCGCCGCCGCCCAGCCGATGAGGCCGCCGGCGTCCCTTATGGCCTCCATGCCGGAGCTGCGGGCGGGCGCGCCGCACGCGATGTGCACCTGCCCGAGGATGCCGATGACCAGGGCGGACAGGCCGATCACGATCCGGCCGTTGGCCTCCGGCTGCTCCGGGTGCCGCATGAAGCGGACGGCGATCACCGCGAGCAGTATCGGCACCAGCAGATCGAGCCGCCCGAAGGCGCCGGTGACCAGGATCTCCACCAGGTCCCCGACGGGGCCGCGCAGGTCGGCCCAGGTACCGGCGGCGACGATCAGCGCGAGAGCGAAGAGCAGCAGCGCGACCCCGTCCTTGCGGTGGGCCGGGTCGAGGTTCTTCGCGCCCTGTCCTATGCCGCGGAAGACGGCGCCGACGGCGTGCGCGAGGCCGAGCCAGAGGGCGCGCACAAGTCGATACACGCCCCCCGTGGGGCTCGGAGCCGGCCTGGGCGGCGCGGCCTTCTTGACCGGAGGCCTTCTGGCGGGCGCCTTCTTGGCGGCGGCCTTACGTGCCGCAGCCTTCGCTGGAGCGGCCGCCTTCTTGGCGGGCGGCTTCTTGGCTGCGGAGGGACGTGAGGCCATGGGTGTGAGATTACCGGGGGAGACGACAGCGGACACGTGTGCCCACTGCTTCACCCGTTCGTGTCGCCCCTTCCGAGGCGCGGAACTGACGCACGCTCATGGGCAACTGCCTTCCCGGCGGTGGTCAGTTCTGCGTCGGCACCGACTGGCTGCCGCTGCCCGCGCCCGGCTCCAGGGCGTCCAGCGCCCGCCGCAGCCCCGTCAGTTTCCGCTCCAGATGGGCGGCCGTGGCCACCGCGGCGGCGTCCGCCGACTCGTCGTCAAGCTGCTTCGACAGCGCCTCGGCCTGCTCCTCGACGGCCGCCAGACGCGCCGAGAGTTCGGCGAGCAGCCCCGCGGACTCCTTGCCGCCGACCGCGCTCTTGCCGCCGCCCTCCAACTGCAGCCGCAGCAGCGCCGCCTGCTCGCGCAGCTGGCAGTTCTTCATGTACAGCTCGACGAACACCGAGACCTTCGCCCGCAGCACCCATGGATCGAACGGCTTGGAGATGTAGTCCACCGCGCCGGCCGCGTAGCCGCGGAAGGTGTGGTGCGGGCCGTGGTTGATCGCGGTGAGGAAGATGATCGGGATGTCCCGGGTCCGCTCGCGCCGCTTGATGTGCGCGGCGGTCTCGAATCCGTCCATGCCCGGCATCTGGACATCCAGCAGGATGACCGCGAAATCGTCCGTGAGCAGTGCCTTGAGCGCTTCCTCCCCGGACGATGCCCGCACCAGCGTCTGATCGAGCGCAGAGAGGATGGCCTCCAGCGCCAGCAGATTCTCCGGCCGGTCATCGACCAGGAGGATCTTGGCCTTCTGCACCATGGCCCGCCCTCCTCGCCCCGGCGGTACACCGGGCGCCGCCCCAGGGGACGACTCCCTTTCGCCGCCCGTCCTTGTGCCGGTCATCGTAGCCGCACCCTGCCCGTCGCCACACCCTGTCACCGCGATGTCACTGTGCACACAACGGAAACGCCGTGAGCGACCTGAAGGTTCCCGGAATCCGGGATTCCCACACGGCCCGGCGCCCCGCACTCCGACAACTCCCCGTGCACACCCAAGGTTCCCGCTCCGTTCACATGCACTCCCGAGGATCCGTCACCGACGCCCCATGTACTGCCGCATGACCTCCAGCAGATGGTCCGGATCGACCGGCTTCGTCACGTAGTCGGAGGCGCCCGACTCGATCGCCTTCTCCCGGTCGCCCTTCATCGCCTTCGCGGTCAGCGCGATGATCGGCAGCCCGGCGAACTGCGGCATCCTGCGGATCGCCGTGGTCGTCGCGTACCCGTCCATCTCCGGCATCATGATGTCCATCAGCACCACCGCCACGTCGTCGTGCTGCTCCAGCACCTCGATGCCCTCACGGCCGTTCTCCGCGTACAGCACCGACAGCCCGTGCTGCTCCAGCACGCTGGTGAGCGCGAACACGTTGCGGATGTCGTCGTCGACGATCAGCACCTTCTCGCCACCGAACCGTACCGCGCGGGCCGGCAGCGGCGTGGTCTCCTGCTCGGCGACCGTGGTCCACTGCTCCGGCCGGTTCTCCGGCGGCGGCAGGCTCCGGCGGCGGCGCCTGAAGAGCGCGGCCGCCCCGTTCTGCGTCTCCCGGTACGACTTCACCTCCGCCGGCGTCTCGATCTCCGCCGCCGACAGGTCACCGTCCGGCCGGCCCTCGGAGGCGAGCAGTTCTCCGGCCTCCAGCGCCTGCACGGACTGCTGGTAGCCCTGCGGCGGCAACTCGCTCGGGTGCACTGGCAGGTACAGCGTGAACGTCGAACCGCGACCCGGCTCGCTCTGTGCGTAGATCTCACCGCCGAGCAGCTGCGCGATCTCCCGCGAGATCGACAGACCGAGACCCGTGCCGCCGTACTTGCGGCTGGTCGTGCCGTCCGCCTGCTTGAACGCCTCGAAGATCACCCGCATCTTGCTGGCCGCGATGCCGATCCCGGTGTCGGTCACCGAGAACGCGATCAGGCCGGCGTCCGGGTCGGTCAGCGAACCGGCCTCCAGCATCTGCTCCCGGATGATCTGCGGGACGTCGGCGCCGGCCGGCCGGATCACCAGTTCCACCGAACCGGAGTCGGTGAACTTCACCGCGTTGGACAGCAGGTTGCGCAGCACCTGCAGCAGCCGCTGCTCGTCGGTGTGCAGGGTGGCCGGCAGCTCCGGGGAGACCCGCACGGACAGGTCCAGGCCCTTCTCCGCGGTCAGCGGCCGGAAGGTCGCCTCCACGTAGTCCACGAGCTGGACGAGCGCGATGCGCGTCGGGGAGACGTCCATCTTGCCCGCCTCGACCTTCGACAGGTCCAGGATGTCGTTGATCAGCTGCAGCAGGTCGGAACCGGCGCCGTGGATCGTCTCCGCGAACTCGACCTGCTTCGGGGAGAGGTTGCCCTCGGCGTTGTCGGCGAGCAGCTTGGCCAGAATCAGCAGGGAGTTGAGCGGCGTACGCAGCTCGTGCGACATGTTGGCGAGGAACTCGCTCTTGTAGCGCATCGACACCGCGAGCTGCTCGGCACGCTCCTCCAGGACCTGCCGCGCCTCCTCGATCTCGGTGTTCTTCACCTCGATGTCCCGGTTCTGCCGGGCGAGCAGCTCGGCCTTCTCCTCCAGTTCGGCGTTGGACGCCTGCAGCGCCTTCTGCCGGTTCTCCAGCTCGGCCGACCGCTCCCGCAGCTGCTCGGTCAGCTCCTGCGACTGCTTCAGCAGCAGCTCGGTCTTGGTGTTCACCGAGATGGTGTTGACGCTGGTCGCGATCATCTCGGCGATCTGGTTGAGGAAGTCCTTCTGGATCTGCGTGAACGGCGTGAACGACGCCAGCTCGATCACGCCGAGCACCTTGCCCTCGAACAGCACCGGCAGCACGATGACCTGCGCCGGCGGGGCCTCGCCGAGCCCCGAGGAGATCTTCAGATAGCCGCTGGGCGCGTTCTCCACCAGGATCGTGCGTTTCTCCTGGGCGGCCGTGCCGATCAGCCCCTCACCCGGCCGGAACGACGCCGGCATGGAGCCCATCGAGTAGCCGTACGAGCCGAGCATCCGCAGCTCGTAGTTGTCCTCGGCGTCGGCGCCGAGGTCCTGGCCCTCCATGAGCGGCATCGTCAGGAAGAACACGCCGTGCTGCGCGGACACCACCGGCGTCAGCTCGCTCATGATCAGCGAGGCCACGTCCGCCAGGTCCCGGCGGCCCTGCATCAGGGCGGAGATACGGGCCAGATTGCCCTTCAGCCAGTCCTGCTCCTTGTTGGCGATCGTGGTGTCGCGCAGGTTGGCGATCATCTTGTTGATGTAGTCCTGCAGCTCCTGGATCTCGCCGGAGGCGTCGACGTCGATCTTCAGGTTCAGGTCGCCGCGGGTCACCGCGGTCGCCACGCGCGCGATGGCGCGCACCTGCCGGGTCAAATTCCCGGCCATCTCGTTCACCGACTCCGTCAGGTCCCGCCAGGTGCCGTCGACGTCACGCACGCGTGCCTGACCGCCGAGCTGCCCCTCCGTACCCACCTCGCGGGCGACCCGGGTGACCTCCTCGGCGAAGCTGGAGAGCTGGTCGACCATCGTGTTGATCGTCGTCTTCAGCTCGAGGATCTCGCCGCGGGCGTCGATGTCGATCTTCTTGGTCAGGTCGCCCTTGGCGATGGCCGTGGTGACCATGGCGATGTTCCGCACCTGGCCGGTCAGGTTCGACGCCATCTGGTTCACGGACTCGGTGAGGTCCTTCCAGGTGCCGGCCACACCGGGCACGTGCGCCTGGCCGCCCAGGATGCCGTCCGTGCCCACCTCACGGGCCACCTTGGTGACCTGGTCGGCGAACGAACTCAGCGTCCGCACCATGGTGTTGAAGGTGTCGGCGAGCTGCGCGACCTCACCGCTCGCCTCGATGGTCACCTGCCGCGTCAGGTCACCGTTGGCGACCGCGGCCGCCACCTGGGAGATGTTCCGCACCTGCATGGTCAGGTTGTTGGCCATCAGGTTGACGTTGTTGCTCAGGTCCTTCCAGATGCCCGTGACACCCGGAACGTGCGCCTGACCGCCCAGGATGCCCTCGGTGCCCACCTCGCGGGCCACCCGGGTCACCTGCTCGGCGAAGCTGGAGAGCTGGTCCACCATCGTGTTGACCGTCGTGACGAGTTCGAGGATCTCGCCCTTCGCGTCGACGGTGATCTTCTTCGACAGATCGCCCTTGGCGACGGCCGTCGTGACCTCGGCGATGTTGCGCACCTGGATCGTCAGGTTGTTCGCCATGAAGTTCACGGACTGCGTGAGGTCCTTCCAGGTGCCCGAGACACCCTGGACCTCCGCCTGACCGCCCAGCATGCCCTCGGTGCCCACCTCACGGGCCACACGCGTGACCTCCTGGGCGAACGACGACAGCTGGTCCACCATCGTGTTCAGGGTGTTCTTCAGCTCCAGGATCTCCCCGCGCGCGTCCACGGTGATCTTCTGGGAGAGGTCACCGCGCGCCACCGCCGTGGCCACCTGGGCGATGTTGCGCACCTGGGCGGTGAGGTTGCCGGCCATGCCGTTCACGGAGTCCGTCAGGTCCCGCCACACCCCGGCCACGCCCGGCACCTGCGCCTGACCGCCGAGGCGGCCCTCGGTGCCCACGTCCCGGGCCACCCGGGTCACCTGGTCGGCGAAGGCGGAGAGCTGGTCGACCATCGTGTTGATGGTGTTCTTCAGCTCCAGGATCTCCCCGCGCGCGTCGACGTCGATCTTCTGCGAGAGGTCACCGCGCGCCACGGCCGTCGTCACCTGCGCGATGTTGCGCACCTGACCCGTCAGATTGGACGCCATCGAGTTGACGGAGTCGGTGAGCTCCTTCCAGGTGCCCGACACCCCGTCCACCCGGGCCTGGCCGCCGAGCCGGCCCTCGGTGCCCACGTCCCGGGCCATCCGCGTCACCTGGTCGGCGAAGCTCGACAGCTGGTCCACCATCGTGTTCACGGTGTTCTTCAGCTGGAGCATCTCACCGGAGACGTCCACCGTGACCTTCTGCGACAGGTCGCCGTTGGCCACCGCCGTCGTCACCTGGGCGATGTTGCGCACCTGGCCGGTCAGGTTGCGGAACGCCGTGTTGACGGAGTCCGTCAGGTCCTTCCAGGTGCCGGCCGCGCCCGGCACCTGCGCCTGACCGCCCAGCTCGCCCTCGACGCCGACCTCCCGGGCGACCCGGGTCACCTCGGCGCCGAACGCGGAGAGCTGGTCCACCATCGTGTTGACGGTGTTCTTCAGCTCCAGCATCTCGCCGGCCACGTCCACCGTGACCTTCTGCGACAGGTCGCCGCTGGCCACCGCCGTCGTCACCGCGGCGATGTCCCGCACCTGCGTCGTCAGATTGCGGAACACCGTGTTGACGGAGTCCGTCAGGTCCTTCCAGGTACCGGCGACACCCGGCACCGTCGCCTGCCCGCCCAGCCGGCCCTCGGCGCCGACCTCGTTGGCCACGCGCGTGACCTCGTCCGCGAAGATCCGCAGCGTCTCGGTCATCTGGTTGATCGTCTCGGCGAGCTGCGCGACCTCGCCCCGCGCCGGGACCGTCACCTTCTGCGACAGATCACCGTTGGCCACGGCCGTGGTCACCTGGGCGATCCCGCGCACCTGGGCCGTCAGATTGCCGGCCATCAGGTTCACCGAATCGGTGAGTTCCTTCCACGTACCGTCCACACCCGGCACGTGCGCCTGACCACCGAGGATGCCGTCGGTGCCGACCTCCCGCGCGACCCGCGTCACCTCCGAGGAGAACGCGGAGAGCTGGTCCACCATCGTGTTGACGGTGTTCTTCAGTTCCAGCATCTCGCCGGCCACGTGAACGGTGACCTTCCGCGACAGATCGCCCTTGGCGACCGCGGTCGTCACCAGGGCGATGTCCCGCACCTGGGCCGTCAGCCGGGACGCCATCGTGTTGACGGAGTCCGTGAGGTCCTTCCAGGAACCGGACAGCCCGCGGACCCGGGCCTGGCCGCCGAGCTTGCCCTCGGTGCCGACCTCGCTGGCCACGCGCGTGACCTCGTCGGTGAACGTCGAGAGCTGGTCGACCAGGTTGTTGACGGTGCGGCCGACCTTCAGGAACTCGCCCCGCAAGGGATGCCCGGTGCCGTCCGGCGCCTGAGTACGCAGATCCATCCGCGGCGACAGGTCGCCCTCCGCGACCCCGGTCAGGACCCGGCTGACCTCCGAGACGGGCCACACCAGATCGTCGACCAGCGCGTTGGAGTTGTCGACGGCGGTCGCCCACGATCCCTCGCAGGCCCCCGTCTCCAGCCGTTCCGTGAGTTTCCCCTCACGCCCCACCATGCGCCGCACCCGCGACAGCTCACCGGTCAGGTGCAGGTTGCGGTCGGCCACCTCGTTGAAGACGGCGGCGATCTCCGACATCACGCCGTCCCCGGACACCGTGAGCCTCTTGCGGAAGTTCCCGTCCCGCATGGCGGCCAGGGCCGCCAGCAACCGGTTCAGGGCAGCCGTGTCCACGGCGGTGGTGCCGCCGCCCCTGCCCAGGGACTGTCCGCCCTTCGCGCGCGCCTTCGTGCCCCGCGTCGCTGCGCCAGACTCCACTGTGTCCCTCCCGAAGGGGTAGACCGTTACCGCTGTGCTCGGTCACATCGGCCCGGTGTGCCGTCCCCGGCATACCGGCTTGCTTCCGCGTACCCGTTACCGCTCGGTATTTCCGCCGTATGAGTTCCGGACACACCAAGGGCTGCTGCCCACCGTGCGGGGAACACATTCGAACCGACCGGACCCTCATCGGAAGCCTGCCCAGTGTTTCACCCCGGCCCAACCAGGCCATAACAGTTCGGCAGCTTCGCACATCGTCCGCACACACCCTGGGGGGTTAAACAACGGCGACCGGCATCCGCTCGGACGGCGAAGGTAAGTAACCTTGCATGCGGCTGTCCAGCCGCACCGGTCCGTCCGGCCTGGGCGGTGGCACCAGAACGAGCGGGCATCGGAGGGGCGGCCGCAGAACATGACCACCGGACTGATCCCCGGGGAGCAATCCCCGGAGCCACGGCCGACGGGCGAGCTGATGCCGCAGCAGCGGCGCGAGCCGGCCGGCCCCGCAGCCCTGTCCGCCGACAACAGGCCGAGGAGTTTCGTGATCACCGCCCGCGCGGCCGCCAGCTTCGAGCCCGTCGGACGATCGGTGGCGACCGCCCGGTCCTTCGTCCGCGACACCCTCCAGGGCTGGGGTTTCGCCGACATCATCGACGACGCGGTGGTCCTCACCAGCGAACTCGTGACCAACGCGGTGGTGCACGCCGGCACGCACGCCGAGGTGCTGTGCCTGCGCACCGAGGACGGCGTACGCATCGAGGTCTCGGACCGCTACCCCGAGCGCGAGCTGCCCGTGCAGAGCGCCCACGCCGCGATGGGCAGCCCCGACCGCGAGGGCGGCCGCGGCCTGCAGCTGTGCGCGGCCCTGGCGGCCCGCTGGGGCGTGGACTACACCCCCACCCACAAGAGCGTCTGGTTCCAGCTCGACCTGCCCGAACGACCGGTCGGCACCCGCGCCGCCGGCCCCTCGCTCCCCGCCGACCTGCTCCCGCTGGCCGACGGCAGAATCCGCGTCGCGGTCCTCCAGGTCGACCGGAAGGGCTCCATCAGCGCCTGGAACGAGGACGCGGAGGAGCTGTTCGGCCACCTGGCGAGCGAGGTCGTCGGCAAGCCCCTCACCGACCTCGCGGCCTGGCCGCACACCCCGGGCACCGGCACCGGCATCGCCGAGGCCCTGCGGCTCTCCCGCTGGGAGGGCAGCTACGGCATCCGCCGCGCCGACGGCCGGGTGGCCCCGGTGTACGCCTCCCACCTCCGGGTCCGCGACACCGGCGGCGAGCCGTCCACCGTGTGTCTCCTGGTCCGCGATCACGAGCGCGCCGTCCTGCAGACGCCGCTGCGCGGCCCCGCAACCGACCAGACGTCGGCCTCCGACGGGCAGAGCACCGACCCGTTCGAGGTCTTCATCGGCTCCCCCGCCCCCGACGACCTGGACGGCCTGCTGCAGCGCACCGTCGAGCGGGCGCGCGACATGCTCGACGGCGACTCCGCGTTCCTGCTGCTCGCCACCGACGACGAGACCGAGCTCGAGGTACGCGCCTCCACCGGCCTGCCCTCCGCCCGCCAGCGCTTCGCCCGCGTGCCCGTCGAGGCCGGCCCCGGCCGCTACGGCTCCGCGCGCATGCCCGCCGTCCACGACGACCTCACCGCCGTCCCCGGAGCGGTGCCGCTGCTGTCCGGCACCGGCATGCGTTCGGTGGTCACGGTCCCGCTGAAGGTCGAGGGCCGGCTCACCGGCTCCCTCGGTGTCGCCGCCGAGGCGCCCGGCCGGTACTCGAACGAGGAGGCGCTGCGCCTGCAGTTCGCCGCCGACCGCATCGCCCTGGCCGTCGAGTCGGCCCGGCTGGGCGAGCTGGAGCGGCTGCGCCGCGGCTCCCTGAGCTTCCTGGTGGAGGCCTCCGACCTGCTGGCCGGCACCCTGGACCGCGACCAGACCCTGGCCCTGATGGCGCAGATGACGGTGCCGACCCTCGCGACCTGGTGCGCGGTCTACACGATCGCCGACCAGGCCTCGGAGCCGTACCTGTCGTACGTGCTGCACGAGGACGAGGACCTCATCGACGGCATCAAGTCGCTGCTGTCGAAGGTCCCGGCGCCCGACCCGGTGCCGACGCCCGGCGCCCGGATCTGGTCCGCGCCCGGCGAGGTCGCCCACCAGGCGGCCCTACGCAGCTCCATGCGCAGCCTCGGACTGGCCGGCGGCCCCACGCACCAGGTCGCCTCCGGCATCGGCCCGACCCTGGCCACGGCCTCCGCGGTCGGCGGCGAGACGGTCGTCCTGCCACTCGTCGCCCGCAACCGCGTCATCGGCATGCTGACCCTCGGCAAGCCGACCGACGAGCACTTCCGCCAGGAAATCCTGGAACTGGCCGAGGACTTGTCCCGCCGAGCCGCGCTCGCCCTGGACAACGCCCGCCTGTACTCGGAGCGCACGGCCATCAGCCAGTCCCTCCAGCGCAGCCTGCTCCCGCCCGGCCTGCCGCACATCGACGGCGTCGAGGTCGAGGTCATCTACCGCGCGGCCGGCGAGGGCAACGAGGTCGGCGGCGACTTCTACGACCTCTTCCCCATCGGCAACGGCGCCTACGGCTTCGCCATCGGCGACGTCTGCGGCACGGGCCCCAACGCGGCCGCGGTCACCGGTCTCGCCCGGCACGCGCTGCGCCTGCTGGCCCGGGAGGGCCTCTCCGGCCCCGCGGTGCTGGAGAGGCTGAACTCGGCCATCCTCGACGAGGGCGACCGCAGCCGCTTCCTGACGCTGCTCTACGGCGAGATGCGGCCGCAGGAGGACGGCAGCGCCGAGCTGAAGGTGGTCTGCGCCGGTCATCCGCTCCCGCTGCGCCTGCGGCAGGACGGCACGGTGGTCCCGTTCGCCGAACCCCAGCCGCTGCTGGGCGTCATCGAGGACCTGGAGCTGTACGAGGAGACGGTCACCCTCGACCCGGGTGACGTCCTGCTCTGCGTCACGGACGGCGTCACCGAACGCCGTGAGGGCACCCGCATGCTGGGCGACGACGGCCTCGCCGACGTCCTCACCACGTGCACGGGCCTCACGGCGGGCGCGGTGGCCGCGCGCATCATGCGTGCGGTGGAACGCTTCGCCTCGGACGCCCCGTCCGACGACATGGCCATTCTGGCGATGCGCGTCCCGGAGCCCCACCAGGAGGCATGAAAAAGGCCCCGCCCGAATGGGCGGGGCCTTTCTGTCGGAGCCCCCAAACGGAATCGAACCGTTGACCTTCTCCTTACCATGGAGACGCTCTACCGACTGAGCTATAGGGGCCTGTCGCTTTCGAGGTTTCCCTCGCGGCAACAAGAAAACCATACCCTGAACAGGCCCGAGTTCCCAAACTCGTTCGGCTTGCGGTCAGAAGGCGGGCTGGAGCAGTCCGCCGAGTGCGTTGCAGGCGGAGACGGTCCGCTGCATCTCCCGCTTGGTGAGCGAGGCGTCCACCGGCAGGGCGAGGGTCTCGTCCGCGGCCCGCTCGGTCTCCGGCAGCGTGACACAGCGCCTGAACTCCGGCAGCCGGTGCACGGGCGTCTTCACGGGGACGCGGCACTGGATTCCCTTGTTCCGCAGGGCGCGGGCGAAGGCGTCGCGGTCCGGCCGGCCGTTGCCCGGCACCCGCACCACGTACTGCTGGTAGGTGTGCCCGGGACCCCCGTCCGGTGTCCGCACACCCTTCAACTTGGCGTCCAGGTAGGCGGCCCGCTCCCGGCGCTGCGCCATCTCGTCGTACGGCGCCTCGGACTCCCCCTGCTCCAGCACCAGCAGCCCGTGCCGCTGCCCGAGCTCGTGCAACCGCGCGACGTCCGCGCGCCGTCCGAAGCGGTGCACGACAACTATGCTCGCCGTGCGCGGAGTTATGGCCGCTTCCACGGCCGACGCGTCGAGGCAGTAGCCGACCGGATCTATGTCCGCGAACACCGGGAGCGCACCCGCCAGGGTGACGGCCTCGGCCACTTCGACGTTCCCGAAGGCCGGTACGACGACCTCGTCACCGGCTCCGACGCCGGCCGCCCTGAGCATTGCAGCAGTACCCATGGCTCCGATGCTGGGCGTGGAACGTGAACTCGAAGTTACGCACAACAGAAAAGGGTTGGACCCCGAACCGAAGTTCGGGGTCCAACCTTTTCAAAATTTGTTCGGCGGCGTCCTACTCTCCCACAGGGTCCCCCCTGCAGTACCATCGGCGCTGTGAGGCTTAGCTTCCGGGTTCGGAATGTAACCGGGCGT
>NZ_JBIANZ010000021.1:0-41568 GCF_042875075.1 Streptomyces sp. NPDC003720
GCCTTCGGCCGGGGGGACCCCCAGAGCACGCACCGGACGCCGCGACGCCCGCCCTGCGGGCGAACGACGCGACTTTGCGGACACGACCTAGGCCGCCCAGCGCCCCGCGGCGCCGTCGGCGTCCTTCAGTCGCGCCCTTCCGGCCGCTCGATCCGGCACAGGCAGAACGGGTGCCCGGCCGGATCGGCGTACACCTGGAAGTCCTTCTTCTCCCGGTCCGCGAGGTCCAGCGGCCGGGCTCCCAGCGCGAGGACCTTCTCGTGGGCCGCGTCGATCTCCGCCCAGGTCGACCCCCCGTCGAAGTCCAGGTGGAACTGCTGCGAGTCCCGGTCGGCGCGCGGCCACTCGGGCGGGGTGAACCCCTCGGCGCGCTGGAAGGAGAGCCGCGGCCCGTCGGGCACCCGCAGGACGACCCAGTCGTCGTCCTCGGCCTCCGGAGTGCCTCCCGCCACCGCCGCGTAGAACGCGGCCAGCGCGTGCGGGTCGGGGCAGTCGAGAACGACGCTACGCAGACGGGCGACGGCCATGGATCCTCCTGAGGTGAGGCGGTGTCAGCAGGCGCAGAGGCAGAACGGGTGCCCGGCCGGGTCGGCGTAAACCCGGAAGCTGGTCCCGCCCTGCTCGCCCAGCGGCTTCGCGCCCAGTGCCAGCACCCCCTTCTCCGCCTCGTCCAGGTCCTCCACCACCAGGTCCAGGTGGAGCTGCTGCGAGGCGTCGGCGGCAGGCCAGTTCGGCGGGACGTGCCCGGGGGCCCGCTGGAAGGCGAGCGCCTGCCCGCCCGGCACCTTCAGGTCCACCCACTCCGCGTCCGCTTCCCCCTCCGGGGTGCCGCCGAGCACGTCGGCGTAGAAACCGGCGAGCGCGTGCGGGTCGGGGCAGTCCAGGACGACCACACCCAGCTTGGCGAGAGCCATGACTTCCTCCACGACGTCCGAGTTACCGTTGAAACCGGTTATCCGGTAACGGTTACCGCATGCTCCCGCATGGCGGGTAACGTCGCAACCGGATTGCGGAGGTGAGTGGCGGACATGACCGAGCGATCGCCCGCCCCGGACGGCCTGGCGCTGATCGAGTCCCTGGTGAACACGCTCGACATCGGCAGCGGCCGGGACACGCTCGACACGGCCGGCGGCCGGGAGCCGTTCGGGCTCACCGAGGACGAACTGCCCGGCGCCGTCGCCCTGCGCGAGTCCCTGCGGGCCACCCTGCTCGCCCACGCCGGACACCCGCCGCACCGCGAGGTCACCCCGCTCGGCGAGCTGCTGGCCCACGCCCCGCTGCACGTCACCGTCGACCCCGCCGACGGCTCGGCGGCCCTCGCCCCGGCCGACACCGGCCCGCTGCTCTCCCGTGTCGCCGCGGCCGTCGCCGAGGCCCTGGTCGCGGGCACCTGGAGCCGGCTGAAGGCCTGCGCCGCCGACACCTGCCACTGGGCGTACTACGACCGCAGCCCCGCCGGCCGCGGCCGCTGGTGCTCCATGCAGGTGTGCGGAGCGCGCGCGAAGATGCGCCGCTACCGCGCGAAGGAGCCGCACACCACCGAGATTTCGACGGCCACATAGCCGCCCTGTGGGGCAGAATGCGGGAAGACGCCGGTTCGGCCGACTGAGCCTCGGCCGAACCGGCGTCCTCCTTGGAGCGATTGGCGCCGGCGCTATGCGGTCGGCCGGCCCATCGCCCGGTACGTCCATCCGGCCCGCCGCCACAGCTCCGGGTCCAGCGCGTTGCGCCCGTCCAGGATCAGCCGGGCCGCCGCCACCTCGCCCAGCGCCGCCGGGTCCAGCTCGCGGAACTCCCGCCACTCCGTCAGGTGCAGCACGACGTCGGCGCCCCGGACCGCCTCCAGGGCGGAGTCCGCGTAACCCAGCGTCGGGAAGACCTTGCGGGCGTTCGCCATGCCCTTCGGGTCGTACACGGTCACCTGACCGCCCTGCAGATGGATCTGCCCGGCCACGTTCAGCGCCGGCGAGTCCCGCACGTCGTCCGAGTCGGGCTTGAAGGCGGCGCCCAGCACCGCCACCCGCTTGCCCAGGAACGAGCCGCCGCCGAGCGCCTCCCGGGCCATCTCCACCATCTGGCCGCGCCGGCGCATGTTGATGGAGTCGATCTCCCGCAGGAAGGTGAGCGCCTGGTCCGCGCCCAGCTCGCCGGCGCGCGCCATGAACGCCCGGATGTCCTTCGGCAGACAGCCGCCGCCGAAGCCGATCCCGGCGCGCAGGAACTTCCGCCCGATCCGGTCGTCGTACCCGATGGCCTCCGCGAGCTGCGCCACGTCACCGCCGCCCGCCTCGCAGACCTCCGCCATCGCGTTGATGAACGAGATCTTCGTCGCGAGGAACGAGTTCGCCGCGGTCTTCACCAGCTCGGCCGTCGGGAAGTCCGTCACCACGAACGGGGTCCCCTCGCCGACCGGCGTCGCGTACACCTCGCGCAGCAGCTTCTCGGCCCGCTCGCTGCGCACCCCGACCACGATCCGGTCCGGGTGCAGCGTGTCCTCGACCGCGAAGCCCTCGCGCAGGAACTCCGGGTTCCAGGCCAGCTCCGCGTCCGCGCCGGCGGGCGCGTGGTCCGCGAGGTAGGCGGCCAGCCGGTCCGCCGAACCCACCGGCACGGTCGACTTGCCGACCACCAGCGCCGGGCCGCGTAGATGCGGGGCGAGCGAGGCGACGGCCGCGTCGACGTACGACATGTCGGCCGCGTACTCGCCGTGCCGCTGCGGGGTGTTCACGCACACGAAGTGCACGTCGCCGAACTCGGCCACCTCGGCCCAGTCGGTGGTGAACCGCAGCCGCCCCGAGGACCCCTCGAAGCCGGCCACGTGCCGGCGCAGCAGCTCCTCCAGTCCCGGCTCGTACATCGGGGTCTCGCCGCGCTCCAGCATGGCGATCTTCTCCGGCACGACGTCGAGTCCCAGCACCTCGAAGCCCAGCTCGGCCATGGCCGCGGCGTGCGTGGCGCCGAGATAGCCGGTGCCGATCACGGTGATCTTCAGGCTCATGGGTGCGCTCCAGCTCGGGGACTCGGTCATGCGGTGCCTGAGCATAGTCGGGCCGCCCACCGGGCAATTTCCCAGCTGTCGCCAAGGTCACGTAGGCGGGTTCCGGGCGGCCTACTAAAATTTGAGTTACTTAACGGTAATTAGCGTCAGTATCACTGCGTCTTTGGAGCGTGAGAGACCGTGGCCGGAACGGCTGACTTCGACCTGTACCGCCCGTCCGAGGAGCACGACATGCTCCGGGACGCCGTCCGTTCGCTGGTCGAGGCGAAGATCGCGCCGTTCGCCGCGGCGGTCGACGAGGAGGCGCGCTTCCCCCAGGAGGCGCTCGACGCGCTGGTCGCGAACGACCTCGCCGCCGTGCACGTCCCCGAGGAGTACGGCGGCGCCGGCGCCGACGCGCTCGCCACGGTCATCGTGATCGAGGAAGTGGCCCGCGCCTGCGTCTCCTCCTCCCTGATCCCCGCGGTGAACAAGCTGGGCTCCCTGCCGGTGATCCTCTCCGGCGGCGAGGAGCTGAAGAAGAAGTACCTGACGCCGCTCGCCAAGGGCGACGCGATGTTCTCGTACTGCCTGTCCGAGCCGGACGCGGGTTCGGACGCGGCCGGGATGAAGACCAAGGCGGTCCGCGACGGCGACCACTGGATCCTCAACGGCGTGAAGCGCTGGATCACCAACGCGGGCGTCTCCGAGTTCTACACGGTGATGGCGGTCACCGACCCGAGCAAGCGCTCGAAGGGCATCTCGGCGTTCGTCGTCGAGAAGTCGGACGAGGGCGTCTCCTTCGGCGCCCCGGAGAAGAAGCTCGGCATCAAGGGCTCCCCGACCCGCGAGGTCTACTTCGACAACGTCCGCATCCCCGCCGACCGCATGATCGGCGAGGAGGGCACCGGCTTCGCCACCGCGATGAAGACCCTGGACCACACCCGCATCACCATCGCCGCGCAGGCGCTCGGCGTCGCTCAGGGCGCCCTCGACTACGCCAAGGGCTACGTCCAGGAGCGCAAGCAGTTCGGCAAGCCGATCGCGGACTTCCAGGGCATCCAGTTCATGCTCGCGGACATGTCGATGAAGATCTCGGCGGCCCGCGCCCTCACCTACCAGGCCGCCGCCGCCTCCGAGCGCGGCGACGCCGACCTCACCTACCTGGGCGCCGCGGCCAAGTGCTTCGCCTCGGACACGGCGATGGAGGTCACCACCGACGCCGTCCAGCTCCTCGGCGGCTACGGCTACACCCGCGACTACCCGGTGGAGCGCATGATGCGCGACGCGAAGATCACCCAGATCTACGAAGGCACCAACCAGGTCCAGCGCATCGTCATGGCGCGCAACCTGCCGTAGCCGACGCGGATCCACGCACTCCGGAAGGCGCCCCGCGGGGCGCCTTCCGTCTGTTCCGGGGCGCCTTACGACCGGTCGGTCACATGCGGGCGGGGGCGGGTGGGCGTAGGACAGAAGCACACGGGACCCGGTCGGGGTCCCAGCCTTCCCAGGAGGAGCCATGACCCAGCCCGGAACCATGACCCCGATGAGCAAGGAGATGCAGGACTGCGTCGAGGCCTGCATGGCGGCGCACACCATGTGCGAGGAGGCCATGAGTTCCTGCATGCACATGGGCGGCCAGCCCCAGATGCAGATCATGCGCGCGCTCATGGACTGCTCCGAGATGACGCGCATGTGCTCCGACATGATGATGCGCCGCTCGCCCATGGCGCAGGAGATGTGCGCGATGTGCGCCAAGGCCTGCGACATGTGCGCCGAGGCGTGTATGTCCATGCCCGACGACCAGCAGCTCATGCGCTGCGCCGAGGCGTGTCGCCGCTGCGCGGAGATGTGCCGGACGATGGCGGGCGCCCGGATGTGATCCGGAGCGCCCGCGTGTGATCAAGGGCACCTTCCTGGTGCCCTTGATCGTTTGTGCGGCAGGCTGGGCGCATGACCGAGACGGATGCGACGGCCGCCTTCGACGCCGCCGAACGGACCATGTGGGCCGGGCGGACCGAGGCCTACGCCGGGAGCTTCGGGCGCCTGTGCGCCCACACCGTGCCCGCCCTGCTGGACGCCGCCGGCGTCGGCGCGGGGACCCGGGTGCTCGACGTCGGCACCGGTACCGGGACGGCCGCGCTGGCGGCGGGGGAGCGGGGCGCGCTGGTGCGGGCCGTGGACGCCGATCCCGGGATGGCCGCCGAGGCCCGCCGGCGCGGGGTGGCCGCCGAGGTGGCCGTGCTTCCCGTACTCCCCTTCGCGGACGGCGAGTTCGACGCGGTCGTCGGCAACTTCGTGCTCAACCACGTGGGCCGTCCGCGTACCGCCCTCGCCGAGCTGCGCAGGGTGCTGCGGCCCGGCGGGCGGATCGCGGTGACGCTCTGGGGCGCCCGGCGCGGGGGCGGGCAGGAGCTGCTGGGCGCCGCGTGCGCGGCGGGCGGCGCCGTACCGCCGTCGTACCTGCCCCGCCTCGCCCCGGACGAGGACTTCGAGCGCACCCCTCGCGGCCTGGCCGGACTGCTCACGGAGGCCGGCTTCGGCGGCGCCGGGGCGGAGGAGCTGGAGTGGGACCACCGGGCGACCGTCGAGGAGTGGTGGGGCGGCGCGGCCGGTGGGGTCGCCACCGTCGGTCTCGTCGTGACGTCGCAGGACGCGGAGACCACGGGCCGCATCCGGCGCGAGTACGAGCGGCTGTGCGCCCGGTACGACGATGGGGAAGGGCGGCTCGCCCTTCCCCATGTCGCGCTGCTGGCCCGCGGGACCGCCTAGTTGCCGGAGACGGTCACCTTCTCGTCGTTCTTCAGCTCGTCCACCAGGGTCTTCACCTTCGCCTTGTCCCAGACGAGGTTGCCGCCGGAGGAACCGGAGACCGGCATGTTCATGGACTTGCCGTCACCGCCGCTCACGCCCTTCATCGCCCAGAACATCGACGCCAGGTCCCACAGGCTCATGTCCTTGTCGACCGTGAGGGAGTCCAGGCCGGCGCCCATGGTCGGGTAGAACTTGAACGGGTTGAGGACCGTCGACGGGGTGGCGACCTGGTGGGCCAGCGCGGACAAGAACTTCTGCTGGTTCTTGGTGCGCTGCAGGTCGCTCGCCGCGAAGGCGTGCCGGGTGCGGACGAAGGCCAGGGCCTGCTCGCCGTTCAGGGTCTGCTTGCCGGCCTTGAAGTCGGCGCCGGACCACTTGTCCTTGAAGCCCTGGTCGAGGGTCATCTCGACCCCGCCGACCGCGTCCACGATCTTCGCGAAGCCGCCGAAGCCGATCTCCACGTAGTGGTCGATGTGCAGGCCGGTGTTGAACTCGACCGTGCGGACCAGGAGCGTCGGGCCGTCCTCGGCGTAGGCCGCGTTCAGCTTCGTGTGCCGGCCCTGGTTCGGGTAGACCTTCCCGGACGTCGACCCCTTGTAGGAGGGGATCGCCACGTCGGAGTCACGCGGCAGCGAGATCAGGGTGTCGCCGTTGCCGCCGACGTGCAGGATCATCATCGAGTCGGTGCGCTGGCCCGGCGCCGAGCCCGTGTGCAGCTTCTTCTTGTCCTCGGCCGTCATGCCCTTGCGGCTGTCGGAGCCGACGATCAGGTAGTTCGTGCCCTCGCCGGTCTCCGGCCGGTCGATGACCTTGGAGAGGTCGACGTCCCGGTTCAGCTTGGAGTCGGCCCAGAAGTAGGTGGCCACGGATGTGACGACGAGCACGGTCACGAGCGTCAGAGCCGTCAGCTTGATCCGCCGCCGCCAGTTCGGGGCCGGACGCGGGCCCCTGCCGTAGGGCTCCTCGGGGCCGCCCGGGCCGCCTCCGCCGTAGACCTGGCCGGTGTTGTAGCCGCTGTCGTAGTCGTCGTAACCCTGGCCGTCGACGTACGAGGGCTGCTGCGGCACCCCGGCGCCGTAGGGCGCCGACGAGCCGGGCGTGCCGTAGGGGCGCTGGCCGGGCGGAACCGCCGGGCCGCGCCGCACCTGACGCATGACGCGGGCGCCTTCCGGCTGCACGCCGCCGCTGCCGCGTCCGTAGCGCGGGCCGCGGTTGTCGTCGGACCATCCCTGGGGCCAGTCATTCATGCGCCCCAGTGTGCAGGTCGGGGCCGTGGGCCCCACAAGGGTTGTCGGAAAATAAGGGCGCCGCTGTTGCGAAGCTGACACAAATTCCGTGAATGTCACTTCGTCATAAGGTAGGGGTCATGACAGATCAGGCCCCGGACGCGGATCCGGACATCCCGGGCAAGCCCACATCCGCTTCCCGCACCACGCTCAGCCACATCATGACCCACAACGACACCAACCTGCTGGGGACGGTGCACGGCGGGGTGATCATGAAGCTCGTCGACGACGCGGCGGGCGCGGTGGCCGGCCGGCACTCGGGCGGTCCTGCCGTCACCGCGTCCATGGACGAGATGGTGTTCCTCGAGCCGGTACGCGTGGGCGATCTGGTGCATGTGAAGGCCCAGGTGAACTGGACCGGCCGGACCTCGATGGAGATCGGCGTGCGGGTGCTCGCCGAACGCTGGAACGAGTCCGCCCCGGCCACCCAGGTCGGCTCCGCCTATCTGGTCTTCGCCGCGGTGGACGCCGACGGCAAGCCGCGCCGGGTGCCGCAGGTGCACCCGGAGACCGACCGCGACCGCCGCCGCAACCAGGAGGCGCAGATCCGCCGGACCCACCGCCTGGCCCGTCGCCGCGCGATCCGCGAGCTGCGCGAGCAGCGGGCGGCGGAGGGCTTCGAGGACTGATCCGGCGCGGGTCCCGCCCGCGCCGGTGAGCCGTTCGGCGGCCCTGCCCGGTCAGCCCTCGGGGCACACCACCTCGTTGCCGCGCAGCACGCTGTGCTCCGGCCGCGCCGGGTTCCCGGCCCGCACCTTGCGCACCTTGCCGGCGTCCAGGAAGTCGGACCCGGTGGTCACCTTCATCAGCGGCCCCTGCCCGCGCACCGCGCGCAGCTCGCTGCCGGGCAGGGCGGCGGCCAGCGAGCGGGCCGAGCGGTCCCAGCGGGGGTCGTAGGAGATCACCGTGCGCGTGACGTCGTGGGCGGCCGCGGTGACCGGCCGGCGGGTGGCGGCGAAGCCGGCCGCGGCGAGCGCCGCGTCGAGCCGTTTGGCGACCCCTTCGGTGCGGGTGCCGTTCTCCACCTGGACCCGGATCTGCCGCGGGTCGACCTCCACCGGGGCCGGTCCGGCGGCGGGCCGCGGCCGTTCCGCGCTGAGCGGTTCGTCCTCGCGCAGCGCCGCGAACAGCCGGCCGGACGCCGCGTCGTCCCACTTCAGGGTCGAGCCGAGCCCCTTGACCTGGTAGTTCATCTGCCCGATGGGCACGGTGGTGAACTCGGAGGAGGACGGCGAGAAGTTCCGCATCGCCCGCCCCAGGTCGAGCAGCTCGTCGGTGCCGAAGCCCACGTCGGCGCGCACCGAGCCGAGCACCGCCCGGGTCACGTCGCGGAACCGCATGGGGTTCAGCAGCACTCCGGAGGAGGTGGCCCGGTCGATCAGCGCGGCCAGGAAGCGCTGCTGCCGTTTCATCCGGCCCAGGTCGCTGGCCCCGTCGACGTGCCGGGCGCGGACGTACTGCAGCGCCTGCCCGCCCTTGAGGGTGTGGGTGCCGGGCGCGAGGTCGAGTCCGGTGTACGAGTCCTTCAGCGGTGCCGCGGTGCAGACCCGGACGCCCCCGAGCACGTCCACGGTCCGCATGAAGCTGGTGAAGTCGACCTCCAGATAGTGGTCGATCTTCACACGGGTCATGTTCTCCACGGTGCCGATGGTCAGCCGGGGGCCGCCCTCGGCGTAGGCCGCGTTCAGCCGGGCGGGGTGCGCGGCGCGCTGCCGGCCGGTGGCCGGGTCGGTGTGCGCGGGCACCTCGGCGTAGGAGTCGCGGGGCAGGCTCACCACGCTGGCCCGCTCCCGGTCCGCCGAGATGTGCACGATCATCATCGTGTCGGTGCAGTGGCAGGGCTGGCCGCCGAGGTGGTAGGCCCGACGCTCCCGGTCGCCGATCTTGTCGCGGCCGTCGGTGCCGACCAGCAGGACGTTCGTGCCGTGCCCCGCGCTGGGCCGGTTCTTCATGTCCTTGAAGGCGTCGACCCGCGTGATGCCGGCGTCCAGGCTGGTGACGACCGCGTGGCCGATCCCGGCCGAGGCGAGGACGACCACGGACAGCGTTGTCACCGCCCGCATAGCCCAGCGCGGCCGCCTGGGCCGCATCGCCCGTCCGGCCGGCCGGACGGACCTGGGCGGCCTGGGCGGCCGGGGCGGCCTGGGTACGCGGGGGGACGGCTGCGGCCGGCGTTGCGGCCTGGGGGCGTCTCCCGCGCCCTTGGCGGCGGGGGAGGGGGACCGTGGCGGGCTGGGCAATGGGAACCTCCGGACGACGGCCGTACGTGGGATCCGTGAGCACGGTAGGCCGATACGATCCTCAGCCCGCCGATCGGCCCCGGCGGCGCGCACCGGTGTCCCCCGTTCGCGGTAACGTGAGCCCCCTATGAACACCAAGCCCGACGTGCGGCACCCCGCCGTGTCTGTGATCATGCCCGTCCTCAATGAGGAGCGGCATCTGCGCGGGGCCGTCCAAGCGATCCTCGCGCAGGAGTACGCCGGCGAGCTGGAGGTCGTGATCGCCCTCGGTCCGTCCACGGACCGCACGGACGAGATCGCCGCCGAGCTGGTCGCGGAACATCCCCGCGTACACACCGTCCCGAACCCGACCGGCCGCACCCCCGCCGCGCTGAACGCGGCGATCAAGGCCTCCCGGCATCCGATCGTGGTCCGCGTCGACGGCCACGGCATGCTCTCGCCGAACTACATAGCCACCGCCGTCCGGCTCCTGGACGAGACCGGCGCGCAGAACGTCGGCGGTGTCATGCACGCCGAGGGCGAGAACGACTGGGAGCACGCCGTCGCCGCCGCGATGACCTCGAAGATCGGCGTCGGCAACGCGGCCTTCCACACCGGTGGCCAGGCGGGCCCCGCCGAGACGGTCTACCTCGGGGTGTTCCGCCGCGAGGCCCTGGAGCAGCAGGGCGGCTACAACGAGGAGTTCATCCGCGCCCAGGACTGGGAGCTGAACTTCCGCATCCGTGAGGCGGGCGGCCTGATCTGGTTCTCGCCGGAGCTGAGGGTGTCGTACCGGCCGCGGCCCAGCGTGAAGGCGCTGGCCAAGCAGTACAAGGACTACGGCCGCTGGCGCCACGTCGTGGCCCGGTACCACGAGGGCTCGATCAACCTGCGCTATCTCGCCCCGCCGACCGCGGTGTGCGCGATCGCCGCGGGTCTCGTGGTGGGCGCCGCCCTCACCCCGTGGGGTCTGGTGATACCCGGCGGCTACCTGGCGGCGATCCTCGCGGGCTCGGTCCCGGCGGGCAAGGGGCTGCCCCTCAAGGCCCGGCTGCAGATCCCGGTGGCCCTGGCGACCATGCACATGACGTGGGGCTGGGGCTTCCTGACCAGCCCCAGGTCACTGGCGAGGCGCGTGATCGCCTCGCGGCGCCCGGCGGTGCTCGAACCCCGCTGACGACGGCACACGAAGAGGGCCCCGCCTGTCCGAGGCGGGGCCCTCTTCCCGTCCGCTCGGCGCACTACCACCGGTAGGGCTTGTACACGTCCATGCACTTGGAGGTGTCCGAGCCGTTGAGGGCGTCGGAGTTCTCCGGCACGTCACCGGCCTCCGGGGCCGACTTCTTCGGATAGGCGGAGCCCGTCCGCCAGTCCGCGCCCACGACGACGGTGACGCCGGACACGTCAGTCGACCGCTTCACCTGGCTCGCCGGGATGCCCAGCGCCTTGGCCACGGCCTGTGCGTCGCCCTGCAGGTCGGCGCTCGGGTAGCGCACGACGGTCTCGTCCGCCGACACGGCCGCCGAGGTGTCGGCGGCCGCCCTGCCGTACCCGTGTCCTACGAGGACCTCGCCGATCGCGCGTGCCCGGCCCGGCACCGCGGCCCCGGACGAGGACTGGGTGGCGTTCTGCACGAGCACCCCGAGTTCGGCCGCGTCCATCGACGGGGACTTGGCCGGCTCGTCCTTGCTCTTCTTCTTCGCTTCCTTGCCGTTCTTGTCGAAGGGCACGTCGTCGCGGAGCATCTGCCACATCCTGTCGGCGCCGCCCTTCTCCGGCACCACGTGCTGCCCGTTCACCGGGTCCTCGACGTTGGGCATCGTCACCGACGTGATGCGGTTGGTCGGCACCGACTTCAGCTCCATGCCGAGGTCGTAGAGCTTCTTGACGGTGCCGATCTCCTCCGACACGGTCAGCGACTTGGTGGCCGCCTCGGCCAGGTCCGTCAGCCGGCCGGTGTCGGTGAAGATGTTCTGCTGCTTCAGCGTCCGCAGCATCGAGTTCAGGTACATGTGCTGGGCGCGGGCCCGCATCAGGTCGCTGCCCCAGGCGTGCCGCGTGCGCAGCCACTGCAGGGCCTGCACGCCCTTGACCTTCTTCCGCCCGGCCTTCATCTTCAGCCCGGAGCCGCCCGGCTGATCGGGCGTCGGACGGTCCCAGACGTTCTGGTTCACACAGACCTCGACGCCGCCGATGGCGTCCGCCATCCGCACCACGCCGGAGAAGTCGATCGTCATCCAGTGGTCGATGTAGACCCCGGTGAGATTCTCCCAGGTGGCCAGGGTGCAGCCGGCGCCGCCCCGGGCCAGCGAGGTGTTGATGATGCCGTTGGTGGCCGGATACGTCCTGCCGGTCTTCGGGTCCTCGCACTTGGGGATGTCCACGCGGGTGTCCCGGGGAATGCTCACCATCGCGGCGCTCTTGCGGTCCGCGGAGAGGTGGATGAGCATCTGCACGTCGCCGAGCGGCGGATTGCCCCGGTTGTTCTTGCTGCCGCCGAGCTTGACGTTCTCGGCGGAGTTGCGGCTGTCGGAGCCGATCAGCAGGATGTTCAGCGGAGTCTGGCCGGCCGCGTTCGGACGGGTGCGCTGCGCCTTGGAGTCGTCGGCGCTGGTCCGCCGGCCCTTCTGAATATTTCCGTTCAGATGCTCGTAATACAGATAGCCCGCACCCGCGGTGCCGATTATGACCACGGCCAGCACGGTCGCCGACCAGCGCAGCGCGCGCCGCCGGCGCGGCCGCCGGTCCGTCCCCGGGCCGCCGCCGCGGCGCCCGCCGCCATGCCGTCCGGACCCCTCCGGCGCGCCCGCCGTTCGCGGCGTGAGCGCCATCGTGTCCTCGACCGCAGGAGGCTCCCCCCGAACACCGCTCTGCGACAACTCCCCGCCCTCCCCCCACTTGCGCCAAGCAGCGGGCCCGTCCCGCGTCGGGTTAGACGCACGACGGGCCCGTTGGGTTACCTGTGAACGACGCTGAACTATGAACTGCCTTGACTGTCAACTTCCTGTGTCCCGGACCGCCTTGGCTACGAGGCGCACTGCACCTTGTCCGCCGTGGACTGGCCGTCGACCTCGGGCGCCTTCGTCGGGGCGGTCAGGGACACGCCCGCGCCCTTGAAGTCCTTGCCCAGGGTCAGCGTCATCGCGGGCAGCCCCTGGGAGTTGGTCACGCTCTTGCCGGGCTTCAGCGCCGAACCGGACAGGCCCATGACGGCGGCCAGCCTGCGCGCCTGAGCCGCCTGGCCGGGCGCGTACTCCAGCGTGGTCCTGCTCAGCTGGGCCGGGGCGTTGCCCCCGTTCTCCGACTTGAGCACGCCCGCGGTGTTCTGCAGCCAGTTCAGCTCGGCCTGGGCGCTGCCCGACGGGGCGCCGCCGTTGAGGATCCGCACCCGCACCTCGGAGGGGTCGGACTTGGTGCCCTTCAGCCGGGCGGCCGCCTCGTCCTTCGCCTTGGCCTTGGCCGCCTTCTCCTTCTTCTTCACGGCGGTGAAGGAGACGTCGTTGTTGATGGCGTCGAAGACCGCGGGCCCCTTGGCCTCGTTGACGATCACCGTCTTGTGCACGACGCCGTCGGCCGGGTTGTCGAGGACGGGGACCGTCAGGAACGTGATGTTCTTCGGCGGCACCTTCTTCAGCTCCAGCGCCACGTCCTTGAGCGTGCTGACCGAGTTGATGCCCTGGTCGACGGTCAGCGCCTTGGTGGCGGCCTCCGCCAGCTTCACCAGCTTGGTCGGGCTGGTGAGGGTGTCGCTGGAGGACATCTTGCGCATCAGCGAGCCCATGAACTGCTGCTGGACCTTGATGCGGTCCAGGTCGCCCTGGTTGCCCCAGCTGTGCCGGGTGCGGACGAACGCCAGCGCCTGCTCGCCCGCGACCTTCGACGGGCCGGCGGGCAGGTCGAGGTGCGAGTCCTTGTCCTTGACGGCGTGCTTGAGGCACACGTCGACACCGCCGACCGCCGTCGTCAGCGTCTTCACCGCGTTGAAGTCGACCATCATGAAGTGGTCCGGCGTGATCCCGGTGACCGCCTTCACGGTGTTCATGGTGCAGCCCGGGTCCCGGCCGTCCTGTCCCAGGCTGGTGTTGAACCGGACGTCGCTGGTGCCGGCGATGATCTTCTTGCTGCCGTCGGGCTGGATGGTCTCGCAGTCCGGGACGTCCACGACCAGGTCGCGCGGGATGCTCAGCGCGGTGGCGTTCGTCCGGTCCTTGGCCACGTGCAGCAGGATGTTGGTGTCCGCGTGGCCGATGCTGCCCTTGTCGCCGTAGCCCTCGTTGCCCTTGCCGGTCCGCTTGTCGGTGCCGATGATCAGGATGTTGAAGGCGTCGTCCTTGCTGAAGCCGTCCTTGGCCGCGCTGGTCTCCGTCGTGGTGACGTTGCCCTCGAGGTGCTTGAGGTAGAGATAGCCGGCCGTGCCGACGGCGACGAGCACGAACGCCGTGCCGCCCGCGGTCCAGGCCAGCACCTTCTTCGCCGTCGACTTCTTCTTCACCGGCCGCCGGTTGCGCCGCCCCTGCGGCGGCTCCGGCTCGGGCTCGGCGCCGCGGCGCCTGCGCGGGCCCGGCACGTCCGCGCCGCGCGCCTGCCTCATCTCGCGCGTCCCGCCCGCCGCCGAGTCGCCGCGACCCCGAGCTCCGCCCCCGGCGGCCCGGTTGCCCGCTCTGCGCGGGCCGGGAACGGCCGACTGCGGAGCGGAAGGGCCCAGTCGCAATTCGTATTCGCCGGTGTTCGGATTGAGCACCCACTGGTCTGCGGGATCGATGTTGTCCGCCCGCCCACGGCCTTGCGCGTCCACGGTTGTCCGAATCCTCCGTCGGGGCCACGCGGCGCCTTCCCCCTCAAAGGCGCTCGGGTCTCGGTGAAACAGTGCACGACCCCAGGACAGACCTCGCGGCCGGGTGCACCGGATCGCTCACACTATCCGCCCAGTTCAGCGTCGAGCGACGGCGGTGACAAATTCCACGTTCCTACAACCGGGCAATCCCCCTCATATTTCCGAACAAAAGTTTGTAGGCCCGGCCGTGCGGCTCACTCGCAGGAGTGCTCGTCGGCGGTGTTGCCGCGGAAGGTGGGAGCGGGGGAGGGGGCATTCTTACGGTTTTCTTCCCCACCGCCGCCGCCGGAAGCCTCCCGGGAAACGGGTTGCACCGCGACCGGCTGGTCCGCCCGCAGTCGCGCGAACAGCTTCTCGGCCTCCGGCTCCACCAGTTGGTCGCGGTTGGCGTCGTAGACGTACGACCTGCGCGGCACCGTCAGGAACTGGACGTGGTCGGTGGGGATGTCGCGCAGTCCGCGCACCAACTGGTACAAACCGCGCAGACTCGCCAGTTCCGGATCGGTGGTGAGCGAGGAGGTCGCCGCGTCGAGCAGCGGGTAGAGCTTCACCGGGTTCAGCAGCACGCCGTTGCTCTGCACCTTGTTCACGAGCGCCCCGAGGAACTGCTGCTGCCGGTCGATCCGGTCGGTGTCGCTGCCGTTGCCCAGCGACTTGCGGGCCCGTACGTAACCGAGCGCCTGTTCCCCGTCGAGCGTCACCTTCCCGGCCGGCAGCCTGAGTCTGGCGGCCTTGTCGTCGATGGGTTCCCGCAGGCACAACCGCACCCCGTCGACGGCGTCCACCATCTCCTTGAACCCGCTGAAGTCGACCACCATGTGATGGTCGACGCGGATGTCCGTCAGCTTCTCGACGGTGCGGATGGTGCAGGCCGAACCGCCCACCTGGAAGGCCCGGTTGAACATCGCGAACACCGGCTCGCTGCGGCTGCCGTCCGCCTTGTGGCAGCCGGGGATGTCCACCATCAGGTCGCGCGGCAGCGAGACGGCCGTGGCGCTGCGCCGGTCGGCGGCCAGGTGCAGCAGGATCGTGGTGTCGGACCGCTCGCTGCCCACGTCCCGCCCGTACTCCCGGTTGCCCTGCCCGGCCCGCGTGTCGGAGCCGATCAGCAGGATGTTCTGCGCGCCCCGCACCAGCGACGTGGGTCGCTCCCGCTCGTACTCGGCGAGTTCGGCGGCGGCCGCCTCGTCGGCGGTGATGTTGCCGTTGAGCTTGGCGTAGACCACCCAGCCGATCCCCGACGAGGCCATCAGGAACGCGGTCACGCCCAGTGCAGTGGCCCACACCCAGCGCCGCCGGTGCCGCCGTGCCAGGCCCTCCCCGCCGGCCGATGACCCGAGGCCGGGTCCGAGGGGCTTGCCTGCGCTGTCGGGCACGTCCGGTCACACCCCTCCATGGCGTACGAGCGTCACGTGCTGCTCCTACGACGATGGCGGCAGGGGACCGGGGGAGCCGCCCTTTACTACTCCGTTCGGGTGACGGCGGCGGAGTCGGGCGGGCACGGAGGCGGTGCCGTCACCTAGGGGCTAGGGGCTAGGGGCTAGGGGCTAGGGGCTAGGGGCCAGGGGCCAGGCGCTCAGTGGCGGGACGCCGTCACCCGTTCGCTCTCGATCCGCTTGGCCAGGCTCTCCCCGTCCAGCCGGTCCAGGTTCCGGCACAGCACCACGGACCCGCCGACGGCCAGCGGCGCGTAGAGCCCCGCGCTCAGCCCGTCCCACGTGTCGTACGGCAGCCCCGACAGCAGCCGCGACCCGGGCCCCGTCAGATCCAGCGACGGCGCCTCGGACAGCGCCCGCTCGACCACCTCGGCCCCGCTGAACTCCGCCCCCGCGACGATCAGCGCGGGGTCCTCGGGGTCCACCGGGGCGAACGGCGCGAACCGGTCGCCCTGGCTCGGCGCCTCCACCGCGTAGTCGACGAACCCGTCCGGCGTCCGGGGGAACCGCCCGCCGAGCGGCCGCAGCGCGAGCGCGACCCGCTCGCCGCGGCAGGCCCGGGCCGCCTCCAGGGTGTCGGGCCCGCTCACCACGACATCGGCGGCGGCCGGGTCGCCGGCCATGTCCGCGACCGCCCCCACCGACGAGCAGGCGAGCAGCCAGACCGCCGTCTGCCAGTGGGCGGGCAGCAGCAGCGCGACCCGGTCACCGGGCTCGACGGACAGGTCGCCCTGCAGCAGGTTCGCGGTCTTGGCCACCCAATTGGCGAAGGTGGCGACGGACAGTTCCACGCGCTCGCCCGTGGCGTCGTCGTAGAAGGTCACCAGGGGGCGTCCGGCGTCCGCGGCGAGCGCGGAACGCAGCAGGTCGGCAGGGGTGCGATCGGTGGCGTTCACCCGCGCAAGAGTACGCCGGGGCGGCCCGGCGCACCGCGTGCCGGGGCCACCGGTTCGGCGCAACGGCCGCCGACGCACCGTCAGTTCCCCGATGGCGGGCCGCGGCGGGCGTGTCCAGGATCAAGGGCATGCGTGGATTCCTCAGCCTCCCGGTAGGCGCCACCTCGATCGGCGTCACCTGCGCGGCCGCCCTCGTCCTCCCGGCCGCCCTGCCCGCGACCGCCGCGTCCCCGCGCGCGGGGAGTCCGGCCGGGGCCGCGGTCCCGGGCAGCACCCAGTCACTGCCACTGGCCCCGCTCGACCAGGAGCGCACCCCGGGGAGCGCCCCCGAACAGGGCCTGTTCCGCACCGACGTACGGCACTTCTCGCTCGTCGGGGTGATCTGGGACGACCCGGACACCGCACTGCGCGGCGCGGTGCAGGTGCGCACCCGGTCGACGGCGTCCGGCAAGTGGTCCGGCTGGCAGGACGTCGATACGCACAACGAGGAGCACGGCGCCGACCCGGCCACCGCCGAACGCTCCTCCGGCCGGGTGCGCGGAGCCACCGCGCCGCTGTGGGTGGGCGA
Source organism: Streptomyces sp. NPDC003720 (assembly GCF_042875075.1). Classification (NCBI taxonomy): domain Bacteria; kingdom Bacillati; phylum Actinomycetota; class Actinomycetes; order Kitasatosporales; family Streptomycetaceae; genus Streptomyces; species Streptomyces sp. NPDC003720. Next base: position 17,031 of record NZ_JBIANZ010000021.1, read on the forward strand.
CTCGGACGGCGTGGACGTACGGGTGCGCGCCGACGCGGCGCCGGGCCGCGCCGTCGCGGGCCGCGGCCGGGGCGGCGACCCGGGCCCGGCCCTGCCGTCCGGGCTGCGCCTGGAACTCGTCGACCCCGGCGGCGGGACGACGGCCCAGGGCCCGCAGGCGGACAGCCCCCGTACCCTCCCCGCGCTGAGCAGGCGCGACACCGAGCGCGAGATGGACCGGCTGTGGGCCGACGGCGAACTGGAGGGCGCGGACGTCGGCGCGCCCCGGGCCAAGCCCTACATCGGGCCCCGTCCGGGAATCGTGACGCGCCGGGGCTGGGGCGCGGACGAGTCACTGCGCGGGCGCGGCTTCGTCTACACGAAGAAGATCAAGGCCGCGTTCGTGCACCACACGTCCACGGGCAACAACTACTCCTGCTCGCAGGCCCCGTCCGTCATCCGCGGCATCTACCGCTACCACGTCAAGAGCATGGGCTGGCGGGACATCGGCTACAACTTCCTCGTCGACAAGTGCGGAACCATCTACGAGGGCCGGGCCGGGGGAGTGGCGAAGGCCGTCCTGGGCGCCCACACCCTCGGGTTCAACAGCAACAGCATGGGTGTCGCCGTCATCGGCAGCTACAACTCGAGCAAGCCGTCCGGCGCCGCCGTGAAGGCCGTCGCCAAGCTCACCGCGTGGAAACTCGGCCTCTACGGCGCCAATCCGCGCGGGAAGACATATCTGACATCGGGCGGTGGCAATCTCTACCCGAAGGGGAAAAGCGTACGACTCAACGTGATCTCGGGACATAGGGACGGATTCGCCACCGACTGCCCGGGCAAGCGGCTCTACGCCAAGCTCGGCTCGGCCCGTTCCAGCGCCGCGCGGTACCAGGGCCGCTGAGGCCGCGTCACGGCCGCCGTCGCGGCCGTGCGCGCAGTGGAGGGAATCCTGGCGCCGATCCCGCCGGACACCGCGCGGCCGGCGGAGGTGTCGCCGACCGGTCTGCATACACTGACCGGCCGAAACGAGAAGTTCGGCCGGTCCCGGCAGGAAGCAGAGACGACAGGTGACAGAAGCGATCCTCCTGGTCGGCGGCAAAGGCACCCGGCTGCGTCCGCTCACGGTGCACACGCCCAAGCCCATGGTCCCGGCGGCCGGGGTGCCGTTCCTCACGCACCAGCTCGCGCGAGCGAGAGCGGCGGGCGTCGAGCACATCGTCCTCGCCACGAGCTACCTCGCCGAGGTCTTCGAGCCCTACTTCGGCGACGGCGCCGCGCTGGGCCTGCACATCGAGTACGTCACCGAGGTGGAGCCCCTCGGCACCGGCGGCGCCATCCGCAACGTGGCCTCGCGTCTGCACTCCGGGCCCGACGACCCGGTACTGGTCTTCAACGGCGACATCCTGACCGGCCTGGACATCCGGGCCCTGGTCGACACGCACGAGTCGACGGGCGCGGACGTCTCCCTGCACCTGACGAAGGTGACGGACCCGCGCGCCTACGGACTGGTCCCCACCGACGGCACCGGCCGCGTGCTCGCCTTCCTGGAGAAGCCGCAGACGCCGGAGGAGATCGTCACCGACCAGATCAACGCCGGGGCGTACGTCTTCCGCCGCTCGGTGATCGACACCATCCCGGCGGGCCGTCCGGTCTCCGTCGAGCGCGAGACCTTCCCGGAGCTGCTGTCCGCCGGGGCCCACCTGCAGGGCATGGTCGACTCGACGTACTGGCTCGACCTCGGTACGCCCGCGGCCTTCGTGCGCGGCTCCGCCGACCTGGTCCTCGGCCGGGCCCCGTCGCCGGCCGTCCCAGGCCGCTGCGGCGACCGGCTGGTGCTGCCCACGGCCGTCGTCGCCCCGAACGCCAAGCTGACCGGGGGCACGGTGGTCGGCGAGGGCGCGTTCGTCGCGGACGGCGCCCGGGTCTCCGGTTCCACGATCCTGCCCGGCGCGGTCATCGAGCCCGGCGCCGTCATCACCGACTCCCTCATCGGCAGCCGCGCCCGGGTGGGCGAACGCTCCGTCCTCACCGGCACGGTCATCGGCGACGGCGCGGTGGTCGGCCCCGACAACGAACTCCGCGAGGGCGTCCGAGTCTGGTGCGACGCCCACATCCCCCAGGCCGCTCTCCGCTTCTCCTCAGACCAGTAACCCTCAGAGCCGCCCAAGCTGTGTGCGCCGGGCCCGCCCGGCTGCGGGCATGCGTACTCCGCCCAGCGAGGGACGCCGGGCCCGCCCCCGCTGCGGGCATGCGTGCCGCTAGGGGCGGCACGGGTGGGCGGTGGGGGTCCCCCCGCTCGAGCGAAGCCGAGAGTGGGGGAGGCACCCCGCGAGCGCGGGCGAGCGAAAACCCCTGGGCCGGCACCAACGCCGAGCACCTGACAAGCGCGGGCAAGCGAGGCACCTCCAGCCGCACCGTCGCCGAGCACCCGTCAAAGCCGGCCCAGCCCAGCGGAGCTCAAAGCAACCCGATATCCACCCGAGGCATCTTCGGCGCCCGCCGCCGCGGCCCCTGCCCACTGAGCAGAATCAGCCGGGCCGCCCGATGCCGCTGCCCCGCATAAGGCTCAAGCAGCCGCAGCATCTCCGCGTCGTCCGCGTCCCGGTTCCGCCCCAGCACCCACCCCACGATCCCCGGCAGATGCAGATCCCCGACGGTCACCTCGTCCGCCGCCCCGTGACTGCGCTGCACCACCTCCGCCGACGTCCACGGCCCGATCCCCGGCACGACCTCCAGCCGCGCCCGAGCCTCGGCCGCCGGCATCCCCACCGCCTGCTCCAGCCGCGCGGCCACCCGCACGGCCCGCAGGATCGTCGAGGCCCGCTTGTCGTCGACGCCGGCCCGGTGCCAGTCCCAGGAGGGGATCAGCGCCCACGTCCGCGCCGCGGGCATCACCCACATCGGCCGCTCGAACGCCCCCGCGGGGCCGGGCGCCGGCTCCCCGAACCTCCGCACCAGCAGGCGCCACGCACGGTACGCCTCGTCGGTCGTGACCTTCTGCTCCAGCACCGACGGGATCAGCGACTCCAGCACCAGCCCGGTCCGCGTCAGCCGCAGCCCCGGCCGCCGGTGCCGCGCCAGCGCCACCACCCGGTGCCGGGGCACGAAAGCGTCCGGATCGTCGGCGGCTCCCAGCAGCCCGGGCAACTGCTCCAGCAGCCACTGCGCACCCGGCCCCCACGCCTCACCGAGCACCTCGCCGCCGTACGCGCGCACCCGCAGCGTGCCCGGGCCGGCCGGTGTCAGGGTGGCCCGCCACACGGACCCGTCCGGCGTGGTCCGGAACGTCGGATCGCCCGGCCCGCGCCGCAGCGGACCGAGCACCAGGCCGAGGTCCAGCGGCCCCTCCGGCGTCCAGCGCCGCACCCGGGCCGGCCCCGCGGCCTGCCGGGGTATCCCGGCGGCGGGCACACCGACGTGCCCGCCGCGCACAGGCTTGGGGGCCCCTCCCACGCCTTTCGGGCTGTGGGGGAGCGTGGGACGCGGAGCGAATCGTCCTGCCACTGGTGGTTCCTCGGGGTGCCGGGCTGTCCTAAGAGACTAGGCGGTCGCCGGGCGTGCCGGACGCGACTTCGCCCACCGGCCTCACCGCACCTCGATGAACGCCTCCGCGCCCCGCTCCGGGCGCGGCCGCGGTTCCCCTGCCGGATGGCCCACCGCCACCGCGCCCATGGGGTCCCAGTCCGCGGGCAGTCCCAGCACCTCGCGCACCGTGTCCCGGCAGAACATCGTCGAAGACACCCAGGCCGAGCCCAGCCGCTCCCCGGCCAGCGCGACCAGGAGGTTCTGCACGCCCGCGCCCGTCGCGACCACGAACATCTCCCGCTCGGCGGCGTCCCGCCGCGCGTCGCCGTAGGTGTGCGAGCCGTCCATGACGAGGCACGGCACGACCAGGTACGGCGCGTTGCGGAGCACGTCCCCGCGCCGGACCCGCTTGGCGATGGACTCCTCGCTCTTGCCGTCCCGGCGCAGGTCGGCGATCCAGGCGTCCCGCATCGCGTCGAGCAGCCGCACCCGCGACTCCTCGGACTCCAGCAGTACGAACCGCCAGGGCGTGGTGTGGTGCGGGGCCGGCGCGGTGACCGCCGCGGCCACCGCGCGTCGTACCGCGCCGGGGTCGACGGGCTCGTCGGTGAAGGCCCGTACGGTACGGCGCTGGGTCACGGCCTCCCGCACCGCCTCGGACGTGCCGAGCCGGAACATGTCGTCCCGGGCGTCGCGCACCAGCGCCCGCGCCCCCTCGCCGTCCCCGCCGTCCACCACGTGGGGCAGCCCGCGGACCACGGCGACCGGGAGTCCGGCGGCCTTGCCCTTGACCAGGTCGCCCGCGGCGGCCAGTTCGTCGGCGGTGGCGACGACGGTGGCGCCGAGCGGGTTGCCGTGCGCGTCCGTGCCGCCGCGCAGGTCGTCCAGCACGCGCACCCCGGCGGCGCCGATCGCGACGTCGGTGAGTCCCGCGCGCCAGGGCCGGCCGAAGGTGTCGGTGACGACGACGCCGACCCGGACGCCGAGGGCGTCGCGCAGTCCGTCGCGGATCGCGCGCGCCGACGCGTCGGGGTCCTCGGGGAGCAACAGCACGGTGCCGGAAGGAGTGTTGGAGGCGTCGACCCCGGCGGCCGCCATCACCAGGCCCTGCCGGTTCTCGACGATGCGCAGGGGGCCGCGCCGGGCCACCACCCGCACGGTCTCCGCGTCGATCGCGGCCTCGCGGTCGTCCGCCCGGACGACGCGGCCCTCCGCCTTGGACACGATCTTGGACGTGACGAGCAGCACGTCCCCGTCGGCCAGCCCGGGCTCGGCGGCGGCGATCAGCTTGGCCAGGTCGTCGCCCGGCCGTACCTCGGCGATTCCGGACGGGGCCCAGACCCGGTACTCGGGGCGCTGACCACTCACGCTCCCCGCACCTCCTCGGCCAGCGCCAGCGCCTCCCGCGCCATCTGCGCGGCCGCGTCCACGTCGGTCATCATCAGCGGCACGGCCCGGCAGCGGATCCCGTCCGCCTCCACCCGCTCCACCACGCCCGCGTCCACGGTGTCGACCAGCCAGCCGTCCAGCAGCCCCGAGCCGTAGTGCTCGGCGACCGCGGCGGCCGTGGACTCCACGCCCACGGCGGCGAGCACCTTGTCGGCCATCCCGCGCACCGGCGCGTCCCCCACGATGGGGGAAAGGCCCACCACGGGCACGCCGGCCTCCGCGATCGCCTCCCGGACACCGGGCACGGCCAGGATGGTGCCGATGGACACGACCGGGTTGGACGGCGGGAAGAGGATGACGTCCGCCTCCGCGATGGCCTCCAGGACGCCCGGCGCCGGCTTGGCCTGCTCGGCGCCGACCGGCACGACCGCCTCGGCGGCGACCGAGGCGCGCAGCCGCACCCAGTACTCCTGGAAGTGGATCGCCTTGCGTTCGCCGTCGATGTCCACGGCCACATGGGTCTCCACGCGGTCGTCGGTCATCGGGATCAGCCGCACCCCCGGCTTCCAGCGGTCGCAGAGCGCCTCGGTGACCGCGCTCAGCGGAAAGCCGGCGCCCAGCATCTGCGTCCGCACGATGTGCGTGGCGAAGTCCCGGTCGCCGAGCCCGAACCACTCCGGGCCGACCCCGTAGGCCGCCAGTTCCTCCTTGAGGTGGAAGGTCTCGTCCGTCCGCCCCCAGCCCTGCTCCTCGTTGATGCCGCCGCCCAGCGTGTACATCACCGTGTCGAGGTCCGGGCAGACCTTCAGCCCGAAGAGGTGGATGTCGTCGCCGGTGTTGCCGATGACCGTGACGTCCGCGTCCGGCACGGCCCGCTTCAGACCGCGCAGGAACCGGGCACCACCGATGCCGCCTGCCAGAACCACAATGCGCATGCGCCGATTCTCGCAGGCGGGTGCGACATCGTGTCAGGCAGTCACCGGACGCGGTCCGGTCCGCGCCTCGCAGTGCGGGGAGTCGTGCATCGGCATCTCGGTCAAGCCCGGGTAGTAGACGTGCAGGCTCACCGCGGGCTCCAGCGCGTCGTTCACCACCTCGTGCACGTAGCCCGGCGCGAACACCCGCTGGGCGCCGGCCGCCAGCGCGCGCGTGCCCCGCCCGGTGCGCTCGGTCAGCGTCCCGTCCAGGACGGTGAGGACACCGGAGGAACGGCCGTGGTCGTGCGGTCCGCTGCCCTGCCCGGGCACCCAGGACAGCAGCCAGACCTCGTAGCCGGGGCCGGTGCGGAGCCGGTGGTACCAGCGGGTGGCGGCGTCGTAGCGGACGAGGTGCGCCCACTGGGAGCGGTCGGCGGCGATGGCGCGGGCGAGGCCCACGAACTCGGCGACGGTGGCGGGGTGCTCACGCGGCGGCTGGAGCAGGTGCGGGACTTCGAGGATGTCGCCGGCGATCTGGAGGTCGTTGTCGCTGTTCATCGGGTGAGGGGGTTCCTCGGCGGAGAGTGGGGGCTGGGTGTCGCTCTGCGTCCGCCCGGGTCGCGGGCGAGGAGAGGTGTCCCGGATGAGGGTCAAGGACAGGGAAACGCGGCCGAGCCGGGGTGGACTCGGGAGCAGCCGGAGCGCGATGGGCTCAACAGCTGGGACAGCAACAACAGCTACAGCGCGCGCGTGCGGCACCGAGGGACCCGGCGGTGCGGGTCGAGACGGGCGCCAAGTTCGCGAGCATGCCCACAAGGACACCGGCTCACACCCGGACTGTCAACTCGGCGCCCGGAAAGTGCGACATGGTTCACCTCATCCGGTTCATCTGTCAGGTGAAAGGTTTGTTCGCCCGGATCCCGGGACACATGGCGCACAACCGAGCGCTCGAGCCTCCCGGAACGAGATCGAACGCGGGGGCGTCCTTCTTCGTACAGGGAGCTGTGCGGGGTCCGCCGCCCCAACGGGCCCTTTTCTGTGTGTCAGGGTTTAAGGCGATTTGAACACTTTCCGCACGGCCTTGGTTCCGCAGAGTGAATAACGGGCTCAATAGCAGATCTCGGCTTGACTCGCCCGGAGCAGCACACTTGTAATTTCACTCGTGTCGTTCAGCCGAAATCGGTAGCGGCTACGCACGGGGACGTGGAGACAGACGAGGGGCGCACATGACCGAGCTGGTGCAGCAACTGCTGGTCGACGACGCGGACGAGGAACTCGGCTGGCAGGAGCGCGCACTGTGCGCCCAGACCGACCCCGAGTCCTTCTTCCCCGAGAAGGGCGGCTCGACGAGAGAGGCGAAGAAGGTCTGCCTCGCCTGCGAGGTGCGCTCCGAATGCCTCGAGTACGCCCTCGCCAACGACGAGCGCTTCGGCATCTGGGGCGGTCTGTCCGAGCGTGAGCGCCGCCGGCTGAAGAAGGCCGCCGTCTGACCGGCGCCCGGTCGCCCCTGCGGCCGCCGCACCGCCGAGCGGCCGGACGGCACCCCAGCACATGTCGCGAACGGCCCGTCGCCCGTGGGTTATCCACAGGCGGCGGGTCGTCCTCATGGTCAGCCGATAGTGTGGTCGCTCGTCCGAGACGCACCGCTGTCCCCTCGGGACACAGGCGTCCACCGCAGTCCATCGAACCGGGGCCCGTACCTCGATGTCCGTGCACAGCCAAACGGCAGCTCAAGACCCGGCTGCCCATCCTGAGTTCCCGCGTCATGTGGTGACGGCGGTCCTCGTCTCCCACGACGGCGCCCGCTGGCTGCCCGACGCGCTGGCCGGACTGCTCGGCCAGGAGCGCCCCGTCCAGAACGCGGTGGCGGCCGACACCGGCAGCGCGGACGACTCCGCCCAGCTGGTCGCCGAGGCCCTCGGCGACGACCGCGTGCTGCACCTGGCCCGGCGCACCGGCTTCGGCCAGGCGGTGGAGGAGGCGAGCCGCATCGCCCCCCTCCTCACCCCCGACGAGCTTCCCTACCTCAGGCGCCCCAGCGGCTGGGACCCGGTCACGCGCTCGTGGCGCGACGACGCCTACGACCTGCCCGAACTGCCGCACGGCGAGCCCGTCCAGTGGCTCTGGCTGCTGCACGACGACTGCGCCCCCGAACCCGACGCCCTCGCGCAGCTGCTGCGGGTCGTCGACAACGAACTCGAACTCGGCCGCGACGACGTGGCGATCGTCGGTCCCAAGCTGCGCGGCTGGTACGACCGCAGGCAGCTGCTGGAGGTCGGCGTCTCCATCGCCAACTCCGGCCGCCGCTGGACCGGCCTGGACCGCCGGGAGCAGGACCAGGGCCAGCACGACCACGTCCGCACCGTGCTGTCCGTCTCCACCGCCGGCATGCTCGTCCGCCGCGACGTCTTCGAACAGCTCGGTGGATTCGACCGCCGGCTGCCCCTGATGCGCGACGACGTCGACCTGTGCTGGCGGGCCCACACGGCCGGCCACCGGGTCCTCGTCGCCCCGGACGCCGTCGTGCGACACGCCGAGGCGGCCTCCCGCGAGCGCCGCACCGTCGACTGCGTGGGCCGCACCGCCGCCTCCCCGCACAAGGTCGACAAGGCCGGCGCCATCTACACCCTGCTCGTCAACACCCGCACGGCCGCGCTGCCCTGGGTGCTGCTGCGGCTCGTCCTCGGCACCCTGCTGAGGACCGTCGCCTACCTGGTCGGCAAGGTCCCCGGGCAGGCCGTCGACGAGATCCGCGGTCTCCTGGGAACCCTGCTGCGGCCCGAGCGGATCCTCGCCGGCCGGCGCCGCCGCGGCCCCTCCCAGATCGACAAGACCGAGCTGCGCCGGCTCTTCCCGCCCCCCGGCGCGACCATCCGCGCCACCGTGGAACAGGTCGCGGGCAACTTCTCCGGCCGCTCCGACAGCGAGACCTCCTCGGCCGGCCGGCACGGCGGCGCCGTGGAGTCCGGGCCCGGCGGCGACGACGCCGACTTCCTGGAGATCGAGCAGTTCGCCCGGCTGAAGCGGATCGCCCGCAAGCCCGGCCCGGTGCTCTTCCTGGCCCTGCTGCTGGTCTCGCTCGTCGCCTGCCGCGCCCTGCTCGGCGGCGGCGCCCTCGCGGGCGGCGCCCTGCTGCCCGCCCCGGCGAGCGCCGGCGACCTGTGGTCCCGCTACCTGGACGCCTGGCACCCGGTGGGCGCCGGCGGCACCGCCGCCGCACCGCCCTACCTCGCCATCGTCGCGACCCTCGCCTCGATCCTGTTCGGCTCCACCGGACTCGCCGTCACCGTGCTGCTGGTCTGCTCGGTCCCGCTGGCCGGCCTCACCGCCTACTTCGCCTCCCGGCCCCTGGTCACCTCCCGCCTGCTGCGCGCCTGGGCCGCGATCGCCTACGCCTTCCTGCCCGCCGCCACCGGCGCCCTGGCCGGCGGCCGCATCGGCACCGCCGTCCTCGCCGTGCTGCTGCCGCTCATCGCGCGCGCGGGCATCGCCGCGAGCGGCCTCACCCGCGCCTCCGGTGCGCGCGGCAGCTGGCGCGCCACCTGGGCGTACGCGCTGCTGCTGACCATCACCACGGCGTTCACCCCGATCGTCTGGCCCATCGCGCTGATCCTCGGCATCGGTGTGCTGGTCCTGCGCCGCGGCGACCTCGTCGCCCACGGCCTGCGCTTCCTCGCCCAGCTCGGCACCCCGCTGCTGATCCTCGCCCCCTGGTCGCTGACGCTGCTCCCGACCGGCTTCTTCACGGAGGCGGGCCTGGAGTACGGCGCCTCCAGCGCCTCCGCGCTCGACCTGCTCGGCGCGGGCCCGGGCGGCCCCGGCACCGTCGACGGTCTGATGCTCATCGGCATCGTCCTCGCCGCCCTTGCCGCACTGCTGCGCTCCGAACGCCAGTTGGGCATCCGGACCGCCTGGGCGGTCGCCCTCGTGGCCCTCGTCTTCGCCGTCCTGTCCAACCGCTCCACGTGGGCCGGACCGGCCACCCTCGTCTACGGCATCGCCCTGCTGTCCGCCGCCGCGCTCGGCGCCGACGGGGCCCGCGCGCGCGTCGCCGAGCAGAGCTTCGGCTGGCGCCAGCCCGTCGCCGCCCTGATCGCCTTCGCCTCGGCCGCGGGCCCGCTGCTCGTCGCCGCCGGCTGGATGATCGGCGGCGCCGACGGCCCGCTGGAGCGCCGCGACCCGGTGCAGGTCCCCGCGTTCGTCGCCGAGGACGCCACCACCCGCGACCAGGCCCGCACCCTGGTCCTGGACAGCGACTCCACCGCACGCGTGCGCTACAGCCTGGTCCGCGGCTCCGGCGCCCGGATGGGAGACGCCGAACTCGCCGCCACCGACGGCGAGAACGCCAGGCTCGACAAGGTCGTCGCCAACCTGGTCGCGGGCTCCGGCGCCGACCAGGCGGGCCAGCTTGGCGGCTTCGCCGTGCGCTACGTCCTGGTCCACAAGGGCGCGCCCCGCGACATCACCCGCGTCCTGGACGCCACACCCGGCCTGAGCCGGCTCAGCCAGCAGGACGGCAGCGCCCTCTGGCGCGTCGACCAGCAGGTCTCCCGCGCCACCATCGTGCCGGCGGGCGGCACCGGCGCCGCGCAATCCGTCGCCTCCGGGCCCGTGGAGATCCACACGACCGTCCCCTCCGGCTCCGGCGGCCGTGTGCTGCGGCTGGCCGACGCCGCCTCCGACGGGTGGACGGCCACCCTGGACGGCAAGCCGCTCACCTCCACCACGGTCGACGGCTGGGCGCAGGGCTTCCAACTGCCCTCCACCGGCGGCCGGCTGGACGTCGTGCACGACGACCCGATCACCCACACCGCCTGGCTGTGGGCACAGGGCGCGCTGGCCGTCGTCCTGGTCGTCCTCGCCCTGCCCGGCCGCCGCCGCGACATCGACGACGACCTGCCCGAGGAGGAGCCGGTGCCCGCCGAGGCCACCGCCGGCGAGGGCCGCCGCGCCCGCCGGCTGCGCGCCCAGGCCGAGGAGGCCGCCGTCCCGGAGGAGCCCGAGGCGGCCGTCCCGCACCAGCCCGGTCCCGCCGACGTGCCGCCACCCCCGCAGCAGGCCCCCGCGGCCGTCCCCCAGCAGCCGGCGTACGGCGAGTGGGACTACCCGAGCGGCGACTACCCCGGCTACGGCACCGGCCAGTACCAGGACGCCGGCCAGTACCAGGAAGCCAACCAGTACCAGGAAGCCGGGCAGTACCCGGCCGAGGGCTACGACCAGCAGGCGTACGGGGCCGACGCCTACCAGAACGGCCAGTACGACCCCTACGCCTACGGCGGCACGGCCGAGCAGCAGGCGTACGACCAGCAGGCGTACCAGCATGGTTACGACCCGGCCCAGCAGCAGTACGGCACCGGCAGCGAGCGCCCCGACGGGAGCCAGCAGTGAACCGCACGACCCTGTCCCTGATCGCCTGCACGACCGCGCTGGCCGCCGTCACCGCCTTCGCCGCGCTCGACACCCCGTCCGCGTCCGGCGCGGCCCCGGCCGAGGCCGCCGCGGAACTGCCCGTGGAGCGCACCAGCCTGCTGTGCCCCGCGCCCAGTTCCTCCGACATCGCCGACACCTCGTACACGTCGTTCACGCCCGTCACGAGGGGCACGGCGAGCGGCGGCAAGGCGCAACTCCAGGCGGCCGACGAGCAGTCGGACGGCGCGGGCGGGTCGAAGAAGGGCGGGGACGCCAAGAAGCCCGCCAAGGCGGTCCTCACCCCGAAGAACCCCGGCACGCCGGCCACCGGCGACACCTCGGGCGCCGAGACCCCGGCGCAGATCGGCACCGCCGACGGCAGGTACGCGCCCGGCTGGACGGTGCAGGAGACCACCGAGGTGGTCGCGGGTACCGGCCGTGGGCTGCAGGGCGTCAACTGCACGGCCCCGGACACCGAGTTCTGGTTCCCCGGCGCCAGCACGGCCGCCGGCCGCACCGACTACGTGCACCTCACCAACCCGGAGGACTCGGCCGCCGTCGTCGACATCGAGCTGTACGGCAAGGACGGCGCGATCAAGTCCTCGGTCACGGACGGCTTCACGATCCCGGCGCACGGGAGCGAGCCCGTCCTGCTCTCCACGCTCACCGACGAACGGCAGAGCGATCTGACCGTGCACGTCAGCGTGCGCAGCGGCCGGGTCGGTGCGGCGGTGCAGGCACTGGACGACAAGGTGGGCGGCGACTGGCTGGCCGCGGCGGACGATCCCTCCGGCAGCCTGGTGCTGCCCGGCATCCCCAAGGACGCCACCGACGTCCGCCTGATCGCCTTCACCCCCGGCGACACCGACGCGGACCTGAAGGTCCGCCTGGCCTCGCCCGACGGCCTGATCACCCCGGCCGGGAACGAGACCCTGCACGTCAAGGCCGGGATGACGACCTCGGCCGACCTCGGCGACGTCACCCGTGGCGAGGCGGGCTCCCTGGTACTCACGCCCACCGACCAGTCCGTGCCCGTGGTGGCGGCCCTGCGCGTGGTCCGGGGCAAGGGGGCCAAGCAGGAGACGGCCTTCATCCCCGCCACCGCCCCCGTCGGCAAGCGGGCCACGTCGGCCGACAACCGCGGCAAGACCTCGACCCTCTCCCTGACCGCGCCGACGGCCACCACCACGGTGAAGGTCACGGCCTCGGCGGGCAGCGAGGGCGGCGCCCCGGTGACGAAGACCTTCACCGTCAAGTCCGGCACCACGCAGGACATCCCGGCCCTCGTCCCGTCCGGTCTGAAGGGCACCTACGCCCTGACGGTGGAACCCGTCTCCGGCGGTCCCCTCTACGCCGCGCGCACCCTCACGTCCACGGCGGCCGGCGTCCCGGCCTTCACCGTCCAGACCCTGCCCAGTGACCGGGGCCTGGTCTCGGTCCCCCGGACGGAAGAGGACCTGTCCCTCCTGCAGAAGTGACCCGGGGCACGCGTCCCGCCGAGCCGCGGCCGAGCCGCCCGGCTCGGGGGACGCCTGCGGCGGGGCGCGGCCCTAGTCCTCCCCGTACCGGGGATCAACCGTCTCCGGAGTCAGTCCCAGCAGCTCCGCCACCTGCTCCACCACGACCTCGTGCACCAGCGCGGCCCGCTCGTCCCGCCCTTTGGTGCGGATCTCCACCGGCCGCCGGTACACCACGACCCGGGCCCGCCGCCCGTCCCGTGCGGGAATGATCCCGCCCAGCGGCACGGCCTCGTCGCCCCAGAGGTCCGCGTCCCGGACCTCGAGCCGCGGCACCTCGAGCACCATGAAGTCCATGTCGGCCAGCTGCGGCCACCGCCGCTCGAGACGCTCCACGGAGTCCTGCACCAGGTCCGCGAACACCTCGGCGCGGCTGGCCGCCAGCGGTACCTGCGGCGGCGCGATCGGCCCACGCATGCCCCGCCCGTGGCGATCACGGCGACGGGGCCCGGGGCCGGTGGCGCGGGGCGGTACACGGTTGTCCATCACCGCAGAAGCCTAGTCCCCGCCCGGTCCGCCCGCCCGACCCCACGCGGCAACCGGCCACCGGCACTCCGTGTCGCCGGGCGCGGCGAAACACGGGTCATCGGGCATGTCAGAGGTTGACCATTCAAGCCAAGGTCTGGCTCGTTTCCGTAACCCTCCAAGACCGGTTGACTCAAGGCATTTGACGATGTTTGTGCTGACTCGTGACCGAACGCCTCCCCGCCCGGAACCCGGTCCGACCCCGTACCCGCAGGTCAGCAGGGTCCGTTCGGAGGTGCCTGTGGGGCGTCTCACAGTCCGACACGGTGGCGTGACCTGGAGGAGAGTCGTCGCGGCCCGCTCAAGAGTGCGGTACCGTCCATCGTCGTGAGCCCTGTACGTCGCTGTTCGCGCACCGCCTGCGGCCGACCCGCCGTCGCGACGCTGACGTACGTCTACGCCGACTCGACCGCGGTCCTCGGCCCGCTCGCCACCTACGCCGAGCCCCACTGCTACGACCTGTGCGCCGAGCACTCCGAGCGCCTCACCGCGCCCCGCGGCTGGGAGGTCGTCCGGCTCCTGGACGGCTCCGCGCCCGCGCGGCCCAGCGGGGACGACCTGGAAGCGCTCGCCAACGCCGTGCGCGAGGCGGCCCGCCCCCAGCAGCGGGCGGCCGAGGCGGGCGGCGGCGGGGCCCGTACGCCGGACCCCATGGAGGTCGCCCGCCGCGGGCACCTGCGCATCCTGCGCTCACCGGACAACTGACTCCGCATCCCGCGGAGAACCGATCCGGCACCCACCCGGACGGCCCGCGAGCCCACTTGCCCGCCCCGCGCCGCCCGGTTGCCCGTCCGTACAGCGTCCGGCGGGTGTCCGCACACCCGCCTCTCACCCCCGACGGGTAGTTTGTGGGCACCCATAGGACTTCAGGAGGGTTGGCCGTGGCTGCTGATCTGTCGCAGATCGTGAAGGCGTACGACGTACGCGGAGTGGTCCCGGACCAGTGGGACGAGCCGCTGGCCGCCCTCTTCGGCGCCGCCTTCGCCGAGGTGACGGACGCGACGGCCATCGTCGTCGGCCACGACATGCGCCCCTCGTCCCCCGGCCTGTCCCGCGCCTTCGCGCGCGGCGCCGCCGACCGCGGGGTGGACGTCACCGAGATCGGCCTGTGCTCGACGGACCAGCTCTACTACGCCTCGGGCGCGCTGAACCTGCCGGGCGCGATGTTCACGGCCTCCCACAACCCGGCGCAGTACAACGGCATCAAGATGTGCCGGGCGGGCGCCGCCCCGGTCGGCCAGGACACGGGCCTGACGCAGATCCGCGAACTCGTCGAGCGGTGGCTGGAGTCGGGCGCACCCGGGCCGGCCGCCGAGCCGGGGACCCTCACCACCCGCGAGACGCTGGAGGACTACGCGGCCCACCTGCGGTCCCTCGTCGACCTCACCGCCGTCCGCCCCCTGAAGGTCGTCGTCGACGCCGGCAACGGCATGGGCGGCCACACGGTCCCCACCGTCTTCGCCGGCCTGCCCCTGACCCTCGTGCCGATGTACTTCGAACTGGACGGCACCTTCCCGAACCACGAGGCCAACCCCCTCGACCCGGCCAACATCGTGGACCTGCAGAAGCGGGTCCCCGCCGAGGGCGCCGACCTGGGCATCGCCTTCGACGGAGACGCCGACCGCTGCTTCGTCGTGGACGAGAACGGCGACCCGGTCTCCCCGTCCGCGATCACCGCCCTGGTCGCGGCACGCGAACTGGCCCGCACCGGCGGCAGCGGCACCGTCATCCACAACCTGATCACGTCCCGCACCGTCCCGGAGGTGGTGAAGGAGAACGGCGGCACCCCGGTCCGCACCCGTGTCGGGCACTCCTTCATCAAGGCCGAGATGGCCCGCTCCGGCGCGATCTTCGGCGGCGAGCACTCCGCGCACTACTACTTCAAGGACTTCTGGAACGCCGACACGGGCATGCTGGCCGCCCTCCACGTCCTCGCGGCCCTCGGCGGCCAGGACGGGCCGCTGTCCGCCCTGACCGCCCAGTACGACCGCTACGCGGGCTCCGGCGAGATCAACTCCACCGTCGCCGACCAGACCGCCCGCCTCGCCGCGATCCGCGCCGCCTACGAGGGCCGCCCGGGCATCGACCTCGACGACCTCGACGGCCTCACGGTCTCCGCCGCCGACTGGTGGTTCAACGTCCGCCCGTCCAACACGGAGCCGCTGCTGCGCCTGAACGCCGAGGCGAAGGACGAGGCGACGATGATCCGGATCCGCGACGAGGCCCTGGCGATCATCAGGGCCTGAGCCGCCCGCCCGACCCGCACCGGGGCCGGGTAGAGCGGGGTCAGGCGGGCAGCGCGCCTCCCGCCCGCACCCGCAGGCCCGGCCCCACCCCGCCACCAGCGGTACGCTGACCAGCACATCGGCAATAGAACTTCCGCCCCGAAGGGACACCCTCATGCCGCTCGAAGCCGGCCTTCTGGAGATCCTCGCCTGCCCCGCCTGTCACGCCCCCCTCAAGGAGCAGGACACCGAGCTGATCTGCACCGGTCAGGACTGCGGCCTGGCATACCCGGTCCGCGACGGCATCCCGGTCCTGCTCGTCGACGAGGCCCGCCGCCCCGCGTAACCGCGGCGCTCCCGCCCCGCCCGCTCCGCGGCGCCGCCGCCGCGCACCGACGAGGCGCCCACCCGCGTTCGAACCCCGCACAGGACCCCGGCGATCGGAGGCTGCCGCCCATGCTCGACGAATCGCTGCTCGACAGTCCGGAGGGCCTCGCCGACGCCGACCGCCGCGGCCTCCTCCGCGGCGCGGCCGAGGCCGGCGCCCGCGTACGCACCGCCGTCCGGCACGCCGCCGAGGCCGGCGTGGCCCAGCTCAAGCCCGACGGCCGCCCCCGCGCCGTGCTGATCGCGGGCCCCGGTGCCGCCGCCACCCACACCGCCGACCTGCTCGGCACCCTGGCCGGCGCCGGCAGCCCCGTCATCCGGCTGGCGCCCACCGGCGTCGCTCCCGCCGCCGGCGCCCTGCGCTGGGAGATCCCGGGCTGGGTCGGCTCCGTCGACCTGCTGCTCATCGCCACCCCGGACGGCAGCGAGCCCAGCCTCTCCCTGCTCGCCGAGCAGGCCTACCGCCGGGGCTGCACGGTCGTCGCCGTCGCCCCGGCCGACACCCCGCTCGCCGAGGCGGTCGCCGCGGCGCACGGCATGTTCGTGCCGATGGCGACGGCGCCCTACGACCAGGAAGAACCCCTCGCCGCGTCCTCCCCGGGCGTCTTCTGGGCCCTGTTCACCCCGCTGCTCGCGCTGCTGGACCGCATCGGACTGCTGGACGCGCCGCCGGACACCCTGGAGAAGGTCGCCGACCGCCTGGACCACATCGCCGAGCGCTGCGGGCCGGCCATCGCGGCCTACAGCAACCCGGCCAAGACCCTCGCCGCCGAACTCGCCGACGCCCTCCCCGTCGTGTGGACGGAGGGCCCCGCGACCGGGCCCGCAGGCCGCCGTTTCGTCGCGGCCCTCGCCGAACTGGCCGGCCGCCCCGCCCTCGTCGCCGAACTCCCCGAGGCGCTCGCCGAGCACAGCGCCCTGCTGGCCGGCCCGCTCGCGGCCAGCGCCGACCCGGACGACTTCTTCCGTGACCGCGTGGACGAGCCGCCCGCGATGCACGCGCGCGTGGTGCTGCTGCGCGACCGCCCGATCGGCGGCCTCACCGCCGCCCCCGCCGCCCGTGACCTGGCGCTCAGCCACGACACGCCGGTCAGCGAACTCGAACCGGAGGAGGGCGACGAGCTGGAGACCCTCGCGGAGCTGATCGCCGTCACGGATTTCGCCGCCGTTTACCTGGCGCTCGCTTCCGGGGCCTGATCTTGCCCAGGGCGGCCCATCCGGGCCCGCCCGGGCCGGGCCGCCCGCGCCTCATGACCGGAACACCGGCCGGCACCGGCACACCACCGGCGCCGGCCGAGCCGCGTACGTACGGAGACAGAGAAACCACATGGACCGCCTCGACAACACCGTCCGCCCCTACGCCTGGGGTTCCACCACCGCCATCCCGCACCTCCTCGGCGTCGAGCCGAGCGGCGAACCGCAGGCGGAGATGTGGATGGGCGCCCACCCGGGCGCCCCCTCACGCACCGCGCGCGGGACGCTCGTCGAGGTCATCGACGCGAATCCGGAGCGCGAACTGGGCCCCGCGGCGGTCGCCAGGTTCGGTCCGCGGCTGCCGTTCCTGCTCAAGATCCTCGCCGCCGGCGCGCCCCTCTCCCTCCAGGTGCACCCCGACCTGCGGCAGGCCGGGGAGGGCTTCGCCGACGAGGAGCGCCGCGGCATCCCCGTCGACGCCCCGCACCGCAACTACAAGGACGCCAACCACAAGCCCGAACTGATCTGCGCGCTCACCGAGTTCGACGGCCTGTGCGGGTTCCGCGCCCCTGCCGAGGCGGCCGATCTGCTCGACGGGCTCGGCGTCGACTCCCTGAAGCCGTACGTGGACCTGCTGCGGGCGCGCCCCGAGGACGCGGCCCTCCGCGAGGTCCTCACCGCCGTCCTCACCGCCGACCCGCAGGAGATGGCGCACACGGTCGCCGAGGCCACCGCCGCCTGCACCCGCCTCGGCGGCGACTACGCCCCCTACGCCGGCCTCGCCCACCACTACCCGGGCGACCCCGGCGTCATCGCGGCCATGCTCCTCAACCACGTCCGCCTGCAGCCCGGCGAGGCGCTGTTCCTCGGCGCCGGCATCCCGCACGCCTACCTCGACGGCCTCGGCGTCGAGATCATGGCCAACTCCGACAACGTCCTGCGCTGCGGCCTGACCCCCAAGCACGTCGACGTCCCCGAACTGCTGCGCGTCGTCCGCTTCGAGGCGGGCGACCCGGGCGTCCTGCGCCCCGAGGCCTCCCCGGACGGCGAGGAGGTCTACGAGACCCCGATCGACGAGTTCCGGCTCTCCCGGTACGCCCTGTCCGAGGGCGGCACCGCCCACGACCTCACCCTGGACACCCCGCAGATCCTGCTCTGCACGGCCGGGTCCGTCCGGGCCGGCGAGCACGGACTGGCCCCCGGCCAGTCGGTCTTCGTTCCCGCGGGCGAGAAGGCCGAGGTCTCCGGCGCGGGCACGCTCTTCCGGGCCACTGTGATCGTATGACCGGGCTTGTGGACACCTGACGCGTCGCCACCCGGACGGGCTGCAACAATGGCCCACCGGCAAAGCACGGGCAAAGACGGGTACACGCCTGGACGGCGTAGACGGACGAGGGCGAAGGGACAACGCGGACACATGAGCGCGTCAGGCGGTACCAGGGCGATCGTGGCGGCACTCGGCGCCAATCTCGCGATCGCGGCATCGAAGTTCGTGGCCTTCGCGTTCAGCGGCTCGTCGTCGATGCTCGCCGAAGGTGTCCACTCGGTCGCCGACTCCGGCAACCAGTTCCTGCTGCTCGTCGGCGGCAAGAAGGCGCAGCGCGAGGCGACCCCGCAGCACCCCTTCGGCTACGGCCGCGAGCGCTACATCTACGCCTTCCTCGTCTCGATCGTGCTCTTCTCCATCGGCGGCATGTTCGCCATCTACGAGGGCTACGAGAAGATCACCCACCCCCACGAGGTCGAGCACTGGTACTGGCCGGTGGGGGTCCTGCTCTTCGCGATCATCGCCGAGGGCTTCTCCTTCCGCACGGCCATGAAGGAGTCCAACGAACTCCGCGGCAAGCTGTCCTGGTCGCAGTTCATCCGCCGCGCCAAGGCCCCCGAGCTGCCCGTCGTGCTCCTCGAGGACTTCGGCGCGCTCATCGGTCTGGTCCTCGCCCTCGGCGGCGTCGGCCTGGCCCTGCTCACCGGTGACGGCGTCTGGGACGGCATCGGCACGGTCTGCATCGGTGTCCTGCTGGTCTGCATCGCCCTCGTGCTCGCCGCCGAGACCAAGTCGCTGCTCCTCGGCGAGGCCGCGGGCCTCGAGGAGGTCAAGAAGATCGAGGCCGCGATCGTCGACGGCGACACCGTCACCCGGATCATCCACATGCGCACCCTCCACCTCGGCCCCGAGGAACTGCTGGTCGCCGCCAAGATCGCCGTCCAGCACGACGACACGGCCACGGAGGTCGCCCGGGCCATCGACGCCGCCGAGGCCCGTATCCGGACGGCCGTCCCCATCGCCCGCGTGATCTACCTGGAACCCGACATCTACAGCGAGGCCGAGGCCGCCAAGGGCCCGGACCCGGAGGCCACCCCTGGCGGCCCCACCCCGCACGCGGCCGGACACTGATTGACGGGAACTCGTCGAAGGCGGACTGGGGGCTCTCCCGTCTCCCGGTGTAGCTTGGGACGGAGCCAGACGTCGCTGCTGATGGCGGTCGGGCGGTCCCGAAGCGGACCGGCCGAGGGAGAGAGGGCCTCCGACGGACTGCGCTGCGCGCACGTGGGCATGCCTGTGTCCTCTTCTCGGGCATTCCTGTGTCCGCCGTCGCGCAGACCAGCCGTACCCACCCTCGACCCAACCCCGAGGAGCAGCTCCCAATGACGACTGTCGACAACCGACAGGACTTCAAGGTCGCCGACCTCTCCCTGGCCGAGTTCGGCCGCAAGGAGATCACCCTCGCCGAGCACGAGATGCCGGGCCTGATGGCGATCCGCAAGGAATACGCCGAGGCCCAGCCCCTCGCCGGCGCCCGCGTCACCGGCTCCCTGCACATGACCGTGCAGACCGCCGTCCTCATCGAGACCCTGGTCGCCCTCGGCGCGCGGGTCCGCTGGGCCTCCTGCAACATCTTCTCCACCCAGGACCACGCGGCCGCCGCCATCGCCGTCGGTCCGAACGGCACGCCGGACAACCCGCAGGGCGTCCCGGTCTTCGCCTGGAAGGGCGAGACCCTGGAGGAGTACTGGTGGTGCACCGAGCAGGCGCTGACCTGGCCTGACAGCGCCACCGGCGGCCCGAACATGATCCTCGACGACGGCGGCGACGCCACCCTGCTCGTCCACAAGGGCGTCGAGTACGAGAAGGACGGCAAGGTCCCCGGCCTGGAGACCGCCGAGTCCGACGAGCACCGCGTCATCCTCCAGCTGCTGCACCGCACCCTGGGCGAGAACCCCCAGAAGTGGACCCAGCTCGCCTCGGAGATCCGCGGCGTCACCGAGGAGACCACGACCGGCGTCCACCGTCTGTACGAGATGCAGCGCGACGGCGTCCTCCTCTTCCCCGCGATCAACGTCAACGACGCCGTCACCAAGTCGAAGTTCGACAACAAGTACGGCTGCCGCCACTCCCTGGTCGACGGCATCAACCGCGCCACCGACGTCCTCATCGGCGGCAAGACCGCCGTCGTCTGCGGCTACGGCGACGTGGGCAAGGGCTGCGCGGAGTCCCTGCGCGGCCAGGGCGCCCGCGTGATCATCACCGAGATCGACCCGATCTGCGCCCTGCAGGCGGCGATGGACGGCTACCAGGTCACCACCCTGGACGAGGTCGTCGAGACCGCCGACATCTTCGTCACCACCACCGGCAACAAGGACATCATCCTCGCCTCGGACATGGCGAAGATGAAGCACCAGGCGATCGTCGGCAACATCGGCCACTTCGACAACGAGATCGACATGGCCGGCCTCGCCCAGATCCCGGGCATCGTCAAGGACGAGGTCAAGCCGCAGGTCCACACCTGGACGTTCCCCGACGGCAAGGTCATCATCGTGCTGTCCGAGGGCCGCCTGCTGAACCTCGGCAACGCCACCGGTCACCCGTCGTTCGTGATGTCCAACTCCTTCGCGGACCAGACCCTGGCCCAGATCGAGCTGTTCACCAAGCCCGACGAGTACCCGACCGGCGTCTACGTGCTGCCCAAGCACCTCGACGAGAAGGTCGCCCGCCTCCACCTGGACGCCCTCGGCGTGAAGCTCACCAAGCTGCGCCCCGAGCAGGCCTCCTACATCGGCGTGGAGGTCGACGGCCCCTACAAGTCGGACCACTACCGCTACTGAGTCCGCAGTCCCGCCCGCCGGGGAGCACACCGGTGCACCGCCGCGCTCCCCGGCAGCAGGTCCGCAAGATCCGCAGAGGCAGGCCCCCGCACCCCCTTGCCGGGGGCCTGCCCCCTTTGGCCCGGACCGGACCAGCAGCCGCAGCCGGACCGCCGGCCCGTCAAGACCCAGGACCCCCATGCCACGCGGCCGATATTCGCTTCACGATCCGCACGATCACACCCCCTTCGCCGAAGAGCACTTCCAGTGCGCGCCCGGCCCCTCCGGCTGGCGCTACGTCTCCCAGCTGACCACCCCCGCCGGTGACCACCGCGGCTCGGTCGACCTCACCCTGGACGACCTCGGCCGCCCCATCCGCCTCGAACTGCACGCGGAAGGCTGGCAGGTGCGAGGCGCCGCCCTCGACGGCGTCACCTGGGTCCGCACCGACGCCACCGGAACCCATGCCACCGAAGGCAATGTGCGCGCCCACGCCTTCACCGGCACGTCCCCCGCGTTCCTCGTCGCCACCGCCCGACTCCTGCGCCTCACCCCCTCCTCGGCGACCCGCGTACGCCTCGTCGCATTCACCGACCCGGTCCTCGCCCCCCGCACCCTGGACCAGTCCTGGACCTTGGTGAAGAGCGAAGCACACGCCACTGACAACGGCCCCCTGACCGTGGACGAATACCAGGTCACAGCCCTGGACACGGGCGAGAGCCACACCGTGCACATCGCCGGGGACGTGGTCCTGTCCGCGCCCGGGATCGAACTGGAGGACCTCCAGTCACCGCCGTCCAGCTTCGACTGAGCGACCGCCGACGCTTCAGGCCGGCGGCGCCTCAGCCGCCGACGCTTCAGGCCGGCGGCGCGAATCCGGTGGCGGGGCGACCGGCCGGCGGCTCGTCCGGGCGGACCGGTGCGTCCGGCGCGGAAGACGACGGCACGGGAACCCGAGGCCCAGCGGTGACCGGGGACCCGTGGATGCCCGGCGCGGGCGGCTGCGTCGACGGCGGCGCGAAGCCCCCGGGCGCACCGCCGCCCGTCGCCGGAGGCCCCACAGGCTCCGCGGACACTCCCGGAGAGAAGGGTGAGGACGACGGGCCCGCCGCGACGGACCCGGTCCCGCCGAACGTCAGCCGGGCCTCGCGGGACTGCCGCTCCTGGAGCACGGCGGCCAGAAAGGCCGCCGGGTGCTCGCCCTGCGGCACGGGAGCGGCCGTGCGCGCCGCCACGTCCGCCGCGAGCCGCTGCGCCATCTCCCAGGACACCTGCGCGTCCAGCTGCCGCATCCGGGTCAGGTACTGCCGGATCGCGAGCCACAGCCCGTCCGGTACGGCCGACAGGTCCAGCTCGGCGAACCGCCCTGACAGCCACGGCGGCGGCGGAGGCACCTGACCGGCCTGCCCGGCGGGTATCCGCTCGCGAACGACCAGGGTGCCCGCGAACACGTCACCGAGCCGCCGCCCCCGCGCCGACACCAGCGAGGCGATACAGGCCACCACCCCGAACGTCATCAGGATCTCGACCACACCGATGGCGCCGCGCACCAACGCGTGCCGGAACCGGACGGGACCACCGTCGTCCCGCACCACACGCAGCCCGAACGCCAGCTTTCCCAGCGAACGGCCGTGACTGAGCGTCTCCACCGCGATCGGCCCGCCCACCAGCACCAGCAGGAAGGTGGCGATCGACAGCGCGACCTGAGCGGCCTCGTCGAGGGACGCCGTCGCCGCCACCAGCGCCAGCGTCGCGGCCATGTACACGAATACCGCCACGACCAGATCGAGCAACACGGCCAACGCCCTGCTCGGCAGCTTCGCGGGCCGCAGTTCGAGTGCCACCGCCTCGCCGGTCACCAGCTCACTCACGCCCGTCGTCCTTCCCCTGGCCTGCCCCGTGAACCGCAAGTCTGCCAAGCTGAGGGCGCATCGCGCCGCAGTACGACAAGCTGACGGCAACAAGAGCCTCCACGACGAGCAGTGGACGACCAGCCGAGGAGCAGGCAGACCCCATGGACCTGGACGTCTTCGTCGCCGCACACCGCGCCGAGTGGGACCGCCTCGACTCCCTGCTCCGCCGCCGGCGCCGGCTCAACGGAACCGAGGCGGACGAGCTCGTCGCCCTCTACCAGCGCACCGCCACCCACCTCTCCCTCATCCAGTCCAGCGCCCCCGACCCGCAGCTGACCGGCAGGCTCAGCCAACTGGTGGCACGCGCGCGCAGCGCCGTGACCGGCACCCGCCGTTCGTCATGGCGGGACGTCACACGCTTCCTGGGACAGGGATTCCCCGCCGCGGTCTACCGCGCGCGTCGCTGGTGGGTGCCCACCGCGCTCGTCTCCACAGCCGTCGCGATCCTCCTGGGCTGGTGGATAGGCACCCATCCGGAGGTGCAGTCGACCATCGCGGCCCCCAGCCAGCTGCGCGAGCTGACCCGCCCCGGCGGCGAGTACGAGACCTACTACTCGAGCCACCCCGCGGCGTCCTTCGCCGCCCAGGTCTGGACGAACAACGCCCAGGCGGCGGCGATGTGCCTGGTCCTGGGCATCTTCCTGGGCCTGCCCGTGCTCTTCATCCTCTTCGAGAACATGCTCAACCTGGGCGTCGGCTTCGGCCTGATGTCGTCCGCCGGCCGCCTCGACACGTTCCTCGGACTGATCCTTCCGCACGGCCTGCTCGAACTGACCGCGGTGTTCGTCGCCGCCGGCACCGGTCTGCGCCTCGGCTGGACCCTCATCGACCCGGGGCCGCGCACCCGACGGGTCGCCCTCGCCGAGGAGGGCCGAGCCGCGGTCGGCATGGCCATCGGCCTGGCGCTCGTCCTCTTCGTCTCCGGTGCCATCGAAGGCTTCGTCACCCCGTCCGGCCTGCCCACCTGGGCTCGGATCGGCATCGGGATCGCGGCCGAGCTGGCGTTCCTGGCGTACGTCTTCGTCCTGGGCGGCCGTGCGGTGCGGGCCGGAGAGACGGGGGACGTCGAGGCGACCGAACGGAGTTCCACCGTGCCCACGGCCGCCTGATGTGCATCCACGGTCTCTGAGCTGCTAGTCTCTCCATCGCCCCGCAAGAGCCGTTGACACGGCGCGAGCGGGGAGGTAGATTCAAACAGTTGCCTAGAACTGGACAAGTTCGGGGCTGATCGTTTAGAATCTACTCGCTTCCCAAGAGCCGCTGACGCGGCCGAGAGAAGCACTCCTCCGAATTACTCAGAAATGAGCAGCCGGTCAGACCGGCTGAAAACTTCTGATAAAGTCGGAACCGCCGGAAAGGGAAACGCGAGAGCGAGAACCTGGAAAGCACCGAGGAAATCGGGTCGAGAAAAGATCTGATAGAGTCGGAAACGCAAGAACGAAGGGAAGCGCCCGGAGGAAAGCCCGAGA
>NZ_JBIANZ010000022.1:0-2552 GCF_042875075.1 Streptomyces sp. NPDC003720
AAACATTCACGGAGAGTTTGATCCTGGCTCAGGACGAACGCTGGCGGCGTGCTTAACACATGCAAGTCGAACGATGAACCACTTCGGTGGGGATTAGTGGCGAACGGGTGAGTAACACGTGGGCAATCTGCCCTTCACTCTGGGACAAGCCCTGGAAACGGGGTCTAATACCGGATATCACTCCTGCAGGCATCTGCAGGGGTCGAAAGCTCCGGCGGTGAAGGATGAGCCCGCGGCCTATCAGCTTGTTGGTGAGGTAATGGCTCACCAAGGCGACGACGGGTAGCCGGCCTGAGAGGGCGACCGGCCACACTGGGACTGAGACACGGCCCAGACTCCTACGGGAGGCAGCAGTGGGGAATATTGCACAATGGGCGAAAGCCTGATGCAGCGACGCCGCGTGAGGGATGACGGCCTTCGGGTTGTAAACCTCTTTCAGCAGGGAAGAAGCGAAAGTGACGGTACCTGCAGAAGAAGCGCCGGCTAACTACGTGCCAGCAGCCGCGGTAATACGTAGGGCGCAAGCGTTGTCCGGAATTATTGGGCGTAAAGAGCTCGTAGGCGGCTTGTCACGTCGGGTGTGAAAGCCCGGGGCTTAACCCCGGGTCTGCATTCGATACGGGCTAGCTAGAGTGTGGTAGGGGAGATCGGAATTCCTGGTGTAGCGGTGAAATGCGCAGATATCAGGAGGAACACCGGTGGCGAAGGCGGATCTCTGGGCCATTACTGACGCTGAGGAGCGAAAGCGTGGGGAGCGAACAGGATTAGATACCCTGGTAGTCCACGCCGTAAACGGTGGGAACTAGGTGTTGGCGACATTCCACGTCGTCGGTGCCGCAGCTAACGCATTAAGTTCCCCGCCTGGGGAGTACGGCCGCAAGGCTAAAACTCAAAGGAATTGACGGGGGCCCGCACAAGCAGCGGAGCATGTGGCTTAATTCGACGCAACGCGAAGAACCTTACCAAGGCTTGACATACACCGGAAACGTCTGGAGACAGGCGCCCCCTTGTGGTCGGTGTACAGGTGGTGCATGGCTGTCGTCAGCTCGTGTCGTGAGATGTTGGGTTAAGTCCCGCAACGAGCGCAACCCTTGTCCTGTGTTGCCAGCATGCCCTTCGGGGTGATGGGGACTCACAGGAGACCGCCGGGGTCAACTCGGAGGAAGGTGGGGACGACGTCAAGTCATCATGCCCCTTATGTCTTGGGCTGCACACGTGCTACAATGGCCGGTACAATGAGCTGCGAAACCGTGAGGTGGAGCGAATCTCAAAAAGCCGGTCTCAGTTCGGATTGGGGTCTGCAACTCGACCCCATGAAGTCGGAGTTGCTAGTAATCGCAGATCAGCATTGCTGCGGTGAATACGTTCCCGGGCCTTGTACACACCGCCCGTCACGTCACGAAAGTTGGTAACACCCGAAGCCGGTGGCCCAACCCCTTGTGGGAGGGAGCTGTCGAAGGTGGGACTAGCGATTGGGACGAAGTCGTAACAAGGTAGCCGTACCGGAAGGTGCGGCTGGATCACCTCCTTTCTAAGGAGCACTTCTTACCGGGCTTGCCCGGTCAGAGGCCAGTACATCAGCGAATGTCTGATGCTGGTTGCTCATGGGTGGAACGTTGATTATTCGGCCGGTTTCTCGGGTCGGAGGCTGCTAGTACTGCTCGTAAGAGCGTGGAACGCATGATCTCCGGGCGGAAGCCGGCTGGGCACGCTGTTGGGTGTCTGAGGGAATGAACTTCTCCTCAGTCGCCGGCCCCAGTGCACTCCGGATACTTCCGGGGGTGATGGGTGGCTGGTCGTTGTTTGAGAACTGCACAGTGGACGCGAGCATCTGTGGCCAAGTTTTTAAGGGCGCACGGTGGATGCCTTGGCACCAGGAACCGATGAAGGACGTGGGAGGCCACGATAGTCCCCGGGGAGTCGTCAACCAGGCTTTGATCCGGGGGTTTCCGAATGGGGAAACCCGGCAGTCGTCATGGGCTGTCACCCGCTGCTGAACACATAGGCAGTGTGGAGGGAACGAGGGGAAGTGAAACATCTCAGTACCCTCAGGAAGAGAAAACAACCGTGATTCCGGGAGTAGTGGCGAGCGAAACCGGATGAGGCCAAACCGTATGCGTGTGAGACCCGGCAGGGGTTGCGCATGCGGGGTTGTGGGATCTCTCTTCTGTCGTCTGCCGGCGACAGGACGAGTCAGAAACCGTTGATGTAGGCGAAGGACATGCGAAAGGTCCGGCGTAGAGGGTAAGACCCCCGTAGTCGAAACGTCAGCGGCTCGTTTGAGAGACACCCAAGTAGCACGGGGCCCGAGAAATCCCGTGTGAATCTGGCGGGACCACCCGCTAAGCCTAAATATTCCCTGGTGACCGATAGCGGATAGTACCGTGAGGGAATGGTGAAAAGTACCGCGGGAGCGGAGTGAAATAGTACCTGAAACCGTGTGCCTACAAGCCGTGGGAGCGTCGGAACAAGGCTTGCCTTGTTCTCGTGACTGCGTGCCTTTTGAAGAATGAGCCTGCGAGTTTGCGGTGTGTTGCGAGGTTAACCCGGGT
>NZ_JBIANZ010000022.1:2647-5078 GCF_042875075.1 Streptomyces sp. NPDC003720
GAGTGGGGAAGCCGTAGCGAAAGCGAGTCCGAATAGGGCGACTTTAGTAGCACGCTCAAGACCCGAAGCGGAGTGATCTAGCCATGGGCAGGTTGAAGCGGAGGTAAGACTTCGTGGAGGACCGAACCCACCAGGGTTGAAAACCTGGGGGATGACCTGTGGTTAGGGGTGAAAGGCCAATCAAACTCCGTGATAGCTGGTTCTCCCCGAAATGCATTTAGGTGCAGCGTCGTGTGTTTCTTGCCGGAGGTAGAGCACTGGATAGGCGATGGGCCCTACCGGGTTACTGACCTTAGCCAAACTCCGAATGCCGGTAAGTGAGAGCGCGGCAGTGAGACTGTGGGGGATAAGCTCCATGGTCGAGAGGGAAACAGCCCAGAGCATCGACTAAGGCCCCTAAGCGTACGCTAAGTGGGAAAGGATGTGGAGTCGCACAGACAACCAGGAGGTTGGCTTAGAAGCAGCCACCCTTGAAAGAGTGCGTAATAGCTCACTGGTCTAGTGATTCCGCGCCGACAATGTAGCGGGGCTCAAGCGTACCGCCGAAGTCGTGTCATTGCAGCATATACGGCCAACGCCGGCTGTGATGGGTAGGGGAGCGTCGTCTGCCGGGTGAAGCGGCACTGGAAGGTAGTCGTGGACGGTTGACGAGTGAGAATGCAGGCATGAGTAGCGATACAAACGTGAGAAACGTTTGCGCCGATTGACTAAGGGTTCCTGGGTCAAGCTGATCTGCCCAGGGTAAGTCGGGACCTAAGGCGAGGCCGACAGGCGTAGTCGATGGATAACCGGTTGATATTCCGGTACCCGCTGTGAAGCGTCAAACATCGAGCATCGTGATGCTAAGGCCGTGAAGCCGCCCTGATCTCTTCGGAGTTGAGGGGAGTGGTGGAGCCGCCGAACCAAGCGGTTAGTAGGTGAGTGATGGGGTGACGCAGGAAGGTAGTCCATCCCGGGCGGTGGTTGTCCCGGGGTAAGGGTGTAGGACGAGTGGTAGGCAAATCCGCCGCTCATGTGTCTGAGACCTGATGCCGAGCCGATTGTGGTGAAGTGGATGATCCTATGCTGTCGAGAAAAGCCTCTAGCGAGTTTCATGGCGGCCCGTACCCTAAACCGACTCAGGTGGTCAGGTAGAGAATACCGAGGCGTTCGGGTGAACTATGGTTAAGGAACTCGGCAAAATGCCCCCGTAACTTCGGGAGAAGGGGGGCCACACTCGGTGATCCGATTTACTCGGTGAGCTGGGGGTGGCCGCAGAGACCAGCGAGAAGCGACTGTTTACTAAAAACACAGGTCCGTGCGAAGCCGTAAGGCGATGTATACGGACTGACGCCTGCCCGGTGCTGGAACGTTAAGGGGACCGGTTAGCTCTGATTCGTCAGGGCGAAGCTGAGAACTTAAGCGCCAGTAAACGGCGGTGGTAACTATAACCATCCTAAGGTAGCGAAATTCCTTGTCGGGTAAGTTCCGACCTGCACGAATGGCGTAACGACTTCTCGACTGTCTCAACCATAGGCCCGGTGAAATTGCACTACGAGTAAAGATGCTCGTTTCGCGCAGCAGGACGGAAAGACCCCGGGACCTTTACTACAGTTTGATATTGGTGTTCGGTTCGGCTTGTGTAGGATAGCTGGGAGACTTTGAACTCTGGACGCCAGTTCAGGGGGAGTCGTCGTTGAAATACCAGTCTGGTCGTGCTGGATGTCTAACCTGGGTCCGTGATCCGGATCAGGGACAGTGTCTGATGGGTAGTTTAACTGGGGCGGTTGCCTCCTAAAGAGTAACGGAGGCGCCCAAAGGTTCCCTCAGCCTGGTTGGCAATCAGGTGTTGAGTGTAAGTGCACAAGGGAGCTTGACTGTGAGACCGACGGGTCGAGCAGGGACGAAAGTCGGGACTAGTGATCCGGCGGTGGCTTGTGGAAGCGCCGTCGCTCAACGGATAAAAGGTACCCCGGGGATAACAGGCTGATCTTCCCCAAGAGTCCATATCGACGGGATGGTTTGGCACCTCGATGTCGGCTCGTCGCATCCTGGGGCTGGAGTCGGTCCCAAGGGTTGGGCTGTTCGCCCATTAAAGCGGTACGCGAGCTGGGTTTAGAACGTCGTGAGACAGTTCGGTCCCTATCCGCTGTGCGCGTAGGAGTCTTGAGAAGGGCTGTCCCTAGTACGAGAGGACCGGGACGGACGAACCTCTGGTGTGCCAGTTGTTCTGCCAAGGGCATGGCTGGTTGGCTACGTTCGGGAGGGATAACCGCTGAAAGCATCTAAGCGGGAAGCCTGCTTCGAGATGAGGACTCCCACCCACTTGATGGGGTAAGGCTCCCAGTAGACGACTGGGTTGATAGGCCGGATCTGGAAGCCAGGTAACTGGTGGAGGTGACCGGTACTAATAGGCCGAGGGCTTGTCCTCAGTTGCTCGCGTCCACTGTGT
>NZ_JBIANZ010000023.1:0-1071 GCF_042875075.1 Streptomyces sp. NPDC003720
CCTAGGTGTATTGACCCGCAGGGTTGTTCACACGGCTGATGGGCGGGTGGCCGCCGAGTGCGGTGTGGCAGCGGTGGTGGTTGTAGGTGTGGAGGAAGTCTGCCAGGGCTTGGGTCCGCTCGTCGTTCGTCTGGTAGGGCCGCTGGTAGGCCCATTCGTCGAGCAGGGTGCGGTTGAAGCGTTCGACCTTGCCGTTGGTCTGCGGCCGGTAGATGCGGGTGAGCTTGCCGGCCGCGCCGAGGTCGGCGAGTGCCTGCCGCCAGGCGAAGCTCTTGCGGTAGGGCCAGGCGTTGTCCGTCAGGACGCGCTCGATCCGGTCGATGCCGCAGGTGGCGAAGAAGGCTGCGGCCCGGGTCAGGAAGGCCGCACAAGTGGTGGCCTTCTCGTCGCTGAGGACTTCGCTGTAGGCCAGGCGGCTGTGGTCGTCGACGGCGGAGTGGATGTAGTCGAAACCCATGCGGTTGCGGGTGGCGCGGCCGGCCTGGCGGCCCAGGACTTTGTGGCCGCCGCCGTCGGGGATCCGGCCGAGTTTCTTGACGTCGACGTGGATCAGTTCGCCCGGCCGGGCTCGTTCGTAGCGGCGGATGACCTGGCCGGTGGGCCGGTCCAGGAAGGCCAGCCGGTTCAGGGCGTGGCGGACCAGGATGCGGTGCACGGTGGAGGCGGGCAGGCCCAGGGCAGGGCCGATGCGGGCCGGCCCGAGCTTGCGTGTCTGGCGCAGTCGGCAGACGCGGGCCTCCACGGTTGCCGCGGTGCGGTGCGGCGTCGTGCGCGGCCTGCTGGAACGGTCGGCGAGGCCCGCTTCGCCCTCGGTTCGCCAGCGGCGGATCCACTTGTGAGCCGTGGCGCGGGAGATGCCCATCTCGGCGGCCACATGAGCAACCGGGCGGCCCGAGCGGACACGCTCGACCAGCAACCGCCTGCCGTGAACCGTCAGCCGGGCATTACGGTGGGACACGAAGACCTCCGTGCGGTGTGTTCCTAGACAGCTCCACCACATCGGAGGTCTTCGCTATGTTCAAGACCCACCGGTGTCAACAACGCTCGTGATCAATACACCTAGGGCCTGTC